>NZ_AP022626.1:0-27013 GCF_016865405.1 Pseudoalteromonas sp. PS1M3 | reverse complement strand
ACGTGCCCAGACTGTGTGAAAACTCTGATCACCTTTTGGTCTAAGTATCTGCTGCTTATGATCGATTAATCTATACATTTAGTTCACTTAATATACTGATATTTATATAATAAGACTATTGATTCAGTCGAGGGTTGAGGCAATATGTCAAAGTTTATAAGCGGTGAAGATCGTAACCAATCAACGTTATTTCCAGAATCGTTGGAAGACTACGTCAGTGAAGATAATACGGTCAGAGTAATTGATGTTTTCATTGAGGAACTAAATCTAGCTGAATTGGGGTTTAAAGGATTAACCTTAAAGTCCACAGGCCGCCCTAAGTATCATCCAGCCACACTATTAAAGCTTTATCTTTATGGTTACCTCAACCGTATTCAATCATCCCGCCGATTAGAAACCGAATGCCAACGCAATATTGAACTGATGTGGCTACTTGGTAAGTTGGCACCCGACTTTAAAACGATTGCTGATTTTAGAAAAGACAACGGAGGCGGTATAAAAAATGTATGCAAAACGTTTGTTGAAGTCTGTCGTCGCCTGAATATGTTTGAGAAACCCGTTGTTGCCATCGATGGTAGTAAGTTTAAAGCTAGCAACAACAAAGGCAATAATTTTACGCCAAGCAAAGTTAAATTTCACATCGACCGAGTCGAAAAGAACATTGAACGTTATCTTGAATTACTTGATGAAGCCGATAAAGAGCAAGCTAACGTCACAAAAATTAAAGCCACAAAAGAGAGACTAGCTGACTTTCGTAGCCAGTTAAAAAAACTATACGAGATTAAAGAACAAGTTGAAGCTCATCCTGATAAGCAAATATCCACTACTGATCCTGATTCACGTTTAATGAAAACTCAAGGTTTTACAAGAGTTGTGAGTTATAACGTACAAAGTGCGGTTGATACCAAGCATCACCTCATAGTGGCGCATGACGTGACCAACGTGCCAGATAGAGGCCAGCTTGCGTCAATGACGAAACTCGCACAAGAAGCATTGCGCAAGAAAGATATACGGGTATTAGCAGATAAAGGTTACTTCAGTCAGCCTGATATAAAAGACACTATCGATTTGGGTGCAGAGCCAATCATGCCCAAGACGGATACATCGTCCTCTGAAAAGAAAGGGATATTTAACCGCTCACTTTTCAAATACGATGCAAATAAAGATATTTACTTATGCCCCGCTGGTAATGAACTTCAAAATCGAATGCAGGTATTTGAGCAAGGTAAATACCTTGATGTTTACTTCAATCACATTGCTTGTCGAGATTGTAAAATAAGAAGTCAGTGCACTAACTCTAAAAAAGACCCTAGGCGAATAAGGCGGTGGGTGCATGAGATTCTGACAGAAGAAATGCTTCAAAAGCTAAAGAATGAACCTGAATTGATGCTTCATCGAAAGCAAACTGTTGAGCACCCCTTTGGCACAATTAAACTCTGGATGGGAGCTACCCACTTACTAACACGAGGTTTAAAAAGCGTGGGGACAGAAATAAGTCTTCATGTTCTGGCTTACAACTTCAGAAGAATGCTCACAATTATGGGAGTTAATGGTCTAAGTAAAGCGATTAGAGTAGCGTTGCTATAGCAGTTTCGCTCGCGCGGAGAAAATTGTGATACTGAGAAAAAATCGATCGCAACCATCTTAAATGGTTTCAAACTAAGAACATACCCAAGACAATTTATTAAAAATTAGTTTTTACACAGTCTGGGCACAGAGCCGTCCTTCAGCTCTAACTCATTTTTGTCCAAAAATGATTTTGATCGACCGTCTGCTGATCGCTCAAAGCTCTTCATTCTGAATTAAAAGCTAACCAATAAAATCTGAGGGTTTCACGTTGAAAATCACTTAATATAATTGATTATTAATTCTAAGCTTTCATAAATTATGATTAAGATGATATGTTTAAAGACCTCTACTCTCACAGCGACTTTTTACTACATCGTTTTGATTCTTTTGTAACTTTGAAATTTTTTCTGCTCTAGTACATTCCCAAGCATCTACAGGATACATTTTATCCCACGCATTCATTAGCTGGCTTTGTGCTTTACTCATGCTGTATCGTTTATAGGTGTTCTCCATATACAGATAAGTACGCGCAATTTGCCCTCTAGCCATTTCAGGTGGCTCAGCTTTGCTGTCGTCAATCTTCATCGCACAACGTCCAAAATCGCTTTGAGCCGCTGGAAGCATAGTAAAGTTATGATTACTTCTCAGAGCATTCACGGCACCAATGGCCGGATAGAGGTTGAACATATCAGCTTGCATAAAACGGTATTCAGTATTTACTTTTTCTGCACATCTTCGACCCTTAAATGACTTCCCCTTACTATTTACACACTGCTTATGTCCATCTGCGTATTCCGGTGATGGTGAACACCGATTCCGGTTTTATCGTGAACACTTAAATTCCACGCATTGGGTTCATGACATTTTTAACCTAAGTGTTCACGATGGTCAATTTTAGATTGAATTTTTCTCATAGACTCCCCCTTTAATTTTATCCGATGAGCATTGTGCATTAGTCGATCTAAAATGGCATCGGCTAAGGTATTATCGCCGATGGATTGATGCCATTCTTCGGTGGGTAATTGACTGATGATGGCGGTTGATGAACTGCCGTGCCTATCATCCATGATCTCCATTAAGTCATTTCGTTGTGCCGCTTTAAGTGGCTCAAGCCCCCAATCATCTAAAACGAGTAAGTCGATCTTAGCGAGTGACTGTAACATTCGACTGTAAGTGCCATCTGCTTTGGCTTGTGTCAGCGCAAGCATCAACCTTGAGAGTCGGTAATATTTAACGCTGTAGCCTTTCATGCATCCTGTATGCGCAAGCGCACAAGTGATATAGGTTTTACCGCTACCGCAAGGGCCTGTGATCAGTAAGTTTTGTGATTTATTCAGCCAATCACATTGCAGTAGCGATGCCATCATCGATTGATTGAGACCTCGCGGGTGATGATAATCTATGTCTCTGGCGTTAGCGGCTAATTTAAGTTTTGCCGCTTTAAGTAAGCGTTGTTGTTTTCGGCTCTCTCGGTCTTGGGCTTCACTGTCTGCTAGCAGTTGTAGTCGCTCATCGAAGGACAACCCTTCATAAGTACTTGGTTGTTCCATTTGGCTCACTAAGGCGTTGGCCATACCACTGAGTTTGAGTTGACGAAGCTGAGTTATCGTTTGTTCTAACATAGAATTTCCTTACCTTAATGGAAGCTTTTAGGACCACGGATATTTTCATGGGATTGTGGCAATAACGTCGACGGCTCTTCTTGCGTTCGCGGCAATTTATCTTGGTTGCTACTGAGTATGTCTTTGATATGTTTTAACCGATATAAACTGTATTGATTGGCTATCGCACAGGCGTTATTGAGCCGATCGGCGGGATAGCTTCTTGATAGGTTGAGTAAGCCTAAGCACACACGATACGCTTGTTCTTCATGTTGTTTCTGTGCCAATTGTGCTTTCACCCAGAGCAAAACGTCATCTCCAATATCTTTCGCCCAATTCATTAAACGCCCTGGTGACCATTTATGATGCTTCTCATGCTTTACAGGCATGTGCTCGGATGTGGTGGTCATGCCCGGATGATATTTTCTCGGGTGACTGGTGATGCGTTTATGCTTGAAATAAGCCTCAATCAAGTTGTCTTTGGCATGAAGTTCAAGCTTTTCACCCACCAAGTGATGGGGTACCGAGTAAAGATGGTTATCATACTGAACGTGATAATCAATATTCACTTTGACGTGTTTAATATCCGTGAATTGATAAGCTAGTTTGGGCATAGGCGCGAGGGCGGGTTTGTCGATTGACTCGAACCATGATTGTCGTGTCCCACTCAGTTGCTTAAAGGGCTTATTATTGACCTCAAGCAGTAAGGCTTTGATGCAATGGTTTAGCTCAGCTAATGAGAAAAAGGTTTGGTGTCGTAACTTGGCGAGTATCCAGCGTTCAATGATTTGCACGCCCACTTCGGCCTTGGCTTTATCTTGTGGTTTTCTGGGACGAGCAGGCACAATCACGGTGCCATAATGCGCGGCCAATTGCTGATAACTCGGGTTAACATCAGGGTCGTAGCGACACGCTTTACTGACACCACTGCGTAAATTATCGGGGATAACCATGTCAGGTATACCGCCGATAAATTCAAATGCTCGCACGTGACTGCCGATCCAGTCGGGTAGACTTTGGCTCCAGGTTGCTTCACAAAATGTATAATTTGATGCGCCCATCACCGCCACGAATATCTGGGCGAACTTCACTTCACCCGTCGCATTACAAACAATGGGCATCGTTTGACCCGCATAATCGACAAAGAGTTTTTCTCCTGCTTTATGCACTTGTCGCATCGAACGTTTTTGCTTTTTAAGCCAGGTCATATAGCGATCGCAGAACTGAGAATAGCTGTAACAACGATTCGGATATTGCTGAGTATATTCTTCCCAGAGTAAGTTCTTGGTGACGCCTTTGCCCGTTAATTCTTTTCGAATGGCTGGCCAATCTGGCACTTCAAATCGCTGGGATGGCCGAGTGTCGGCGCGAGGATAGAACTGACTAGCAAGCACAGAATCATCAAGCTCGTCGGGCAGTGGCCAACTTAACGATAAAGCTCTGGCTTTAGTGAGTAGTTTTTGAATACCACCGACACTGATCTTAGTGCTGGCACTTATTTTTCTGACACTGAGTTGGGCAGCAAAATGTAGCCTCAACACTTCTCGAATTTTACGCATTGTGATCCTCTTAGTCGCCATATCCCTTCCTCAGTAATACAAAAAGGAAATAGCTTAACAAAGTAATTAATAATCAATGCGTTGAAATTGTACTGGTTTGGTGTGAACACCGATTCCGGAAAATCAGTCAAAAGTGTTCACGATAAAACCGGAATGAGCGTTCACGCTAAAACCAGAACGGGTGTTCACGATGGGCCGGAATCACTGTTCACGATGCTCCGGAATATGCAATTCATGCAAATTGCTCGGTAACATGCTCGCTCGAGGCGTTCTTTTGAATACGTTTTAGCTAAACTTAATACCCCTAAACAGGTGCGATAAGCTTGCTCTGGATGACGTTTGCTATTAAGCAATAATTCAACGACTTGATGAGTATAATCACCGATACTCAATGCCCATGAGCGTAAATTTATCGGTGACTGCTCATGCTGTTTTTGATGCGCCTTTGGCATATGATGTGTCTGTGTCGTATGTCCGCCTAAACGGTTTGAGCGAGGATGCTGTGCTATTAAAGTGCCGTCATAATAAAGCTGCACGAGTTGATTGGATATGTGTGCGCGTAATTGTTTTTTAACCCACAGATAAGGCACGCTGTAGTAATGTTTTTCTATTTCAACATGGTAATCAATATGCACACGTACTGTTTTGATTTGTGTATATTGATAGGGCTTTTCAGGCAATGGCTTTAATGCGTTTTTATCCACCATATCAAATAGCTGTTTGCGTGATTGTTGATATTGCTTCATCACCTTATTGTTCATCATATCCAGTAGCTTTGCTATTTCATGATTGAGTTGCGCTAAGCTGTGGAAGGTTTGGTTACGTAAGCGTGCCATGATCCAACGCTCAACAATTTGTACGCCGACTTCAGCCTTCGATTTATCTTTGGGTTTATAAGGTCTAGCCGGAATGACAGCAACGTTAAAGTACTCGGCTAACTGGTGGTACGTCGGATTTAAATCAGGCTCGTAGCGACAGGTTTTACTGACAGCACTTCTGAGATTATCGGGAATAACAACGTCAGGAACGCCGCCTAAAAATTCAAAGCAACGCGCATGACTCATTACCCAATCTTCAAGTTGCTGACTATACGTTGCTTCAGCATAGGTATAATTTGATGCACCTAGTACAGCAACGAATATCTGAGCAGTGCGCTTTTCTTGTGTCGTCGGACAAGTAATGGTAATTGTGGGGCCACAATAATCCACAAACAGCTTTTCACCCCCTTTATGCTGCTGACGCATTGAGAGTCGCTGGGTACCTAACCATTGTTTATAAGCTCGGCAGAAGTGACTGTAGCTGTAATAAGGCTCACCCACTTTTTCAAGTAACTCATCAAATACGAGCTGTAATGTTAGGTGTTTATGTTGTTTTAAGTCTTTATTGATATTTAACCAGTCAGGCGTTGGGTGTCTTTTTTTACGCGTTGAGAAGCGCTTGAGTTTGGTGTTGAAAAATGTATTTTGCTGTTTATCCTCTGGTATTGGCCATTGATTTAAGCCTAACTCATTGGCCTTTTTAAGGTAATTAGCCACAGTACCAGGTGAAATATTTAAACTTCTGGCAATCTCTCGATGGGATAATTGTGCTGAGTACTTCAGCCGTAAAATGGAATGTAATTTACTCATAGATATAGGTCTTGTTGTCATTGTTGTTATCCTCATCAAACGATTCAGATAACGGTTTAACACACCTACAAAAATGATAAAACGTGAACTCGGTTACGAGTGGTATTAAGCTTTGATCGGCAAAATCATTAAGAGCATAAATGTGATCATTTACAAGTGATTTTAGTGATCAAAGCTTAATGAGAATAAGCGATCAAAGTTAATGCAATTGGGTGATCAAAGCTGGAGAGAATATGCAGCTTGCACGCATAAACACTCGCGCGTGTTGATCTTTCGCCATGACTTTTTGATCAGTATGGTAAGGCGTTATAATTTGTTTCGCCAAAAATAGCCAGTAACCCCATACCATCGTGACTTCTCACCGCCCTCGGAAGAGGGTTTACGGTGAAATTCAGCCAGCGAGTGTAATCTAAACGGGGCTGTTCACTGTATTACTAATATTTCACCTTAGACATTTTTTGCATGAGATGCACCTGAGCTTTGTGTTGAGAAACCTATTTTGCTGTTTATCTTCTGGAATTGGCCATTAATTTAAGCCTAACTCATTGGCCTTTTAAGGTAATTACCCACAGTAACAGATGAAATATTTAAACTTCTGGCAATCTCTCGATGAGAGATAACAGCATCATTTTTAACTAAAATTAAAGTATAGTTATATGCGTATTTTATGTATTATTTTTAACCTCATTCACAGTTTACAATGCGCTATATTAAGAGCTTTATAGTTATGCTGTACTTACTTTAACTCTATTTTTCACTATTAAATTTATACTCCATACAGAAATTACGTAATATAAAATTATAAATATAAGCAGCTTATTTTTGCCCTTAATAACACCTCTTAACCTATTTTTCGCCTTTTTAAATACAAATGCGTAGTAACAAAACTATATGGATGTGATGGTTGAAAGTCATTATCATCCTTGCGCATTCTTTAATAAATATAGATTAGCACATCATTAAAATGGTGAAATTAAACTTTTATTAACCCAACCAACGCTAATAGCGCGCTGACTTTTTCCTAGTAGATGATTTAAAGTATTAATGCACATACATGTGCAGCTTTTACCTATAAATCACCGCAATTAAGTTTGATTTAATTAAATTAAATGCACATGTATGTGCAGCTCTGTTTTAAAATCACCTGTTACTTTGAGTGTTCTACGTTTTACTTTGTTTTTATATTGCATGTGCAGCTTTAATTAATAAATGCACATGTATATGTGCATCTTTCTTTTAGAGCTACCTTGTTTTTCTTGAAACGCTCACACCTTGCTTTGCAATTGTTCCACATGTGCATTTGTTACTAATAAATGCACATGCATGTGCATTTATTTTTTTAAAGGCGATATTTATCTTAATTCCCCGTTCCACATGTGCAGCTTTAATTTTAAATGCACATGTATGTGCATCTTTCTTTTAGAGCTACCTTGTTTTTCTTGAAACGCTCACACCTTGCTTTGCAATTGTTCCACATGTGCATTTGTTACTAATAAATGCACATGCATGTGCATTTATTTTTTTAAAGGCGATATTTATCTTAATTCCCCGTTCCACATGTGCAGCTTTAATTAATAAATGCACATGTATATGTGCATCTTTCTTTTAGAGCTACCTTGTTTTTTTTGAGATGTTCACGCCTTGCTTTTCTCGCGTTCCGCATGTGCATTTTTTACTAATAAATGCACATGTATGTGCATTTATTTTTTTTTAAGGCGATATTTATCTTAATTCCCCGTTCCACATGTGCAGCTTTAATTTTAAATGCACATGGTAGTTATTTACATTTTTTCTTATTTATCAACCTTTCCTTAGTTGTGTGTGACCAACTACTTTTTTTGGTTTTGCGTTCGTTTCCGTTTGAAATTTTTTTACCTAAATCGTAGAGCGTCGAAATTAGTATGCTCTAATTATTAAAATTTTTTTCTTTAGTTGATAATAGGGTTATTGCTAACAGAGGTAAGGGTTTTTGATTTGGAGACTGTAGGTACAGCCTTAAAGCTGGATGACGGTGATGAAGTGCGCAATCTCCTAGCTACAAAAATAGAAAAGTCGATGCTTAGAGTTTGAGTGTAAGAAAGTAATAAGATTTTAAAAGTAGATTAGCAAAATGGTTTGAGGCTTAGGAAACACCAAATTAACTTCGGCCCTTTATTAAAACCTAGGGTGTCATGTAGGTATATAAAGAAATTTCCTACATTGAGCTACCCCTAGGTTTATCATAGACTCAATAATTTGAAAAACTGGAATTTCAAACACCTAATCAACCAAAGGACAACTCACTGCATTAGAGCGAAAAAGTAAATGGCTCAAGTTACTCAATGGTGTTTACCCAAGCAAAGAGCGATCGTGAATAGAAATAACTATGACTTTAAAGGCGCTGTAGCGAACCACGCAGCGCCAAACCAACCCCCACCAGCCAACCGTATATATTAACTTAGTATTACGCTCACAAGAAACCACAGCGCCAATTAAGCGATCGCTTAAGAGTAATACCGAGCTAAAAGAATATTGTAAAGGACAAGCAATGCAGCTCAAAACGAAAAAATTAAAAGCAGGTAAGCAAACCATTAGACTGCTCACAGTATCTGCGACTTTGGTTTTAATGTTGATAATAGCAGGGAATATTAATATTAGAGGGAAATTACCACTTGAACATTATGCTTGCGCAATCTAGCCCTTTTAAGGGCGATATTGCGCAAAAGGTAACTAGTCTTTTTTGTGACTTAAAGCCGTGATGTTTTAATAGCTCTTTCACTTGGTGGTGTGCTTTGGTTTTCGATGTACTGCTTAACCACATCCAAGCTCGTACCACCACATGACACAATAGCTAGGCGACCAAAAGTGATTACCCCAAAGCATTGTCTTTATCCGCCCCCAATACTCGCGCTTTAGCATGTATGACGATTTTCCTTTGAGCTTATCAAGCAGGGAGAGCCGTATTAAAAGTGAATCCAGCCTACACCTGTCAGGAGTGCGCCAAGTGCGATCACACTCACTCCGACAACCGAGGATCACAAGAACTATTTTTGTGCGGTAACTGTGGAAACACTGACAATGCAGATAACAACGCATCACAGGTCATTAAGAAACGGGCAATTAACCTAATATTAGAAACTGGAATGGTGTTGTCTGACGGTGGAGTTCTACCCAATAGCGCCAAGTGCTCCATCTAAATCTAATGAGCCAAAGCGAGTTAATTTAGGTGGTGGTGAAAGGCGCACCACCACGAAGTGGTGGCTTTAATCAAATCCTTCCTGCTGAGCTAAATATTGCTTCACGATTTCAAGTGGTGCACCTCCGCAACTAACCAGACAATAACTTCTGCTGTAAAAAACTGGCTTCCAGTAAAACTCACCCAAGTGTTCGGAAAACTCCTTTCGCACAAGTCTTGATGTAGCAGTTTTTAAACTGTTCACCATTTTACTTGGTTGCATCTTGGGATTAGCAGAAATTAAAAGGTGAAGGTGATCTGGCTCACCATTGCACTCCAAAAGCTCACAATCCCAAGATTTTAACAACCTTTTGTACTGAAGTTGTTCATGAACCAAGTCAGATAGTGGACGTGGAGGCAATCGTAAGACTAGCCGAGCCAAAATCTCGACTAGCGGTGTCCAACGAAGCGTCAAAAAAGAAGAGTTAGCGACTTAGGCTGTTATCTTGGAAGCTCGCTGTTGCGAGTAGTTCACATGAACCTTAGCATGTTATTAAATAATAAAATATTTCTTAAAAGTACGCATAATGATATTAGAAATCAATCTTAATCAAATCCAGTCCAAGAAGGACGGGTATTGGCCATTAATTTAAGCCTAACTCATTGGCCTTTTAAGGTGATGAGTAACAGGTGAAATATTTAAACTTCTGGCAATCTCTCGCTAAAGTAAAACTCCAACAATAAGTTGATGCTTAAATTTGCATATATGCCAGATTCGATTTTAGGGTCTGGCACGTGCCCAGACTGTGTGAAAACTCTGATCACCTTTTGGTCTAAGTATCTGCTGCTTATGATCGATTAATCTATACATTTAGTTCACTTAATATACTGATATTTATATAATAAGACTATTGATTCAGTCGAGGGTTGAGGCAATATGTCAAAGTTTATAAGCGGTGAAGATCGTAACCAATCAACGTTATTTCCAGAATCGTTGGAAGACTACGTCAGTGAAGATAATACGGTCAGAGTAATTGATGTTTTCATTGAGGAACTAAATCTAGCTGAATTGGGGTTTAAAGGATTAACCTTAAAGTCCACAGGCCGCCCTAAGTATCATCCAGCCACACTATTAAAGCTTTATCTTTATGGTTACCTCAACCGTATTCAATCATCCCGCCGATTAGAAACCGAATGCCAACGCAATATTGAACTGATGTGGCTACTTGGTAAGTTGGCACCCGACTTTAAAACGATTGCTGATTTTAGAAAAGACAACGGAGGCGGTATAAAAAATGTATGCAAAACGTTTGTTGAAGTCTGTCGTCGCCTGAATATGTTTGAGAAACCCGTTGTTGCCATCGATGGTAGTAAGTTTAAAGCTAGCAACAACAAAGGCAATAATTTTACGCCAAGCAAAGTTAAATTTCACATCGACCGAGTCGAAAAGAACATTGAACGTTATCTTGAATTACTTGATGAAGCCGATAAAGAGCAAGCTAACGTCACAAAAATTAAAGCCACAAAAGAGAGACTAGCTGACTTTCGTAGCCAGTTAAAAAAACTATACGAGATTAAAGAACAAGTTGAAGCTCATCCTGATAAGCAAATATCCACTACTGATCCTGATTCACGTTTAATGAAAACTCAAGGTTTTACAAGAGTTGTGAGTTATAACGTACAAAGTGCGGTTGATACCAAGCATCACCTCATAGTGGCGCATGACGTGACCAACGTGCCAGATAGAGGCCAGCTTGCGTCAATGACGAAACTCGCACAAGAAGCATTGCGCAAGAAAGATATACGGGTATTAGCAGATAAAGGTTACTTCAGTCAGCCTGATATAAAAGACACTATCGATTTGGGTGCAGAGCCAATCATGCCCAAGACGGATACATCGTCCTCTGAAAAGAAAGGGATATTTAACCGCTCACTTTTCAAATACGATGCAAATAAAGATATTTACTTATGCCCCGCTGGTAATGAACTTCAAAATCGAATGCAGGTATTTGAGCAAGGTAAATACCTTGATGTTTACTTCAATCACATTGCTTGTCGAGATTGTAAAATAAGAAGTCAGTGCACTAACTCTAAAAAAGACCCTAGGCGAATAAGGCGGTGGGTGCATGAGATTCTGACAGAAGAAATGCTTCAAAAGCTAAAGAATCAACCTGAATTGATGCTTCATCGAAAGCAAACTGTTGAGCACCCCTTTGGCACAATTAAACTCTGGATGGGAGCTACCCACTTACTAACACGAGGTTTAAAAAGCGTGGGGACAGAAATAAGTCTTCATGTCCTAGCTTACAACTTCAGAAGAATGATAACAATTATGGGAGTTAACGGCCTAAGTAAAGCAATTAGAGTAGCGTTGCCATAGCAGTTTCGCTCGCGCGGAGAAAATTGCGATACTGAGAAAAAATCGATCGCAACCATCTTAAATGGTTTCAAACTAAGAACATACCCAAGACAATTTATTAAAAATTAGTTTTTACACAGTCTGTGCCAATTACGGACTTTGATAACGCGCCCTACCTTGGCTTGTTAAGTTGTTTTGCTTTCTTTTTATCCCTAATCCATAAAACTGAGCCATTTGTTTTTTTCATTTCAAACAAGTCTATAGCTTGAAATAAATCACTCAACTTCTTAAAGCCATAATTACGCTGGTCAAAGGAAGCGTGATTTGAAATATGCGTACCGATTGGCCCTAACATGGCCCAGCCATCGTCTTCTTCGACAGCCTCAATTGCTTGCCTAAGCAAATTAATTAACTTAGTGTCACTTTTTATGTTCTTTTTTTGTTTTTGTATGGGGGGCTCTTTTTCGCAATCTTCGTCAAGATAGAGGAATCGTGAGCAACTATTAACGAAAGCTAGCGGTGCTTTACGTTCACCGAAGCCAATCACAAATTTACCATCAGCCAAAGAACGAGTTACCAAGGGGGTAAAATCACAGTCGGACGACACTAGGCAAATAACATCAATGTCTTTAGTGTACAGCACATCCATAACATCAATTACTAATGCCATATCCGTGGCATTCTTACCCTTGGTAAGATCGAACTGTTGCATCGGCTGTATTGCAAATTCATGAAGCACATCTTCCCACGGCTTCAGGTTTTGATTTTTCCAATTTCCATATGCTTTACGAATGTTGACTACACCATAGCGCGCCAATTCGGATAGCACTTTATCTATCTTTTGAGCAGGTGCGTTATCTGCATCAATAAATACCGCAATTTTCTCTTTATCTCTCAAAGAAGCCTCCTTGCAACTTAAATTTTGTTATGTAATTTTTTTGAACTTTAGACCAAAATCATTTTTTAAATTCAGCTTGATACAATTTAATTCCAGCACCTATGATTAACTTTCAAACGATTTCTATATCCATTGTGATGCTCTTTCACCAAAATTAATTGACTAAACTTTCCCTGGTAGAGGGTAAACTTGGTCTCCTTTAGTCTTAAAGGTTCGCCACTCCTGTCCATATTCCCATTGCTAGGGTTTACTATACAAGACCCTTTGAAGAGATGTAAACACCACCTAGATATCGATGTTCCAAGGCAATAATCGTTCAATGTCTGGCTCAGACTGACCAAATATGCCTCAGCAAGTGCAGTCCAAGCAGGACGGTGTAGTCTAAACGGGCACTAATATGCCTCAGCAAATGCAGTCCTAGCAGGACCGTGTAGTCTAAACGGGCACTAATATGCCTAGCAAGTGCAGTCCAAGCAGGACGGTGTAGTCTAAACGGGCACTAATATGCCTCAGCAAATGCAGTCCAAGCAGGACCGTGTAGTCTAAACGGGCACTAATATGCCTAGCAAGTGCAGTCCAAGCAGGACGGTGTAGTCTAAACGGGCACTAATATGCCTCAGCAAATGCACTCCAAGCAGGACGGTGTAGTCTAAGTGGGCAGATACACACCTCTCGGATGTAGTCTAAACGGGGCTGTTCACTGCATTACTAGCATTTTACCTTAGACATCTTTTGCATGAGAAGCGCCTGAATTTGGCCATTAATTTAAGCCTAACTCATTGGCCTTTTTAAGGTGATTAGTAACAGGTGAAATATTTAAACTTCTGGCAATCTCTCGATGGGATGAGTCAGGCTAGATGCTGTTGATTTATTCAGCCTGAATAACTAGAAATAAAAAACACAAAGAGACTTAAAAACAATAACTTAAAACAAATTTCCCGTTGAGGAATCTAAAAGGTATTCACTCATAAAATAAATTAGCTATGACTGAATACCTTTATTATTAAAGCGAGTCTTGCAACACTTTAGCAATAGCCTGGTCTAAAGTATCTTGTACTTCTTTTGTTAGCTGTGAAAACTCATAAGCGAATTTTCTACCTTTAACGCGCTTACGTGCATAGGTATTCTTTTTGCTAAAATTTGCAAGTGGAGTAACGATAGCCTGCTCGGTTGGCTTAGGTTTGTATGTTTTAATAGCGTCTGTAACTATTTTTAATACAGCTTCTTTATAATCGTCTTGAACTAATTCACTATTGATATTAATTATATTGCTTTCTATATCCTTTATAAATTCATTTACGTTTTCACCTAACGTTTTTTGTACTGTATTTAATACTTTGTAGTCTGAGTGTGACAATAAAGAAATATCCGGAAACAGCTCAATAATAGCACTATCGATAGAGGCAGCAGTTAGCGCCTTACTTACCTTGGCTTGGCTTAAGCCCATTTCTTCAGCTAATTCAGATTGCGTGAGTTTTTTATTATATTTTTTTTCATAAAGCTGACTTTCTAACTGACAACGCATACCTATTTCACGTAAGTTGTGCTCTTTACTAACTTGCAGCTGCTTAGCTAATGCTTTAGCGTCACCAGAGCTAATATCGTCATCTGTGACTAATATTTTAAATGAGTTAATTTTACCTGCTTCAAGCAAAAACCTAGCTCTACGCCTGGAGCCATCTAGCAGATCAATTACGCCATTAACTCTTCGGCCTATAGCTGGATAATATTGTTGTATACATAATGAGTCTAGATCTTGAAGGGATTCTTTGGTTAGACCAGATTGATCTCGACCATTCACTTCAAATGTGACCGAAGTAAGCTCTTTAACTTGCTGATAACTTAATGTAATAGGAACAAATTGCGCTATTTTTCCTGATTTTAACTTCCAGGATACACTCTCTCCAACATTACTTATCCCTAGATGGGTTTGTAATACATCCATTAGTGATAATTTAGAACCAGTGATCTCTGCTTTTAATTGCTTTGCTAGCGACTCTATATTACTTTTCTGTCCTGACTCGATTGCATCTTGCGCTCCGACTGCATTGCCAAGTGGTGATCTTATTCCACGTTTTCTAGCCATGATTTTACTCCTGCTCCTGCTCTTGCTTACGCCATACATTCACAATATCGCGCTGTAGTTGACTTGTTACTTCATAAGCATTTTGCTGTGCCACTTGGTATGACATTTTACTTTTTGGGTACTCACTTTTAGACATATCAAACACCGTTGATAATAAAGATGATGCCTGCCTTACAGCTTCACTATTTTTAAATTCTTTAGAGTATAAATAAGGTGAAAAGCTATCATTAAGGCTATTGAGTAACTCCGTTGTTGTTGAACTGTCTTTATGATTTGTAATAAGTATTTTCATGAAGTCATACCCCTGATGCTTAGCATTATTCAATAATCCCCAGACTTGCGGTATATATGAAAAATAAGAACACGTTGCATCTATGTCATTTTCTGTAATTGATAGTGGAAAAAGTACACTGGTTGCGGCGAAGTAAGCGTTATACGTTGCATAGCCTAATGATGGAGGGGTATCTATTATGATAATATCGAATTCATCTTCAACTTCATTTAAAATCTTACTCAAAATAGAGTAGGGCGAACTTAGAGACTTATTAAATACGCCTTCATGAAACCACCCCTCAATACCACGATCTGATTGTGAGGCAGGTAAAATACGGAGGTTTGGAATTGTAGTAGGTAAAAAGGCACTTGAAATAGCTTCTTTTTTAGTTTCATTTTCGTCTAATTCATAGTTTCCCATGATCAGATCGCCTACAGATAAACAACCTTCTTGTGCTGATTCAGGGGCGTAATACATTGATAGTGTAGCTTGTCCATCCATATCAATAAGGCCTACGCGATACTCTTGATGAAACTCAGTAGCTAGTCCTGAACCTATTGTTGCACTTGACACTGTTTTACCAACACCACCTTTTTGATTCTGAATCACTATAATCTGTGCTTTCTGCTTATCACTACGTTTGAACTTAGGTTCTTTACGTAATTCAACAGAGAGCGAATCTCTTACTTTATAAATTTCTTCGATGTCAATTGACCACTGTGCATCTTCGTGTCTACGTGGGTCAATACCCAGTGAAGCGCAATACCTATCTAAAGTTTTTACATCAATATCTAAATATATAGATGCTTCAGCTCGCGTAAAACTTCTAAGCTCCTTACGATGATTTACTAAAAGCCTCTGATTGCGTCTTTTTATATAGCGATCAGCGCCTTCCTTTAAATCTTGAAAAATGTGAGTAGTCTTTTCAATGGTCATAGATGAATCCCTTTTTATTTAAAACAAGTGTATCCCTTGTTTTTTGAGTTGTCCATGTATTTTAGAGGTATTTGATTTTTTTAGTTTTATAATTTGAGTTATTCACATTGAATAATTACCAAAAAAGAAGCCGTAGGTGTTGGCAAATGTGGCTTGTAGGTAAAATACAACTTGAGGAATATTTTTATCGTTATTTTAAAAAATGACTATTGAAATACAAGCTCCCCTCATCATCGAAATATAAGCTAATTAGAGAGTATATTTTAATGTCTAATATGTGTAATCTAGTAAAAACACCAAGAATATGTCATCAACTAGCAAATACAGTCTCGACATTGGAAGAAGAAATGAGTATCGATGAGAAAAAGAAAGTAGTTTCAAGGGATTCTCTTCCTAAACACATAAAAAAGAGCCATCAGATAGTATTTAGTCGCCAAGATTTATCTGCCCGTGAAGCAGATATATTTGCACTCATGATTGCAACTATGAAAGAAAGTGATTGGGTTGGAACAACCCCTAAATACGAGTTTTCAGCATCTCAGCTCTCCAATTGGCTCAATATAGCGCCAAAACATATAGCGACATACCTTAACCCTGTAGCTATGCGGCTATCACGATATAGCGTTGGTATAAAAACTGAAGATGGTAATGGTGAAATTGAATTTGACTATAAACCAATATTTAAAAATATAAGCTATAAAAACCGCACATTTACAATGATACCTAATGATCTTCTGAAGTCTGAGTTTATAGAGTATAAGCAAGGATTTGCGCTGATCAATACCACAAGCTTTTTATGCATAAAACAGGAATACGCAAAGCGACTCTATGAAATACTTAGTAGGTTTAAAGAGCCCGGCTACGAAATGCACTTGATTAAGCTTGATGAACTAAAAGGTTTATTTGGTCTATATGATGAAAAAGGGAATTTAAAATCAGATAAATTATCTTTTAAAAATAATGGGGTTTTTATGCAGAGATGCATTAGAAGCAGCATTGATATTCTCAAGGCCAATCCTACAACAAATAAAGAGCTATTATTTTATGAAAGTGCTAATGGTGAAGTTGGCTACGAATTAAAAAAACAAGGCAACAAAATCATAGCTATCAAATTCCTTATGAGTTGGATAACAAAAGGCAATATTGAGGAATTTAATGAACGCGATGCTATTACAACTATTAAAAAGCTAGAGCTTAAAAGGCAGCAATTAAAGTCTGAAGGCAATGGTAAAAAATTATCAACTGCAGAACTTAAACTGTTACTTTCTGCATACAATTACACTGGTAATGAGAAGCTATCTAATAAAATAGCTACAACCTTGATTGAAAGGCGTAATAACCGCGCAGAACAAGCATCCAGCAAAGAAGAAATAGATATTGCGAATAAACTGACTATAGATAATTTAGATATTCCATATTAAAAAGCATATTACATATTTTTGGTATGTGCTCTCAATAACACCAAAAATATGTAATGTAGACCTATTTTTAATAACTTCCCATAAAATACGACGAATATAGCCCTACAAATAAATAAAACACCAAGAATATGTTATGTACATACAAAGGTACAAGCTCTCAACACCAAAAATATGTTGCATACCTACAAAAATAGTACATGCAAAGATATAATCTCCATGATAAGAAATATGTTACATACACAAAAAAATGTTACATACAAAAATATAATCCCTCAACACCAAAAATATGTTGCGTACATGCAAAGATATAACCCCTAACACCAAAAATATGTTGCATACCTACAAAAATAGTACATGCAAAGATATAATCTCCATGATAAGAAATATGTTACACACACAAAAAAATGTTACATACAAAAATATAATCCCTCAACACCAAAAATATGTTGCGTACATGCAAAGATATAACCCCTAACACCAAAAATATGTTGCATACCTACAAAAATAGTACATGCAAAGATATAATCTCCATGATAAGAAATATGTTACACACACAAAAAAATGTTACATACAAAAATATAATCCCTCAACACCAAAAATATGTTACATACATACAAAGATACAAGCTCTCAACACCAAAAATATGTTACGCATATACACAAATACAAACTTTCAACCTCAGAATTGTGTTAAATATATTAAAAAAGAGCTTAATCTATCATTTTGCATGCTAGCAATGAGACATATACTATAAAAATAGTGTATGTCGTCAGAACCTTATTCTAAAAAAGAACACCAAATATATGTAATCTAAACACCAAATATATGTAATCTAAACACCAAATATATGATCCGAAACACCAAATATATGATCTAAAACACCAAATATATGATCCGAAACACCAAATATATGATCTGCTATCATCTTTTTATCTTTTAATAACAATAACTTACAGGCGACTATAGTTATTATAGATCTTATAGTTTTAATAGATTTAATAGAATTAATAGGTACTGTGGATATGTGAATAAGTTAATGACGATTCTAACGAGTTAATTGGATCAACATCTTACTAACTCATTGGTGATGTAGTCGATTTAATGCTAGCCATGGGGTACGGTGGCTCTCGCAAAGATGCAGGGCAAGCCACACAATATACTCAAGACGGTGGTATTGATGGGGTGATCAAAGAAGATAAACTCGGCCTCGAAATGATATACTTGCAAGCCAAACGCTACACCAACAAAACCGTAGGTAGGCCAGATATACAGGCCTTTGCAGGTGCGCTAGATATGCACCGTGCAAAAAAAGGCGTATTCATCACTACCAGCAGCTTTAGTAAAGACGCACTTGAATACGTAGGTATGATTAAAAAGCGTATTGTACTGGTGGACGGTAAACAGCTTACAGAGCTAATGCTTACCCATAACTTAGGCGTTAGCACCAAACAAGTATTTGAAGTAAAAGCGCTCGATAGCGATTACTTTTTAGAAGATTAACACGCACGTGCAGTGCGTATGTAGAAGCTCTACACAACTAATTAAGAGATTAGATTAATGGTTCAACAACACCAACAAGAATTAAAAAAGCAGCTTTGGAATATTGCTAACAGCTTGCGTGGCAATATGTCGGCTGATGACTTTCGTGATTACATACTTGGGCTTATTTTTTATAAATACCTGTCAGATAAGCTCAATACCTATGCTGATCAGCTACTAAGTGAAGACGGTATTGTATTTGCTAAAATTGACGAAACAACAGCACAGGGCCAAGAGTACTTAGAAGCAGTACAAGAAGAGGCACTTGATAAGTTAGGTTACTTCTTTAAACCTGCAGAGTTGTTTCATGTACTCGCTGAGCGCGGTGCTAACGATAAGTTTATTTTAGACGATGTAACCAACGTACTTAACCATATTGAACAAAGCACTATGGGCGCAGACAGCGCCGATGATTTTAACGGCTTGTTTGACGAGCTAGACCTAACCTCTAACAAGTTAGGTAAAACACCCGATGCGCGTAACAAGTTAATAGCCAAAGTATTAGAGCACCTTGATAACATCGACTTTCACCTAGAAAGCAGCGAAATAGACATACTTGGCGACGCTTACGAATACCTTATTGGTATGTTTGCCAGTGGCGCGGGTAAAAAAGCAGGCGAGTTTTATACGCCACAAATGGTGTCAAAGTTACTAGCAAAATTAGTCACCTTAAATAACCCGCATATTAAATCGGTTTACGACCCTACTTGTGGCTCGGGCTCATTGTTGTTACGTGTTGCTAAAGAGGCCAACAACCCTGATTTAAAATTTTACGGCCAAGAGCAAAACCCAAGTACCTACAACCTAGCCCGTATGAACATGATTATGCACGACGTGCATTACACTAAGTTCGATATTCAAAACGACGACACTTTAGAAGTTCCTGCACACATTGAGCAGCGCTTTAGTGCCGTGGTCGCTAACCCGCCATTTTCAGCAAGCTGGTCTGCCAACCCGCTACACATGAATAACGAGCGCTTTGCCGACTACGGTAAGCTGGCACCAAAAGGTAAAGCCGACTTTGCTTTTGTACAACACATGATCCACCAGCTTGACGACAACGGCACAATGGCGGTGGTATTACCGCACGGCGTGTTGTTTCGTGGTGCTGCCGAAGGGCATATACGCAAACATCTTATTAAAGAAAAAAACTACCTTGATATGGTAATAGGCTTACCTGCTAATATCTTTTTTGGCACGTCTATTCCTACCTGTGTGTTGGTGCTAAACAAACACCGTAAAGCCGACGACAACGTATTGTTTATAGATGCTAGCAATCACTTTGAAAAAGGCACTAACAACAACGTAATACGTGAGGAAGACTTACAGCGTATTTTAGATGCTGTAAGTAAACGCGAGTTTATTGATAAATATGCATTTGCCGCCACGCAAATCGATTTAGCTGAAAACGATTACAACCTTAATATTCCGCGCTACGTAGATACCTTTGCAGATGAAGAGCCTGTTGATTTGAGTGAGGTTGCAAAGCAGTTGATCGCAATTGATAAAGCGATGCTTGAAACAGATAAAACAATTGCAGGTTTTTGTAATGAGTTGAAGATAGATAGCCCGTCTGGAGTAGGACTGTGAATATTACATATTTGAAAACTCGCTTCAAAGGATATTCTCAGCCACCTGTAATGCTAAAGCTTGGGGATATCTGTAAAGTAAACCAAGGCTTACAAATACCTATTTCAGATAGATATTTGGAGCCAGTACCAGAGTGCCAATTTTATATAACAAATGAGTTTTTGAAGCAGGGTAGTAAAAAACGTTTTTACATTAAAAACCCTCCAGCCTCAGTCGTATGTGATGAAAAAGATATATTGATGACTAGGACAGGTAATACAGGTCAAGTCGTAACAGGAGTTTCTGGAGCATTCCATAACAATTTTTTTAAAATAAATTATGATAATAAAAAATATTACAAAAATTATTTAGTTCAATATCTTAGAAGCCCTAAAATTCAAAATAATATAATGAAGTTGGCAGGTAGCTCTACGATCCCTGACTTAAATCACTCTGATTTCTATAGTATTTTGATACCTAGTATTGAGCTGGACGAACAGCAAAAAATAGCTGACTTCTTATCTTCAGTTGATACTAAAATCAGTCAGCTAACTGAAAAGCATCGTTTATTAAAAGGCTATAAAAAAGGCGTAATGCAACAAATTTTCAGCCAACAAATTCGTTTTAAAAACGATGATGGAAATGATTTTACTGATTGGGAAGAAAAATCGCTTGGAAGCTTATTTGACTGGATAAGAACTAATAACCTTTCTCGTGAAAAATTATCGGAAAATGTAACAGCACTGCAAAATATTCATTATGGTGATATACATACGAAATACCATTCTCAATTTGTTCAAATAAGAGAGAATATTCCGTATGTTGTTGATGCCGAAATAGGTAAATTGGTAAGTCAGGCTGATTTTTGTAAGAACGGTGATATTGTGATTGCGGATGCATCTGAGGATTATGCTGATATAGGAAAGGCAATTGAAATAATAAGTGTTAAAGAAGGTACATTAGTAGCCGGTTTACATACTTATATAGCGCGCCCTAAAAATAAATTTGCTTCGGGTTATCTTGGTTATTTATTCCAATTTAATGGTACGAGAAAGCAGGTACAAAAATTAGCACAAGGCGTTTCAGTTTTAGGAATATCTAAAGGGAACATCGAAACTATAAAGTTATCAGTGCCACATATTGACGAACAGAAAAAAATAGCGCAGTTCTTACAATCACTCGATAAAAAAATAGACGCTGTTAACGATCAAATAGAACAAACTAAGCTATTTAAAAAAGGCTTACTGCAGCAAATGTTTGTGTGAGAAATAATGACCAATAAAATTAACGACAATCCAATAGCTAACATTATTGATATTCAAACTTTGCAAGAAAGCGTAGAAGTTGAGTGCAAGCTTGCTGGTGGCCGCGATGGCAGTGGTGCAGTGCCTAACGATATGTGGGAAACCTATAGCGCGTTTGCCAATACCCGTGGTGGCTTAATTTTATTAGGCATTAAAGAAAAAAAAGGCAAGTTTACCGTTGAGGGCATAACAAACCCAGCGCCGCTAATTAAGAATATTTGGGATACGGTTAACAACCCAAATAAAGTGAGTGTTAATTTACTCAGCGAAAGCGACGTGCGTATTGAAACACTTGAAGGCAAATCGGTTATTGCGATTACTGTACCACGCGCCCCGCGTCAAAGCCGCCCTGTATTTATAAATGCGAATCCGCTCAATGGGACCTATCAGCGCCGTTACGAGGCCGATCAAAAGTGTTTGCCACCGGCAGTAAATAAAATGCTGGCAGAGCAAGAAGAAGTACGCGACAACAGAATTTTAGAGCACTTTACCCTTGATGACATAGACCCCGAAAGCCTGCGCATTTATAGGCAAATGTTTGTTGATGCCAAGCCACAACACCCTTTTTTAGAATTGAGTGACCAAGAGTTTTTACGCTCAATTCGTGGCTGGCAAAAAGACCGCGCAACAGGTAAAGCGGGTTTAACCCTTGCAGGCATAGTGATGTTTGGTAAGTGGGATGCGATTCAAGATGCGTTGCCTAGTTTTGCACTCGATTATCAAGAAAAAGACGACAGTACACACCGCTGGATAGACCGTATTTATACTGATGGTTCTTGGTCGGGCAATGCTTTTGATTTTTATCGTAAGGTGTATCGTAAACTTACGGCAGATTTAAAAGTAGGGTTTAGCTTAACCGATGACGGCCAACGACAAGATACCACGCCTGCGCATGAGGCCATTCGAGAAGCACTTGTTAATACACTGGCACATGCAGAGTTTAATACCGAAAGTAATATTTTAATTGAAAAACACCCTGACTTTATCGGCTTTAGAAACGCAGGGCTAATGCGTATACCTGTGCATGAAGCTAAGGCGGGGGGGAATAGCCAGTGCCGCAACCCAGCTATACATCAAATGTTTTTAAATATTGGTTTAAGCGAAAAAGCAGGGTCGGGTATTCCTAAAATATACAGTAACTGTAAAGCGCAAAACTGGCAGCCACCGCATATGTATGAAAAGGATGAGCTGAATCAAACCTTTTTAGAGTTGCGCATGGTTAATATTGTGTCGCCTGAGCTTGATAAGCGCCTTACAGATACCTTTGGTAGTGGCTACAAAAAGCTGAGCGAGCTTAAGCGAACTATTTTGATTACCGCCATTACTGAGTCATGGTTTAACCACGAGCGTATTTGCTCGTTGACCTCAGAGCATACAAGAGAAGTGACACTTGCGTTAAGTCAGTTAGTTAATGCAGGGTACTTAGAGTCGGCAGGCCAGCACAGAGGTAAGATATATCACTTAAAAGGGATACAAATCCCTACGCCTGATAATGATGCCGGTAAGAGTATTACGTTTGTAGCCTCTCCGAAGTTAGATCAGCTTTCACTGTTTGAAGGTCCGGAGTTAAATAGCGAAGGTCCGGACCTAGATAGCGAAGGTCCGGAGTTAAGCAATGAAGGTCCGGACCTAGCTTTAAATACTCCGGACCAAGACAATACAGAAGTAGAGACACCTGAAGCTAATGAGTTATGGAGTTCACTATGGGTTATAGGTGAGCAAGTACGATCTGCCTCAAGTAGAAAGCAGAAGTCTGAGGTAGAACAAGCAATAATAGCCCTATGTAAAGAAGCACAGCCGCACTGTTTAAGGTTGGGTGATATAGCACAGCTGCTAGGAATGAAGCCCGACACGCTAAGACGTAATTACTTAAGTAAAATGGTTAAAGAGCAGGTATTGTTTTTGGCATATCCAACAATACCTAATCACCCAGAACAGGGTTATAAGTTACATAAAGATTAGCAATAAAGCTGTGAATGTATTGCACAAGGCTAGCACCAAGGAATTGTAGGTATAAATGAATTATCAAAGTGAACAACAATTAGAAGATAACTTAATTGCACAGCTTAGCGAGCAAGGCTTTACGCGCGTAATTTTAAAGGACAACGCCGCACTTGAGGTCAATCTTAAGCAGCAGCTTGAAAAAGTGAATAGCTGTACATTAAGCGATACTGAGTTTACACAAATATTGGGTAAGCTTGGTAAAGGTAATATATTTGCAAAAGCCAAAATACTGCGGGACCAACTTGATGTAACACTTGATAACGGCGACAGCAAGCACTTAACTTTATTATTTGATGAGCCGCAGCTAAATAGCTTTCAGGTAGCGCAACAAATTACAGTAAAGGGCACATACACTAACCGATACGATGTAACGCTATTAGTTAATGGCTTGCCGCTGATACAAATAGAGCTAAAACGCCGTGGTATTGAACTAAAAGAAGCGTTTAACCAGATTAAGCGTTATCAAAAGCATTCGTTTCATGCCAACCATGGTTTGTTTAACTATGTGCAGCTGTTTGTAATGTCGAATGGGGTTAATAGCCAGTACTTTTCTAACAATAGTGAAATGTCGGCTAAGCAAACCTTTGACTGGACTGATAATGAAAATAATAAAATAAGCCAGTTACATGACTTTGCCGAAGCATTTTTAACGCCTTCGCACTTAACGCATATGCTAACCAAGTACATAGTGCTTAATGAAACAGGTAAGTACTTAATGGTGCTTAGGCCGTACCAGTTTTATGCAGTAGAAGCGATTGTAGAGCAAGTTAAAACCACAACTGATAATGGCTATATTTGGCATACAACGGGCTCGGGTAAAACATTAACCTCGTTTAAAGCGGCGCAAATTATGACCTCGCTGAGTGAGGTTGATAAAGTAGTATTTGTAGTAGACCGTAAAGACCTAGACTACCAAACAGCGCTTGAGTTTAATGCGTTTGTAAAAGGCTCTGTAGACAGCACCGACAACACCAGCATGTTGTTCCACCAGCTGTTAGATAAGCCTATGAAAGGCAAAAAGGTTAATCAAAATCGTAATACTAAGCTGGTGGTAACTACACTACAAAAGCTTAATAACGTGGTGACTAAACAGCGCTATTTAAAAGAAATGCAAAGCCTGCAGGATAAGCGCATTGTGTTTATATTTGACGAGTGCCACCGCAGCCAATTTGGTGATACACATAAAAATATTACCGAATTTTTTAATAACGCGCAGTTGTTTGGTTTTACGGGTACGCCTATATTTGCCGACAACGCCGTTGCTAAAAACTCAGTTAAACGCACCACAAAAGATTTGTTTGGTGAGTGCTTACATCCTTATGTAATTGTGGATGCAATACGCGACGCTAACGTGCTTAAGTTTGCTATTGAGTACGTTGGGCGTTACCAATACAAAGATGGCTCTAACAACAACCTAGACATTGAAGTTGAAGACATCGACACCAAAGAGCTTTTAACCTCTCCTGCGCGCTTAGATAAAATAACCGATTACATTATTTCCCAGCATAATCGTAAAACGCATAGTCGTGAGTTTAACGCTATGTTTTGTGTTTCAAGTGTGGCTGAGCTTATTCAATACTATGAGCTATTTGCAGCGAAAAAGGCACAGGGAAAACATAACCTTAAAATTGCCACCATATTTAGCTATGAGGCTAATGAAGAGGAAGAATACGAACTAGGTAATAGTGATGACCCAAGCATTAAAGAAGCCTCTGTTAAGTATTTAAATGAAGGGCAAGCCGTCAAGCTACATAGCCGCGATAAGTTAGACTTATTCATTAACGACTACAATGCTATGTTTGGTACAAGCTACTCCACCAAAGACAGTAAGTTATTTGAAGACTACTACAAAAATATATCTAAGCGCGTTAAAGCCAAAGAGATTGATATATTGCTGGTGGTGAATATGTTTTTAACCGGCTTTGATGCCCCAAAAATCAATACGTTGTACGTTGATAAAAACCTTAAATATCATGGTTTGGTGCAGGCCTTCTCGCGCACTAATCGATTATTGGGTGAAACTAAATCGCACGGCAATATAGTGTGTTTTAGAAACCTTAAAAAAGCTGCTGACATTGCTTTTACGCTGTTTTCAAACAAGCAGCCTAAAGAATATATAGAAACCCCTTCGTATAATGAGCTACTAGTCGATTTTAACGACGCCTATGGTGCGCTAATCGCAATTACGCCTACCGTTGACTCAGTTAATGCTTTACCTGATGAAGAAGCTCAGGCGTTGTTTGTGAGGCAGTTTCGTGAGCTTATGCGCTTAAAGAACATGTTAAGCAACTTTGCTGATTTTGATATGGACTCAACCGCTATGGGCGAGCAAGAGTTTCAAGATTATACGAGTAAGTATGCCGACCTTGGCAGGCAGCTACGTGAGAACTCAAGTAAAGAAAAAGTATCGGTTTTAGATGACGTTGATTTTGAACTAGAGCTACTACACAGTGATATAGTAAATGTAACCTATATTTTGCAGTTATTGCGAGAGTTACACGGCGAAGAAAGCGGCGACGAAAAAGCCCGTAAACGTCAAGTAATAGCAAACCTTATAGCCACAGATCCAACCTTATTAAGTAAAAAAGCACTTATAGATAAGTTTATGGACGAGCACTTACAAGGCATACCTGCCAGTGCTGACGTTGATGAAGAGTTTGAGCTTTATTGGGAAAAAGAAAAGCGCCTAGAGCTTGAGAGGTTTGCCCACGAGCAAAAGTTAAACCAAGATCGCCTAGAAAAGCTAGTAACGCGTTATGAGCTAAGTGACGAAATGCCACTAAGGGATGACTTTGCTGATGTACTAGAAACCAAACCCAGCCTTTTACAACGCAGAAGAATACTGCCAGTAATAACGGATAAATTTAAACACTTTGTTGATACGTTTATCGCAGGGTTTTAAAGGAGTGAGGTGTTTTTCGTAAACCGTGAACGGTTTGTTAGGGACGTATAAGAAAAAATGTTGTATTTATGAATTTCGAACGTATTTGGAGTGAGTTTACGAAAGCTATATCTTAGTGTAGCAGGGCAACGTGTATTGAAATTACACAACAAAGTATAAAAATGAGACTGTAAAGCCAGATAACTTTCTGGGCTAGTTTTTTCGGCCGCT
>NZ_AP022627.1:0-3133 GCF_016865405.1 Pseudoalteromonas sp. PS1M3 | reverse complement strand
TACGGTGATAAGCGAACAGCAAGCGGAAAAATAGCCGTAAAGCCAGCAATAACGCTGGCTGAACAGCAAAAGCTAGTTAGAGTTAATCACGAAAAATCGACTAAAATTAATGCGCCCGAACATCATAAAAACAATGATCATGACAGTGATTTTTCTATGTAATTAATCACCCAAAGGCAACTCTTGCTGATTTTCATTTTTAGCTTTGTTGCCTCGCTCTATAACTGTTGTGAATGCAATTCGATTGCCATTAAAAACAAAGTTAGGGTTTATGAAATAAGTACCTTTACGCATTGTTTTTGCTATGATTTTAGCTTTTTCAAGCTCGTTTAAGCCACGTTTAAATGTTGCATGGCTTATGCTTTTTGGTTCGTGTACTTCGCACCATTCTTCAAGCGCCATGTGATCAAGGATTACTTGGTCTTTACCAATGGCCCTGTGCTGAACCATCCAAATTAAAACGGAAAATGTTTTAATCCCTGCTGATTTTAAATCAAAAGTCAGTGCTATGTTTGCACTAAATAACTTAACAAATTCAGCATCATCAACCTTTTTGTACGTCACTACTGACGTTCCACTTATCTCACCTGTGCTTTGGTTAACAAGTACATTGTTATCTTTTCCAAGTGCGCTAACAGTAACTTGTTTATTGCTTGTATTAATCTCCATATCTTTGAGAAATGGATTTTCTTTATATCTTTGTAAGCTCAAAATCGACCTCTTTTTTGAGATTGTGAATCTCATAAAATGGAATGCAAAGCTCAATATATAGTTTAATTTTGAGCTTGTAAAGCTATATTTTTGAGCCTGCTTGGTCTTGAAGTTGAGCTTACAAGTCTGTGTTTTGAAAAATACCCCCCTTATTTTAAAGGGCTGGAGCAATTTCCCTTCTTATTATCTTATTAAGTGAGGTTTGAGGTACGAAAACCGACTACCGCGCTTCGCTTGCTTACTCATTTTTTAAGTGCGATTTCGTTCCTCAATCACCCTGAAAAAATCGAGTTCTATTAAAAAACAAAAAATAATTGTGCATTGGGGAGTGATTACCGGGAGTAGTGTTGAGTTGCTGTGTGTAAAATCTCTGATTTTTCCACAGTAAATCAATGCGGTTTTGCGTAGCAAAAAATCCCAGTAATTGAGCGACCTTTAGTTAAATAAGGCTTTCAGCTTGTCTAAAAAACCCATGTTTTCATAGCTATCAAGCCTGTTTGACTTGTTTTTTAACGAATTTTTAGTCTTGTTTAACTCGGTTTCATTGAGTTTTAACAGTGTTTCGAGTTCACCAACACGTTTTTCACTTCCCAAAAGCCGTTCTGCTTGGGCTGCGCCCTGCGCTAACTGGCTTTTTAATGTGTCTATCTCTTGTTGTTGTAGTGCTATGGTGTGTTCATGCGCTTTAAGTTGCTCTAAAAGCTCCTGAGAGCGATTCTCAGCCATTTTTAGCTTGTTTTGTTGGTTTGCTATGGCTTTTTCTTCTCTAACGACTAGAAATTCGTTTAAATCACTTTCAGAGATAGGGAAATTTGGCTTGGTTTCACGGTAAATCGTATTAATAAAACTCGCTGATAACTCTAAGTTTCTCAAAAATGGATAATTACAAACGATTGAATAAGCACGTTTCCACGAATCAAAAGTAGATAGATTCCATGCCAAACCGCCTTGTGCGGTTGGGGATTCTATAAATTCTTTCCACGTTTTAAAGCCAGCTTTGCCAATGATTGAGTTTTCAATATCTTCAGCTTTTGGCTTGCCACGTTTCAAAATATGACTGAGGTTTTGATTAACGTAATCCATGAATTCAAGCCAACGATCACCAGATTCAGAACCTAAAAGCTCAATTAATTTTTCAATTTCAGTCATTTTTTTTAGACTCATACTTTGCTTTAAATTTTGCTTTTATTCTTTCGGATTCCGCTTTTTTTTCTTTAGTTATTCTCTCTTGTTCTTCCTTTGGTAGCTTTGCAAACTCCTCTGCTTCAATTTCCATTTGCAGCTCTAAATCTGTAATAAAACCCATAATGATACACCTTATTTAATCTTGTAATTTTTACCATTGTTACACATCTGGTTAAATATGTAAAACGGTAAAATTTACGGGTTTTACGTATTTAGGGTTTTAGCGCACTTGAAACCATACTTACATATTGATAAAATATGTAAGTATGGGGGTGTTGAGGAAGTATGACGAGCGAAACCCCGCAAGGAGCTTGCGACTGGAGTGGGTGTAGAACCCCTTTGTTTGTGAGTGTACGAGCGAACTTTGAAAATGAGCATTCTCATGCGAGTTTTTAAAGTGAAGCGACTACCGAACAGACAAAGGCTCTTTGACGATGGATCACAATTTAAACTTAAAACGAGATCCATTGTTATGAATGAAAAAACACAATCTGATTACATCAAACTAGCTGAGCATTTTTACAAAACACGATTAGCTAGTGATGACATTACACCGAAGAAAATCACAGACGCATTGAAAGATGCAGCATTTGACTATAGACCTGCATACTGGCGTAAGCTGCGTAATGCTTTAGCATACGAACAGCAAGCCAAGGGCTTTAAAAAATCTGCTGATAGAATCAACGAGACAAAAAATCCTCTAACTGCTGTAGATGCACCAGAAATGCTTAAACGACAAGTTAAGCGCAAGCAAAAACGAGTCAAAAGCATTAATCAAAACGACTATGAAAAGCTTTTAAGCAAGCTAAACCCTAATGATATTGAGCTTAGGGCAGCGTTAACCATTGCAGAATTAACAGGCTGTAGACCTGCTGAAATGCTTAATATTGAGATTGATTTGCCCTATGAAATCACTATCAAGGGCGCAAAAATCAATGAAAAAGGTGATAGAGGTTTAGATAGAAAGTTGACGTTAGATTACAATGATTGTTTTGCTATCAGTCAGGCTGTAGACGTACTGAAATCAGGCGATACAGGCGATTTTAAGACTGGGATAATGCACAGAATACAAGAGCGATTAGCAACACTAACCAAGTCAACATTCCCACGTAGAAAAGCCCAGATGACGCTATATAGCTTTAGGCATCAATTAGGCTCTGATTTAAAAGCGAGTGGTTTAAGTCGTGTTGAAGTGGCTTACATTATGGGTCATCAATCAACTAAATCAGTCAGCGTG
>NZ_AP022625.1:0-711752 GCF_016865405.1 Pseudoalteromonas sp. PS1M3 | reverse complement strand
CCTGTTCTCCTTTGATTTTTTATCATATAAATATGCTAATTAAACTTTAGCGTATTTTTAACAATTAAGAAACCTAATTAATAGAGACTACAACGGCGGCTATGGGGACTATTTCTAATCAACTAAGTTTCAGACTATTCAATATAATGTTTTTTATAGCGCTTTGTTAATTTGAGAGATCTAATTTGGTCGCAAATTAAAGTAAACACTGCTGATGCATTTTCTTTCGCACCTTTGCCTTGGCCTATACGACGAATTTGCCTTTTTACTAATGCCATGGTGGCAAGGCCTGCTATGGTTTTATCTTTAATCTGAACGTTTGGCGCTGCAGGAATAAACTCGGGTTGTTTTTGCCAAATACTGACTAAATCAGGTTTATACGCAAGTGCCGTTGCAATACCGGCCAAAGCTACGCCAGAATCAATAACATTATTAGCCACTGATAGGCGACTGATACCACCCGTGGTCATAATAGGAATACTGGATTGTTCACTAATTGTTTTGGCAAATTCTAAAAAGTACGCTTCACGAGCGAGTGTACGTTCATCGGCCGTTTTACCTTGCATGGCAGGTGCTTCGTAACTACCGCCCGAAAGCTCAACAAAATCTATATTTAAGTCACTTAATAGAGTAATTACTGCTTGGGCGTCGCTAGGTTCAAATCCACCGCGCTGAAAATCAGCCGAATTTAGTTTAACCGATACCGAAAAGTTATTTGCGCAACTAGCCTTAATCTTTTGCGTTATTTGTGTGAGTAAACGCGCTCGATTTTCAAGGCTACCACCGTATTTATCATCACGCTTATTGGTTAAAGGCGATAAAAACTGTGCTAATAAGTAACCATGAGCCGCATGTATTTGCACGCCATCGAACCCTGCCTTTTGTGCTTGTAATGCCGTATTTGTGAATCGCTCAATCACATCATCAATTTCATTGTGTGTCATTGCTTTTGGCTGGCCAAATAAATGAGAGTGTTTTCCCATGCTTAATGCCACATTGGAGGCTGAAAGAACCTTTCCCCCCATTTTTTTAAACACTTGACGACCTGGGTGATTAATTTGCATCACAATTTTACTGTCGTTTTGCTGCCCTAAACGCGCAAGCTCCGCAAAAGGCGTTATATCGGTATTATGCTCAAGCGCAAGGCCACCGGGGCCAGTCATAGCTAAGTGATCAACCATTACATTACCGGTAATAATTAAACCAACCCCGCCCTTAGCCCATGCGTTATAACAATTTTTAAGTACTTGAGAGGGTGTGAGATCGGCATCTGCTAGATTTTCTTCCATGGCCGCTTTTACTAGCCTATTTTTTAATACTAAACCGCTAGGTAAAGTAACCGATGTAAATACGCTCTGTTGTTGATTTTTTGGCATGTTAGTAACCGTTTAAATTGACATTAATGCCACTATAACTTTAAAGTCAGCTTTAAGGTCAAGGCAGTATTTATAACTAATTTAGGACCACTATGAAAATAAGTGAGCTTGCAAATCTTGTTGGCGTTGCCCCCAGTACAATTCGTTATTACGAAGGTAAAGGTTTATTACCAAAAGGCAGCCGCAACAGTAATGGTTATAGGCAATACGAGCATTCAAGCATTGAGCAAATAAAAATGATTAAGTTTGCACAAAGTTTAGGGTTTTCGTTAGAGGAGATACCAACATTAAAAACGCCAGAAAATGATCTGGATCACACTGTTATTATTGAGCGTTTGCAGCAAAAGCAAAACGAAGCGAATGCGCTGATTGCTCAGCTGCAAAAAAAGTCGCAGCGTATTGGTGATTTAGTCACGCAATTAAATGCTAGCTGGTCAAATGGACAATGTTTAACACAACAACAAATGAGTGACTTATTGGATGAGGTTCAGTTTTAACGGTTAGGTGCTTTGATCTGTGTTAAAAATACCCAAGCAAAAAACACCATAAACACAAAATCGTTGATACCGTAAATACTGTAAAAAATCCCAGCGAATACATCTTTATCGTAAACGTCATCAAGGTTATTGTTTGCTAACCATAATGACCAAGCAACAACATAAACCAGTTTTTCAATTACAAAAGCGCCAGCTAACCACTTTATATTTGAGGTAATAAAAGCACTAGCCAAATATGCTAAGCCCCATATAACAATCATTAACAAGCCAAAATTAGACATAACAACAGGGTCTAGTTCGTTTATCATGGAATTTGTAAATAACCGCGAGAACAGTAAAACACCACCTATATTCATGGCCGCAGCCATAATAAAACCAAATTTAATTAGTTTATTTTTTGTCATGTTTTTCTTCCTATCAGGCTTATTAATTAAAAGCGGAAAACTTAATCACATATTTTGTTAGTGAACTTCAAGCTGCATTGCTGTTTTTAAAATACCATGTGCGGGCAACCACTGTTTATATTCAGAAAAGCCATGTTTTTTATATAAATTTATTGCTGGCGTATTTGCTACAGCAGTTTCTACTATAGCTTTATTATACGTATGCAAAGTAAGCGCATGAGTAATTAACTTCCCTGCGATTCCTTTTTTAAAGTAGCAAGGGTGCACTGTTAAGCTTTCGATACTTAAGCACTTATTTTTTACTGTAATTTCTATAACCCCCGCAAGCGTACTCTCATAATAAAAACCATAAAATAGCGCGTTGCTGCGCACAATGGCATGCTGCGTTCTGCTAAGAGGGGGAAAATGTTCAGCCTTTATTAAAAGCGCCTCTATTTTATAAGCACATTGAAAAACGTTATAAATTTGCTCTGCAACAGAAGGAACTGCATTTTTTAGTTGAGTGATCATTTTAATTTCACTTATTTATTTTTAGATACTGCAGCGATTGGAAAAAATGAATTATTAATTGGTATATTCAATTAGCTCTTCAACGTATAAATACCCTTTTTGACGCTGAGTTAACTTAATGAATGTTTTTAGTGTTGGTGCATACAAGTGTATGTCTTGTGTGTCGGCTGAATAGCCTCTCGAATTAGTAATTTTACCCGTGTACTCAATGGTGTAGGCTTTATATGTGCCCGCCTCTACTTTTTCATCTTTAAAAGAGACAACTTTAGCGTTTTGAATTGTTGAGCCTTTGGTGCCATCTTCGCTTTCCCAGTGCTCTTCAAATACCCATGTTTTGCCTACATATAACGGCCAATAATAACGAGAGGTTTTACTGTTATTTGGTTTTGTTAATACCTTTAGTAACGTAGACCCCTTAGCCGTTAACATACTAAGTGCGCCATTTTCGCTGACTATTTGTTTAGTATCGGTGCCTTGTGCACGTATTTCATTGCTAGGTGTTACCCCTTTATATTTCCATACCCACTTTTCTCCTTCACTATAATCAGCTTCTGTTGGCTGATACGCTTTTTCATTTGAAGCTTGGGCAAAAAAGCTTAATAGGCTTAAGGCAAAAATAATAATTTTAGCGTTCATTCGCGTTGTTCCTTTTATTGATTTTTGTATGTGTGTTCAAGCCAAATAATTAGGTGCATTGACCTGAAAAAAGTGTGAACAATAGCGCTTACAATTTATAAGCGCTTTTATAAAGCTAAAAGGACTAATCTAACTCTAGCTGTGCTCGCTCTACGCTCTCGTTGGGTAACTCTTTTTGAACAGATACACCAAGCTCTTTAAATTCGGCGGCTTGTTTAATTAAGTTTCCCTTACCTCGGTAAAGCTGAGAAAAGGCCTTGTCGTAACTTTCTTTTGCTCGGTCTAATTGTTTACCAACACCTTCCATGCTGAGTAAAAAGCCATTTAATTTGTTGTAGAAGCGCTCTGCTCGATTTGCCAGCTCCTTTGAATATTTAGTTTGCTCTTCAAAACGCCACAGCTGTTTAACAATATTTAAACTGGTTAACAGCGTAGTGGGAGTAGCGACCAGAATGTTTTTTTCTATCGCTTGTTGATAAATATCACTTTGATATTTAAGCGCCTCTACAAAGGCTGACTCTATAGGTACGAACATAATGACAACCTCAGGTGAATTTAACCCAGGGAGGCGGTCATATGACTTACTGGCTAGTTCGTTTATTCGAGCCGTAACTGCATTTACATGCTCTTTAATAGCTTGATTAGCATCTAGTTCATTTTCAGCATTTACATAACGGGTGTAGGCATTAAGGGATGTTTTTGCATCTATAACTAAATGTCGCTCTTGTGGTAAGTACACTACAACATCTGGGCGCAAACGACCGTCCTCGGTATTAAACGAGACCTCGCGTTTGTAATCGGTACCCGCGCGTAAGCCTGCGCTATCGAGTACATTTTCGAGCATGAGTTCGCCCCAGTTACCTTGGGTTTTCTTTTGCCCTTGTAAGGCGTTACTTAGCTTATCGGCTTGCTCTGTGATGGATTGGCTTTTGGCTTGTAAATGTAAAAGCTCAGTTTTTAATTGTGCACGCTGTTTTAAGTCCTCAACATGAATTGATTCCATTTTATCTCTAAAGCCTTTTAACTCACCTTGAACGGGTTTAAGCAGTTGTTCAATACTTTCTTGGTTAGTCACTTTAAAGCTTTGGGTTTTTTCATCGAGGATTTTATTGGCTAAATTTTCAAACTCTTTTTTAAGTACGTTTTTACTTTCTTCTATTTGAGCTAACTGCTCAGTAAAGCTTTGCTGCTTTTGCTCAAGCATAGTTCGCATGGAGTTAAGCTCTACATCGCGTTGATTATATTGTGCACGCAACTGCGTTATTTCTGTTTCGGCTTTTTGCCAAAACTGATTGTATTGCATGCTTTGTTTTTCTTGTTCACTGCAGCGCGTTTTAAAATGCTGCGCTTCGTCGCGTTGTTCTTGGTGGCTATGCTCAAGCAACTCATGTTCATCTTGTAAGGCGCTAAGTTGCTCAGCTTTGTTATCGAACTGACTTTGTAATAAAGAGAGTTGCTGTTGTTGCTCGTTAATTGCTTTTTTTAATTTTCTGCGAGGCAAAACACCAATAACACTATAAAGCACAACACCTGCCGTAAACCCTGCAGCTGTGCTTACCCAATCAATTTGGGTGAGTATTTGAGTAATCATAAAATAAACTTATAAAATTTATGGACATGCCATCATAACGAATAAGTTTGAGTAGAAGTAGGGGGTAACAAATAACAGCCATAAAAAAAGCCAGTTCAAATGAACTGGCTCAACCATTACTAAATAAGTAACACAACAGGGGAATCAACATAAAACTTGAATTAACTGCAATTAATCAACAAGCACAATAGTAGACGCCCTGTTTTGAATTAAGTTCATTAAAAGATCAAATTATTTTAAAAAACTGATCTTTGGCAAATAAAGCATTAAACGGTAAAAATTAAACATAAAAAAAGCCAGTTCAAAATGAACTGGCTTGATCATTACTAAATAAGTAACTAAATGGGGGGGAATCAACATGAAAACTTGTGTTAACTGCAATTAATCAACAAGCATAATAGTAGACGACCTGAGTTCAAATAAGTTCAAAAAAAAGCTCAAATTAATTTAAATAACTTTAGCCCCGACTAATAAGCAACTAAACACTAAAAACAGGCATAAAAAAAGCCAGTTCAAAATGAACTGGCTTAATCATTACTAAAAATTAGTAACTAAATAGGGAATCAACATGAAAACTTGTGTTAACTGCAATTAATCAACAAGCATAATAGTAGACGCCCTACAGTTAAATAAGTTCAAAAAAGATCGCACTAATTTTAAAATAAATTAATTTTTTATAAGTGATAGCATTTGTTGCTCATCGAACTGTGTAAAACTCATTGATTTGTCTGTAAATAATGCATCAACAAGTGCTTGTTTATCTTCTTGCATTTTAAATACTTTTTGTTCAATTGAATGACTCATAATCAACTTATAAACAAAAACTGGGTTTGTTTGCCCAATACGATAGGCACGATCGGTGGCTTGTTTTTCTACTGCGGGGTTCTACCATGGATCGAAATGAATAACCGTATCGGCTTGCGTTAAATTAAGCCCAGTGCCGCCTGCTTTTAAGCTAATTAAAAAAACAGACGTTTTGCCACTGGTAAACTCATCTATAACTTTATCGCGATGGCGAGTTTGGCCTGTTAATAAACTAAAGTTAATGTCCAATTCAGTTAATTGCTTAGCAATTAAATCTAACGCTGATGTAAATTGGCTAAATATAATTACTTTACGCCCCAAACTTAGCATTAAAGGAAGGTGAGTAGATAACCATTCTAATTTTGCAGACCCGGCTTGTGTATCAGGTTCAATGAGCTTTGGATGACAACAAATTTGTCTTAGCTTCAGTAAAGCCTCTAAAAAGGCAAGTTTACTTTTTTGAACGCCTTGCTCAGCAAATAAATCAATAAGTTTTTCTTCAAGGGCACGTGTTATCCCTTGATACATTTCTTTTTGTTTGGGCTCAAACTCAAACTCTTTAGTTATTTCTGTTTTTTGCGGCAGTTCTTGCGCCACTTGTGCTTTTGTTCGGCGCAGTATAAACGGCATTATGAGTGCTTTTAATTGCTCTGCACGCTGCATGTCGGCCTCACGCTCAATAGGCGTTTGAAAATGTTGTTTAAAATGAGCCTGAGAGCCTAAAAGAGAGGGCATAGCAAAGTCGAGTAAAGACTTGAGTTCAAGCAAGTTGTTTTCGATTGGGGTACCGCTTAAGCACAATTTAAAATCAGCATTAAGACGTTTTACCAATCGAGATACTTGCGCCGTGTCATTTTTAATATATTGCGCTTCGTCTAGCACTATGTTTTCAAAAAAAAGCGGTGAATAATAAGCTATATCACGTTTTAACAAAGGGTAAGTAGTCAATATACACTGTGCTTGCGCTAGGTGTTGCAGTGGCTCGTTACGATTAGACCCAAATATGGTGGTTACCTTTAATCCTTTGGTAAATTTAAGTATTTCGTTTTGCCAGTTACTCACTAAACTGGTTGGACACACGATTAGTGTAGGACCTGCCTGCGGACGATTATACGTACTCGTTAAAAACGCAATAACCTGCAGCGTTTTACCTAACCCCATATCGTCAGCTAAAATGCCACCAAGTTTGTGGCGTTTTAAAAAACTCAGCCAATCAACACCTTGCTGTTGATACTCTCTAAGTTCGACAGACTCATTTAAACCATGCAACGATACGCTCGGCATTGTTTTATGTGTATTGTTAAGCTCCTCAAGATAGAGCTCGAGTGAGTCGTCGTGCAGCTCAACATTAATTGCAGTGTGTTTTACAAGTTCTGGCAAGTACGAAAGGGGTATATTGAATTCGTCACGTGTTTTTACAAACTCAAAACGTTGCTTAAAATCAGACAAAACGTTCATGGCTGACTTATTAATAACACCAAATTGGCGGCCAACAGGGTAGTAATGAAATAACTGACTTTGTCGATTTAACGATTGATAAAGTGAATCTTCATTGCTAAAAAGTTGTGAAAGCTTGCTGCTGTTAATAAGCACTTTACAGTGCATTTGATGCCCTGCAGCTCTATTAGCAATCAGTGTAACTTCACTTTGCGGATTGGCGATACCCATCTTACCAACAGTTACTTTCCAACCATGCTCTTTAAAGCTAGGAAATACCTCGTAAGTTAACCAGTGCAAATGAATTGCTGATTGCTTATTAAAAGTAAACTCGCTTTGTAAACCCCCTTTACAAAATTCAAAACCTAAATTAACAAGCTCATTGGTTACTGTATTTTCAAACGCGCTGTTAATTAAATTATTTGGCGCTGTACCTGCGGGGTAATGTTTATTTTTATACTTAAATGATAAAGACAGCCTTAAACCAGTCTCTTCCATAGTCACTTTAATTACTGCATTACTTGCTGTATGCGGTAAAACAGATTGCGTATTGGTAGGATGGGGAATAACACCCGCACCAAAGTTATCTGCAAGCTGTTTATAAATACGGTCGAAATTAGGGCTGTGTATTGCAGGCATGGTTTGTAAGTGGGCTATTTCATCGCCACTTAACGGTGTGCGTATACGGCCAACTTTTAAGTGGTCAAGGTCAAGGTATGTAGGAGGTGTAGTTTTGAGTACCGCCCAATTTTTACTTTGTTCTAAATTAACGACTAATTTTGTAAGCTCTTTTTCTTGTTGCCAATTAAAACTAAGCGCCTGGCCACTTTGAGGCTTTATTGCAGTTCGAGAACGATGCAAAAATAAGCGCTCGGTTGCAATCAACTGCTGTAACGCGCTAAACCCCCATTGACCTTTTAACTCAAGACTACCAACTGCATTTTGTGAACGAATCCAACTATAAAGTCTAAAGTCGCTTTCAAGTAAATCATTTGGCGTTATAAAGCTATTTAATTGCTGGTCGGTTAGATTGCGCCCTAAGGTATAATTTTGGTCTTTGTCGAAATTAGCTATTTTAGGAGATATAAATACTTTTTTATTTTCAACACTTAATACAAAAAGTAGTACTTGAGACGGTGTTGTTGATTCGGTACTTTTAAGTGTACTTAATTCGCTGAACCAATCATTTATAAAATAGTCTTCGCCATACTCACCGGAGTGCTCAATTTTGAGCTTTAACAAAATGGCTGCTAGGTGTAGGCATTTAGATTTGATATTACAGGTACAGTGGGTATCAACAGAATAACCTGTTGGTAATTTACTGATCTCGATTCGCTGATTATAAGAGGCGCCGGTATCACTTTGAACGGTTGAGTCTATCACCGAAAAATCACTGTTATGTTCTAACCAGGCGATTTTACCATTTTTATAATACGCTTTACCCTTTGCCAACACATTTGGCTTAAACAGTTTATTTATAAAACGCTCAGAAAGAGGAAACTGGGTAGCCTGCTCATTTTTAATTTCTTCAAAAATAGCCAGTAAATCATTTTTTGATAAGTTAGCAGACATGTCACTCAAAAGATTAATTTTTTAAAATAATTTTCCCAGTATATGCCTTATAAGCGCTGAGCTAAAGCACTATTCACAGTAATGTAAACTGGTTGGAGTTGATAGGTTAGTAAAAATTCGGTTTAAGGTGTTAAACAGCAGCGCAATAAAAAACGAACAGTAACCCACAAATAACAAACAAAATATAAACACCTTACACACAGCGTAGGGGCTTTACAGATCATAATTTTACTAAGAGATAAGATAACTACAGAAGAAGGACCAGAAAATGGATAGTAGTTAGTAAAAAAATGATCTCATTAAGGCTATTTAAGTAAAACAGCTATAACAACACTAATATAGATCAAATTTTTACTAACTAGACAGACTGCTAGATCATAGTTTAACTAACTGATAGGACCTAGCAGATCGTTATTTTACTAACTAATTAAATGCACTTAATAACTTGGTCAACTGCTCTAAACGTTTGTCGGTCATTACTTTATTATTAATTTTAATCGACACATCGCCACTTTTTAAGTTTCGTTGCAACATTACATACTCGTTTTCCAACACAGCTTCTTTCTTTGAAGGTGCTTGAGGTTCTGCAGTCAATAACTTAGTGATAGCCATAGCACGCTTGTCGTCACTTGTGATGGCGTTTACCTCAGCGTTACTAGCAACATTAGCTACTAACAGGTTAAAGCTCTCAGCATCGCGCTCCTTGGCAATAACAAGCTTTTTAGCGACTTCTCTACCAACGTGATTTGCTGTTGGGTACAAAGCAATAACAGAAGACGGTATTTGCTCATACGCTTTTATTGCATCTGCAATTGCTGTGTGGGATACACCTTCAATGGCTGCAATTTCGCGATACGATCCTTTTTTACCTTGTTCAAGAAGTTCGTTTTTGGTTTGTTGATAAGCTTGACCTAATTCCCACAAGCTGGGGGCTATATATTGGTCAGACGAAACAGCTAAAATTTTAGCATCTTGCTCTGTGAAATCGCTTGAACTTAAAACAAGATAATCTGCATTACCTAAAATACATGCCATTCTGCGGCGAGAACCAGCGAGTACTAAACTTGTATCTCCTTGCTCCCAAAGCAGAGCAGGATGCTGATTTCGTCCGTCTTCACGAATAGCAGGAAGAATATCCGACACCGATTTTTCATTTAAAAGCGACTGAACACGACGGTTTTTGCCATAAACATGAGTCGTTTTTTCAATATCAGCATGTGAGATTACTTTACAAACAAGGGTAATTTGTCGCGAAGAATCACTCGGTGCTGGCATTTTAATTACATCGCCAGCATTAGCTTGTTCTAAAAGCGCATCTAGGCTGCTATTTCCTACAGCTGTTGCAAATGGGTCTAAGCGGGTGTCGTTTTTACGTTTTTTAGCCATTATTATTTAACATCCTTACTTAGGTGTATTTAATTTTGATTGAGTAGATTGCCAATTGGATCTGATCAGCATTTCAAGTTCGTCAACAACGTCTTTAATATTTTCTTGAGCACGCATAAGAGACTCGCGACTTGCTAAACTGTCTGATGCTTTTTGATCAAAAATGGTATTGAACGATGATGAGCTCGCCGTGATAGCTGAACTGTGGTTAATTGGGTAACTCATTACTTGGCGACCAAAAGCACTACGTACATCTTTAACAATGTCACGTTGTGAATGGTTACCTTTTACGTAATTAGTAACTAAAAACTGCATAAAGTCCCAACCTTCATGGCCAAGTGCGGCAACAGTATGATAAATCTCACCTAAACGTTTTAAATATTTATTATTAGCATCAAAATCAACAGCTTCTGGATGAACAGGAATTAACATAGCAGTAGATGCCATTAATGCATTATAAAACATAAAGTTAAGGGTAGGGGCAGTGTCGATTAGTAATATGTCGAACTCGTCTTTTACCGGATCAATTACTTTTTCGAGTAATTTGTGATAGTGACGTGTTTCTTCATAATTTGATGTGTCTTTGAGTAAAGTGGCGGTTTCGTGTTCAAAGTAAAAGTCATCCATACCTGAAGGTAAAACACGAATATTAGGAATATGTGTTGGTAAAAATGAACTTGAAACAAATTCTGGCCAGGTTTCACCGTCGTCTAAGTCGATACAATCGCGCATTAGATCCCCAACAGTAATGGGATCGTGTTCACTCGATGGGAAAAAACTCGATGAAGAACCTTGAGGGTCTAAATCTATAATCCCAATTCGGTATCGCTTAATATTAGTAGTGGCAAGTGCCGCTGCAATGTTAACCATACTGGTTGTTTTGCCACAGCCCCCTTTGAGTGAATTAATAACAATAACTTGTAGTTTATCACTATCAGAACGGTGATCTGGCTTTATGTCCATAATATCTGCCATTGCAAATATATTAACCAATGTGTAAGCATAATGGCCGTTAGCGCCCCGTTTAATATTCAAATCGTCAAAATCGCCATTATCATGACGACGTTTTAGTGTACGATTGTTACATCCTAATAAATCAGCGGCTGCTTTTTGGGTGTATGTTCTTAATTCTTTTTCTTCTGATTTAAGATGAGCGCGATAATGTTGAATACGTCCTTCTAATGACTTTTCAGCAACTTCGGCAGTTGCTTTTAAAAGTCGATATGTATCAAGCGCATTATTGTTAATTGACATACTTTCCTTCCTCAAAGTTAAGCAATTAGTATAATGTCCATTCAAATACCTGTAAACAACTATTTATGACGACATGTGTTTTAAAAAGAAGACATCATAATATAAATTTACACCTTTAATATTGCTTAGTATAAATAAAGAAGTTTAAAGGTGGTTAGATATATAAGGTAATAAAGGTTAAGAGGTTAAAAGTATAGTTTAACTATATGATAAATATAGATAAACTATAAAAAGTTAGATCAGCATTATACGTGGTTAAGATCAGATCTTTAATAACTAACAGATCAGCATTTTATTAACTGCTAAATAAATTTTATAGTTATACACAGCTTACCCTTAAGGTTATAAACAAATAGGTCGATTAAGATCATGCTTTTACTAAGTAAATTAGAATGTTATGCACCGTTCAATGTAGAAAAAGCAGGTATCAATTGGTATAGATCTGATCTGTAGTAAGTACAGATCAGATCTATGCTAACTAACTAAGTCCTTATCCACAGGCTAGTATGAAAAAGAGCAAATTTGTCGTGCTTTGCAGTCTAAATTTAGCATAGTAGTGGACAAATTTATAACTGAGTTAGTAAAAATGAGATTTGAAATGCACGTGTTAGTATAATAATGATCTTAAATTAAAGAAAAATGCTAGTACTTAGTATAAAACTGATCTGAGTAGATTAATTAGAGCCAGATCACTTTTATACTAACTTAAACATTTAACTTTTTTTGTTTTATGTGTTGTTATTAGCTGTCGCAATAATAAATGGAAATAAGAACAATGAGCCGAAAGGTCAACATCTCGGTAGATAACTTGCCTGATACACTAAGAGGCCAAATTCACGGGGTGGAAAGTGCAATTGATAATGAAAGTTTAGCACTATTTACTGATAACAAAGATGTTCGCATTTCTATTGAGAATGCAGCTCATGGTTTACGTGCCTATTCAAATACATTTAATCATTACGATTTATGGGGACGTTTTGTTCGCTCGGGTCATAAAAAACTTCCATTAGAAGAAGCGCCTAAAAAAACAATCATTACACGTAAAATATCAGAAAAAGTAGATGGTATTTTATACGATGGCGAAATAAAAATAACACCAGCCGTTGTTAGTACCCGCAAAGACGGTGAAGATATTGAATACCTAGTATGGCCATCAGATAGAGAAGAAAAAGTAGAACGAGCTCTTATCCGTTTAGCCTCAAAAGGTAAAATAGTAAAAATAAATTTTAAGTCCGGTATTCAATATGCCGTTGTTTTTTCGATGAACGAATTAGCACAAGAACTTAAAGCCGTTGGTCAGTCCATGCCATATCCTGCAATTAAAGAATCACTTGAAGCACTTCAAGGGTCAAAACTTTCATTTAAATACTCTGCAACAGATACTAAAAATTCAGATATTGATGATTCATTCTACGAGTCAAATATGAATTTTTTATCGTCTTTGCATTTTAGTGGGAAAAAAGGTCAGGGCGGTAATGTTAAATGTGTTGCCTGTTTAAATGCTTTCGTTCATAACATGATCGATAACTTAGAATATAAAGGTTATTATTTTAACAGTGCGCAAGAACTAAAGCGTGGTTTATCACGTTGGATGATGCTGCGTTTGTATCACTTATGGCGCTACGCGGCACCGGGTAAAACATATCATTTTAGATTACTTTCTATTATGGAAAAATATGGTTCGATATACTCAACCGACAACATAACAGAAAACAAATTAAAAGCATTACGTCGTGATATGACAACTACCATGAAAGACCTTATAGAAAAGGGTGCCATTTCAGAATACAGCATTACCAATGTTAAAGACGATAAGACCGGTAATATTATAGATTACACCTATGAAATGCATCCGTCAGATCAGTTTTGTGATGAAATACTTACATTGAATAAGCATAACAAACGTATAGAGATTCAAGGCGGTAAACGCATAGTTGAAAATGCCGTTTTAATAGATGAAGATAAAATAGAAGAAATAGTCGAAAAATAGTTTTTTATTTATCTTTGTTATACAAATACTAAAAGGCCACTAAATGTGGCCTTTTTAACATAATTAATTTGTTACTTGTTCAAGGTAAAGCCTATCAACCAGAAAATCATAATCTCGTTTTCGAGGATGACTATCTGGCTTTTCGTAATCTGGTAAGGTTCCTATTTTAACATCGGGCTCTGGGTTTATTAATATAAATGGTAATGCAGCACTAACGTGGTAACGATTTTGTGCAGTGTATCTGATATTTACTTGAGGACTAACTCGAGTAGGGCGTCTTATTCTTAGTTTTTCCTTTTCACCTAAGCTAGCAATCCTCATTTGTTCTTGAGCGACCAGAGATTGCCACTTTTGCTGATCGATCATTCTTGGATTTGTATAACCTGCAGATTTACTCAACATTTCAAGAGCCATCTTTTTAGTGAGGGTTTTAGTTGCATGTTTGTGCATCCATGTAAATCTAACAGAAAAAGGTGATTCACTCTCACTGTGTATTTTTCTGTATGCAGCTAAAGTAATTAAATTTGGTACTGCATTATGAACAGCTTCAAAACGAGCGTCGTTGTTATCAATACTTAGAATACATTCCTTAAATGCTGCTTTAGCTTTATTAACCTGATTAATCCTATCATTGAGTGCCTGTTTATTAGCATTTTTTATAACTAACAAACCAGGGTGCCTTTTAAGTACTCGGCTACTTAACCCTGACTTTGTATACATATCAGTAAATGAATTTAGAATAGCTCGTAGGGCATTATCTCCCGTTAGTTTTGAAACGGGTATACTTTGCGGGACATTATTTTCTTCACTAGTAAGAACCTCAGGCAATTTATAGTATTCAGCTTTTGAGTATTCACATTGTTTGAGTTCATCAATTAACAATGAGGTAAGCTCACTCATTAAATCAAACTGACTTCTTATTTTTATTTTAGAGACCATCACACACCAAGAACACATCTTACTTTAACTAGAAATGATACTAACCTTTTGCTCTGATAGCTAGATTTTAATTAATCATTTGTCGCTTAGATTAACATATACTATTAATTTTGTATGATGTGTTCTTACGTATTTGACATATAAGCTATTATTTATATTAAATATTATTAATGTTATAGGTCCGCCGCTTAAACTAGGTTTTGCTCCTTTAGCATATATAAATATAAATACAATCCTCATGATTATAATTTTTAAATTTAACTGTAAAGTTTAGAATACAATTGACGCAAATTAAGTATGATGTGTTCTTTCTTATTCTGTATATAATATCTGGTATTAAGCTTAGTGTTCTCGAACTCTTTGAAATTAACATTTATAAGTGTAATTAACTGATAATAAATGGTTTTAGTAATAGTTTGATTAAGCTAATTTATGAAATATATACATATGGAAAGTTGTTAATTGGTGTTTATAACTAGCCCATAACAAAATAATTAGTAAATAGTGAATTTAGTACTTGAACAGAGGTACGTGCATACGTTAATTTCAGTACATCAGGTAAAGTAGGAATGAGGAAAGAATATGCAATCGTGGAACCCAAATAGCTGGAGAGAGCTGCCAATACTGCAGCAGCCACAATACCCAGATCAAGACGTGTTAAAATCTGTTGAAGGCCAATTAAAAACTGCACCCCCATTAGTTTTTGCAGAAGAAACTCGTAGTTTATTTAAGCAACTTGAAGATGTATGTGAAGGCCGTGCATTTTTACTTCAAGGTGGCGACTGTGCAGAATCGTTTAGTGATTTTAATGCAGCAAACATTCGCGACACATTTAAAACAATTTTACAAATGGCTGTAGTTTTAACCTACGGCGGTAAATGCCCAGTTGTAAAAATTGCCCGTATGGCTGGACAGTATGCAAAACCACGTTCTGCTGATTTAGAAACTATTGACGGTGTTTCACTTCCATCATACCGTGGCGACATAATTAACAACATAGACTTTACAGCTGAAGCCCGCATACCCGATCCGCAACGTTTAATGACGGCTTACCACCATAGCGCAGCTACATTAAACTTACTACGTGCATTTGCACAAGGTGGCCTTGCAGATTTACACCAGGTCAATCGCTGGAACATGGGGTTTGTAGCCGCCAATCCTCAAAAGCAAAAGTACCAACAGCTTGCTGATAAAATTCAAGACGCACTAGAGTTTATGGAAGTGTGCGGTATTAATTCGACCATTGCACCAAGCCTTAAAGAGACAGATCTCTACACATCTCACGAAGCATTGTTACTGGGCTATGAAGAAGCACTAACACGACGCGATCACTTATCAGGCGACTGGTATGACTGTTCAGCGCATTTTGTTTGGATCGGTGAACGTACACGTCAATTAGACCACGCACACATTGAGTTTTTTAAAGGAATTAAAAACCCAATTGGTGTAAAAGTAGGTCCTGGTATGGACCCAGATGAATTAATCCGCCTAATTGATGCATTAAATCCTGACAATATTCCAGGACGACTAACCTTAATTACACGCATGGGGGCAGATGTACTGCCAGAGAAACTACCAGCACTCGTACGTAAAGTACAACAAGAAGGGCGTAAGGTAATTTGGAGTTCAGACCCAATGCATGGCAATACTGAAAAAGCGACCTCTGGATACAAAACGCGTAATTTCGACAATATAATGCGCGAAATCAGCCAGTTTTTCTCTGTTCACAAAGCAGAAGGTTCATATGCAGGTGGCGTACACCTAGAAATGACAGGTCAGCACGTTACAGAGTGTACCGGCGGAGCATATGGTCTATCAGACGACGATTTAGCACAACGCTACAAAACACAGTGTGACCCACGTCTTAATGCAGACCAAGTATTAGAGCTAGGGTTTTTAGTTGCTGATTTATTAAAAAACGCACGTAAATAAAGTTTCGAACATATAAAAAAAGCCGCTTAACAGCGGCTTTTTTGTGGCGTAAATATTTAACTAAGTTAGTACTTACGACGCTCTAAATCCGTATCCATTAATATTTTTGCAGAAATTTCTTCAACAGAATGGTGGGTTGAATTGAAGTAGGCAATTTTATGACGCTTGTAAAGCATTTCAACCTCACGTACTTCAATACGACACTGCCTTATAGATGCATATTTAGAGTTGGCCATGCGTCGATGCCTAATTGCAGCAAGTCTCTCTGGGTCAATAGTTAAACCAAACAATTTATGTTTATAAGGTACTAAACATTTCGGCAAGCCTTCGCTTTCTAAATCTTCTTCTGTAATAGGGTAGTTTGCTGCTTTTATGCCATATTGCAACGCTAAATATAAGCTCGTTGGGGTTTTACCACTTCGGCTCACACCTATTAAAATAATATCTGCCTCGGAAAAGTTTTTGATATTGCCGCCGTCGTCATTCATTAAAGCATAATTCACCGCGTCTATTCTAAAGTCATAACTTTTTTCGTGTATAGAGTGTGTACGGTGCATTTTTGGTACAGGCGCCACCTGTAATTCTTTTTCAATTTTTTCGCTATAAGTGGTCAAAAAATCATACGGGATAGCATCCGCTGACTTTATGATTTCGCTCAAACTGTGATTCACAAATGTAAAAAACACAAAGGGTTTTTCACCTGTTTTTGCAGCTGTTGCATTAATTAACGCTTTAATTTCGTGTGCTTTTTCTTCTGTTTCTACGAAAGGAATAGTTTTATGATTAAAATCGATTGGAAACAAAGATAACGTTGCATGACCAAACACTTCTGATGTAATTGCTGTTCCATCAGATATATAAAATGCAGTTCTCATAATTAACCTTTTTGTTACTTTTAATCCCTAAAATGGGTTACTCACGGTTTACGCGAGGACTGTTGCCAGTGTAGAATGAAGGTGGCCTTTATAAAAGGTTTTCTTTCTTAACTCTCACAGTTTCAACTACAATTTGTTTTTTGGAGAAAGACCCGTGCAAGAATACGTTCTCTGGTATCAAGAGCTTGGTATGCAAGATGTTCCTCGAGTTGGCGGTAAGAACGCCTCTCTTGGTGAAATGATCTCTAACCTAGCTAACGCTGGTGTACAAGTACCGGGTGGTTTCGCAACAACCGCCGATGCTTTTAATGAGTTTTTAGACCAATCAGGACTCAATGCCAAAATTCATGACATCCTAGATACACTCGATGTTGATGATGTAAATACACTCGCCAAAGTAGGTGCCGATATCCGCCAATGGATAATCGATACACCATTCCAACCAAATTTAGACCAAGCCATTCGCGATGCATACAGCCAACTTCATGGCGACACATCAGCTGATGTTTCATTTGCTGTACGTTCATCAGCAACCGCAGAGGATATGCCAGACGCATCTTTTGCAGGCCAACAAGAAACATTTTTAAATGTTGTTGGTATCGATTCGGTTATGGTTGCTATAAAGCATGTATTTGCATCTTTGTTTAACGACCGCGCAATTTCTTATCGTGTTCACCAAGGTTATGATCATCGTGGTGTTGCATTATCTGCAGGCATACAGCGTATGGTACGCTCTGATAAATCAGCATCTGGCGTTATGTTCAGTATCGACACTGAATCTGGCTTTGAAGATGTTGTATTTGTAACCTCAAGCTACGGTTTAGGTGAAATGGTTGTACAGGGTGCTGTTAACCCAGACGAATTTTATGTACATAAACCAACATTACTAAAAGATAAGCCATCAGTAGTGCGTCGTAATATTGGCTCTAAAGCCATTCAAATGATTTATTCAAACGACAAAGCACATGGTAAACAAGTAGAAATAGTTGACGTAAACCCTGAACTTTCTAACAAATTTTCGATTACAGATGAAGAAGTACAAGACCTTGCAAAGCAAGCTGTAATCATTGAAAAACATTACGGTCGTCCTATGGACATCGAATGGGCAAAAGACGGCAACGACGGCAAACTATATATAGTACAAGCTCGTCCAGAAACTGTACGTTCAAACGAAGATACAAATGTAATGGAGCGTTTTCAGTTAAACGGTTCAAGTAACGTTGTTGTAGAAGGTCGTGCAATTGGTCATAAAATTGGTAGCGGTGTTGTACGTGTTCTTGACTCGATTGATGAAATGGATCAAGTGCAAGTTGGTGATATTTTAGTCACCGACATGACCGACCCAGACTGGGAACCTATCATGAAGCGTGCAGCAGCGATTGTTACAAATCGTGGTGGCCGCACATGTCACGCAGCAATCATTGCTCGTGAACTGGGTATCCCTGCAGTTGTAGGATGTGGCAATGCAACCGACCTAATCAAAGCTGGTCAAGAAGTCACTGTATCATGTGCCGAAGGCGATACTGGTTTCATTTACGAAGGTATTTTAGACTTTGAAGTGCTTACTTCACGTGTTGACGAAATGCCAAACCTACCAATGAAAGTAATGATGAACGTGGGTAACCCGGACCGCGCATTCGACTTTGCACGTTTGCCACACTCAGGTGTTGGCCTTGCACGTGTTGAATTCATCATCAACCGTATGATTGGCGTGCATCCAAAAGCATTATTAAATTTCGACGCACAAACAGATACCCTTAAAGAAGAAATAACCGACATGATTGCTGGTTACGATTCACCAGTAGAGTTTTATATTTCAAAACTTGTTGAAGGCATTTCTACGCTAGGTTGTGCGTTTGCTCCCGAGCGAGTAATTGTTCGTATGTCTGATTTTAAATCTAACGAATACGCTAACTTAGTGGGCGGCCAACAATACGAACCTGAAGAAGAAAACCCAATGATTGGTTTTCGTGGTGCAGCACGTTATATATCTGAAGACTTCCGCGACTGTTTTGCACTAGAGTGTGAAGCAATCAAGCGTGTACGCAATACTATGGACATGACTAACATTGAGATCATGATTCCATTCGTACGTACACTTGAAGAAGGTAAACGCGTAATTGAATTACTAGAAGAGCATGGCCTAAAACGTGGCGAAAATGGTCTTAAAGTAATTATGATGTGTGAGCTGCCGTCAAATGCATTACTTGCCGAAGAGTTCTTAGAGCACTTTGACGGTTTTTCAATTGGATCTAACGATTTAACACAGTTAACACTAGGTTTAGACCGAGATTCTGGTTTAATTGCTCATTTGTTTGACGAGCGTGACCCAGCAATTAAAAAGCTTCTTTCTATGGCAATTCAAACAGCCAAAGCAAAAGGAAAGTATGTAGGCATTTGTGGACAAGGTCCTTCAGATCACGAAGACTTTGCTGCATGGTTAGTTGACCAAGGTATAGACTCTGTATCATTAAACCCAGATACAGTAATCGAAACTTGGTTATACTTAGCTAAAAAATTAGCTAAGTAACCTGTTATAGCTATGTAAAAGCCAGCATATATTGCTGGCTTTTTTGTTGGTCAATTTATTTTAACTGCGTGCTAATTTTTTATCTAAATACTGACAAGATTTAGTCAGTGCTTTTTGGCAAAGGGTCAAATAATAACGCGCTTTTGGGTAATAAAACGAATAACACAATAAACCAGCCATAAAAAATATAAGTGATGGACCAGGTACAACCGCAAATATTAATCCTAATAAAATAAATAACGCACCCATGATCTGTAATACAATTTTTTTCATATAAATGACCTCTCATGTAGTTAACTTGATTATAATTACAGCAGCGCTTAAATCGACTAAAAGAGTGTTACAAACTGTAAATTCTTCAATTTCTATTAGCAATCAGCATGATATAATTAACCAAATGTCTAAAAGTATGCCGTTATGATCGCAACAATTACTCAGCAAGATGCCGCGTCAGACCTTGTCGCAAATTACCTAAATACATTACAAAAGCAAGGCTTTACCGGTGATACAGATGCAAGTTATGCAACACGTATTACCGCTTCAACCGATAACAGTATTTACCAGCAATTGCCAAAAGGTGTCATTTTTCCCAAAAACGAAAAAGACATTCAACTTGCTTTGCAAACTGCATCACGGGACCCTTTTTTATCATTAACATTTGGACCGCGCGGTGGTGGAACTGGCACTAATGGTCAGTCTTTAACTCCGGGTATTGTTGTTGATTTATCCCGCTACATGCGTGAAATTCTAGAAATTAATGTCGAAGAAGGGTGGGTTCGAGTTCAAACTGGCGTAATAAAAGATCAGCTAAATGACTTTTTAAGACCTTATGGATTTTTCTTTTCTCCCGACTTATCTACCAGTAATCGTGCAACTATAGGCGGTATGATCAGTACCGATGCTTCAGGGCAAGGTTCACTTGTTTACGGTAAAACAAGCGATCATGTTTTAGGCCTTACAACCTATTTAGTAGACGGTACACCAATGAGTACCGCTCCAATAAATGTCGAAAAAGCAAAAATAATTGCAGAGCAAGACACGCTAGTTGGCACAATATATAAAACTGTACTTAATATAGCAATTAATGAACGTGATGCTATTTTAAATAAGTTTCCTCGGTTAAATCGTTTTTTAACCGGCTATGACTTAGAGCACGTCCTAAGTGATGACTTACTTACTTTTGATATGAGCCGTTTAATAACAGGTTCAGAAGGTTCACTAGGTATTGTCACCGAGGCAAAATTAAACCTTACACCGATTGCCGAATTTAAAACACTTATAAATATTAAGTACGATAGCTTTGATTCAGCACTTCGTCACTCTCCATTTTTAGTTGATGCCCGTGCAACTTCAGTTGAAACTGTCGATAGCAAAGTATTAAACCTAGCTCGCGAAGATATCATTTGGCATTCAGTATCGGACTTAATAACCGATGTGCCAAATAAAAATATGCAAGGGCTCAACATGGTTGAGTTTAATGCAGTATCACCCGACGATATAAAAGACAAAGTAGATACGCTTTGTACATTGTTAGATGAATGTGTAGCCAATCAAACCAATGGTGTAATAGGCTACCAGCTAACAAATGATAAAAGTGACATTTTAAAAATTTACGCAATGCGTAAAAAGTCAGTTGGTTTACTTGGAAACGTAAAAGGCAGCCAAAAGCCATTGGCCTTTGCAGAAGATACTGCAGTACCGCCTGAAAATTTAGCCGACTATATAGTTGAGTTTAGAGCCTTACTCGACAGTCATAATCTACAATATGGTATGTTTGGCCATGTTGATGCCGGTGTTTTGCATGTAAGACCCGCACTGGATATGTGCGATCCTGAACAAGAAAAACTTTTACGTACCATTTCAGATGAAGTTGTTAAACTCACAGCTAAGTATGGCGGTTTAATGTGGGGCGAACATGGTAAAGGCTACCGAAGTGAGTATGGACCTGAGTTTTTTGGTGAACATTTATTTACCCAACTGCGCATAATCAAAACAGCGTTCGACCCATATAACCGAATAAACCCAGGGAAGATATGCACACCTATCGATAGTGAAGACTCACTAGTTAGTGTTGATGGGCAGAAAAGATCGTGGTTCGACAAACAAATTTCAATTGATGTTAAAACGAGTTTTAACAACGCCATGACCTGTAACGGAAATGGTATTTGTTTTAATTATGATGAAAACTCGCCAATGTGTCCGTCGTATAAAGTAACCGGCGATCGCCGTAACTCACCAAAAGGGCGAGCAAGTTTAATGCGTGAATGGCTACGCCTTCAAGAATCTAAAAACATAGATCTGCTGGGTGTAGAAAAAGAATTAAATAAAGGTGAAGTAATTACCTGGTGGGAAAGGTTTGTACATAGCCGAGAAAAAAAGAAAGGCATTTACGATTTTTCACACGAAGTAAAAGCATCTATGGATGAATGTTTAGCCTGTAAAGCATGTACAACTGCTTGCCCTATTAAAGTTGATGTACCTACTTTTCGTGCGCGCTTTTTAAATTATTATCACAGTTATTATGCGCGTCCACTCAAAGATTACTTAGTGGGTAATATTGAAATTAGCGCGCCACTTATGGCTAAATTCGGTAAAATAATAAATCCAATCGTTAAAACAAAATTTGTTAGCAGCATAATTAAAAACACGGTGGGTTATGTTGATACACCACAACTGAGCATTCCGTCACTAGCAAAACGAATAAACAAAGCACAGCAATTTAATTTTGAATTTTTGACTAATTTAACCGCCGAACAACAAAGTGAATACGTTTTAATAGTTCAAGACCCGTTCACTAGCTTTTATGAAGCCGAACTAGTTGAAAGTTTTATAACCTTAATTGCTCAACTTGGTAAAAAACCAATGTTGTTACCTTTTAAACCTAATGGTAAACCACAACATGTAAAAGGTTTTTTGCACGAATTTAAAGTAACTGCCAAAAATTCCGCAGAATTTTTAAATCAACTAAACGATATTAATGCGCCACTAGTGGGATTAGATGCGTCTTTGGTTATGTGTTATCGCGATGAGTACAACACAATTTTAGAAAATAACCGCGGCGATTTTAACGTACAACTTGCTCACGAATGGTTAGAAACGCAATCTTTTAAAGGGCTAACTGCAAATAATAATAATGAAACTGAATTTACATTATTAAGTCACTGCACAGAAACTACATCTTTGCCAAAAGCAGCTAATGTTTGGAAAACTATATTTACAGATATCGGACTAACTTTAAATACAACTAATACCGGTTGCTGTGGTATGGCGGGTACTTACGGACATGAAGCACAAAATCAAGATAACTCACGCGCACTTTACGAAATGAGTTGGAAACCCATAGTTGAAAAAACTAAATCAGAGCAACTTTTGTCAACTGGATTTTCGTGTCGTAGCCAAGTAAAACGCTATGAAAAGTTTAAGCCTAAACATCCTATCGAATTACTTGCCCATGTACTAAGTTAAAATTTTTTTAAATATATTTAAAAGGCGTAACTTAAATTTAGTTACGCCTTTTTTATTTTACTTTGCACTTTTAAAACTTTCAGCAATCGGTTTTGTACTAATACCATGAATAAATACACTAAACAAAATTGTAGTCATGGCAATGCTCGCAATCTGAAATTTATTTTCTATTTGCTCGTCAATCACCATAAGCGTAAATACAATTGAGGCCAATCCTCTTGGCCCAAACCATGCAAAGGTAAAACGCTCTTTTAAATTTAAAGATGTAAAAAGTAATGACAACATTACAGGTATAATTCTTATCAATGTAGTACTTAATAATGCATACGTTACTATTTCAAAATTTAATTTTGGCAATACTAAATAAGCACATGCATAACCGAACAAACACCAAATCATCAGAGACGTAAAGTCAGCAATATGTTCTGAATCTTCTATTAATTCAGTACGCACTGTTTTAGTTGAAAACTTATCAAACAATAAACCCGCTAAAAACACAGCAATAAAACCACTGCCATGCAAATATTGGGTAACAGAAAATACCGCCATTGCAAAACCTAATAATAAAAATGGGCTAGTGTTTTGAGCAAAGTAATGCCGCCTCATTGCAAAATTTAAACTTGGAATAAAAATCGAAATACTCGTTATAGCAACAAGTAATGCAATACCTAACTCTCTTGAAAATACACTCACTACATGAGAGGTTGTAATTGCTGACTCAGGATTTTTTGCCAATAAAATAAATATTAAAAATACGGGTACACATAATCCATCATTTAATCCGCTTTCGGTATTGATCCCTTCACGAATTTTTTCGGGCACTTCACTGCTTGATAGTAATCCTTTGCTAAGTGCTGCATCTGTTGGCGTTAAAATAATAGCAATTAATGCCGCTTGAATTAACGAAAGCTCAGCAAACAAAAATAAACCAACCGCAATTCCCAGTAATAATGTTAAGGGGAGGGCAATAAATAATAATAAGCCAGGGTATTGAAAACTATGCCTTAATACACTTAGTTTAGATTTAGCCGCATCCGAAAATAAAAATATACTCAAAGTTAATTCTATAAACGGCAGTAATAAATCAACGCCCGCTTTTAACTCACCGCCATTATTGGGCATTAAATTGGCTAATGTAATACCGCCAATAACAAAAAACATAGGGCCAGTTACTTCTGTTTTTTCTAGTTGGCGAAGCGTCAATGAATATATTAAAAACAAAGCGCCTATAAACGCTATCACTAAGTAGGTCATTAAATTTTCCTTTTAGCTCCGGATTTTGCTCGCTCTTTAATATTTGTTTGAATATAAATTTGATCGGTGGTCGCAATTTTTGCATGTCCTAAATCTTCAGATAAATGCTTAAGTGGCCGCGTTTGCGCATCGTGTGTTGCTCCCGTATGGCGCAGCCAATGGGCAGTTGCTGCACCTAATTGTTCAGCATCATCTTTAAAACCATCATCCAACAATGATTGTTGCGCATAATCAAAACTTTGTTGAACTAATCGCCTAATTTGCCTAACAGTCATACCACCTTGGCCTCTAATTTTATGAACCAGTGGCTCGGCTTCATCAACGCGGGGAAGGGCAGGTAGCCCTCGGTATAATCGGTAACGTTTTAAATATTCAACAAAATCATCACTTAACGTAACATCTCGTAGCTTGTTACCTTTACCCATTATTCGTAAAAACCAAAAGCCGTCGTTATCTTGCCAAAAGTGAGACATAACCGGTGACCACTGAGGTCGCTCAGATAATTCAGAAATTCTTAAATATAATCCCTTTAAACACGCTAGGGTAAATAAGTTTCGTTCTAAATCTGGGTTTTGTTCACATAAATCGCGAGTTACTCCAAACACATACTCCCATTGTATATCGCTTAATGTGTCTGGGATCTGAATTTGAGATTGCACAACTAAATACGGGCTATTTTTTTTCACTACTGGTACAAAGTTAGCAAACGTTTTTTCTTCAAGTAATGAAAATTTATAAAATACATTAAGCGCTGTAAACATAGCCGACAATGTTTGTTGGCTAGCCGTAGATTCTTTAAGCATAAAAGGGCGCCAGTTTTTATTTAATCGGCGAATCCCTTGCTCATCTTTATAACGCCACTGAACAGAAGTCGTTGCCCACTTTTTATCGGGTTCAACCATAAAATCAACATAGGCTTCAATATCTTCACGTTTTAATTCGAATACTGACTTTTCGGCAATTAACCACGACCATAAATAAAACCGTTCAAGTTCGTTTCTAAATCGACTGTATGTTGCTTCTGATTTTCGGCCATAGACATATAAAAATTGATGTAAAAATTTAAGATCCGATTCTGATTCAGTTACAGTCAAGGCAACTTGCTGTATAAAGGTTGCAAGTTCTGGGTATTCCGAATTAAGAGTACCGTCATCAAGATGAGCAATTTGATATCTTAATTGTTTTAACGTATCGACCAACGCAACAAGCATAGTATATAAATATTTAATTAAATAAGTTAGTTACAGAATAACCTTTAAGTCCGATACTGTCTAGTATTGGACATAGCAAATAACTGTTTATTTTAGGCTATGCTTAAATGGCCATGCCAAACCTTATTAAGGAAAAGTTATGAAACAAGTTAGTATATTATTTTTACTTACACTCTCGTTAATACTCACAGGTTGTGCGACTACTGGTAGTGCATCTCCTAGTGAAAAACGTTCTTTAGTACAAAGTATGAAAAGTAACACACTTAGTAAACTTTATACTAAAAAGCCAGATGTTAAAACGCAAATAGCAAACTCTGCTGGTTATGCTGTTTTTGATAACGCGAATGTTAACGTTATTCTTGCTAGTTTTGGTGGTGGTTATGGCGTAGTAAAAAATAACCTAACAGGTAAATCTACTTACATGAACATGGGTGAAGCTGGTTTAGGGTTAGGTTTAGGTGTTAAAGATTTTAATGTAGTTATGATTTTTCATACCCAAGCAGCAGTAAATAGATTTATTGAACACGGTTGGGCGTTTGGTGGGAACGCAGATGCTGCAGCAAAATACGAAGATAAAGGTGGAGCATTGGTGGCCGAAGCCATTGCAGACCAAGTTACTGTATATTCTGTAACCGAAAATGGACTTGCTCTACAGGCTGTTCTAAAAGGGACTAAATTTTGGGTAGATTCTGAGCTAAATTAACCGTTAATAACTCTCCTAAAAGCGGGCTGATTTGTATAATCACGCTCGCTTTATTGTTAATATCGAAATTTAACATAACGTAATTTATGGGTTGTCAGTTGTCAGTTGTCAGTTGTCAGTTGTCAGTTGTCAGTAACATGAAAAATTAGAACCGTTTAAAATCAAACTTAGCCGTATCTAAATATTTATCAAAAGCTTCAGCCAATTTTTCAGTTTCACTAAACACAGTATTCCAATATTTAATACGCGTGTCGGCATCGAGATCGGTAAAGTCGTTTCTGACTGGAATTTTTCCGTAAGGTAAACCGGCTACAAATTCTTTTGATGGGGTGATCATCACCACGTTGTCGTAATTTTGTGGTGCTACTTTGCGTTTTAAGTTTTTATCAAACCACCCTGCTTTTGGGTCGCTATTAAAATGCGGATACAAAATTAAGCCAGGGTTATTAATTTTTACATCAAAGTGGTAGTCGATTATTCCGCCATCGCGATACATGCCTTGTGGCGAGCCTGCAATATTTTTTATACCTTCCATAACAAGCGGTATAGAGCCCGATGCAAGTAAGGCATCTTTTAAATTTGTTTGGTTAAGTGCTATGTTTTGCGTTTTAAAATTATAACCGTCGGTTATTGATAAATTACTGTTTGGCGCACCAAAAATAAATCGCTCGTACTGCGAGCCTAATAATTTTCGGTTTACGCGGTTTAGCATGTAACTTATTGATAAACCTAAAAGCTGAATTAATTTATTTTCGCTGGCTATAAAGCCATTAGATTTAGCGACTATAAAATGTGCTTTAAATACGGGGTTATTTATTATTTCGGTAACGCCATTATCGCCAAATACATCTTCAAGTAATGCGCGGGCTTTAATTGTAATTTCAGCAGGTGTTGGTTTATTACTTGAATAACGCGTTTGCGAATACGATGTTGCTAAACGCTCAATGGCGGCAACCGGGTCGTTTTGTGCAAAACACGCAGAGCGAAATGCGCCAGCTGATGAGCCAATTAAATTAAGCGGTTGGGTTCGGTTTTTAAAAAATTCACCAAAAATATATTTGTCTAATCCAAATAAAGTAAACCATTTAGGCCCGCCACTTGCGCCTAAAAATGAAGTAAATAGTTCAGGCTTAAAGCCTTGCTCGTTTATTATTTTTGCTGCGTTCTTCCCTGCGACAATGTCGATCATGTCTGTATTTTTACCTTTTATATATGTATTTTGAACTCTTTAACGCGCTACAAATGTGAATAGTTATGCAAAATTAAAAAGCGGTTTTATGCTGCCATAAAACCGCTATTTGTAGTTAAAGTTAGCTAAAATACATGAATTAATCCCAAATGCCGTCTTCGCATTTTCCCTGAACTTTTACATCTTTTACTTTAAATTCGGGTTCTATACCTTTGTCTCTTTGCGTGTGGTAATCGTGCGTTACCGACAAAATAGTAGGTGTTAACAGTATGATAGCGATTACGTTAACGACTGTCATTAACCCTAACGCAATATCGGCTAAATCCCATACTTCTTTTAATGTGGCCGATGCGCCCCACAACATCATTGATAAATATAGTAAGGTGTAAATACCACGCCCTACTTTGTTATCGAGCTTAAATAGATGTAAGTTACTTTCAGCGTAGGCGTAGTTAGCTACCACCGAAGTAAAGGCAAATAACGTAATGGCTGCAGCTACAAAGTACACGCCACCTTGCGCCAAATGCGCGGTCATAGCGCTTTGTGTTAAACGTATGCCTTCCATTTCTCCGCTTATGTCTATATCAGCTAATAAAATAACAACGGCTGTACAACTACAAAGTACGATTGTATCGAAAAACACACCAAGCATTTGTATGTAGCCCTGTGTTACAGGGTGATTAGGAATAGGGCTAGCACTTGCACTGGCATGCGGAACACTCCCTGCGCCCGCTTCGTTAGAATATAAACCGCGTTGAATACCATTTTTAATGGCAGCCCCCATCGCGCCTGCTCCCGCTTCTTGTAATCCAAAGGCTGAAAAAAATATATCTTTAAGCATGGCCGGTACTTGAGTAAAGTTTATAACGGTAATAATAACGGCGGCTAATACAAAAATAATGCCCATAATGGGCACTACGCGCTCTGCAAACCGGGCAATGGCTTTAAAGCCGCCTAATATAATTGAGCCTGCAAGAACTGTAATAACAATACCGGAGTAAAACGTGGGTACTTCAAATGCGTAGTTTAGTGCATCAGTAATCGTATTGGTTTGCATTGCGCTAAAAGTAAACCCGTACCCCAAAAATAAGCACGCGGCAAATACAATTGCGAAGGCACGGCTTCCCAGCCCTTGTTGAATGTAATACGCAGGGCCACCTCTAAATTCGCCGTTACTATCGCGAATTTTATACACTTGGCCTAATATACTTTCTGCAAATCCGGTTGCCATGCCCAATACAGCAATGACCCACATCCAAAATATTGCACCACTACCACCAAGCGATATAGCGACTGCAACACCGGCTAAATTACCCGTACCTACCCGAGCACAAAGCCCTGTACACAATGCCTGAAATGACGAAATGTCGTTTTTATTACATTTACTGCTGCCTTTTAATAGGCTAAACATATGCTTAAATTTAACTATTTGAATTGCTTTTAAACGCACAGAAAACCATACGCCGGTGAAAAGTAAAATATAAATGAGTACCTGACCTTCTCCCCACAAAAGGTTATTTACACTTTTTACTACCGTATCGAACATTGCAGATTCCTTATTATATTTTTATAGTTATGCGCTTTAACATAGGCATTTTAAAATGTACTGGCAACGCTTAATATTTTATACGAAATAAAGGCAACCTTGTTGCCTTTAGGTTTTGTCATTTGCTTTGTAAATGTACCCCTGCAATCATACACCTTACTGAACCACCAGCAGATTCAATGGTAGGTATTGGCAAAGGCACTAGTTTAGCCGTTTTTTGTATTGCAATTATTTGCTCGGCTGTAAGCGCATTATAGGCGGTTTGTGACAGCGCTAAAATTCGCCCATTTTTACCGTGTAATTCAATGGCATTCCCGCAAAAGTTATTTATTTGCTCAACCGACAAATCAATCACTTCGTGATGACTTTGTAAAAAATGCCCTACCAGCTCACTGCGTTGGTCTTCAGGCACCATATTTAAGCCAATCATTACAAACTTGCTAGCCACACACATTAGTACATTAGTGTGATACACCGCTATACCTTGCTCGTCAGTTGCATTAAACACAACCGGCTTGAACGAAAGTAAATTACACACCGTATTAACGACCGACCTTGTTGTGCGTTTAGATTCTACCGCGTAGGCAAGTTTATATTGGTGATCGAGCACCAGTGAACCGGTACCTTCCAAAAATGAATTTTCTTTCGCTAAATGCGCATAATCAGTCACTACCGCCACTTTATAGTGATCCGTTAAAAAATCAATTATATCTTTACGATATTCTAATCTTCTGTTTTCAACAAACATTGGGTAAATAATTAATTCCCCATTTTGATGGGTAGAAAACCAGTTGTTTGGAAAAACCGAGTCGGGTGTGTGTGTTTGCTCGTCTTCAAATAAATGAACGGTTACACCTTCGTTTTGTAGTAACTCAACCGCGTGGGTCACCTCTTTAAATGCTTGCTCGCTTTCATTTTTTACTTCACATTCGCTTTGAAATGCATTGTCGAGCATGGTTTGTGGATTAGAAGTAAAGTGATGCGGACGAACCATAACAACCGCGTTCGGTGCTTGTTGTGTTAGGCTCATGCTGCACTCTCTTTATCTTTATGCGGTATTTCAAGAACTGAAAATAAATTGCGTGGGTCGCCCTGCTGAGTGATCAGGTCGAGTATTTCGTATTCTCCTGACTTAATAAGCTGCTCGCGAATATACACTAACGCGCTAAAGTCTTCGCTTGCAAAGCCTACACCGTCAAAAATAGTAAGCTCTTTTTCGCATGTACGACCAAGGTGCTGTTTATTAATTACTTTATGAAATTCGGTTACAGCAAAACACCTGCTCATTTGTTGAATTTCGCCCTCTACTCTAGTTTGTGGTTCGTACTCTACAAATACATTAGCACGCTCCAACAACGCTGAATCAAGCTCAGTTTTTCCAGGACAATCGCCACCAATCGCATTAATATGAACACCTTGTGGGATCATATCGTTCGTTAAAATTGTTGCGTTGGTTTTATCGGCCGTGCATGTGGTAATTATGTGCGCGCCCTTTATTGCTTCCTCTACACTTTCACAGATAGTCACGGTTAAGCCTTTATTGTTTAAGTTATTAAATGCTTTTTGAGAAGCTGCTTCGTCTATATCGTATAAACGAATGTGCGTAATACCTAATACCGCTTTAAATGCTAAAGCCTGAAATTCTGACTGAGCCCCATTGCCAATCAGAGTTAAGGTTGTTGAGTTTTTTGGTGCTAAATAAGTAGCCACAAGCGCTGATGTTGCAGCAGTGCGTAGTGCGGTTAATAAGCACATTTCGCTAATCATTACCGGGTAGCCGCTATCAACATCTGACAAAATACCAAAAGCCGCAACCGTTTGAAGTTCCTTAAACGTGTTTTTTGGATGGCCATTGACATATTTACAGCTAAACATTTTTCCATCGCTTACCGGCATAAGCTCTATTACACCATCCGGAGAGTGAGCTGCATAACGCGGCGATTTATCAAACTCATGCCACCGAGCAAAATCCTGTTTTAACGTGTTAGTTAGGCTAACTAATACGTTTTCTATTCCTAATGTATTTATTAGCTTAGCCATAGCTTGAACATTTACAAATGGAACGCCTTGTTTTGGCTCTGCTATAAAATGACTCATGACTACCTCTGTAATAATAATATGAACTAATTAAAATAAGTTTATCGACTACAGATGCCATTTAATATGGCAATACTTTATACAAATAGTAGTGATTTTTATCAATTTGCTATGCATAAATGTAAAGTTTTAGTATTTTGTATAAAAAATAACTAGAGGTAAGCGAATGCTCCCTTACATTTACGACTCTTTAGATAACGCCTTAATAGCCGAATTAAGAAAAGATGGCCGTGCTTCTATTTCAGCCCTAGCCGATGTTTTAAAGGTGTCGCGCGGGACAGTACAAAATCGTTTAGACCGTTTAGTTTCATCGGGCGCGATATTAGGCTTTACGGTGCGTGTACACGAACACATTGAAACCGAAGCAGTAAGAGCAATAATGATGGTAGAAGTGGTGGGTAAATCTACATCGCAGGTAATTAAAACTATGCGCGGCATACCAGAGCTCACTAAATTGCATACCACTAACGGCGCTTGGGATTTAGTAGCAGAAATACAGACGGCAAATTTAGGTGAGTTTGATGGCGTACTCAGGCAAGTGCGCGAAATAGAAGGCATTTTAAATAGCGAAACCAGTATATTATTATCATCTACTTAAGCATTAATGTTAACACGTGAATATTAATATCGCCTTGCTCATGTCTGATCTTACAGTTTAAGTAATTAGATTTAGACCTCATTTAGCAGACAGCTATTAGGGGTTTTGTGCCCATCCCCTCGAAATGAACCTTAAGATTATTTTCTGACCGATCATAAGTTATGATGATGAAAAATAATTATAAAGGTCAACCATCATCACTAATTCAGCCACTAAACGTATTCACATACTTAACGAATCCGAAATAAACGAACTTTACGCTCTACCTAACTTTAATCGTACAGACAGGGAAGACTATTTTTCACTGGATAATGAGACCCAAAAGCTCGTTAATGAGTTAAGACGATTAGAAACCAGAGTATATTTTATTCTGCTATTAGGGTATTTCAGATCACGGCCTATTACCTTTAACTTTTCGTTTGATGATGTTGTGGTTGATCTTGATTATGTTCGAAGTAAATATTTCAATGGCAAAGACATGCTATTAACTGATTTATCTCGAACAACAAAAACAAAGCTGGTTAGTAAATTACTTAAACATGTAGGTTTTTCAATTTACCAAAGCAAAATTAACAAAGCCCCATTAATTGGAAGATTAAATGATGTTGTAAAAATAAATTTAGAGCCTAGATATGTTTTCGATGAGTGCATTGCATATTTTGGTCAAAATAGAATAGCGCTAGCGGGTTACACAACGCTGCAAGATACTATATCAACGGTATTATCAAATGAACGCAATCGTATTGAAGTTGTTCTCAATGAAAATTTAACACTATCCACAAAAGCAACATTGCTGAAATTACTTGAATCAAATAATACCTTTACTGATTTAGCTAAATTAAAAAAGATGGCTAAAGACTTCTCGGCCAGTCAAATAGCACAAGAGTTGAAGACACATAAAATTATACGTTCACTTTATCCTGAAATTAAAGTGCTTATTACTGAACTGGAGCTATCCCCTAAAAACCTTGAATACTACGCGTCATTAGTTAAACACAAGACCGTTTATAAACTTAGAAGACACGATGACAGCCAAACTATTTTATATCTTGTTTGCTATTTATTTTTTAGGTACCGAGAAACCAATGACAATTTGGTTTCCGCTTTTATCTATATGATCAGAAAGTTAACTGAATCAGCTAAAGGCTATGCAAAACAACGCATTGTAGAAGATGTCACTATTGTTCGCACTAAATTAAAATCTGCGGGTAGTTTATTAAAGTATTTTATCGATGCCGACATGGACGATAACCTTAGCTTTGGTGATGTGCGTAAGAAAGCCTTTGAACTTATTCCCGCAGAGAGTATTAAGTTACTAAGTGATCATCTAGATAACAATGACTTTGATGGCCGTCAATATGAATGGCAATTTATCGATAAACAATCGAGTAAAATTAAAAAACTTATCCGCTCACTCTTCTTGTCTATTGATATCGAGTTCATTCACCTAAAAGATGAATTACGCGAACAATACACCACAGCTCACGAAGAATTAGGGGCGTTCAAAACGATAAAAACAATTAACATCAATGTGGTACCTAAAAGTGACCGAGAATATTTCGAAGGCGATAATACCAAATTAATTGCTAATCGGTTTGAGTACTTTCTTTACCGAAAAGCAGAACAGCTATTTCATAGCAACAGCCTGACCGTTAAAGAGAGTGTTAATAATAGAAGCTTAACTTCTGACTTAATCCAACCTAAAGAATGGGAGAAAAAGGCTGAAATAATTGAAAATACAGGACTTGATAAGTTGAGTGCTTCCATTAATCAAACATTAACGGATAAGAGTCAACAGCTAGAAGCTAAGCTGAAGGAAGTAAGTGAACACATTTTTAATGGCGACAATAAGTATGTTGAATTTATTCCTGGCAAGGCCGAACTTAAGTGGTCTATTCCTAATAAACGATGGCAAGAAACTATCGACAATCCACTTTATAGTCAAATTCAACATATGGGTATTGTTGAACTCATGCTATTTGTTGATCAAAAAACAGACTTTTTAAAATCATTCACTCACATTTCAGTTAACAAAGAAAAAGCACCGGCTAATAAGGAGGATTTGATCGCTTGCATCTTAGCTAATGGCACCAATTACGGTTTATATAAAATGGCGAATATTTCCGACCGTTCCATGGGTAAATTACGCAGTGTCGATGATAGTTATATTCGATATGAGACATTAACACAGTCGAATGTTCAGGTTTCCAATGCAATAGCCACGTTACCAATATTTGCCTATTACCATGTCGACGATAACCAATTGTTTTCAAGTATTGATGGTCAAAAATTTGAGTGCCGCATTAATACCTTTAAGGCGCGTTATTCATCTAAATATTTTTCTAAAGGTAAAGGCGTTTCGGCGCTTACATTAGTTTCAAACCATGTTCCAGTGAGTACGCAAGTGATTGGTGCTAATGAGTATGAAGGTCATTTTGCTTTCGATTTACTTTATAATAATTCATCAGACATACAGCCAAGTACGTTATCCACTGATACGCATGGTACCAACAATGTCAACTTCGCTATTTTGGACTTCTTTGGCTATACGTTCGCCCCTCGATACGCAAAAATGAAAAAAATATTTTTTAATTTATTTGAAGTGTCTGAAGAAGATGGTGGACGTATTCAATTGATAAAAGAAATCAATCATAAACTCATTACTGAAGAGTGGGATGACATTCAACATATCTTGTGTTCATTGAGCCGAAAGACTACCACACAAAGCACTATCATTAGAAAGTTGAGTAATGGCAAGAGTCGCACATTGGCAGCCATTCATGAATACGACCGTTTGATAAAATCAATTTATGTTTTGGAATACGTTGATAATTCCACGCTACGCCATTATGTTCAGCAAGCCTTGAACAGAGGTGAAGTGTAGTGGTCAACTAATTTTGGCCACAGTTTTAGAATCTTGATATCTAACCTCAGATTCATTCGGCGCTAAACCAGCATTATAATGATGTGGTCTAACATTATTGTAATATCCGTTGATATAATCACTCACACTATATTTAGCATCTTTAAAGTTTTCGTATCCAACCTTTGGCATCCACTCCGTTTTAAAGCTTCTAAAAAATCGCTCCATTGGCGCATTATCCCAACAATTTCCGCGCCTGCTCATACTTTGTGTAATTTTATAGCGCCATAAACGTTGACGATATTTTAAACTTGTATAATGACTACCTTGGTCTGAATGAAACATCAGTCCTGTCGGTTTTCCTCTACTTTCATACGCGAGTTCAAGTGCTTTTAGCGTTAAATTAGTATCTGGCGACAACGACATGGCCCAACCAACGACTTTACGTGCAAATAAATCAATAACAACGGCTAAATAAGCCCAGCGATTACCTACCCAAATATACGTCACATCACCGCACCACACGGTATCTGGCTCAACAACATCAAACTGCCTATCTAGCAAATTTGGGATTTCAAGATGCTCATTACTACCCCTTTTATATTGATGTTGTGGTACTTGGCAGCTCTCTAGTTTTAGTTTAATCATGAGCTTAGCGGCGCGATAACGGCTTAATTCAAAACCGTTATTCGTTGCAATTGCTGCGATTGTCCGTGCCCCAGCTGAGCCACCGCTCATTGCATGTATTGCTTTAACTTCAGCCTCTAGCCTTACTTGCTCTGGCGTCGGCGTTGTATCCCGTATGACCCAGTACTTATAGCTGCTGCGATGCACATTGAATACACTACATAGCACACTAATTGGATAACGCTCTCGTTGATTTAACTTCTCGATTAACGAGAATTGTTCAGGGAGTCGGACATCAAGAGAGCGGTAGCCTTTTTTAATATATCCTTTTCTAATTCAATGCGTTGGATTTGCTTTTTAAGTTCGCGGATTTCAATTTGTTCGGGCGTCATTGGTGAAGCAGATGGTGTCTGGCCATTCCGCTCTTGCTTTAATTGAGTAACCCACTTACTGACGGTTGATTTACCCACCCCCATCGCTTTGGCTGCTTCTTCTTGAGTATAACTTTGGTCAACTACAAGCTGAGCTGTTTCTAACTTGATTGCCGCAGAATACGTTGCGCGTTTTAATTTCGTCATTTTTTCACCCAAATTTGTATGCTTATTAGCATAACATTTCTTTCTTAATGGGTGGCCAAATTAACTATGCCACTACAAAGCGTACCACCAATTAAAACGAGCTATAACTTCCGTTAATGGTAATAAATTTCGTGGCGGTAATGATTACCAAGTATCACAATGGAACGACTGCGCCCGACTTATTTCAAACTGTATTATTTATTATAATTCTGCGTTACTGTCGGCATTTCTGCAAATTCAAGAAAAGAATGGTAGGCAAGACGTTGTTGATATTATTTCAAGATTATCACCTGTCGCTTGGCAGCATATAAATTTGAATGGTGAATATGCCTTTAATAAAGACCGTAAGGAAATTGATTTAATCGGTTTACTAAATGGTATTGAAACACTTGATAGTATCAATTGAAAACCAAAATAACGGTTATCATAAAGTATACTTTATGATAACTACATTTGACTATTATCAAAACTACTCTCATAATGTTTTTATCAAAACATCTTAGAGTATAAAATAGGTTTATGCCAAAAATTGGATACGCAAGAGTTAGCTCGACGGGACAAAGTTTGGAAGTACAACTTGATAAATTAAATTTAGCCGGTTGCGATAAAATTTATCATGAGAAGCAGAGTGGGAAAACAGCTGAACGTCCAGAGTTTCAAAAGTGCATGAATTATCTTAGGGAAGGAGACACACTCGTTATCACCAGATTAGATCGTCTTGCGCGTTCAGTTATTCATTTGTCACAAGTTGCTGAGCGCTTTCAGGAAGAAAGTATTGATCTAGTGGTAATTGATCAAGCAATTGACACATCAACGCCCACAGGGCGCTTAATGTTTAACATGTTAGCGGCAATCGCAGAATTTGAAACAGATTTACGCTCAGAAAGGCAATTAGAAGGTATTGCCAAAGCTAAAGAACTCGGAGTTAAATTTGGGCGGCCAACAAAAAGAACTGATGAAATAGACTTAGAAATTTATAATAAAAGGAAAGAAGGCGTATCTATTGGTCAATTGGCAAAAGGTTATGACTTAGGCTCGGCTACGATTTATAGAATATTGAATGATGTTCTTGAAAAAACACCAACTGATACAACGAAATTATAAAGCTTGACCTAATTTATTATTTATTTCAGATAGTTTAACTTTAAACTTCTAATGCCGATTCGAGAGGATGGGCACACCCCCCTAATAGACTAAATTCACGCAAAGCAATCTTTATATTGTTTTGGCGTTGCCGCGACTATTTGTTTAAAGTTTCGATGAAAATGACTTTGATCAGTAAAACCTAAATCTACAGCTACTGAAGCTATATCTGTCCCATAACGTAATAGCGTTTTTGCTTTATTAATCCTTCTTGCTAATTGATAAGCGTGTGGTGTCATTCCAAACTCCTTTCTAAACGCATGGATTAAATAATAACTACTTAGTCCAGCAGCACAGGCTATGTTATCTATTTTAATATTTTTCTCGAAATTATCAGTAATATAATCTCTGGCAAGCGCTAAAGCGTTGTGTTTTGATTTTTTTATTACCGTTTCTTTTCCTTGATCTTCTTTAATTAAGTGGGAGAAAAATGATATTGCAGACTGTTCTTTATGTAATTGACTGGAGTTACTCACTAAAATATTAAATAGTAATTTAAACTGATTGAATGTGTGTTGGTTTGTTAAATGGTGTTGATGAAAAGGCATAAACTCTTTTGTAGTATTATCTAACACCTCACTTTGTATACAATGCAACCATTGTGGGTCAACAAACAACATTTTATAATTCCATGTATAACCATTTTTAGGGTTACAAGAATGAACATCACTTGGGTTAATAATGACGGTTGAGCCATTTCCTATTTCTTCTTTTTTTCTTGTGTTAAAATATTCGCTAACGCCTTTCTCGACAATACCAACGGAAAATTCTTCATGGGTATGCTTTTTATAACAAGCTTCTGAATTATCAGCACTTCTAGCTTCTATCGGGAGTCCTATTGAATGATAAAACAAGGGTTTTCCGTTATTCATATTTATACTATCTCCTTGTAAGCAGCAATCTAATATATTAGTAAATAAATAACAGTACTTGCTAATATACAACCCATGATTAAATTAAAAATCTTATAATGTTCAGGGTGTGACAACAGTTTTTTAATAGTCACCCCCATCACCGCCCATATTGATATTGATAAAAAGCATACCACAAAGAATACCAAGCTAAATAATAATATCGATGATGTATTATTTTCTCCATTAGATGAAAAAACTGTAACGCCTGAAATGGCTACGATCCATGCTTTTGGGTTTAGCCATTGGCAAAGTAATCCTTCTACTATGGTAGGTGGAGTAGCTTGATTTTCTTCATCAACTTTACTTATAGGAGAAAATGCAATTTTATAGGACATATATAATAAAAAAGCAGCCCCTATATAACTTAAGTAATTCATAATCTCAGGGTTTTCATGAAATACTTCTATAACACCAACGCCCAATAGTAACAGAATACTGGTAAAACCTATTGTAGCACCGGTTATATGGTGTAAAGTTTTATTGAAACCAAAGTTTGCTCCAGAAGATGTTGCTACTATATTTACTGGCCCTGGTGATATTGATGTAACAAATGCAAATAACGCCATAGCTATAAGTGTTGACATAATAGTCCTTATAATCTTTAAAAATTAGTTACTTCAGCACCTTCAATAAAACGGTGCTCTTGTAAATCGACAATTCGATACCTTTTAGGCTTTACCTTACCTTCCTTACAATAACCAGCCATCGCCTCCCAATGACCAGCCTCAAACTCATTCGTAATGTGCAGCTCACTTAGCCCTTTTATTCCTTTATAACGGTACAAGCCAAAATCAATTAAGCGTACTGGATAACCTTCTTCCAGAGATAAAGGTTGACCATCAACATCGAAAATCAACATAGCTTTTCTTTCGAAAGCATCATCGATACGAATAGTTGAATCATATTTTCCTTTTTCAGCTGTGCCTATACTAATTTGCTTAAGAAATTTACCTTTAAATTGGCTTTCTTTGATTTTTAAATATTTAAATAGATCTTCTAAATAAATTCCTGTCCAAGTTCTACGAATGCTCCAATTGCATACGCATACAACCCTACGGTTTTCTGTTCGCTGAAGAATAGATCTTAGTTCGTTATAATTAATTTGAATTGGTTTCTCTTGATCAGGTATAAATATATTCAAAGTCCATTTGTTTAAATCAGCTAATGATGGTGGCCCTTCTTGGTAATACCGTAATGAAGATGGCTTTTTTTCAATCCAAGGAGTTTTAGGTATAGTATTATTCATTTTAAATTTTACTCACTATCTTTTATTAATAACTTTACGCAACGAAACCCGACAATATTATCTCTTACAGTTGGAGGATATGGATCTCTACTGCTACAGCGCATATATTCACTATCATGTAAGCCAGACCCCCCTCTTGTAACAAAGTCATCTGTAATACTGCTTTTATATAATGGATTTATACCACTTTGATCCCAGTTATAATTAGGGGAATAATTGTCTTGGCACCATTCTGCTAAGTTTCCAGCCATATCGATACAACCAAAGGGTGATCTATTTTGTATATGAGCATGCCAAGGTGTCGAACGCCGATTTAATTCCGTTGGCTCACAATCAGGAGCAAAATTTGCTAGTAATAGTGATGCTTCAGCATTCCCCCAAGGATATTTGCGATTATCGTTTCCTTTCGCTGCAAACTCCCATTGAGCTTCGGTAGGTAAACTTTTACCTACAAATTTTGCATATGCGACAGCTTCATGCCAACTAATACCTGTGACAGGTTGATCTGCTTGGTTCCAATTAGGATCATTCCAGTATAGAGGTTCTTTGATGCCCAATTGCGAAATAAACTCTAAACCTTCTGAGCTCCATAAATCCGCTTCTTGGTAGCCTCCCTGTTCTATAAAAACTTGAAAGTCTTCATTAGTGACTGGTTTCACATCCATAAAAAATGGATCTAACTTAACTTGCATAAGTGGCATTTCATCTGGAGATTCTAATGAACCACGTGTGAATTTTTCACCAGAAATCAAAGTCATATTTATCATCTAAGTAATCCTAAATTTCCAGTAAACTTGTTAACAATTTTCTTGTTACCATATATAGCTATTCCCAAATATTCTAAACTCATTGCTGTAACTTCTGATAGGCGATTAGAATAATCTTCATAATTTTTAGTCATTTGTGCTGCATGATTAAAATCAATAACAATTAAGTCTGGTTCGTACTCCCTAAGTTGTTGACGCAGACTTGACAATGAACTTCCATCGCCCGTTAATATCGGGATAGGTATAGTGGTTATGCCCTTATGAACTTTACCATCATAATCATTAATATCTTCACCTATAAGTTCAGGTTTTAATTTCCCTAAAGACAGTGTTAATATAGCAGCCGTATTAGCAATAAGTCCTATAGGTAAATTTTTATCAATTATTATTGCACAGCGCTCAATAGACATTGCTTATGCTCCTTTAAATTTATATTAGTTTTGACAAATACAACCCACGTCATTTCAATAATTAGTGGGAGTGAAATTATTTCTAAGTTGGAATGTTTAGCGGCTATTTCATTAGATAAACAACAATCATATAATCCATTACTGACATCCTGAGCACCTTTACTGGTGGCTTCGGTATAATGAACTTCAATTTTATCTTCCGAAAATTCATAGCCATTGTTTTGCATTGAAGAAATGACATCGTTTAATCGTGATGCGGGGGCTTTATGAGTTACTATAGAGATTCGTTTTTTATTCTCTAACTTTCTTTTTAATTCATCTTTACTGCGAGAACAAATAAAATAATGCGGAGGGCTAAAGAAAAAAGAACCCATTAGTGTTGTTTTTGGATTCATATAGAAATAATCTGAATCCCGATATGCATTAGCAACTAAAAGAGCACAGTCGGTATGATTTTCAGTATAAGCGGACGCTAGTTCAAAGCTGCTAAATAAATGTATATTAAGCTTCCTACCTAGTAGTATTTCCATATGAAGAGCTGCTGCCTCGCTACTTGAACCAACAGGTCCGAGTGTTGAAATACAGGTAATGGATTCATTGTTACGTAGCCAAAATCCGTGTTCAGTAATCATCTTATCGAAATTCCCTTCAAGCTTTAATTTATCTAGAGTAATAAGTTAAAGCTCATGGTTAGATGATTATTGTATAAAACTGCTTTTTTGAAAGTAATTTTAAATTGATGAGTATATGGATAACTTTAGTTTTTTGAGTGGTGATAATGGTTTCCTCTAATTTTTTTCATTATCATACATTAATTTATTGTTCAAAAAATAGGCTTAAGGTTAATTTCGAGGGGATGGGCGCAAAACCCCTCGATGCCTGCGGGCAGATCAAGTGCTTGCCAGGATTTCAGGCGCTCAATATGTTCGAGCATGTGGCGAGAGTTCGGTTTGGCAGGCGACTGGCGCAGCCATGCCAGCCACGTCACTTTACTGCCGTCCTTGCGCTTGAGAAGTTCGTCCAGGCGCTGACGGTGGGGTGATAACAAAGAATCGGTCAGCGCCGCGTAAATGCGTCGGTTGGCACGGGTGATGGCCTCGGCGCTTGCGCGCTCGATGGCATTCATGGCGGGCAGGATAATGCTCTGCCGCCGCAGATTCTCGACAAGTGCGCTCGCCAGCACGATGCCTTTGTCGGTCTGCAAGGCCAGCTCGGTCAATGTATGCACGGCTTGCCGATAGTGGCTCATGGTGAAGGGCTTGAACCCAAAAACCGTTTGCAGCTCGACCAAGTGCTCCCGCCGTGTCTGTTCGCGCTGGCCGTACTCGCTCCAACTTTCCACTGGCATCTTGAGTTGCGCGGCCATCATGCGCAACAGGGGCGGAAACGGAAGCTCATCGACGCCCAAAAAGGTGCCAGGGAATCGCAAGTAGCAAAGCTGCACAGCGAAGCCCAATCGATTCGCGGCGCCGCGACGCTGACGGATCACCGACAGGTCGGTTTCGTTGAACGTGTAGTGCCGTATCAGTTCGTCTTTGGCATCTGGCAGTGCCAGCAGGCTTTCGCGCTCGGTGGCGGACAGGATTGAGCGGCGTGGCATGGTCAGTCTTCCCGCAGGTACTGGTACAAGGTTTCGCGGCTGATGCCGAAGTCACGGGCCACCAAGGTTTTTTGGTCGCCTGCCGCAACTCGCCGTTTCAACTCGGCAATTTGTTCGCTGTTCAGCGATTTCTTTCGTCCCCGGTAGGCACCGCGCTGCTTGGCCAGCACGATTCCCTCGCGCTGACGTTCGCGGATCAGGGCGCGCTCGAACTCAGCGAAGGCTCCCATGACCGACAGCATCAGATTGGCCATCGGTGAGTCCTCGCCGGTGAACTTCAGCCCTTCTTTGACGAACTCCATGCGCATGCCCCGTTGTGTCAGCCCTTGGACGATGCGGCGCAGGTCATCAAGGTTGCGTGCCAGCCTGTCCATGCTATGCACCACCACGGTGTCGCCCTCGCGGACGAAGGCCAGCAGCCTTTCCAGCTCGGGACGCTGGGTGTCCTTGCCAGAAGCCTTGTCGGTGAACACCCGCGCCACCTGAACACCCTCCAATTGCCGTTCCGGGTTCTGGTCGAAGCTGCTGACGCGGACATAGCCGATGCGTTGACCTTGCAAGATGCCTCCAAAGGCAAAAGTGTCAGGATGAAATCTATTACCTTTGACGGAATATGTCAATCAATAGGAAATTTAACTCTATTCTGACATCGTTTGCACATGGCATCTGACATCAAGTTAGGGTATACGTGTCATTTTCAGAAGGCGATAGCACGAATTATCAAAAGTCGGCCGCACGGTTTTTTCTGACGGTTGACGTCACCTCAGAAAACGGAAAATAAAGCACGCTTAGGCGTAGTTCCCTTGGCTACACCGCGTCGGTACTGCGCGGTTCTTTCTTCCCTTGCAGTGAAGCAATCAGCGGGCAAGAAACATTCCCCTGCCGCAGGTGGCAGGCACACACAAGTTCGGAAAGCACCGACTCCATACGCGCCAAGTCAGTCATTTTTTCGCGCACGTCCTTGAGCTTGTGCTCGGCCAGGCCGCTGGCTTCCTCGCAATGGGTGCCATCCTCCAGCCGCAGTAGCTCGGCGATTTCGTCCAGGCTAAAGCCCAGCCGCTGGGCCGATTTCACGAACCGCACTCGTGTTACATCCGCCTCGCCATAGCGGCGAATGCTGCCATAGGGCTTGTCTGGCTCCGGCAGCAGGCCCTTGCGCTGGTAGAACCGGATGGTCTCCACATTGACCCCGGCCGCCTTGGCAAAAACGCCAATGGTCAGATTCTCAAAATTAATTTGCATATCGCTTGACTCCGTACATAACTACGGAAGTAAGCTTAAGCTATCCAAACCAAATTTGAAAGGACAAGCGTATGTCTGCTCTCACCGGCCAACCGCCGCTGCGAACTACCACCCAAACACGGCTAACTGCATTGGCAATTGCCGAAACGAAAAGGAACGATGCAATGTATTTGAATATCACCGGAATGACCTGCGACTCGTGCGCGACACATGTCAAGGACGCCCTGGAGAAAGTGCCGGGCGTGCTGTCGGCGCTCGTGTCCTACCCGAAAGGCTCCGCGCAACTCGCCACCGATCCCGGCACCTCGCCAGAGGCGCTGACCGCCGCTGTGGCCGGCCTCGGCTACAAGGCCACACCCGCCGATGCCCCATCCACTTCAGCGCGGGGCAGACTGCTGGGCGGTGGCGACAAGGCTGGTGGTGATGGGGACGGACTGCACGTCGCCGTTACAAACATGGACAAGACTATTTATTCCAAAAAGATTGCTGAAAGCCTCTCATCTGGCAATCATCCAGAGGAGTTCGCAACCCTTTTTGTTACGCTCCTTCGTCAGCTTGTGCTGGGAAGGCCTGTTTCACTCGTAGCGCTCGACGCCGCGCTCGGTTGGCCTGCGCAGAGAGTTGCAACCGTACTTGAGCAGGCGCCCGGTACCGAATATGACGAACAGGGCAATATCCTTGGCCTTGCTCTAACACTTCGCGAAACCCCTCACGTTTTTGAAGTGGAGGGGCGCCGCTTATACACCTGGTGTGCGCTCGACACCTTGATGTTTCCTGTTTTGATTGGCAAGACAGCCCGTGTCGCCTCTCGCTGTGCTGCCACCGGTACGCCGATTACTCTCACAGTTGCGCCAGAAGCAGTGCTTGATGTCGAACCGGCAGAAACAATGGTGTCACTGCTAACGCCGGGTACTTCACCTGACATTCGCTGCTCCTTTTGCTGTCATGTGCACTTTTTTGCATCACCTTCTGCTGCAAATGCATGGGCTTTGACGCACCAGGGGATAGAAGTCGTGCCTGTCGAGAGTGCATTCGGTCTCGGGCATGAGATCGCGCATAAGCTGTTAGAAGATAGCGAGCGAAGTACACTATGAATGCGTATTCGATATCGAAGCTGGCTGAAGACGCGCGCGTCAGTGTGCATGTTGTGCGCGACTACATGACACGCGGCCTGTTACACCCCACCCGGCGAACCGAAGGTGGCTACAACGTTTTCGATAGCAAAACACTAGGAAGGTTGCGCTTTCTACGCGCAGCCTTCGAGTCCGGAATCAGGCTCGATCAACTGACGCGACTTTGCAGAGCGTTAGACGCAGGCGATAGCGAAGACTTGCACGGATGTGTCGAGCAACTGCGTCGGAAGATCGATGTGCGCCGAAAAGAGCTGATGGTGATCGAGACCTCTTTAGGCGAGTTGGCGTCCAGTGCATAACCTCACTTTCGCTGTGAGGAGCACGCTACTTAAGGATGACCAAGGTACCATTTTAAGGAAAGCAACTGATGGACAAGAAACTTGCGATGAAACTGCTTGCCCGCGGATTTGGCGCCTGCCTGCTCCTGTACATCGCGGCCCTGGCGTTGGTGTGGAAGGGGCCCTTCCTTTCTTGCTGTCCGGTCAACTTTCAGCGGCCAACGACGGCAAAGGCACAGCCGACAAGCCGGGTAGCGTATTGTCATTTTCAGAAGACGACTGCACCAATCAACGAGACATGAAGCCTGCTGTGCATACGGCTCCTGACAGCCCGATATCAGGACTCCTCTGCACGAAACTCGTCTATGCTCAATACTCGTGTGCACCAAAGCGAGGCGAGCATGGCGACCGATACCGTACCGATTGCCGAGCGCGGCGTAGCCACCCTGTCAGAACAGGCATGGGAGCGTGCTCGCTGCCGCGCGGAGATCATTGGGCCGTTGGCGCAGTCGGAGACGGTCGGGCATGAAGCGGCCGACGCAGCAGCCCAGGCGCTGGGTCTGTCCCGGCGGCAGGTCTACGTCCTGATCCGCCGTGCCCGGCAAGGTTCGGGGCTGGTCACTGATTTGGCTCTTGGACAGTCGAGCGGTGGCAAAGGTAAAGGCCGCTTGCCGGAGTCGGTCGAACGAATCATCCGCGAGCTACTGCAAAAGCGCTTCCTGACCAAGCAGAAGCGCAGCTTGGCGGCGTTCCACCGTGAAGTTGCGCGGGTGTGCAAGCTGCAAAAGCTGCGGATGCCGGCGCGCAACACGGTCGCGTTGCGGATCGCCAGCCTTGATCCACTCAAGACCACTCGACTTCGGGAAGGCCAGGATGCGTCCCGCATCCTGCAAGGTGTTGGCGGTGTTCCTCCGCCAGTCTCCGCACCGCTGGAGCAGGTACAGATCGACCACACAGTCATCGACCTGATCGTGGTGGACGAGCGCGACCGGCAACCGATTGGCCGTCCGTACCTGACCCTCGCCATCGACGTGTTCACCCGCTGCGTGGTTGGCATGGTGGTCACGTTAGAAGCGCCATCTGCCGTCTCGGTCGGCCTGTGCCTCGCACACGCCGGTTGCGACAAGCGCCCTTGGTTGGAAAGGTTGGACGTGGAAATGGACTGGCCGATGAGCGGCAAGCCCGCGCTGCTCTACCTGGACAACGCGGCCGAATTCAAGAGCGAGGCGCTACGCCGTGGCTGCGAGCAGCATGGCATCCGGTTGGACTATCGGCCTCTCGGGCAGCCGCACTATGGCGGCATCGTGGAACGGATCATCGGCACGGCGATGCAAATGATCCACGACGAATTGCCGGGGACGACCTTCTCCAACCCTGACCAGCGCGGGGAATACGCCTCCGAGAAGATGGCCGCCCTGACACTGCGCGAGCTGGAACGCTGGCTCGCATTGGCGGTTGGCACCTATCACGGCTCCGTGCACAACGGCCTGCTCCAACCGCCGGCCGCACGCTGGGCCGAAGCTGTCGCGCGTACCGGCGTTCCAACCGTCATCACTCGCACCACGGCTTTTCTGGTCGATTTCCTGCCCGTCCTCCGCCGCACCCTGACCCGCACTGGCTTCGTCATCGACCACATCCACTACTACGCCGATGCGCTCAAGCCGTGGATAGCTCGGCGCGACCGCCTGCCTGCGTTCCTGATCCGGCGCGACCCACGCGACATCAGCCGCATTTGGGTGCTGGAGCCGGAGGGGCAGCACTATCTGGAAATTCCATACCGTACCTTGTCGCACCCGGCTGTCACCCTCTGGGAACAACGGCAGGCGCTGGCGAAATTGCGGCAGCAAGGGCGCGAACAGGTGGATGAGTCGGCGCTGTTCCGCATGATCGGGCAGATGCGCGAAATCGTGACCACTGCGCAGAAAGCCACGCGCAAGGCGCGACGCGGATCGACGCCAGCATCTCAAGTCAACGGAACAACCTGTCAAAACCACGCCACCAGCGGACACGGACATGGCAGACCCGCAGGCGGACAACCAGCCACCTGCCAAACCGTTCGACCAGATTGAGGAGTGGTAGCCGTGGACGAATATCCCATCATCGACCTGTCCCACCTGCTGCCGGCGGCCCAGGGCTTGGCCCGTCTCCCGGCGGACGAGCGCATCCATCGCCTTCGCGCCGACCGCTGGATCGGCTATCCGCGAGCAGTCGAGGCGTTGAACCGGCTGGAAGCCCTGTATACGTGGCCAAACAAACAACGCATGCCCAACCTGCTGTTGGTCGGTCCAACCAACAACGGCAAGTCGATGATCGTCGAGAAGTTCCGCCGCGCCCACCCGGCCAGCTCCGACGCCGACCAGGAGCACATCCCGGTATTGGTCGTGCAGATGCCGTCCGAGCCATCGGTGATCCGCTTCTACGTCGCGCTGCTCGCGGCGATGGGAGCACCATTGCGACCGCGCCCACGGCTGCCGGAAATAGAGCAACTGGCGCTGACACTGCTGCGCAAGCTCGGTGTGCGTTTGCTGGTGATCGACGAGCTGCACAACGTCCTGGCCGGCAACAGCGTCAACCGCCGGGAATTCCTCAACCTGCTGCGCTTCCTCGGCAACGAATTGCGCATCCCGCTGGTCGGTGTGGGCACACGCGACGCCTACCTGGCCATCCGCTCGGATGACCAGTTGGAAAATCGCTTCGAGCCGATGATGCTGCCGGTGTGGGAGGCCAACGACGATTGCTGTTCACTGCTGGCCAGCTTCGCTCCCGCTGCGGCGACCTTCGTCGATTGCCACGCTGGACATGGCTCGCTACCTGCTCACGCGCAGCGAGGGCACTATTGGCGAGCTGGCGCACCTATTGATGGCGGCGGCCGTGGCCGCCGTGGAGAGTGGTGAGGAAGCGATCAACCACCGCACGCTCAGCATGGCCGATTACACCGGTCCCAGCGAGCGGCGGCGGCAATTCGAGCGGGAACTGATGTGAAGCCAGCGCCACGCTGGCCACTGCATCCGGCACCCAGGGAAGCCGAAGCCCTGTCTTCGTGGCTCAACCGCGTGGCCCTTTGCTATCACATGGAAGTGTCCGAGCTGCTGGAGCACGATCTTGGTCACGGCCAGGTTGATGACCTGGACACCGCGCCACCACTGGCGCTGCTGGCGATGCTCTCCCAGCGGAGCGGTATCGAGCTGGATCGGCTGCGCTGCATGAGTTTCGCCGGCTGGGTGCCTTGGCTACTGGACAGCCTTGATGATCAGATTCCAGCCGCATTGGAAACCTATGCGTTCCAGCTCTCGGTACTGCTGCCGAGACTCCGCCGTAAGACGCGATCCATCACGAGCTGGCGTGCCTGGCTGCCCACCCAACCGATACACCGCGCCTGTCCGCTCTGCCTGAACGATCCGGAGAACCAAGCCGTACTGCTCGCGTGGAAGCTGCCCCTGATGCTGAGCTGCCCACTGCATGGCTGCTGGCTGGAATCCTATTGGGGCGTACCAGGGCGGTTTCTCGGCTGGGAGAACGCCGACGCCGAACCGCGCACTGCCAGCGACGCGATTGCGGCGATGGACCAGCGTACCTGGCAGGCACTGACGACCGGCCACGTGGAGTTGCCGCGCCGACGCATCCACGCCGGATTGTGGTTTAGGCTGCTACGCACGCTGCTCGATGAGCTGAACACCCCGCTTTCGACGTGCGGCACCTACGCTGCGTAATACCATGATGCCGATCGCTCAATACCATTCAAGCCGATCACTTTTTTGTCTGTCAGTAGACCTCAGTAAAATCTAACTTGAGTGATCGGCATCAGTCAAGAAATTTAGTTTTTTTCGCATCGACTCGCCTTTTAATTCCAACTTTATCGCCCCGTGCACAAGCCTATCTAGAATCGCATCCGCGTGTGTCGATTCTCCGATCATTTCATACCAATTTTCTATCGGTAATTGACTCGCTATTAAGGTCGATTTTGTATCATATCTTGCATCAATTAATTCCAGTAAATCACTCCGTTGTTGAGCCGTTAATGGCTCTAATCCCCAATCATCTAAGATCAGTAAATTGGCAGAGCTAAGCTTGTTGATCAGTTTTCGATAACTACCATCGGCTTGCGCTAGAAACATCTTTTCTAATAGCTCTTTGAGCCTAAAATAATAAACGCTACTCCCTTGTTGGCAGTGGTTTTGACCAAGCGCGCAAGCGAGGTAAGTTTTGCCACAACCTGTTGCTCCTGTGATCAAGATGTTTTGGTGAAGACGAAGCCATTCACCTTGTGCTAATGAACGGATCTGAGCTTTATCGAGTTGTCGTGCTGCGCCATAGTTGAGTTGGGCAAGTGTGCCGCCAACTCTGAACTTTGCTTGTCGCGTTAGGCGATCTATTTTACGCTGATCACGCTGCGTTATTTCATGTTCAAGCAATAAACTTAGCCGCTCTTCGAAGCTTTGTTCAACGTATAAATTGGGTTGCTCGTATTGCTGCAATAGCGCATCACGTATGCCGCTTAGCTTTAAATTACTTAACTGATTATTAACTTGTTGATTGATATTTTGCATAATGAATCGCCCCGTGTTTGCCAGAGACTCAATAACTTGAGAAACTGGAACTATGAAAAAATCAAATCGCTATACATCAGAATTTCGTGAACGTGCAATTAGGCTTGTTACCACACAACAGCATGAATACCCTTCTCTTTGGGCTGCGCTAGTATCGATTTCAGATAAACTGGGATGTACCCCAGAAACACTTAGAGCATGGGTCAAGAAATCTCAAGCTCAACCGTCTAAACCCTCTTCTAATACGCAATCAACTGAAGAACGCCTTGCCGTCTTAGAGCGCGAGAATAAAGAGCTCAAGCGAACGAATGATATCCTGAGGTAAGCTGCCGCTTTTTTCGCCCAAGCGGAGCTCGACCGCAAACAGAAGTAATAGTGGATTTTATTGATGCTTGCAGAGAGCATTACGGTGTCGAGTCAATTTGCAAGGAATTGCCGATTGCACCATCAACGTATTATTCTCATAAACAGATACAAAGAGAGCCTGAGCGACTGTCTAACCGCAAAAAGCGTGATGCTGAGCTGATAATACTCATTCGCGAAGTGTGGGAGGATAATATGTCAGTTTATGGTGCAAGAAAAATATGGAAGCAGCTACAGCTTGACGACCATCAAGTCGCCCGCTGTACAGTCGAACGATTGATGCGAGTTATGGGAATTCAAGGTGTTCGTCGGGGTAAAGCACATAAGACAACGATACCTGACGAGCAACAAGATAAGCCACTTGATTTAGTTAATCGTCAATTTACTGCTGAGCAGCCAAATCAACTTTGGGTAGCTGACATCACCTATGTTGCCACATGGAGTGGGTTTGTTTATGTCGCTTTCGTGATAGATGTTTTTTCACGATACATTGTAGGTTGGCGTGTATCAACGACAATGCACACAGAGCTTATTCTTGATGCGTTAGAGCAAGCTATTTGGCATCGTGGCAACCCCGAAGGGTTAATTCACCACAGCGACAGAGGCAGCCAATATTTGTCTATACGATACACTGAGCGACTTGCTGAAGCTGGAATTCAAGCGTCTGTAGGCAGTGTGGGTGACTCTTATGACAATGCATTGGCTGAAACAATAAATGGATTATTTAAAACAGAGATTATTCGCAGAAATGGCCCGTGGAAGAATGTTGATGCTGTTGAATACGCAACGTTAGAGTGGGTCAATTGGTTTAATAATCAACGCTTATTATCTTCAATTGGGTATATTTCACCAGCTCAATATGAAACAGACTACTATGATAATTTAAACGAGTCAGGTAAAGTGGCCTGACTTAAACAAACTGGTCTCCGATGAACTCGGGGCGATTCAACTTAGCTGGTTTACTTAGTGATGTAGAATCAATAAGTTAAAGAATGCCATCTGTTTGTATTTCTAATTCAAAAGGTACTGCGCATCAAAGTGCCATTAAAAATTGGAGGTGTTGATATTCTATATGCTTGATATATACAAGCTAACATTGATAGAAAACAGATAAGCTAACAAGTTTTTAGTCGAGCCATGAACTGTTCTATAATTGTTCTAATTGCAAAACTCTTCAATTTGGTTTGTTACTAGATTTAAAAATACTTTTCTATGCTCGATTTTAGTAAGTAGCAGCTTTTGGATGTCTTCAGGAACTTTTCTTTCTCCTGCATCTATTGCCATTAGTAATGGCTTGATATCAACTACAAGAAGACCTGCCGCCCTTGCTGCTCGAATGAACTTTAATCTCTTTGCATATTCTCTCCAGCTTTGATCACCCAATTGCATTAACTTTGATCGCTTATTCTCATTAAGCTTTGATCACTAAAATCACTTGTAAATGATCACATTTATGCTCTTAATGATTTTGCCGATCAAAGCTTAATACCACTCGTAACCGAGTTCACGTTTTATCATTTTTGTAGGTGTGTTAAACCGTTATCTGAATCGTTTGATGAGGATAACAACAATGACAACAAGACCTATATCTATGAGTAAATTACATTCCATTTTACGGCTGAAGTACTCAGCACAATTATCCCATCGAGAGATTGCCAGAAGTTTAAATATTTCACCTGGTACTGTGGCTAATTACCTTAAAAAGGCCAATGAGTTAGGCTTAAATCAATGGCCAATACCAGAGGATAAACAGCAAAATACATTTTTCAACACCAAACTCAAGCGCTTCTCAACGCGTAAAAAAAGACACCCAACGCCTGACTGGTTAAATATCAATAAAGACTTAAAACAACATAAACACCTAACATTACAGCTCGTATTTGATGAGTTACTTGAAAAAGTGGGTGAGCCTTATTACAGCTACAGTCACTTCTGCCGAGCTTATAAACAATGGTTAGGTACCCAGCGACTCTCAATGCGTCAGCAGCATAAAGGGGGTGAAAAGCTGTTTGTGGATTATTGTGGCCCCACAATTACCATTACTTGTCCGACGACACAAGAAAAGCGCACTGCTCAGATATTCGTTGCTGTACTAGGTGCATCAAATTATACCTATGCTGAAGCAACGTATAGTCAGCAACTTGAAGATTGGGTAATGAGTCATGCGCGTTGCTTTGAATTTTTAGGCGGCGTTCCTGACGTTGTTATTCCCGATAATCTCAGAAGTGCTGTCAGTAAAACCTGTCGCTACGAGCCTGATTTAAATCCGACGTACCACCAGTTAGCCGAGTACTTTAACGTTGCTGTCATTCCGGCTAGACCTTATAAACCCAAAGATAAATCGAAGGCTGAAGTCGGCGTACAAATTGTTGAGCGTTGGATCATGGCACGCTTACGTAACCAAACCTTCCACAGCTTAGCGCAACTCAATCATGAAATAGCAAAGCTACTGGATATGATGAACAATAAGGTGATGAAGCAATATCAACAATCACGCAAACAGCTATTTGATATGGTGGATAAAAACGCATTAAAGCCATTGCCTGAAAAGCCCTATCAATATACACAAATCAAAACAGTACGTGTGCATATTGATTACCATGTTGAAATAGAAAAACATTACTACAGCGTGCCTTATCTGTGGGTTAAAAAACAATTACGCGCACACATATCCAATCAACTCGTGCAGCTTTATTATGACGGCACTTTAATAGCACAGCATCCTCGCTCAAACCGTTTAGGCGGACATACGACACAGACACATCATATGCCAAAGGCGCATCAAAAACAGCATGAGCAGTCACCGATAAATTTACGCTCATGGGCATTGAGTATCGGTGATTATACTCATCAAGTCGTTGAATTATTGCTTAATAGCAAACGTCATCCAGAGCAAGCTTATCGCACCTGTTTAGGGGTATTAAGTTTAGCTAAAACGTATTCAAAAGAACGCCTCGAGCGAGCATGTTACCGAGCAATTTGCATGAATACGACCACACACAGATCTATTAAGCAAATGCTGCAAAAAGGGTTAGACCAACAACCATTACCCACACTCCAAACAGAGCCAGAAAAGCCAATTACACACAGCAACATACGTGGCACAGATTACTACCATTAAGGAATGTAAACATGATAGAAACAATTAATCAGCAACTTCAATTGCTCAAGTTATCGGGTATAAAGCAAGCACTCAAGCAGCAGCTTGAACAGCCAAACCTATATCAAGAACAAAGCTTTATAGAGCGCGTCAGTTTATTGCTAACGCATGAAATTGATACGCGTAACCAAAGAAAAATAGAGCGACTGGTGCGACAAGCAAAATTCCGCGTACCGGGTCAGTTAAATCAACTCATTTACTCGCCGAAGCGTAATCTAGATAAAGCACAAATACGCGGCCTCAGCCAAAGCACCTGGCTGAGTTTACATCAGAATATATTAATTACAGGCGCCACAGGCTGTGGCAAAACCTACCTCGCGTGTGCATTGGGTCACGAGCACTGTTTACAAGGAAAAAGTGTCTTCTATATTCGATTAAAAGAATTACTTGAAAGTCTATTTCTAGCACAGGCCGATGGCAGTTATCGAAAATTATTGGGTAAACTCATTAAATACGACTTACTTATTTTAGACGATTGGGGGCTAGAGCCACTCAGTGCTCAGCAACGAAGCGACTTACTTGAATTAATCGATGCTAGATATGGTTATAAATCACACATCATCATTAGTCAGTTACCACAGGAAAACTGGCACCAAATGATCGGCGAATCAACGCACGCTGATGCTATTTTAGATAGGCTGATTCATGGTGCAATTAAGTTGAATTTAAAAGGAGAATCGATACGAAAACAGTTAAATGAATTGACTGATGATGATCAGTTAAGTTAATTTAAAAATGGCTCTACAAAATGATAAATCAAGCGATCAAAGCTGATGAGAATCGGTGATCAAAGTCATGAGAATACGCAATCTCTTTAATGCACATAAACCGTAGAGGGCATAACCTGATTTAGTTTTTTCTTCGCAGTGTATTATATTCTCAAGTGCATAATTCCTTATAGTATGGACAGACGTTTGTGCAGCTTGTGCCAGTTGAGAAATACTCAAAGGAAAATCCAACGCATCATCATCACTATTAATGAACTTACTGATGTCAGGGATCTCCGTTAAAAAACTGACTTCACCAACAGGAATGTTTTCAACCTTAGATTTAATCATGGTTTAGCATGTTTCCAATTTGTGTTGTTAATGGAATGCCTTAATATATCTTGATTACATTCAATCAATTGGCACTCCATTAACATTTCTATAAGTATATTACCGTTAAATGATTACCCCGCGCAGCAAGATAGCTCTTTAACGTCTTTGCTAAAGGTTTGAGCGCATAGCTTCAATCCTTCAACCATCGTCAAATACGGAAATAGTTGACCTGCTAAATCCTCTACGGTCATGTTGTTATGAATGGCTAATGCTGCACTTTGTATAAGTTCACCACCTTCATGCGCGAGTATTTGTGCGCCTAATATCTCACCTGTTTGTTTTTCTGCAACTAGTTTGATAAATCCATCAGTTTCAAAATTTGCTAATGCTCTAGGTACGTTTTCCATATCAAGTACACGACTTATCGTATCTATTCCTTCCGCTGAAGCTTGTTCTTCAGTTAGACCTACCGTAGCAACTTGTGGGTCAGTGAATATAACAGCAGGCATGGTAGATAGATCGAGTTGTGCATTTCCACCCGTCATATTAATTCCGGCTCTACTTCCGGCAGCAGCAGCAACATAGACAAACTGTGGCATATTGGAGCAATCACCTGCGGCATAAATGTTAGCTGTTGATGTTTCCATCATACTATTAACAACAATGGCACCACTTTTATCTGTTTTAACACCAACGTTTTCTAAACCAAGCTTGCCAGTATTTGCATGGCGACCAGTAGAAATAAGCAATTTTTCAGCGATTAATGTTCCTTCGTCAGTTTCCAATGAAAACCCATTGCTACCATAAGAAACATGACTTGCTTGCGTATTATTAAGTACACGAATGCCTTCTTTTTCAAAACATTCAGTCAGCTTTTCACCTAATAACGGATCTTCTGCATATAAAAGCGTATGTCGTGCTAATACTGTTACACTACTACCCAAACGGGCATAAGCTTGTGCAATTTCCAGTGCTATAACAGAAGAGCCGATGACAACCAGACTACTTGGTAACTCCTCCGAAAATAAAGCTTCGGTTGATGTCCAATAAGGAGTATCAATTAGCCCATCAATAGGTGGAACGCTTGGTGTAGAGCCTGTAGCAATTAAAATGCGATCTGCAACTAACTCTTCTTCACTACCATCAGACTTTTGAACTAACAAGGTATTTTCATTTTTAAAACGCGCATAACCTTTAAGTAAAGATAGCGCGGGGTTGTTCTCTAAAATACTTTGATATTTAGCATCGCGTAATTCTTCAACGCGAGCATTTTGCTGATGTGCTAATAAGGAGCGGCTAAGTTGTGGTTGAATATTCTCTAAACCATCAAACGGGTTAGTACGCTGCTGGTGCGCTAATTGTGCAGCACGGATCAATATTTTTGAAGGCACACAACCTACATTGACACAGCAACCTCCGATAACATCAGCTCCCTCAATGATAGTAACTCTTGCTCCGCCTTCTGCGGCTTTAATAGCACTGGCAAAAGCTCCTGAGCCACTACCAATAATGGCGACATGTAACTGTTCTGGCTGAGAGTTATCTGACGAGCAACAACTATTCGTTGACATATTTTATTCCTCTTTAAACGTTAAGCGGTACAAGTTTCATCGTCACAGCGCTTATTCGCTGGAGAAACCATGTCCCAAATTGATACGGCAACCATCAGTCCTAACCCAGTATAGGTAGCGTATGAACTCCAGCCATATTGAAACCAAGGGTATAAGGATAATAAGACTAAAACAGGTCCAGTTATGCCTATGAGAGTGCGTTGCCATTGGCGGTGACTAAACCAACCTAAGATATTCATTGCCAGCGCTAATACTGCAAACAGTGGTAACAACGTATTGATAAATACCCCTTCCCACTGACTAAGAAATCCCATCCCAATTGCCGCACCAAGACTAGCTATCGCGGGAAAACACATGGCGCATCCCATTGCCGAAACAAGTGCACCTATAGAGCCTGCTTTATCTCCGATACGCGTAACTAGTTCTAAGGGGCTAAACATTACTTATTTTCACTTTTTAAATTTGAAGGGTAGCCAGCGTTGGTAGTCGCTGCAATTAATGCATTGATGTTGGTTTTAGTGTCATCAAAAGAAACAACAGCTAGCTTAGGCTTGTAGGTAACTTTCGCATTTTCAACGCCATCAACATTTTCTAATGACTTTTTAACTGTGATTGGACATGTCGCACAGTTCATCGTTGGCACTTCCAGTGTAACTGTTTTTACTTCAGCAAAAGCACCAAAACTAGAAAGTGAAAGCAGTGCGGTTAATAATAATTTTTTCATAATTAGCTCCAAATTTTAAAATGTTATAAATTTCTTGATCTGTATATTAAGCAAACAAAAGTATCCAATAATTACTGGTCACTAAAATTGTCGCAACTATAGCGCTCAGCCAGAAAATGACTTTTCGTTGTTGCTGTTTCTTAGGAATTGCACAGGCCGTTCCCGGCTCACACTCTTCTACAGGACGGTAAATTTTCCAACCTGAGTAACCAAACAACAACACTACAAATGCGATAAATAATGGCCTATAGGGTTCAAATGCAGTTAAATTACCAATCCATGAGCCACTAACCCCCAGTAGTAGCAGGACTAAAGGACCTACACAGCATACGCCTGCGCCTAATGCTGCGATGATGCCTCCTATCATTGGAAGGTTTGATTCTTTTTGATTCATATGGATACCTCATTAAGTGATAATGCAAGTGTATTGTATGTACCTAGGTACGGAGTCAAGAGTGATTTATAAAAAATTTTATATTGGATAATCTGCTACGACAAATATGGGGAATAAGCTGACTTGAATTAAGGCGCAGACGTAAAATTGGATATGCTGTTTTAGTAGGAAATGGTAGTTAACCGAATCGTTTACTTCGGTTGCAACGAATCAATTATTGGGCAGTAGCTATCGTCATCATTATTTTGGCATTGTCCTAAATGTTCTTCCAAAGCGTGTTCTAACAGCAACAAGTCAGCCATCTTTTTTTGTACTGCGATCAGCTTTTTATTAGCTAACTCTTGGACTTTACTACATGGGCTATCGTTTAATGCAAGTAACCCTTCAATCTCATTTAGCGTAAAACCTAATTCTTGAGAACGCTTAATAAAGTGTATTCTGTTTACCGTTTCATTCGGGTAATGTCTATAGCCCTGCATAGGCTTTGGTGGCTGATTAATTAAGCCTTTGCGTTCATAAAAGCGAATTGTCTCGACATTTACGCTCACTTCTTTAGCCAACATACTTATGGTTCGTTTAGACACGTTATCAATTACCTTACTGACTTTTTGTTTACTTACTTTATATCTAATTAAAGTGACCATCAATGAATACCAGTTTAAACATCGCTAATTGATTTTGTTTTTTCTTCTATTAAATAAGTAAAGTTACCGTTGTTACAACAATATTAAACCACAACAATGTATGGTTTATCCTTTTTCATTATCAAAGTCCAAATTAGTGTTATTACATGCAGTTCTACATGAGTACACCCTAAAGATACTGTTAATATATCACAGGCAATTACGTAATGACACCACTTAAATAAACCTATATGATATGACACCATCTAAATAGACCTAATTAGGCAAAAATGTTCATAAGAGCATATTTACGAGCATCAACTTCTGAGCAAGATGCAAATAGAGCAAAAAGCTCATTAAAAAAATTCGTTTCTTGCTTCAGCAAACGAATTGCTTCTTTTTATATAGAAAATAAATCTGGTAATTCTTTAGATAGACCAGAGCTAATTCGTTTATTGGATGAATCAGAGTCCGGTGATGTTTTGTTAGTTGAATCAATCGATCGTTTAACAAGGCTAAGCCCTGATGATTGGAAAACTCTTGTAGCCTCAATAAATGAAAAAGGAATTAGTGTTGTTAGTTTAGATCTACCAACCAGTCATTTAACATTTGGCAGTTTTCCAAGTGATGATTTTATGAGATCAATACTTAGTGCTATTAATAATATGCTGTTAGAAATATTAGCGGCCAGTGCATATAAAGAATATCGAGAACGTGAACGTAAGCAAAAAGAAGGTATTGTAAAAGCACAGCAAAAGGGACTTTATCACGGTCGTCAGCCTGATTTAGAGGCTCATGATAGGATTGCCTCGTTTACTGAAGCTGGATTTAGTATTAATAAAACGGCTGAAGCAGTTGGAGTTAGTCGAAGTACGGTAATTAGAGTTAGAAAAAAGCTTAAAAATTTAGACTAAGGTTAATTTCGAGGGGATGGGCGCAAAACCCCTATTAGCAAGAAGTAGTTAGTCAAAATCTTAATGTCTGAAGTCAAGATTTGACCCTAGGCTTTTAATTAATACTGTCGAGTGAGCATATAGTCGGCAATGTAATTTAAATACGCAGAGCGAGTTTTTATTTTCAATCCGTCGAATTTATGCTGTATATATGCAGAGTAATAGCTCAGTCGCTCGCATAGTCAAGAAAACGACCCAGTCGCTCGTTTTATACTGAGAAGAAAAGCGAGCACGCATGAATTTTAATAACACTGGCAATTAGTTGACAAGTTTGTTAAAAATAAACCAATAAGAAAACGAGCTACGCTGTGGTAGAAATACGCGCGATTAGCTCGCTATAAACATGTTAAATTGCAAAGGAAGCATCGTGTCAAAACTTAATGAAACGTGGGATTTATTCGCATTATGGATCTCTAAAAAGATTCGAAGTCCATTTTCAAATTTCGCTACAAAATTCACATTAATTATTGGAAGTACGATTGTTGCTTCCCCGATAATTGAGCATTTGCTATTCAATGCAATACTCAAGCAGTGGTTGAATATAGATTTAAATATTGAAGTACCAGATCTTAATGCTTATATATTTGGTTCATCATTAATCGTTTTTTCATTAATTCATAATTTAATATATGTAAAATTAACCAATCAATATCAAGTTAAACTTAAAGAAGTTGAAGGCTCTGTTTATAAAAAATTGTGGGAGCACTTAGACACAGTTATTGATAATTCGGCTAGGTTAATTAATTTGTATACTAAAGTGTATGATGAGAGCTTCGACGAGTATGCTCTGAAAGCTGAGGAATCAATAATCGCTTGTGCTGATTTTCTTAGAAAGAACCGCCCATTTTTCTTTTCTGAAAACTTTTATGAAAAGTGTGTAGATATCAATAGCGTTTCTTATAAAATTACTGAGTATTATCGTGTCTGCTTAAAAGCACAAAAATATGATAAAGGTCTTTTAAAATCACAGGATATTAATAATGTTAGTCTTGAGAGAGTTTTCAAAGAATTTAATTTCCTTGAAGCCCAAAAAGATGTGAAGAACTTATTTTCACCTGCTAAAGAAGACTATGAGTTAATCTGCTCTGAAATAAGAAAGCGCATAAATGCAATTTAATCGGGTAGCCGGAGGTCTCTAACCTCCAGCCCCCACACCACCCATCATGCGGGTCCGCAATGGGCGGTTCATCTCCCGTAATGAATATTGATCCAAATATCTTTCAATGACACTAAACCTTGTGATGCTAAATAGTCATTACCTAGCGCAATGTTAATTCCTTTTGTTTTTGAGCTTCTACAAGGGCCTTTACTGGTGATACCACAGGCTATGGCGAGTCGCTCGCTAACACCCAATCTCATTAAACTGCGTACTTTAGTGCGTGGTTTACGCCATTGTCGCCAGTAGCACATTCTTATCCTGCGACGGATCCAGTGATCTAAATCCACCGTTAATTGATAAGCATTGGCTATTAGGTAATAGTATCCCCATCCGCGTAAGTATTGCGTCAGTTTATGAATTTGTAGGGTCATTGAGATCCCCCAGTTGCGGTTAGTGAGTTCTCTTACATTTGCTTTAAATTTCTTTAGCGCTTGTTCGTGGATCTGCACTTGAGCGTAACGGAAGGTAAACCCGAGAAATTTCGAGCCTGATACGGGACCGACTCGACTTTTCGATTCATTCACTTTGAGTTTTAATCGCTGAGTGATAAACGCAGTAATTTCCCGTTGGATTATGAGTCCTTCGCTTTTCGTTTTTACTAAAATGATTATGTCATCAGCGTAACGTGCAAACTTAAGGTGTTTGTAGGTTAGCTTCTTATCTAATTCATCGAGTAAAATATTGGAAAGTAAAGGGGATAATGGCCCACCTTGAGGGACTCCTTTGGTTGACTCAAACCACAGACCCGTTTCGCGCTCTGCGATCCCCGCTCGGAGGTATTTACCAAGTAGGCGCATGAGTGCTTTGTCTTTGACTTTACGACCAACACGATTCATCAGCATGTCATGGTTTACTTCATCAAAGAACTTAGACAAGTCAATATCAACTGCTGTTTTATAACCTTGTTTAACACAAGATTGAACATGATTTACTGCTTGGCTGGCTCTTTTATGAGGGCGATAACCATAACTATGTGGTGAAAATAGAGGCTCAAAGTAAGGGCTAATCACTTGAGCAATAGCTTGTTGGATCACTCTGTCGATAACAGAAGGGATCCCAAGCATTCGCTCACCGCCATCGGGTTTGGGTATCATCACGCGTTTGACTGGCAAGGGTTGATAAGTGCCGCTAAGTAATTGTTGTTTAATACCCAGCCAATGTAACTTAGCGAAGTCATTAAATTCCTCAATACTCATATTATCAATACCCGCAGCCCCTTTATTGCGCTTAACATGTTGCCATGCTGCACCAATATTGTGGTTGCTCAGTACCCTTGCCATCAGGTCACGATCTGTTTTGTTGTATTCATTCGAGGTATTATTCACAGTCGAACGCCGTTCATCACTATCACAACACGGTGATCTATGTGAATTCAAGTTCATTTGTAGTATCTCCTCTGGTTAAGATGTTCAGGCCTTCACCGTGTCCCCTCCATTACGATGGGCGTTTGGCTACTATGCCGTCTGCTGACTTCTGATAAATCACTCTAGCGATTACTCGATAAAGCGCGTCGAAACTAACGCTTGTTTACTGCTATTTCGCTCGCTGTAGGTCGCAGCAACCAAAGCGCCAAGGGTTGAACAACCAGTCCCTAACTGGTAATCTCCAAGCGTTAGCGCGGATGCGTGTTTATCAGATCTCCCCGAATAAGGTGCATCGACTTTCTCTGCACAACTGCATCATCTACGGTGGCCGTTAGATCACATGACTTCGCTATCTTGTGCTAGCTCGTCTCCAGCCTACGCCTCATATGATGTTTTTGTTCATCAGCTCACAGATTTGCTAGCGGCTTCCTCTAGACTATATCTCGCGATTTAGCCCTTGCCATTCGCTAGTAGTTATCGTTTAATAACAGTGTGTTATTTAAACGGTGATCTTCCTACAGAGGACTTTCACCTCATAAGTCAATGCCCATGTCGGGCGTACACAAGGCGTTTAAACGGAACTAAAACAGTGGGTTACGTTTCGCTTCGCTACACATTTTAACCCACAATTTTAGTCCGCTTAACGCGGCGTTATATTTCGAGGAGAGTTCGTGTACAAGCTAACTATTGCAATAATATTAATGTCACTCGTAGGGTGTGCATCGGTGCCAGCAAATTATGGAAAGCCAGAAGTAGGATCAAAAATAGGAGTAATGTTACTTATAGATGAGTCACCAACATATCAACATATTGGCACGACTATCTTTAGTAATAAAAATCTTAGTGAAACTTCAAACACTAATTATCATCAGAAATTTAATCATAAAATATCAACTATATTGACAAACCATGGCCACATTCCTAAATTAATTACTGCAAATCCAAGTCTTCTTGAAAACAAGAACTCCTTATTTAGTTACGTTGATTTTAAAGATAAATATAAAGCTACTCTGGATAAAATTGCTCAAGAAAACACCCTAGATTTCATAGTTATTGTTTATCCTCCATCTGGACCAGCGTGGGTAAACTCATCGGCTTATCTATCAGGTTATGGTTTATATTCTAGGTGTATCTTCGGATCATGCGATGCTTATGCTTTAAATTATGTGAGTGCTAGAATTTATGACGCTAAAAATAAAACATCTCTAAATCCAATGGATTTCGGTTTCTTTGAGCAAGTACCAATGCCAGAAGTTAATATTCCTGATGAACCTAATGAGATTCAGGCTGATCAGGTGGATGCTGCTGCAGATAAAGCACTCAACAACTTCATGACTAAATTCACTGAAATGCTAAAAACCTCAGAGTTTATTTAAATTGAAATATAACAGGTGACTAAGGTTATGACTGTCCGCAAATCACTGTGACTATCATATTTAGTAAAGACTTATTCAGTTAAACAACAGTAATATTTTACGGTTGTTTCTAAACTATTCGCTTCACAGCTACATGGCGTAGCTGTGTGCATAATCTACAATACGTGCATTTTGGCTTTTTAAGTATTCACGGCCTGCTTTTACACCAAGCTTATGATCTTTACGTAGATCGTCGTTTGTACTGCCTAACAGTTTGCTGTGCAGTGTTTCGTCTGCAAAAATTTGTATAATTTCTACATCACTTGGCGGGTTTGCCATAAAGTTTAGCTCGTCTAAGTAAGCTTGTTCGTGCTGAATTAGGTAGTCGAGTGTTTTTGGGCAGTAACCGGCAGCTGTAGCAAGCGATCTAAGCTTTTGAACCCATGCAGATTGCGCTTGAAAATCAGCATCTACCGTTCTAATAACCACAATTTTACGTGCCCCACGGTTATACGCTTCGCGTACTGGTAATGGTGCTGCTAGCCCTCCATCAAGAAAAAAATCTTCTTGGGCTTTGTTTATTTGCGTGGTTTCGTTAGCCGCTTGCGCATTTAACCAAGGCGTTAATTTAACACCTTGTTTGTATAAAAATGGTAAAGCACTTGACGCTTTTAATAGCTCTCTCCATTGATGCTCTTCACCCGTTGGCGATAAGTAATAGGCTTTTCTGTCGCGTGCGTTTGTAGCAGTAATAAGTAACTCACGTTCACCTAAAGACGTTTTAGCTGTTTTAAAGTCAATTGCTCTATTTACTTCTTTGGTTTTATCAAAGTACCAGTCTAAATCAACAATGTGTTTTCCCATTAAGCCACGACCTAGCTGAAAAAAACGTTTATTACGAGACAGCCCTCTAATTAGGCGTTTAGCGTAACCTTTTTGACGTGCTAAATAACTTGTTAAGTTTTGTGAACCTGCCGACGTACCAATAAATAAATCGAATGGGTCGTAGTTTTGCTCTAACCACGCATCAAGTACACCTGCGGTGAAAATCCCTCGCTGTCCGCCACCTTCAGCAATTAACGCAACCTTAGGCTGTGCTATTTTAGTTACTGAAGAAGCTGTTGCGCTGTTTAGAGAGTTCACGGTGTACCTGCCTTTAATTTAGTAATGTTTGTTTCAATAAATACATTTTATAGAATTAAAGTAATGCCTTAAAATTGATTGTTTAAATCAGTTTGATTGATAAAATAGAACGAAAAACTATCCATTAGTACACTTAGCTAATAATGACCAATGCGTTTTTCTTATTTTAAATATTTAGGCATCACATCAATTAATTTAAATTGTAAATTACTGATTGATGCCACTACTTTAACAAGCCTTAGGTGTACGCTTGCTTAACTAAAATAAAAATGAGTATTGACGAGTGTATTAAATAGCTAAATAACCTATTTTACTTAGCTACAAAGAATTAAGCCGTTTGTTTATTAGCTTGGCGCTCTAACTTGTAGTTTTCTGAATTTAAGCCTTTTTTCCAGTAACCTGATGCCACTATGTTGCCCCTTGGTATTGAATGCGTGTTAGTTAATGCTGCTTTAAGCTCACGCACTAGCCCAGCCTCAAGTGCCATAAATACAATAGGCGGCTGTTCATAATGCTGTAGTGTGGTTAATGCATTAGCCATCTCAACCTCTGGCGTTGTAGTTATTAACCAAGTGACCTGGCGCGTTGAATCTAAGCTGATTATATCCGCTTTAGTCGGAGCATGAATAAACGCGTCAATTTTGGCGTTTATTGGCAATTGCTTAATGTAGCCTTTTATAGCGTTTACTGAGGTCAAATCGCCCATCAATATATAATGAGGGTGGGTAAAATTATCTAGCTTTTTAGGACCGGGGCCTGCAATAGCCAGTTCATCACCTACTTTAGCGGCTTTAGCCCAGTTAGTTGCAGGACCTTGGTGCATATTAATAACAAAATCGAGCGTAATTGCACCATTGCTTTTATTTACATTTTGTATTGTGTACGAACGCATACACGCCGTTTTTAAATTGAAGTCGGCCACACCGTTTTTTGGAATAAGCACTTTTACATAACTACCAATGTGATCGGAAGTTAAATCTGTAAACTCTTCAGAGCCTAAAACTATACGTTGTAAATGTGGGGTTAGTTGCTTTGTGCTTAATACTGTTGCTTTGCGTACTTTTTTTGCCATATAAATTAACCTCATTGATTAAAAATCACTGCTTTATAAAGCAGACATTGCACAACGCCCCATTGGTTGATAAAATCAACTATATAGATTTAATTGACTTTGTCAACCATTTGGAATGTGTTATGAACACCTCTTTAGCCAATACGCTATTTATGTTAATGCAAAACTACCGGGTAACCATACGCGAAGCCATTAATGCCAGCGAGCTCGGTTTAAATGCAATGCATGTACGTTGCTTACATATTATTGCAAATACCTCGCAGTGCACAGCAAACGACATTGTGAATAAAACCCAACGAGATAAGGCTCAAATAGCGCGGCTTGTAAAAGAACTTATAGCTTTAAAGCTTATAAATAAGTGTGCCAGCGAACACGATAAGCGCTGTTTTATTTTAACGTTTACAGATCAGGGGGCCGTGCTTTTTGAAAAATTACTGGCCGCAGAAAAACATGTAAACGATCAAATGTGTAAAACGTTAAACCCAAATCAAATCAATGACTTTTTAAACACGGCTCAGCAAATGATCAAAAATATGCAATGATCTTTACTTCATTACTTGGCATAAGTTAAACAAAACACATATACTGTACACTTATACAGTATATGTGTTTTGGTTATTTATTTATGTTTGTTATTCCTATTTATATAGAAGCAGGTATTTGCGGGTTTGAGTCTCCTGCAGCACAATACACTGAGCTTGGCGTTTCCCTTGATGAGCTATTAATAAAGCACCCTGATGCCACTTTTATTGGTATTGCGTCGGGTAGCTCTATGCAAGAAGTAGGGATTTTTGAGGGTGATTTACTTGTAGTAGACCGAGCAGAACACGCTAAAGATGGCGATGTAATTGTGGCTAATTTAAATGGCTTATTTGTGTGTAAGCTACTTGATAAAACAAACGCTCGATTACTATCGGCTTCGCCTTTATATCAACCCGTTAATATTACGCCTAGCGATGAATTTCAGCTTGAAGGCGTAGTCAGTTTGTCAATTCGTATGCATCGCCAAAGCCCTGAGTTACTTTCATGTATGCCTTAGTCGATGCCGTGGCGTTTTATGCCAGCGCCGAAAAAGTATTTGATCCCGCCATTCGTTCAAAACCTGTGGTTGTGCTCACTAATAACGACGGTTGCGTATGTGCGGTATGCCCTATTGCGCGACGTTTAAATATTCCTAAATTTGGCCCTTATTTTAAAGTTAAGCAGTTACTAGAACAAAACAATGTGGTTGTACGCTCTAGTAACTATGAACTATACGCTAATTTAAGCGACCGAATGATGAGTGTGATTGGCCGCTTTTGTGACACCCAGCATATTTACAGTATTGATGAATCGTTTTTGCACTTTAGCGGCTACGAAAACGTTGTAAAAGATTGGCATACTTACGGACACCTTATTAGACGAACCGTATGGCGAGAAACAAAACTTCCCGTTGGCGTGGGGTTTGGGCCAACGCCTACACTTGCAAAAGCGGCAAATCATGCAGCTAAAAAATTAACAGGCTTTGACGGTGTTGCTGTCATAAATGACGAAGCAAGCCGGCGAGCTATTTTACAGCGCATGGACTGCCAAGATGTATGGGGAATTGGCAAGCGCTTAGCTAAAAAGCTAAAAATAATGAACATAAACACCGCATGGCAACTTGCCCAACAAAACCCAAAAACTATGCGCCGCGCTTTTAGTGTGGTGGTAGAGCGCACAGTAAGCGAGCTTAATGGCTTAGTATGTTTAAACTGGGATGATGTACGCCAAGATAAACGCGAAATTTACTCAACTCGCAGCTTTGGAGAGCGTATTTATGAACCAACCGCTCTTAAAACCGCTTTAATTAACCATGTCACTATTGTGGGCAAAAAACTAAGAGCCCAAAAGTCGCTAACAAAGCAATTATATATTTTTGCATCTAGCTCATCTCATGAAGATGTATTTTATAAAAAGTCTTATATGTATCAGTTTAGTATGCCAACAAACGATACTTGCGTTATGGCCAATGCGGTGTCTGAAGTGTTTGAAAAAATTTACCAACCTGGCGTGCGGTTTTATAAATGTGGTGTAGGTGCACTAGAGCTTACCGCTGAGCAATTTCAGCAAAGTGACTTATTTGCACCACAACAAGATAACCCAAAGTTAATGGGCTGTTTAGATGCTATTAATACCCGATACGGCAAGGGTATGTTGGGCTTAGCAAGTAGTAAACTAAACGATCGCTGGCATATGAACAGAGATTTTTTATCGCCTCAGTACACAACCCGCTGGCGGGATATACCAAAAATAAAATGCGATTTATAGACGCTTTAATTCAAACTTGCACTCAACACTTGCTGAGCTTAATGTATAAATAAGCATGTCGTTAGGTAAAAAACGAATGCTTTGTCGAATTGTTTTTTCGTTTACAGGATCCTCACAACGGCTCATTCGTAAACCATTATCAAGCCCATCACTTTTATATTTTAACGAACTAGTAATAAAGCAAAAGTTTGGCTTTTGTATAGTTTGAGTTCCGTTATGTAATGAGCCAAACACAATTTGTTCACCCAGCTTAAACCCCTCACTTGGGTTACTTGCATTAATTAAACTCAAGTCACTGTTTACGCATAACCCTGAATTAGCAGAAACCACCTTATATGTACCAAGTTTTGATTTTAAAAGGGGTATAAAGCGTGCCTTATTGCTTGGCTCAGCGGCTACGTGGACGCTGACCAAAACAAACATGAATAAAGTCAATTTGATGTGTTTCATTAAGTAAACGTATCCTTATGCGTTAATTATTTTTTAGTTCGTATACTAAATGGCTTAACTTTATTACATAGCTAAATATAACAGAGATTTACTACTAGAAGACAAGGCTATATAAAAAGAAAAAACTAAATTAAGGCATGTAGTTATTAATCACACTTTGAGATACGTTATCGAACAATAAAACGATTTAAAATAATGCGCTAAATTAAGCGCATTACTATAAGATTTACTGCCAATATTTTGCGAATAATTGCGGGTAGGCTTGTTTTAAAAATTTTGCTTTGTCTTTAAAGCGTTTACCTGCGGGTTGATCGCCTGATGGCACGAAGGGTAATTCATCCTCATTGCGCTCTTCATATAATAAGCCGGCGATGAGGTCGTATTCGTCAATATATGGGTAAGGCTGTTCATTTAAGTGATAAACAGGTGTACATAATGCAATGGAGTCGGCATTAACGAGCGCGTTATCAAACACAGTTTTACCGCGTGAAATAAGCCAACATCTAAATTCACTAAAACCATATTCGTCATTGCAGCCTGCCATAACAAATGCAGCGCCAAATAAATCCCATGTAAAACATTTACGCATATTTATGCCAAAAAACTTATCAAATGCAATAAGTTGCTGATCGTCTAAATTGCTTAGATTTGCTCTAAGGTGATCGCTTACACTTTGCGGATCAAGGCCTAAGTCGGGTGTAGTCACTAATTCCCAAAAAGCCTGCTCTGATAACGCTGCCATTATAGAATCTCTTTTACTCGGCCTACTTGGCCATCTTCTAATCTCACTTTAATACCATGCGGGTGGTTTGGTGATTTAGTTAATAAACGCTCTACCACGCCTTCCGTTAATGTCCCGCTTCGTTGATCTTCTTTTAAAACAATATTAACTACAGTGCCTGGTGATATTTGCGAACGAGAAGGAACAGCCATTATTTAAACCCTAAATATAATTTTTTTAATTATAACGCCCAACTGCAGGCAAACCAACAAAACCCATTTTAATTGGCAAAAAACACGATATGTGTCGGTTTCATCGTCAATTTAATACCCGCTAGTTGAGTAATAATTATAGATTTAAGGTGTTCAATCTCAGAGTCAGCGTTATTAAGCGCTATAGTATCTTCAAAATAGCAGTTAACTTTTAAGGTGTTAGCTTCGTTATTTAAATCAACAGTGTGAGTAAGGTATGCAAAATCGGTCACTGAGTCTTTTATAGACTCACAGGCTTTAGTCAGCGCTGCGCGTATTTGTTTGTCTCGTTGTTTTTGTGTTTTAGTCATGAGGAGGATTATTTACTTTTTTCTGCTTGTTGTTTTTTAAATTCTTCGTAATTTGAGTCTTGCTCTTTAAGGCACTCATAATACTCTTTATCGGCTTTGTAATTACATTCGTTAAGGCGGGCTGATTGCAATTGTTCAAAGCGTGCGTCGGAACTACACCCAGCTAAAATAGGTAATCCGATTATAAATACAGCACACACTTCTAATTTATTAATAACCATTAAATTTCCTTACACTATTGCGTTTAAAAAGACGTTAAATTATGCCGAATATATTGTATATTAGCGCCATAAAAATCTTCGTATTTACAGGACCACTTATTATGATGTCGCAGTTACAAGCCTTGTTTCAGCGTATAGACAAAAGCAAGATATTTCAATCATTTGTTATAGCTGTCATTATTGTTTCTGCCCTTACTGTAGGCGCTCATACCTATAGTCTTCATCCTACGGTTGAGCTTGCACTTAACTGGATGGATATTGGCATAACCGCATTCTTTTTAATTGAGCTGATTATTCGCTTTGTTGCAAGCAAAGGCATAAAAGACTTCTTTTCGAAGGGCTGGAATATATTCGACACCATTATTGTATTGGGTAGTTTATACCCCGCTGCGGGCTCTACAATGCTAATAGCGCGTTTACTACGTATATTTAGAGTGCTCAGGTTAGTGTCGATGATACCTGAACTTAGACTACTCGTTAACTCCTTGCTCAAAGCAATTCCGCAAATGGGCTACATAGCTCTGCTTATGTTTGTTATTTTTTATATTTACGCCGCTATGGGCAGTATGATGTTTGCCGACATTAACCCCGTGCTTTGGCAAGATGTGTCTATTTCAATGCTAACGCTATTTAGAATAGCGACCTTTGAAGATTGGACCGACATAATGTACGAAACAATGGCGGTGTATGAGCTAAGCTGGATTTACTACCTGACCTTTATATTTTTAACCGCCTTTGTATTTTTAAATATGATGGTTGGCGCAATTTTAGAAGTAATGGGTGAGGAACACCGAAATGCACGAGAAGAACAGGCCGATAACGACTCGCTTCCTGCAACACAAGGACAAGTTAACGAATTACAAGCGCAAATAGCAGAGTTAAAAACATTGCTGAGTAAAAAGTAACAGTTTAAGCCTCACAAAATATGTATGTGGGGCTTAAAACTCAATTAGCCTGTGAATCGCCCCGTGTTTGCCAGAGACTCAATAACTTGAGAAACTGGAACTATGAAAAAATCAAATCGCTATACATCAGAATTTCGTGAACGTGCAATTAGGCTTGTTACCACACAACAGCATGAATACCCTTCTCTTTGGGCTGCGCTAGTATCGATTTCAGATAAACTGGGATGTACCCCAGAAACACTTAGAGCATGGGTCAAGAAATCTCAAGCTCAACCGTCTAAACCCTCTTCTAATACGCAATCAACTGAAGAACGCCTTGCCGTCTTAGAGCGCGAGAATAAAGAGCTCAAGCGAACGAATGATATCCTGAGGCAAGCTGCCGCTTTTTTCGCCCAAGCGGAGCTCGACCGCAAACAGAAGTAATAGTGGATTTTATTGATGCTTGCAGAGAGCATTACGGTGTCGAGTCAATTTGCAAGGAATTGCCGATTGCACCATCAACGTATTATTCTCATAAACAGATACAAAGAGAGCCTGAGCGACTGTCTAACCGCAAAAAGCGTGATGCTGAGCTGATAATACTCATTCGCGAAGTGTGGGAGGATAATATGTCAGTTTATGGTGCAAGAAAAATATGGAAGCAGCTACAGCTTGACGACCATCAAGTCGCCCGCTGTACAGTCGAACGATTGATGCGAGTTATGGGAATTCAAGGTGTTCGTCGGGGTAAAGCACATAAGACAACGATACCTGACGAGCAACAAGATAAGCCACTTGATTTAGTTAATCGTCAATTTACTGCTGAGCAGCCAAATCAACTTTGGGTAGCTGACATCACCTATGTTGCCACATGGAGTGGGTTTGTTTATGTCGCTTTCGTGATAGATGTTTTTTCACGATACATTGTAGGTTGGCGTGTATCAACGACAATGCACACAGAGCTTATTCTTGATGCGTTAGAGCAAGCTATTTGGCATCGTGGCAACCCCGAAGGGTTAATTCACCACAGCGACAGAGGCAGCCAATATTTGTCTATACGATACACTGAGCGACTTGCTGAAGCTGGAATTCAAGCGTCTGTAGGCAGTGTGGGTGACTCTTATGACAATGCATTGGCTGAAACAATAAATGGATTATTTAAAACAGAGATTATTCGCAGAAATGGCCCGTGGAAGAATGTTGATGCTGTTGAATACGCAACGTTAGAGTGGGTCAATTGGTTTAATAATCAACGCTTATTATCTTCAATTGGGTATATTTCACCAGCTCAATATGAAACAGACTACTATGATAATTTAAACGAGTCAGGTAAAGTGGCCTGACTTAAACAAACTGGTCTCCGATGAACTCGGGGCGATTCACTGTTACTCATTCGATATACTTTCTACTGTTTCAAACGATATCACGTCGTCCACTTCCATTTTAAACGCCTCTAAAAACGCATTTTTTAATACCGACACCACTGCCTGAAACGTAGATATATCGGTGTTGTATAATGTGCCATCGATCGGTATGCGCGCAGCAACTAACTCAGATTCATCATTTTCAAGTAATTCGCTGAGTATATCTATGCTGCCTTCAAAAATAGCAGTGAACAATCCGTCGTCGTCTTTTTCTATATCTTCACGCCACGAAAAAACACTCAAGTCATAAACACCGGCCTTTGCATAGCCGTTTAAAACATTGTCTTTTGCAGCAACCTCCATTGCACCATCAATGCCTCCTGCTTCAATGTCAAACGGAGTGTACACTTTAAAAACCGTTTCTAAATGTTTAACCGAAAAACGTTGAACCTCTACATTAAAGTCAAAGTTTGCTTTTTCACTAAATGGGTCTAATTGCCCTTTAAGAGACAATGCAGCTTCGCCCATTAAATCCCCTTCAATGTTTAACGAAGTCACTAAGGTTTTTGTAAGGTTTTGAGCATTGGTTATGTTTTTAATCTCTGCATCAATATTTGAGATATAGGTAGGTTTATCACCCTCGCTGGTGGCATTTACTAACGAAACTTTACCGTTATCAATACTTAAAGTGTCAATTGAAAAAGGGACTAAATTATTAGCAAGCCCTACCCAGGTTGTTTCATTTTTAACTTGTTTATTTTGCTCTGTTTTATTAGGGGCTTTGTCGTAAACCACAATTTCAGGGTAGGTAAATTGCATATTTGTCACTAAATTCCCTTTCAGTAGTGCTGACCATGAAAGCGAAAAATTGAGTGTTGCAACGCTAAGTAGTGGTTTAGGCGCTAAATTATCCTCTTTGGCATAAATTTTTATGCCGTCAATAGCATACGCACCGCGGTACAAATATAAATCAACGTCACCTACGTGGCCTGTTATTCCCTGCGTGTCTTTAATTTGTTGATTAACATAATATTGAATAGCATGGGGCGCACCAACACGGAATATTAATAAAAGCACAATGATTAAAACAAAACCAGTAAACCATTTAGCTCGAGTAACCTTTGAAATTAACGCCATATAACCATCCTTATTTGTGTAATTATGAGCATGACAATGTGTAAAAACTACACAAAAATAAGCACAACTGCGCTGTTAAGTACTTAAATTACTGGGTGCACGCAAAATACTATTTTAACTTTTGCAATGGGTATGCCACACAGACAGTTATTTAAAAGCCACAAAAGAGTGTAAAAGGAAGGAATAAAAACTAAAAAGGGTTAGCACTATGCTAACCCTATAAAATAAAGAAATTAAAAAACTAAAATTACTCAGCGTCTACAATAATGCGAAGCATACGACGAAGTGGCTCTGCTGCACCCCATAAAAGCTGATCGCCCACTGTGAATGCGCTAATATATTTAGGTCCCATAGCAAGCTTACGAATACGTCCCACTGGGATACTTAGCGTGCCTGTTACTTTAACCGGCGTTAAATCGGTGGATGTAATATCACGCTCATTTGGAATAACCTTAACCCACTCGTTGTGCGAAGCTAATATTTCTTCTATTTTCTCTACGCTTATGTCTTCGCGTAATTTAATAGTCATTGCTTGGCTATGACAACGCATTGCGCCAATACGAACACATAAACCATCAATAGGTACAGGCTGCTGAGTAGAGCCTAAAATTTTGTTAGCTTCAACTTGTGCTTTCCATTCTTCCTTTGATTGTCCACTTGGCATAGGCACGTCAATCCATGGGATCAAGCTACCTGCTAATGGCACGCCAAATTGATCTTGTGGTAAATCGCTTGAAGCCATTTTTTCACTGACTATTTTATCAATTTCTAAAATAGCTGAACTTGGGTTATCGAGTTGCTGAGCAACACTTGAATGAATAGCGCCCATTTGTGAAATCAGCTCTTTCATATTGCGTGCACCCGCACCCGAAGCTGCTTGGTAAGTCATAGGGCTTACCCATTCAATAAGGTCTTTCTCAAACAAACCACCTAAAGCAAGGAGCATTAACGATACCGTACAGTTACCGCCAACAAAGGTTTTAACGCCTTGCTCTAAACCTTGAGTAATGACATCTTTATTTACAGGGTCAAGAACAATAATGCTGTCATCACTCATACGAAGTGCAGAAGCTGCATCAATCCAGTAACCATCCCACCCCGATTCACGAAGCTTTGGGTAAACCGCTTTGGTGTAATCGCCCCCTTGACACGTAACAATAATATCCATTTTTGCAAGTTCAGATACATCGCTTGCATCAAGTAGCGGTTTTGCATCACCCGCTAAATCAGGACCAAGTTGTCCGGCTTGTGAGGTAGTAAAAAAAGTGGTGTCTATATTGGCAAAATCATTTTGCTTTTCCATACGCTCTAATAACACAGAGCCAACCATGCCACGCCAACCGACCAAACCTACTTTTTTCATTGTTTTATCCACTGTTTTGTTCATAAAAAATGCCTTAATACATTAAAAATTAAATTCATTGCGTGAGATTCAATTTTCAAGTTAACAAACTAACACTGCTAGACGGCTAAAACTAGTCAATAAAACAGAACTTAAAAATTTTTCATGCGAAATTAAGGTATAAAAAAAGCCCTGTATTTAATACAGGGCTTATAGCGCGAATGTACAAGGTTTAACGCAAGCTAAAATTAAAATTCATAACTATAGCTTAAGCTAAACTCGGTGCCTGTTTCTTGGCCCCAAAGGGTTAAACCTTCTTGCTCTATTTGTTTTTCTTGGCCAAGAATATTCTTCACTTTAAAATTAACTTTAGAGTTAAAGTTAGGAAAGTAAGAATAAACTAAATCAAGTGAGTGAAATGACTTTTCTTCAGCATCTTCGTTTCCACGCGTACCTGGTACGATAATTCGCGGCCCAAACACATTGTAAATAACCGATGTTGAATGAAAACCGTCATCTGAATCGTAACCCATTTGTAAGTTAGCAACCCATTCAGAGTGGCCTACTAAACGGCGTTTGTTGTTAGTAACAATGTTTGAAACGGTATCGGCTTCGAGTGCTTCTTTAAGTTGCGTTTCAAATAATGAATCGACATTATCTGAGTCATTTATACCTAAATTGACGCTCGAATCAGATAGCGTTACGTTACCCGACAAAAATGCAGACGACCAATCTTTATTAATAAAACCAAAGTCAGTTAAAAAATCTACCTCAATACCAGATAGCTTACCCGACTGCGCATTAGCCGTAAGTAATTGCGGAGACGCACCACCTACACCTGCAAGTTCAACCATTTCAATTGGGTTTTCTATGTCCTTGTAAAACAATGCAACTGACAGGTTATTACCTGTTGGCATGTACCACTCAAACCTAAAGTCAACATTCGTTAATTCAGAGCTTTGTAAGCTAGGCGAACCACGAACCAAAAATTCAGTCAGCGGGTCAACAAAAAACGAAGTACTTACATCACGTAAATCTGGGCGAATAGTGGTTTCACTCACGTTTAAGCGAAACTGCATTTCTTCATCCATGATGTACGTAACAGCAAGTGATGGAAAAAAAGTATCTTCGTTAATGACAACGTCTTGAATTTCTTCAAGCGTGTTTTCGAATAAGTTTGAATGTGCCTGATAGCCAATCGATACTTGTTTGAAATCTTCCCAGCGAACACCGCCGGTAATACGCCATGTATTTTCAAAAAAGTAGTCAGCCATAAAGTAATAAGCATCTAACTTATGCGCTGCACTGTATTTGTCACCGTCAGTTGTGCCATCATCAAAAATACCTGAACCCGTAGCACTTGTGTAAAACGCGTCGTTTGATGTGTTTGCATCAGCAAAAATATCGCTAATGTTATTACCAAACGTAAACTCATCGCTTATACCACGGTGCGTTATGCCAAATTTAACATTGCTTGCATCACGTTTTTTTTCTGAAAAGTCACCGCCAATTTTAAGTTCGAGCTCGTAGCCGTCCCCATAAAAAGGTAACCCCATGTTCCAACCAAATGTTTCTACGTCATCGTGAAGTACCTGGTATTCACGCGTAATATTAGTTGCTGCAACATCTTGAAGCTGCTCTGACTCAAATACACCGTCGTTATAGTTTTGTTGAAAAACAACATCTAAACCGCCTGGTGCGTTACGATTAGCTCTACTTAAGCCACCATACCAATCAAAAAATAAATTATTTAGCTCTGGAAAGTTATGCGTGCCTTTAAGCTGAGAAGAAAACATTTCACGTTCTTCGTAGCTAATATCAACACGGCGAAGCTCAGTAACACCCTCTTCGGTTTCATTGGCATCGTAATAGTTACGATTACGAACCCGATCGCTCATATCGTGTAGCGCAATGTTAGTAAGCTCAAATCGATGGTTTGAGTTAAACTCATAGCCAAGATTTAATGTTCCGCTCCAACGAACATTTTGTTCAGTCGATGTGCCATCGTAATATTGTGCAAAACATTTGTTCTCACAACCCAAACTACCTAGGCTTGAACCACTTTGTTCTTGAACAACTTCCCATTCGTTGTCATAAGAAACAGCCGCAAGCACACCAAAGGTACCTATTTCGCTTTCTAGTCTATCGCCCACGGCAACAGAAAAGCTCATAGCTGGGTCAACATCTTCCTTGCTAATGCCTACATTCCAATCAAGCGATTGAATAAGATTTTTACGCTCTTCAAGCGTAGAATTAATATTGCCTTCAAGGCCTGCGTCGCTGGTAAGTGCGGTAGTAAATACATTAGATAGCGCACGTGTGCCATCATCACGGCCCATCCAATCATCATCACCGCCTTCGTAAAAGTAGCCAGAATCACTATTTGACGTGTTATACGATGAGCCTACTTGTACTTTAAATAAAAAGTCAGACGGAATAGACTTGGTACGAATGTTGACATTACCACCACCAAAATGCGCAGGCATATCTGGTGAAAATGATTTTTGTACACTTAAGCTTTCGATTATTTCAGATGGAAATAAATCGAGCGGCACAACCGAGCGAGTAGGATCGGGGCTTGGTACATACATGCTATTTAATTGTGTACTTGAGTAACGCTCACCTAAACCACGCACATATATAAATTTACCGTCAACTAAGGTTAAGCCTGTTACACGGCGAAGAGCCGATGCAGCATCACCATCGCCGGTGCGTGAAATTTGGTCGGCACCCATAATATCAGCAACAAACGCCTGATTTTGGCGTTCTTGCAGTACTGCACCTGCGCTCCCTTTGAGTCGTTGCCCTACTGCAACCACTTCTTCTATTTCTTGCTCTTGAATGTCGGCTTCTGCAGCAGCAGTATTTACCGACCAACCAAATAGTGCAGCCAAAACGGCGCAATTTAATGTTGATAAGGCAAGTTTAGAGGGTTTATAAGAATTCATTTTTATACTCCGAAACAAAACAAGACATTAGCCGGGCTTTCGCCCGGCCTAAAGCGTTTAAGGTTAAAGACCTACTTTTACCCAACCCGCTGTCCAGTCTGTTTGTGCATCCATTGCACCAATGTAATCTACTGTATCAAAGTAGCTATCTAGGCTAGAAGAATCAAAACCTGCACCTAGTAGTAATGATTCACTTGAAGGCATGTAACCGTTACTCGCTAGTGCAAGACTTGCAGCTGTTTGCACTGAGTTACCAGCTTGACCTAAGAACCAAGACTCAACATTGCCATCACCAATTGCTTGAGTACCAAAGTTGTTAGCTGTTTCACACGCAACCACTGAGTGAGTGATAGTAAGTGAACCGTCTTCGGCACGTGGTGCTGAGTCAGAACCTACACGTAAACAGTTTGCGTAATCTGCGCCACCCGTTACCACTACGTTTTTAAGTATGCCCGCAGTACCTGCACGTAAGCGAATACCGTTTACGCCTGCGTCACCAATAATGGTTACATTAGAGATAGTAGGCATAGTAAGCGGTGATGCATCTGAATCAAATTCAGAGTTATCAGCTTCAATCGCGTTATCGCCCTCAGATCCTGATTGTTTGATAAGTACGTATTGCGCTTTACCCGTCCAACCAAATGACCAATCTAAAGAGTCGTCACCAATATTTGTAAGCACTAAGTGGCTGATGTTTGCAGTGCCACCGAAAAACTCTACGCCGTCATCTAGGTTTTCATGAACGTGGATGTAATCTAGCTCTGTTTGGCTACCTACACCAGCAAGTGATATACCGTTTAGTTCATCACCATTACCTAAAGTTTTGCCGGCTTGTTTTACAGCAACATACTTTAATGTACCTGAGTTATCTTCTGGGTCATTACCACCAAATTGGCCAGCATCACCTTCAGCAGATATACCACAGTTTGCAAGTTCATCAGCTGTTGCTTCACCTTCTTGGTCGCCACATGAGTTAGCCGGTGCATTACCTAATAATACTAAGCCGCCCCATTGGCCAATCGTTGTTTCGCCACCCGTTACATCTTGAATAGACGTCATGGTGATTGGCTGAGTTGCTGTGCCTACGGCCTCAATTTTTGAACCACGACGAACAACTAAAAAGTCATCGCCCGATTCACCAATTAATGTTGTACCAAACTGAACATACAATGTTGTGTTATCTGCCCGGTCATTACCAACAGCTGTACGTCCTTTTAAAATCCAATGTGCATCATTTGTTAGTGTTACATCAGCTGTGAATACCACATCTGAATTTAACTGATAAACAGGCTTATCGGTAATAGCTGGGAAACTTGAAGACACATCTGTTGCTAGCCCTTGCTCTAATGCGTTTTGGATATCAGTTGGGAAGCTAGGTTTAATAGCAACGGTCCAGCCTTCCATCCAATTATTATCACCGTCAAACGCACCAATGTAATCGGTTTTAGTGAAGAACGAATCAAGGCCAGAGGTATCAACACCTGCACCTAGTAAAGGTGAACTTGACTTAGGTGTATATCCATCAGTTGCTAAGCTTAGGTTTGCAGCCGTGAGTGTTTGGTTGCCTGTTTGGCCTTCAAACCACGATTGAACGTTACCACCAGCAATCGCTTCGCTACCGAAGTTATTATCTTCATTACAGGCTACTACTGAGTTTTCAATAGAAAGCTCACCCGATTCTGCATTAGCTACCGAGTCAGAACCTACACGTAAACAGTTTGAATACCCATCTGGGCCAGTGATAACAACATTACGAAGCACACCCGCTGTACCTGCACGTAAACGAACACCGTTAGTACCATCTGCACCTACAATAGTTACGTTAGAAATAAGTGGCTTAGTCAATGGCGTTGCATTTGAATCAAATTCAGAGTTATCAGCTTCAATGGCATTATCGCCCTCAACAGCACTTTGTTGAATGTAGATATTTTGTGCACGACCAGTCCAACCAAACGACCAGTCAAATGCGTCATCGCCAATATCAGTCAGTACAATGTTACGTACGTTTACTGTACCACCAAAAAACTCTACACCGTCGTCTAGGTTTTGGTGAACCTGGATATATTCAACCTTAGTTTGTGAACCTACACCAGCAAACGAAATACCGTTTAGTTCATCGCCATTACCCAGTGTTTTACCAGCATGTTTTACAACAATGTAACGAAGAACACCTGAGTTATCATCGCTGATATCACCACCAAACTGACCTGCATCACCTTCTGCCGATACACCACAGTTAGCCAGTTCTTCTGGTGTAGTCTCACCTTGTTGGTCGCCACAAGAGTTAGCAGGAGCATTACCAAGTAATACTAAACCACCCCATTGGCCAATATTTGTTTCGCCACCCGTTACATCTTGAATAGATGTCATAGTGATAGGTGCTGTTGCATTACCATTAGCGTTAATTTGTGAACCACGGCGAACAACTAAGAAATCGTCACCAGTTTCACCAATAAGCGTAGTGCCCGCTTGAACGTAAAGTGTAGTTGCATCAGCGCGATCGTTACCTACCGCAGTACGGCCATTTAAAATCCAATGCGCATCGTTTGTAAGCGTTACATCGGCTGTAAATGTTGTATCTTGTGTTAAACGGTAAACAGGCTTATCAGTAATTTGTGGAAATTCACTTGATACATTGGTCGCTAAACCTTGATCCAACGCATTTGAAATATCTGTTGGGAAGCCACCATTAATACCTACTGTCCAACCTTCCATCCAGTTAGTTGTACCATTAAATGCACCAATTTGCCCATTGGCAATAAGCGGTGAACCCGGCAGTGGTGTGTAACCATTATCATCAAGCATTAAATCTGCAGGAGTTAGCGTTTGGTTGCCGTCTTGAGCTTCAAACCACGATTTAACATCGCCGCCATTAATAGTTTCACTACCAAAGTTGTTAGCTGTTGTTTGACATGCAACAACTGAATTAGTGATAGTTAATGTACCGTCTTCTGCGCGTGGCACAGAGTCTGAACCCACACGTAAACAATTTTCATAAGTAGCTGGCCCCGTTACGAATACATTACTTAATGCGCCCGCAGTGCCTGCACGTAAACGAATACCGTTGTTACCTTCAGCACCTACAATTGTTACGTTTGAAACGGTTGGCATTGTAAGTGGTGTTGCACTTGAATCAAACTCAGAGTTATCTGCTTCAATCGCATTATCACCCACGTTTGCAGCTTGTTGAATGTATACGTTAGTTGCAGAGCCTGTCCAACCGAACGACCAGTCAAGAGAATCATCACCAATGCTGGTTAATACAACATTGCTTACATCAACTGTACCACCGAAAAACTCGATACCGTCATCAAGGTTTTCGTGTACTTGAATGTAATCAACAGTTGTTGCAGAACCTACACCAGCAAACGAAATACCGTTTAGCTCATCGCCATTACCCAGAGTTTTACCTGCTTGCTTAACGATTAAGTACTTTAATGTACCTGAGTTATCATCTGCAACATCGCCACCAAACTGGCCGGCGTCACCTTCAGCAGATACACCACAGTTAGCTAGCTCATCGGCTGTTGCTTCACCTTGTTGGTCGCCACATGAGTTAGCAGGTGCATTACCTAATAATACTAAACCACCCCATTGACCAATGGCTGTTTCACCACCTGTTACATCTTGAATAGAGGTCATAGTAATTGGCTGGCTTACTGTACCAACCGACTCAAGCTGTGAACCACGACGAACAACTAAAAAGTCATCGCCAGATTCACCAATAATTGTTGTGCCTTGTTGAATATAAAGCTTTGCGTTATCTGCACGGTCATTACCTACTGCTGTACGACCATTTACAATCCAATACGCGTCGTTAGTAAGTGTTGCATCGGTAGTGAACGTTGTATCTGCTGTTAGGCGATACACTGGCTTATCAGTAATTTCCGGAAATTCGCTTGATACGTCTGTGGCTAAGCCTTGAACAAATGCGTTATCAATAGTAGTAGGAAAACCAGTTGTGCCGTTTTGTGAATCATCACGAGATGACGTTTCACCGCCTGTGTCTGAGCCGCCTTCAACAACGTTTGTTATTGTATCGCCTTCGTTAATTGTTGTGTCGCCTTCAGATACTACTAAGTCACCACCACAACCCGCTAAAGATACTGCAGTTGCAATCAAACTAACTTTGAATAAGTCAGATAATTTCATTGTTCACTCCGTTAAAGTATTTAATTATTTTGTTAGCGCTTTATAAAAACTCAAGTCACTTTAAAGCACTTAATAATGCGTTAAGGTCACTTGAGTTATCAGCAGGGCTTACCTTACGGGAGCTATATGACACTGGAGTTACACTTTAATAAACATAACATGACAAAACTATATTATTAAAATTCAACAACTTAATTGCTAAGGCAATAAAAAAAGCCGACTCAATTATTATTGAGCCGGCTTGCGTAGTGCGATTATGAAATTGATATTACAAGCACCAACGAAGTAGTGACTTGTTGTTTTAAAATTTAAAGCAGAGCGGTTCTTAACGTTTCAGCATGTACTTTTTCACGTTTAACATACTTAATCCATTGCTTAGCCAAACGCTGTGATTTTTTGTGTTTTTCAGCTTGTTCAAACGCTAAAATAGACGCATCGAAATTTTGCAAATTGTACTGCGCCATACCCAGTGCAACAAAGGCATTTGACTCAAAATCAAGTCCCCCTTTATCAAGCGCTTTACGAGCTGAATCGGCAGCATCTTCATAGTGCTCTGTATTAACATACACCTCAGCTAAACGCTGATCGTATTGCCCATGATCTGATAAATCGGCGGCTTTAACAAAATACTCTATCGATTTTTCATCTTCTTTTGCTTGGATCATCGCCTCGGCTACAAACGCATAGTTTTTAGCTGTTTTTTCGGCAATGCCATTATCTATTGCTTTACTCATAACTTCTGCCGCTTTAAAAGCAAGTCCATTGTATAAGTAAACTTGAGCAAGTTGGCGTAAGTCGGCTCTTGATGTTAAAAACCCTTGCTGATAGGCAGCTTCAATAACAGCTAATTGCTTTTTCTCTTGCCCTGTTTCACCATACATACCCGAAAGCTGTACCCAGTATTCTGGTTTATCATAAAGCTTAACCATGCGTTCAAGCACTTCAACCACTTTGTTAGTTTGATTTAGTGAATAAAACATAGCGCGCTGTAATACAAGCCAGTTTTCTTTTGGGGTTTTACCTTCGTCATCACTTAATGAAATAACTTTAGTGATGTAGTCTAGGCCTTGCTTATAGTCTTTTAACTGGTAATACGTTTGTGCACGAAGTAAGTAATACCCTTCAGGTATTGGCTGAGTGTTAATCTCATCCCAGTTATCCAAAAAGGCAATGACTTTATCGTAATCGCTGTTTGCCATTGCAAGCTGCGCTAAACTAAAAGTAGTGCTTAAACGCAATGTTTCAGGGATCCCTTCTTCTGCCACAACGCGTTCAAATGAAGCTATCGCTTTTGGTAAGTCATTTTGATTGTAGTAAATGAACCCGTAAAAATTATGCATCATGGCTATTTCGTACGAGTTCATACTTGAAGAACGTTCATTAATGCTATCGAGCGCTTCAAGTCCAGCTTTTACATCGCCATCGTCTGCCAATTTTTGTGCGCGAGCCAGTTGGCTGTATACTTTTTCACGAAGCGCAGGAACGCGTTTTGTTTTTTGCTCCTGCGCCGCTTGAGCACTTGCAATTGATACGCCAGGTAATAACGTTAGTGCACTGGGTGTAACAATACTGAACCCTATCGCAGTGGTACAAAGTAGTGTTACTTTTAAAAGTTTAGTTTTGGTTAATAATTTCATAATCGCCTCACGGTCTTTTCTAGTTAGCTACTATCCGCCAATTTGAAAAGATATTTTGTTCTGAACACCCGCTACTTCAACAGCTTCACCGTTGACAACACGCGGTTTATATTTAAATTTAAGAGCAGCGTCCATTGCAGCCCGATCAAATAACGACTCTGGCTCTGCTTTTAAAACTTGCGGATCGCGAACGGTACCTTGCTTTGTCACTGTAAATTCAACAATCACATACCCTTCAATACCGCGCGATAGCGCACGACGCGGATAAACCGGTGCAACTTTTACAATGGGTAAATATTCGCCATCGCTCGTTTCCAGTGCTAATCCACCCGCCAGGTTCACTTCGGCATCAACATTAGCACCAAAGTCAAAGTTGTTAGCGTTGGCATTAGCATCACTACTTTGCATTTGTGGCGACTCCATTGGTGGTGGCGGCTCTTTTGGCGTAGGTGGCTTTTGTGGTTTACGCTCTTTCTTTTGAACACTTTCTTCTTTTTTCAAACGAACAAAATCAAGTACATTGCCTTTAGCTGGTTCGCTCATTGCCCCTTCACCGCCGGTTATAAGTGCTTGCATGCCCAAAAACAGCATAAACGTGACTACACCGGCAACAATTAATGCTACTAAATAACGCATTACTTACCCTTACGCTTCTTGAGCCGCAATTGACACATCAAACACACCTGCAGCGCGTGCGGCATCCATTACTTTAATTAACGTATCGGTGGTTGCTTTTTTATCGGCTTGAATTACAACGCTACCTTGTGGGTTTTCAGCTTTTAAGCGTTCAATATTCGCCTGCACTGCGCGAACATCTATTTGGCGTTTGTTAATCCAAATTTCACCCTTATCTGAAATAGCAACTAAGATATTGGCTCTTTCTTTTTTAACCGCAGTTGCGGCTTCTGGGCGGTTTACGTCAATGCCTGCTTCTTTAACAAATGAAGCTGTTACAATAAAGAAGATAAGCATAATAAATACAACATCTAGCATGGGTGTCATGTTTATTTCTTCAGCTTCATCTTCTTGCATTAAATTACCTAAAGGCGCTCTCATTTTTATTCTCCTGATATGAGCGGGTATGTTTAGCCGCTCATAAAACTTATTTAGTGATCTAGCAACATGCTATCTTCAAGTAGTTCTACTTCACGTTTGGCTTTACGCTGTAAGTACGTTGAGGCAAATACACCAGATAATGCCCCTACCATACCCGCCATCGTCGGGATTGTGGCTTTAGATACACCTGACGCCATTGAACGCGCACTCCCGGTGCCTGTTATAGCCATTACATCAAACACTTCAATCATGCCCGTTACTGTGCCAAGCAACCCAAGTAGTGGACACAAAGCCACCATGACATTGATAAGCGGAAGGTTTGCATTTAAACGCATACTTGCTCGCGAAATCATAGCTTGGCGTATTTGCTCAGCATTCCAACTATTGCGTTCGTTACGGGTTGACCATGTTCCTTTAATGCTATTTTTGTATCCGCGAAACCCGTTGAAAAAGTATATAAATCGCTCGAGTATCAATAACCACATCGCGAAGATTAACACCCCAATGACCAAGAGGACTTGGCCACCGGTGTCGAGAAAATCACGGATAGCATTGATTGAGTCAATCAATAGCACCATGGTTTATTCTCCCTTCTCGCTTCGCTCAGCAATGATACCTGCGCTTTGCTCTTGTAAAATAAGCAGTAAGCCTTTTGAACGCGTGTTTAGTAATGTGTATATAAACACTGTTGGGATTGCCACAACTAAGCCAAGTACGGTCGTAACTAGTGCCTGAGAAATACCACCAGCCATTAGTTTAGGGTCGCCAGTTCCAAATAATGTGATTGCTTGGAACGTGTTGATCATACCGGTAACTGTACCTAGCAAGCCAAGTAATGGGGCAACAACAGAGATGATTTTTATAAGCGTTAAGTTACGTGTGATTTTTGGCATTTCACGTAAAATTGCTTCACTTAATTTAAGCTCTAACGTGTCGTAAGCAACATGTGGGTAGTCGTCTTTTACTTTCATTACACGACCTAGCGGATTGTCGTCACGCGCTACTGAATCTTTTAATTGGCGACGAATTTTTCCACCAACAAGTAACAATGAAATAAAGCGCTCAATTGCAATTAATAAAGCAAGCAAACCAACACCTAAAATTACATAACCAACCGCACCACCTTGATGAACTTGCTCTGATGTATCTGGTGCTTGAACAAGTAAACCTAAAATAGAGCCTCCTGTTGGGTCTAATGCAAACTGTACAACACCACTTTTAGCGTCTTGTAAGTCAGCAGCTGTAGCGGTATAACGAGACACTGGTTGGCGAGTAAGCGCGCTCAGCGTGTTTGTTCCTGGGTTATATTCTAAGTATTGACCCTGTGAAATTAAGTTAAAGGCACCAACACGAACAACTTCTTGCTCTGCTTTATTTCCACCTTCAACAATAACTGAAGTATTAAAGCGACTGACTTTACCTTGCTCAGTCATTTCACGTTGCAGCTCGTACCACACCTTTTCAATATCTTCTATTGAAGCAAGCTTAGACGTTGAACCCATTTTTTGAGCTAACTCGTCCATAAAGTCACTACGGCCCGGTAATTCTGCTGATACAACCGAAGTAGCAAACTTATTACTAGAGTCCCCAGCGACTTGCTGTAATACCCCAAATAACTCTTTAAGTGATCCCATTCGCCTAGATAAGGTATCGGTTAAGTTTGCTAATTTAACTTCGTTTTCTTCAAATTGTGTTTCAAGGCGCTCTGATTCAACAAGCATTTGGTTTCGCTTTGCAGTTGTATCATTTAACATTTGAACTTGCTGGTTTTGGCGAGAAGTAAACTCCTGCTCTCGTTGTTTATTTTGCGCACTTTGAACGGTCTTGCCGTTTTCTAATGTTTTTAATAATGAATCAAGATCCATTGTTTCTGCCGCAGTGGTAACGCCTGCAAAACCGAGGCTTGTAACAAACAATGCCATTTTTGTCATTTGAGTAAACAATTTCATTTTTAACCTCTTATTCTGCTGCGTGTACTGGCAGAGTTAGCATATCTGGGGCAAGTTGCTTGCGCGCAATACGTAAACCTTTATTGATTTGACTAATTGTTGAATCTGGTAATGTTTCAAACGTTTTAGTCTCTGTGTTGTAGCTACCAGCTTGCTTACCATCACGTGTTAGGTAAATCAGCTCTAATCGGCCAATGCGTAAAAAGTCAACTTCACGCTCTTTACCGTTTACATCTAACAATGCGGTGTAAGCTTCAATAGTGCGCCCGTAGTCTACCTCTACTTGGTAAGCTTCTAGCACACGACGAAATTTTTCACTCGAGGTGATATCAGCGCGGTCCATCATGGCTTTAAGTGATACTAAACGCTTAGCGCGCTCGTCTTGCAAAAAGGGAATGTCTAACGATACAAACTGCTCAAGACCGGTGATCATTCGCATCATAAGTGGTGTAATTTGGCGCTCAATAATAGAAACCTGATCCATTGATAGGTTAAGCGATTCCATTTCTTCAATTTGATTATTAAGCTGTTTATTTAACTGCGCGTTATAAACAGCTAAACCGTCAATCTCTTTATTGAGCGTTTTAAATTGCTGTAAACGTCCTTGCATTGAATCTGCAATCTTGTCTATTTTTGTTTGTGATTGCGCAGCTGATTTATTAATTTCGCTGCTTTTATCAATAACCTTATCTAAATCGTTAGCGTGTACTGCTGCACTTGCGGCCACAATACCAGCTAAGATTAATGGTTTAACGCCTTTCATCGCATACACCTTTACTCGTTAATTAGCGGATTTGCTAGGTTGTATTTCAAGCCAATAAACAGAGCTTTAGTGGCTTGAATAATTCAATGAAGGGAAGTTTATAGATAAAAGATGACAAGGATGTTGCGCAAAAAAGTCGCTTTTATGACAGCTGTCATAATTAGGACTTATAGCAGAATAAAGACGGTCGAAGCGTTAAAATTAACGCTGCCTAATCAATAATATTTAAAATTTGGCTGTAAGTACTTTGCCAGTCTGTGTAATTAACGCCAATAGGATAGTAGCTGTTGTTATGAATAAGTACCAAGGAAGGAAAGCCATTAATAGGCAACGCATTAACAAATGCCAACTCGTCACTCAATTCATTATTTAATGATGAACTGACTAATTCATTTTCAAATCCCTCTTTATCTAGACCAATGCCTTGAGCGAGCGCTACCAAGGTGGCTTCATCAGAAGGGTTTTGCGCATTTAAATAGTAAGCATGTTGGATTGCTTCTATCATTTGCGCTTCTTTATTGGTTTTACGCGCGATCAGAGCTGCTCTACAAGCCGGGTAAGTAGAACGTCGAGGTTCGCAATTACGCCAAAAGTCATGATTAAACTGGGTACCTAACTGCTTTTGTATTTTGTGCCACGTATCTTCAAGCATTTCTTTCATTGCTTTTGGCATAGGCTGCTGACTATCGGCAGCTAAGCCGCCCACTTTATATTCAACAATAATTTTATGCTCAAGTTGTTCTTTTAATTTTAGCCACGTAGGTGCATAGCCCCAACACCAACTACACATTGGATCGTGTATATAAATTAACTTACTTTGAAACATAACAACTCCTACATAAAAGCTGAAACAACTTTATTTCGACCCGTTTCCTTTGCTTTATAAAGGCATCGATCGGCTTGTTTTAAAGCATCATTGTAATCTGATAGTTTATTTACTTGTGCTACACCTATGCTACAGGTAAGTACTACGTTTTTACTATCAACATTCAAAAGTGTTGTATTGGCGACACTTTCTCTAAAGTTGTTAGCAATGTGCTCTGCAATTTGAATAGTCGCTTTTGGGAGAATAACCACAAACTCTTCACCACCATAACGCGCTTTTATTGAATCGCTACTGAAGTGTGACTCCAGCATTTTAGTAAATTCTATTAGGACAGTATCACCACTATCATGACCATAGTTATCATTAATAGATTTAAAGTGATCTAAGTCCAAAAGTAAAATTGAGAACGGTAAATAATTATCGGGATTATCGCTAACCAGCTTAAAAAAATGAGATGTAACAAAACGCCTATTGGCAGCCCCTGTTAGCTGATCGGTATACGCATCCTTTTTTTGTGCCAAAGTTATTTCAGCAATAGATTGATGGCTTTTATATCTAAAAAATTCACCAATCAACGAAAAAATAAACACCAAACTAAACGAAGCCATAAAACGTGATTTTTCTACAAAACCGTAATCGACCTGCCCAAAATTAGGGCCGTATAATAGCCCTAAACAGCAGACCAATAAAAACCCACTAAGCCATAACCCTAATTTAACACCGAGAGTAGCAAAGGTAACAACTGGATAAAACATGAGCCAATACAGCGCTGTGTTCTCTTTACCACCTGTGTAAATAAGCGCAATACACATAATAAAAATGATTAGCATGGTTATTAAAGACACAACCTCTAGCTTACCGGTTTTGAAGAAGTAAACAGTGCAGGCAATGATCGTCATATTAGCAACGAGCAAAGCCACACTTAAGATGGGCGAATACACATCATAATTAGATAGAAGTAAAAAACCCAATATAAGAATAGCAAAGGCTATCATTGTAAATAATGAAAGTGCTTGGCGTTGCCTGTCCGAATTGTAAACGCTATCTATGTTAATTAAATTGCGCCAATTTGACTTAGCTAATTTTTCCTCTTCCATATCTATACTTTAAACTTTTGGACCATTTGTTCTAAATCACCGAATTGTTGTCTCAGTTTTGTACATTCGTTCAGAGTATTATTTAGATTGGTTTTACTTTGAATAGATAGTTCACTGATAGTTTGTATATCTGCATCTAGTGATTTAACAACTTGATTTTGTTCTTCTGTAGCGTCTGCAACGGTATGATTGGCAACACTTATTTGTTTTATATCTTCTATAACTTGCTGCATTAATTTTCCAACTGCATCAGCTTCTGACACGCTTTTTTCACTGCCTTGTAAACTTGTTTTCATTAACTCCACAGCCAAAGTTGACCCTTTTTGCAATTCTATGACTGTTTCTTCAATCTCTTGCGTTGATTCTTTGGTGCGATGAGCTAATTGTCGAACTTCATCTGCCACTACTGCAAAACCACGCCCTGCTTCACCTGCGCGAGCTGCTTCAATAGCTGCATTCAATGCAAGTAAGTTGGTTTGTTCACTCACGCCTTTAATCACTTCTAAAACATTACCAATGCTTTCTGTATGTTCATTTAAGCTATTAATAGTTTGTTGAGCTTGCACTATATTGGCAGATAACTCATGGATCCCTGCAACATTAGTGCTTAATATTTCCTGGTTTTGTGTAGAGTGCTTATTCGCATCTTTTGCAAGTGTTGATGCGTCAGACGCACTATTAAATATATCTGATGTCATCCCTGTAAATTGATTAATTGCAGCTGCAACGCTATCAGTACGCATACTTTGATCGTCATACATAGCAAGTGAAGAATGTGTTTGTGATAGCAGACTGGCTATTACGTCATCAAGAAGTATTGTTGTATCTTTAACTTGTTCGATTGATGATTGAATTTTTTCAATAAACACATTGAATGAATGGCTGAGTTCACCAAACTCATCGTCATTTTCTATCTCTAAACGACGTGTTAAATCACCTTCTCCCTGTGAAATATCTTTTATAGCGTCATTTAACCGATTCATTGGACGCATTAAATAACGAAGTAAAAATTGCATTAAAATTACAATTACGATTGTACCCACAATTAAGTAAATAAATGCCGTTTCACCAAAACTAGATACACTAGCAAATGCTTTTTGTTGATCAATAACAACCCCTAAATACCAATTTACATTTTCAATACCACGTATTTTATTAAACGAAACTAATTTAGTTTCGCCAGCTATTTGATATTCAACAAACTCGCTACTAAGTGATGGTTTGGTGCCAAATAACTCAGCGATATTTTTTAGGTTAACATTGCTTTGTGGGTGACTTAATATTTGGCCGCTGTCATCGAGTAAAAAACCATAACCCAGCCCTAAAAAATCAATATTATTAATAATTTCTGTCACAGTTTGCATATCAATATCAGCACCAGCAACACCAACAAAACGGTCATTGTGGTTTATAGGCACAACAGCAGATATAGTTAACTCGTTAGTTGTTACATCAATATAGGGAGTAGTAAAGGCAGTATTGGTTTTGTTTTCGACTAGCTTATACCAAGGACGTGATGTTGCATCAAAATCTGGCGGTAAAACGATGCTTTGATCATTTAAAATAAAATTACCGTTAGATTGGCCAATATAGGTGTTTTTAAAACTACCTGCTAACCCTGCTGTGTTTAATTGTAGTAATGTAAGCGTATTTGGATCTGATGGTTGGTGGGTTTTAGCAAACGCGCTAACAATGGCCAGCTTTGCATTTAACCAGCTAGCTATATTTTGAGAAACAGATTCTGAGTTTTGTTGCAAGACGAGAGCAAGCTGATTTTGTGTTTGGTTTTTTAAGGTAAAGTAGTTATTTACAGTGAATAACCCTAATACCAAAACGAGTACAACAGACGCTGCTATTGTGACTTTTGTCGTAAACTTGAATGCCCCAAACATAAATGCCCTTTAATTTATTTTTAGCATTCTAGTTTTAGCAAATATTGTGAGCATTGTCTTAGCTATTTTCGGTTTTTCCGAAAATAGCAGCTAAAAACAATAAAAAAGGACTAGAAAAACTTAATTACAAATTTTAAGTAATTAATTTTACATAAATAATGTTCAATAGATAACAAAATTTGGAATGTTCCAAATAAAAAGAAAATAATAATGACTGAATACGTATTCAGCTATTATTATTCAATACATTTTCTACCATTTTTTAGCTAAACGAACAGCATTTAAACCATACCAAGCTATAAATACATAACATACCATAGGCACGAAAAAGCTATCTTGAATATTTACGGTATCGGCAATATACCCTTGCAATAAAGGCACTAATGCACCACCTACAATCGCTAAACATAGCCAACCGGAGCCTTTACTAGTTAACGGGCCTAATTTTTCAATCGCAACAGAAAATATAGTTGGAAACATAATTGAATTAAACAACCCGATTGCCAATACTGAATACAAAGCGACATCACCTTGTGTAAAAATGGTGATTAATAACAACGCAATAACACTGATAGCATTAAAGGCAATTGCTTTAGAAGGCGCAATTTTTTGTAACAACGCAGAGCCTACAAAACGCCCAACCATTGCTCCGCCCCAATAATAACTAATAAGTGCCGCGGCAGCATGCTCTTCAAGCCCAGCAATGTGTGCTTCACCAAAGTAATTAACTAAAAAGCTACCTATAGCTACTTCACCGCCTACATAACAAAATATTGCTACAACCCCCATAGTAAGGTGAGGTGCTTGCATTAAAGAACGAGTTTCGGTGTCTGTGCTGTCTTCCTTATGGGCTTCAATTTCAGGTAACTTTATAAATGCAAACACAATGGTAATTAATAAAAGTGCTGCAGCCAACATTAAATAAGGCACTTTTACTGATTCTGCCGATGCAGCAGACGCAGCGAATGTGCCAGCAGTACCGAAAAAGAGAATGCCTCCTACGTAAGGCCCTACTGTAGTACCCAGGGCATTAAGCGCTTGCGCTAAGTTTAATCGTGAAGAGGCGGTTTTATCTGGGCCAAGAGCCGCAACGTATGGATTAGCTGATACTTGCAATACGGTTATACCAGCAGCGAGTACAAACAATGCGCCTAAAAACAACCAATACTCATGCACTACTACCGCAGGGTAAAAAAGCATACAACCAATCGAAGCAATAATAAGGCCCGTTAGAATACCTTTTTTATAACCAAGCTGTTTAACTAAAATACCAGCGGGAATAGATACAATGAAATAGGCACCAAAAAAGCAAAACTGCACTAGCATTGCCTCAAAGTAGCTAAGATCAAATACGCCTTTTAATCGTGGAATCAATACATCATTTAATACTGTAATAAAACCCCATAAAAAAAACAGGGTTGTCATTGCAGTTAGGGGAAACAGATAATTTTTGTTGTGCTGTTTATTAACGCCATAATCGTGATGTGTGTTCAGTGTGCTCATTTTTATTTTCACTCCATTAACAAGTTAAACTGATTCTACATTGTTAATAAGTTGTTTGGGCACAAGGTAATTAGAACGTTCCAAACCATCATACTTATTCAAACTGCACATTCTTCTGAAACAGTATTGATTAAACGCTCAGTCTCACCGCTATTATAAAATATATATAAGGCTTGATTTATGTCATCTAGCACTTCAAGCCAGTTAGGAGTTAGCTTACTTATAGCAAAATACAATGAGTTATAATGTAGTGGTTTACCATCTTGCTCAACTGCATTAAGCAGTTTTATTTTTTCATTTTGGTTAAGCTCAGAAAACGTAACTGAATGGGTTAACACCGAAGGATCGCCTATAATAAGATCGACCCGCTTGGCAAAAAGTAATTGCATTAACTGCAAATCGTTTACCGCACTAATAACTTTAAACTCTTCATTATCCATCATGGCATCAAATTCAGGCGTGTTTTGATACCCTCTTACAACACCTATTGTTGAGCCTTTTAATGAGTTTAGATTACCTGTAAAAATACCATGTGCGTTTTTTCGCTTTAGAAATACAATATTTCCACCTTGAAACGAATTTGAAATACCAAGCAGCTCTCTTCGCATTTTATTTTTAACATAGTCTGAAGGCGCAGTGTCTTCAATAAAGTACTCAGGCATTAAAATATCGGCTTTTCCAAGTTCCACATTACGCACAGCTCTTGCCCAAGGTAAAAATTCTAAATAAACGCTGTAACCCTGACTATTAAGAACAGCAACGGCAAAATGATAGACCCACCCTTTGTTACATAAGTCGTTACTTATATAAGGCGGCCAATCTAAAGTAACAATATGTAATGTGCGTTTACTATTTGGGGCGCTATATAAAAGCCCCGATTTATAACGCTGCCCTTCTACAGTTTTAAGGCTATTTTTATGAATGAAGGTTACGCTTTGACTCGCGAAACTAAAACAACTAATAAAGGACAACAAAAAGACTACAATGCGCATAATAAAGCTATCGTCAAACTAATAGTCAGTTAAGTGTAGGCGTTATTTACACTTTTGAAGGAGGAATTAATCAAGAGAATGAAAAATTGGTAGAACGTGAAATTGAATATAGACAGTGTCTAATGCCAACTAGCAGATTTAATTGGCATTACAAAAGTTATAAAGCAGGTTTAACCCATTTCATTTTATTATTGGTATCGCGCGAACTTATTATTGTGTCATCACTGCTTTTAACACCACCTAATTTAGAAAGCCTATCGTAAAGTACTACATTACAGGTTGCAGCTAAGTTCATGCACCCTATAGTAGGAATGTAAACTACTTCATCGCACCACTTTAGTACGTCTTTAGGAACAGAACCATCTTCTGGGCCCAAAACATAAAATGCATTTTCTGGGTGCTTAAATTCAGGGAGCGGTGTAGCCCCTTCAATTAACTCAACGACAACAACGGTTGCCCCTTCAGGTTTTACTTTTTCTAGGCTATCGGTAGAGGTTAATGGAATACGTTCAACCACATTTTTAGTATCGGTATGAAATTTTTGCGCATTAAGATATCGATTACCCGTAAAATAAACCTGCTTTGCGTCGTAACACCCAGCAGCTCGTAACACACCGCCAACGTTAGTAGGGCTCTTCGGGTTTATTAAACCAATACTCGCTTTTAACTTGCTCATTAATCGCAATCCTTTGTTGGCCACTCAGCAATGTATAAATCAAAATCATCTAATTTTACATTACTGTCTTTGACTGTTTTATCTTTTACTGAAATACCGAGATCATGCATAAGTGTTTTATCGCCGTTATTTAATAACGGGTGCCACGAAGCTAAACCACGCCCTTCATGCAGGCGGCGGTAACTGCAGCTCTGCGGCATAAAGAAAATATCTTTAAGGTTTTCTTTGGTTAGTTTTACGCAAGAAGGGACAAGTGTTTGGCGGTTTTCGTATTCGCTACACCCACAGGTATTATTATCTAAATACTGACAAACAATATTTGTGAAAATGAGCTGTTCACCTTCACGTAGCTGATCGGTTGGGGCAAAATCGTCTTCATCTTCACTATCTATAAACGTATTTAAACAACATTTACCACAGCCATCGCAAATAGCCTCCCATTCATTTTGGCTCATTTCGCTCAAGCTTTTTGTAAGCCAAAACTGTGTATTTGCTAACTGTTGATCAAACATAGTGTTCTCGCGCCCTTTTAAGAGCGCGCATTCTAACGTATTGCACTAAATGGCGCAAAGCGAATACCTCAATTTGATAATCACTTTGCGCTATTCATTAACGCTGCGATTGCACCCAACGCTTTATTTTTTTCTCCAAAATAGGCATGGGTAATGCGCCATCTATTAATATTTGCGTATGAAACGCTTTAATATCAAATTGGGAACCTAGCTCTTTTTTACAATAATCGCGAAGTTCTTTAATTTTAAACTCCCCTAATTTGTACGAAAGTGCTTGCCCTGGCCACGCAATATAACGCTCAACCTCTGCCACTACATCGCTTTCAGCCATTGATGAATTAGCAAGCATGTATTGTATACCTTGCTCGCGCGTCCACCCTTTTGCATGAAAACCAGTATCGAGCACTAAACGCATTGCCCGTAATTGCTCGTCAGCCAAACGCCCATACCACATATAAGGATCGGTAAATAATCCAAGCTCTTTCCCTAAACTTTCTGCATACAGTGCCCACCCTTCAGCAAAAACCGTATACCCACCAAATTTACGAAAATCAGGTAAACCGTCTATTTCTTGTTGAAGAGCAATTTGAAAATGATGACCAGGTGCCGCTTCATGAATCGAGAGTGTTTCGAGTAAAAACTTAGGTTGTGCTTTTAAATTAAAAGTATTGATATAAAAAATACCCGGACGTGAACCATCTGGTGCAGGGGCTGCATAAGAAGCACCCGCCGCAGACTGAGCACGATAAGCCTCTACTGGTTTAACAATGTAGGGCGCTTTAGGAGCCACATCAAATAACTGCGGTACTTTTGCATCAATTTTTTTCTTAACATTTTCGTACGCTTCAATAAGCTCATCAGCGGTATTAAAGTAGAACTCATCTGAATCACGCAAGTGAGTAAAAAATGCAGGCAAATCGCCGTCAAAGCCAACGGTGTGTTTTACCTTTTTCATTTCGCTCAAAATACGCGATACTTCGCTTAAACCAATATTGTGAATTTCGTCAGCAGATAAGTTAAGCGTTGTGTTTTTCTTTATTTGGTATTCGTACCAAGCTTTACCATTAGTAAAATCACTGTAGCCTACTGACACACGACTACTAGGTATATAATCGTTAATTAAAAATGTGTGCATGCTTTGATAAGCCGGCACTAATTGCTTCATGATTAGATCGCGGTATTTCGCTGTTATTTCTTGTTTTTGCTCAACTGTAAACGAATTTGGTAAGTTTTTTATAGGTCCCCAAAACAGTGAGTCTTCAGGCTTATTTACAACATGCGCACTAAATTGTGGAGCTAACTTTTTTGCAAGTGGCAAAGGTAAAACAATATTTTGTTTTATACCTTCAGCCATAGAAAGCTCAACACTTTTAAGCCATTTGATGTAGCCATCACTACGTTTTAAAAAATTATCGTAATCCTGTACTGTTTTAAAAGGTTGTGCACTTTGCCCAGAGCCAAATCCAGCAAACACATTATGTGCTCCCGACATTTGATTAATAGGCAGAAAGTAGCTTGGAAATTGCATCCCCTCGAGGTTAAGTGCAAGGTCACGTTTTAAAATCTCATAACTTAATAGCGCTTGCCCTGTTAACTGCTTTGAATCAATGTAAGCAAGGCGTTGTTGATACTTTTTATAAAAAGCCGCCTTTTTGTTACGATTTGTCGCTGAAATTTCAGGCGTGAACTGATCATTAAATTCATTTTTACCGCTATATGTTGCCATTATTGGCGAAAGTGCAAGCGACTCGTTGTAGTATTGATCAACAAGCACGTCTAATTGCTGTTCGGCAGATAATTCTGAAACCACAGCATTTATAGATGATGAAACGGGTTTACTATTATTTTGTTGAGACGTTGTGCTACTACACCCCATAAGCGCACCGATCACTGAAGAAGCGACCAGTGCTAATTTTAATAATTTCATATTAATCCTTATAAAAAACTCAGCTCGATTATGAGCTTTAAATTAAGCTAAATAAAGTAGTAACTTAGTCGTTATTTTATTGCACTTTTACTTGAGCTTGGTAAAGTCAAAACAACGTAACTTTCATATAAAAGAATTAAAAAGTGAAAAAGCACCTATTATCAGCCTCAATAGCCATATTATGTTTGAGCAGTCTACCTGCCCAGGCAGTCACCTACATTTCTGCAAAAGCCATGTTAGATGTAGAAAATGGCACACTCATTCAATCGCCATTAATTACTATTGATGACGGTGTGATCACCTCAATAGAACGTAATAAAAAGCCGCAACTAGGTAAAAGTGATGAACTTATTAATCTGCCACAATTAACACTAGTGCCTGGATTGATGGACATGCATGTACACTTAACGAGTGATCCTACTGTTTCTCGTAGTGAGCGCTTGGGTCAATCAATCCCACGCATGGCAGTTAAATCGGCTTATTTTGCTAATAAGACCCTTGAAGCAGGTTTTACTACCGTAAGAAATGTGGGCGCAGATGGTTATAGCGTTATTGCGGTACGAGACGGTATTAATGCGGGTGACATTGTAGGTCCACGAATTTGGGCAGCAGGTCCTTCACTGGGTATAACTGGCGGGCACTGTGACAATAACCGTTTACCGCCTGAGCTAAAATATACTTCAGCAGGTGTTGCAGACGGTCCATGGGCGGTTAGAACAAAAGTACGTGAAAACATAAAGTACGGTGCAAACGCTATAAAATTTTGTGCTACAGGTGGTGTTTTTTCAAAGGGTACCAAAGTAGGTGTACAACAATATTCGCTTGAAGAAATGAAAGCCATTGTTGAAGAAGCGCACATGCGCGACCTTCCCGTTGCAGCACATGCACACGGCACAAGCGGCATAAAAACAGCTATCATTGCAGGTGTTGACAGCGTAGAACACGCAAGCTTTTTAGACGATGAAGCCATAGCCCTGGCTAAAAAACATGGCACTTGGCTTTCTATGGATATATACAACACAGAATACACTTTAAGCTTTGGCGAACAAAATGGTGTAGACGAAGAAAACCTAAACAAAGAACGCCAAGTTTCTAAAAAACAAAGAGATAGCTTTAGCCGAGCTGTAAAAGCTGGTGTGAACATGGTATTTGGAACTGACGCTGCCATCTACCCACATGGTGATAATGCAAAGCAATTTTCACGTATGGTTCAATTTGGCATGACTGAACTGCAAGCCATTCAATCAGCTACCATAAACAGCGCTAAACTGTTAAAAATGCATAATACACTAGGGCAAATAAAAACGGGATATGCCGCCGATATTATTGCTGTTGAAGGAAACCCATTAAAAAACATTTCAACATTAGAGCAAATACCGTTTGTGATGAAAGCAGGTATTGTTTATAAAACTGAAAAATAAAATTTAAATCTAAGTTAAGGCTGGCTTTATAGTGTTAGCCTTTACTTTTAACGTTAAAATTCATTAAATTTTAATTCTCAACCCTAAAAACACTAAAATTAAAAGATTAGTAAAACAATGTGTTAAAGGTAAAGCTTTAATAGCATTGTTTTACCTGGTCTCTATTGTCATTTTTAGTTTATTACTCTTAATTTGGGAGAGCTGTTAAAGAAAATCATATTGCAATTTATTTTTCTTAATTGCCAAATTCGTCCCCTCCTTTATATTTGTTTGGTTTTTATTAACTAAGCCCGCTTATTTGTATGAAAAACATGCAAACAGTTGTTTTAATCTAATATTTATTGAACTTTTAGTATATTTTGCAAATAATAATCATTACCATTAGCGCAAATCAATAAATGCGAATGGTTATCATAATGAAACAGTTTAATTACTCACTCCTCACCCTTGCTTGTTTAAATGCACAAGCCGCTTTAGCATCAACCACTGCAGAACAAGATATTGAACACATAAGTGTTTATCAAAAACAAAATCAAGTTGTTATGAGTTCGGGTCTTGCCACAAAGTCAGATATGTCCTTAATGGAAACCCCTGCTCCTGTTGTTATTATTGATCGTGAACTAATTGAATCACAGGGCGTAGACAACCTACAAGATCTTGTCCGTAATGTGAGTGGTTTAACCCAAGCGGGTAATAATTATGGCATTGGCGATAACCTGGTTATTCGTGGTCTTGACGCCAATTACACTTATGATGGTATGTATGGGGGAGCTGGACTTGGAAACACCTTTAATCCAACTCGCTCATTAACCAATATTGAGTCGGTTGAAGTGTTAAAAGGCCCAGCTACAGGTTTATATGGTATTGGTAGCGCTGGTGGTGTAATTAATTTAATTGAAAAAAAACCTGAGTTTGAAGAAAAACATAAAGTCGCTTTAGAGCTTGGTCAATGGGACAGCTACTCTCTTGCTTTTGACAGCACAAATGCACTTAGCGACAACTTAGCGTATCGCGTAATGGCTAAAACGGCCTCGAGCGATGGCTTTCGCGATTTAAAAGAAGAGCGTGATGAAATTTATACATCACTTAAGTATGTGTTAAACGATAAACAAGACGTTATGCTCTCTGCTGCCTATATTGCATATTCCGGAGCATCGTGAACAGTGATTCCGGCCCATCGTGAACACCCGTTCTGGTTTTAGCGTGAACGCTCATTCCGGTTTTATCGTGAACACTTTTGACTGATTTTCCGGAATCGGTGTTCACACCAAACCAGTACAATTTCAACGCATTGATTATTAATTACTTTGTTAAGCTATTTCCTTTTTGTATTACTGAGGAAGGGATATGGCGACTAAGAGGATCACAATGCGTAAAATTCGAGAAGTGTTGAGGCTACATTTTGCTGCCCAACTCAGTGTCAGAAAAATAAGTGCCAGCACTAAGATCAGTGTCGGTGGTATTCAAAAACTACTCACTAAAGCCAGAGCTTTATCGTTAAGTTGGCCACTGCCCGACGAGCTTGATGATTCTGTGCTTGCTAGTCAGTTCTATCCTCGCGCCGACACTCGGCCATCCCAGCGATTTGAAGTGCCAGATTGGCCAGCCATTCGAAAAGAATTAACGGGCAAAGGCGTCACCAAGAACTTACTCTGGGAAGAATATACTCAGCAATATCCGAATCGTTGTTACAGCTATTCTCAGTTCTGCGATCGCTATATGACCTGGCTTAAAAAGCAAAAACGTTCGATGCGACAAGTGCATAAAGCAGGAGAAAAACTCTTTGTCGATTATGCGGGTCAAACGATGCCCATTGTTTGTAATGCGACGGGTGAAGTGAAGTTCGCCCAGATATTCGTGGCGGTGATGGGCGCATCAAATTATACATTTTGTGAAGCAACCTGGAGCCAAAGTCTACCCGACTGGATCGGCAGTCACGTGCGAGCATTTGAATTTATCGGCGGTATACCTGACATGGTTATCCCCGATAATTTACGCAGTGGTGTCAGTAAAGCGTGTCGCTACGACCCTGATGTTAACCCGAGTTATCAGCAATTGGCCGCGCATTATGGCACCGTGATTGTGCCTGCTCGTCCCAGAAAACCACAAGATAAAGCCAAGGCCGAAGTGGGCGTGCAAATCATTGAACGCTGGATACTCGCCAAGTTACGACACCAAACCTTTTTCTCATTAGCTGAGCTAAACCATTGCATCAAAGCCTTACTGCTTGAGGTCAATAATAAGCCCTTTAAGCAACTGAGTGGGACACGACAATCATGGTTCGAGTCAATCGACAAACCCGCCCTCGCGCCTATGCCCAAACTAGCTTATCAATTCACGGATATTAAACACGTCAAAGTGAATATTGATTATCACGTTCAGTATGATAACCATCTTTACTCGGTACCCCATCACTTGGTGGGTGAAAAGCTTGAACTTCATGCCAAAGACAACTTGATTGAGGCTTATTTCAAGCATAAACGCATCACCAGTCACCCGAGAAAATATCATCCGGGCATGACCACCACATCCGAGCACATGCCTGTAAAGCATGAGAAGCATCATAAATGGTCACCAGGGCGTTTAATGAATTGGGCGAAAGATATTGGAGATGACGTTTTGCTCTGGGTGAAAGCACAATTGGCACAGAAACAACATGAAGAACAAGCGTATCGTGTGTGCTTAGGCTTACTCAACCTATCAAGAAGCTATCCCGCCGATCGGCTCAATAACGCCTGTGCGATAGCCAATCAATACAGTTTATATCGGTTAAAACATATCAAAGACATACTCAGTAGCAACCAAGATAAATTGCCGCGAACGCAAGAAGAGCCGTCGACGTTATTGCCACAATCCCATGAAAATATCCGTGGTCCTAAAAGCTTCCATTAAGGTAAGGAAATTCTATGTTAGAACAAACGATAACTCAGCTTCGTCAACTCAAACTCAGTGGTATGGCCAACGCCTTAGTGAGCCAAATGGAACAACCAAGTACTTATGAAGGGTTGTCCTTCGATGAGCGACTACAACTGCTAGCAGACAGTGAAGCCCAAGACCGAGAGAGCCGAAAACAACAACGCTTACTTAAAGCGGCAAAACTTAAATTAGCCGCTAACGCCAGAGACATAGATTATCATCACCCGCGAGGTCTCAATCAATCGATGATGGCATCGCTACTGCAATGTGATTGGCTGAATAAATCACAAAACTTACTGATCACAGGCCCTTGCGGTAGCGGTAAAACCTATATCACTTGTGCGCTTGCGCATACAGGATGCATGAAAGGCTACAGCGTTAAATATTACCGACTCTCAAGGTTGATGCTTGCGCTGACACAAGCCAAAGCAGATGGCACTTACAGTCGAATGTTACAGTCACTCGCTAAGATCGACTTACTCGTTTTAGATGATTGGGGGCTTGAGCCACTTAAAGCGGCACAACGAAATGACTTAATGGAGATCATGGATGATAGGCACGGCAGTTCATCAACCGCCATCATCAGTCAATTACCCACCGAAGAATGGCATCAATCCATCGGCGATAATACCTTAGCCGATGCCATTTTAGATCGACTAATGCACAATGCTCATCGGATAAAATTAAAGGGGGAGTCTATGAGAAAAATTCAATCTAAAATTGACCATCGTGAACACTTAGGTTAAAAATGTCATGAACCCAATGCGTGGAATTTAAGTGTTCACGATAAAACCGGAATCGGTGTTCACCATCACCGGAATACGCATATATTAAGGATTCAATTGCTGTTGACTCAATTGGCCACCCTATTCGCATATACAACGCAGAGACAGCGAATGGCTTAACTGCTGGTGAAGTAACCGCTGCAGACTTAGTAAACGATCCGACAGGCAGTGGCTTACAACTGACAAGTGAACAGCAATTACAATTAGCGAACTCTCTTTCTGCAACAGATGGTTTAACACCCTATGACTTTGGTACCAATGGGATTATTTCACCAATGGCCGATGATAATGAAGGTGAAGAATTACGATTTAAGCTTACGCATAATTACTTTATTACTGATGACTTATTCTTAAACCAGCAACTACAGTACCGTAATTACACATCAAGCTTTGCTCGTCAAACAGGGGCTTTTAATTACGTGTACTCAACTCGCAGTGGCGTTATTAATCAAGACCCTCGTGCTCCTTTAGTTGAAAATGATGTACTTTATCCATTTGCAGCTAGGCGCCAAGAGTATCGCCAAGTAGAAGCAGATGAAAAATCATGGCAGTACTTTTTAGATTTAAGATACGACTTTGAGATAGGCGATATTGATAACGAACTCTTAGTTAATGCAAATTATGAAGACCGAGATATTGGTTTCAAACAATACTCTATTTATGACAGCGATAAAGTAATTTACGACACTGATGGTAATGTGCTTTATCAAGGTGCTTTACCCTACATCTATGACATGAGGCAACCAAATTGGCCAATCGGTGGCTTTGACGATTACGACCCGCTAAAAACGAGTGATTATAATAAAAAGGTTCAAGCATGGGGAATGGGCGTTCAGCATGTAGGTTATATTAATGACATACTGACTACACGCATAGGAGTCGCCTATAACCGTATTAAGCAGAGCTACGAACATAATGGTGTAGATGAACGTTACAGTTCAAGCCGTGCAGAGCCAACCCCTGAGGCAAACACATCTGATTCAGGTTTAACCTATAATTTAGGTGCTACTTATCAGCCTACTGAAGATTTTTCTGTGTTTGTTAATCACTCTAAAGGCCGAACCGCATACAGTGTATTAGGCTCTGTTGCTGGTAACGAAGCAGATAGAGAAGACTCAGAGTCAATAAGTAATGACTTAGGCTTTAGGTATAAAGCATTTGACGACCAGCTACTAGCTACTTTAGTTGTGTTTGAAAGCGCTCGTACAAATCTTGAATACAGTAACCCACTGTATGAAGCTGGTGTGTCTGGCCCTGATATAGTAGAAAGCTACTTTGATGGCGAAGAGCAAACCAAAGGCGTTGAGCTTGATTTAAATGCGTATTTAAATGAGCAGTGGAAAATAAATGTTAACGGCGTATATCAAGACGCGCGTGATAAATCTAACCCCAATAGCAGCGCTTACGACACTCGTCAAAAAGGGGTGCCTTATGTAACTGCAAGCACATGGGTTACTTACTATGCAAACATATTTAATTTACCCGAGTCAGTTAATATTAGCGGGGGTATTACTTACGTTGATAACAGAAGTACTAACTCAAGTTCATTTAGTATTCCTGATGGCTATGTACCTGGCTACACTGTGTACGATGCTGCAATTTCGTATACAACTAAACAGTGGAACATGCAGCTTAATTTAAACAACCTATTTAACAAACAGTATTATTCTAAAGCGATGTTTTTAGGCGGTATGCCTGGTGAAGAGCGTAATGCTAAATTAAGTTTTAGTTACACACTTTAGCGGTTAAAATTTATGGGTGCTTGTATTTACAAGCGCCCTTAATATTTAAAAACTATGCATAAAATGGCTTAAATTGTATTTAAGCCAAACTAAGATTATTTTAGTGCACTTAATGCCTTGCTATCGCAAATCAACATGCTAGCATTTAATTTCTGAAATTACTGAAAGTTAATGATATGACTTTATCTGAAAAGAATTTTACCTTTGTGATGCATTGTGGCGAAATGGGCAGCCGTTGGGGCTTTAACCGTACAATAGGCCAAATGTGTGGTTTACTAATCATTACTAAAAACCCGATGACAGCGAATGAAATTGCCGACTCACTAAGTATCTCTCGTGGTAATGTAAGTATGGGCATAAAAGAGCTGCAATCTTGGCAATTAATTAAAGTTCAGCACATTCCGGGTGATCGTAAAGAGTATTATGCGCCTGCAGGCGATATTTGGGATATGGCTAATCGAGTATTTGAAGAGCGAAAAAAACGTGAAATCGATCCAACGCTCAGCCTTTTGCGAGATAACTTACTTGACGAAGCGAATAACGAAGAGGAAGTGTATGCCCAAAAGCAAATGGAAGAAATTCACAATCTACTTGAAACGGTCACTAAATGGTCGTCTGAGTTACAGCGTTTAACTCCCGAGCAGCTCAACAAACTTATGAAACTGGGATCAGGAATTGGCAAGGTCATCGATTTAAAAGAGAAAATTTTTAAAAAAGAATAAAGCCGCATTGTGCGGCTTTATTTTTTGTTGAACTATATTTTTGGGTATCCGATTCTATCAGACAAATAACCCACACTCGTTGCAAAGTAATAAGAACGGTTCCAATGCATTAACACTTTGTAATTATCATAGGCCAAAAACATACGGCCGTTGATATCATCGGGCATAACCAGTGCTGCTCGTACATCAACATTAGGCAATGCAGTACCGTCGACTCTTCTCACCCCTAAAGCCTGCCATTCATTGAGTGAACGCTCAGAGTCATTCCAATACTCAAGCCATTGTTTACGTGTTTTAGTACCACGAACTAAAATATATTTATTGTCAAAGTTATCAGGAAGCATAACTTGACGACCCCAAGTTAATGAATCGTTCCACCCTTCTTGCTTTAAATAATTAGCAATTGAAGCAAACGCATCTTCTTTTGTAGTCCAAATATCTTTGCGACCATCATTGTTATAATCAATTGCGTAAGCATTAAAAGACGTTGGCATAAATTGAGTTTGCCCCATAGCCCCAGCCCAAGAACCTTTAAACTTATCTAAGGTAATATGACCCGATTTTAAAATGTCTAAAGCCGCCCACAACTGGCGTTTATAAAGTGCTTCACGGCGGCCATCAAAGGCAAGTGTCACTAATGATGAAATAACATTGTGACCGCCTTGAATAGTACCAAAGTTACTTTCAAGACCCCATAAAGCGACTATAAAGCGTGCTTGTACGCCAAACTCTTTAGCTACTTGCTCAAGAATATCTTTGTTCTCAGCATAAAGTTTACGAGCACGGTCAATTTTCCATTGTGGTACACGTTTTGGTAAATAGGTCTCGAGTGTTTCTTTCACTTCAGGCTGGTTTTTATCAGCTGATACCACTTTCTCTTTATAAGTCGCGGTCGCAAATGCACTATCAATTAACGACGTTTCGTAGCCTTTTGCGATTGCTTCTTCTTTTAGGTTTACTAAGTAATCTTTAAATTCGGCTTGTGTTTTGGCAACAACTGACGAACTCAAGCATAAACCACATAATACAACTGCCAGTTTTTTAATCACGATCGGCTCCATTTTGTTTTCTTAGTTCAGTAAGCAAATTATCTTCCGGTGGTGGAAGTTGTAAATAGTATCCTTGATCGGTTAATGCACCCTTAACGGTTTCCAAATCCGCACCACCTAGGTGCTCACGTTTAGCTAAGTTGATGAGCATCACATATTGAGGTTTGCCAAACATAGCCATTAGAGGTTCTGGAACTTTGCTAAAATCATCTCTTTTTTCAACAAATAAGAAGGTATCCGTCTTTTTCTTACTTTTATATACCGCAGTTAACATTATGACCCTATAAATTCTTGCACAACAATGCTGCACACTATACCATGAGAGTAATAATAAGTTAGAAAATTTAGATTAGAAATTTTGATTAAGGCCTTATTCAGCCTGTGTTTATCTAATTATAATTTCTTATCATACAATTCAATTGAGCGTGTATGTCGGACCAAATTTTTGAGTTAAAAGGGAATCTTTTTACGTTATCAGTTTTACATCTTTATAGTGCTGATATAAACCTTTTAGCAGAACAATTGTACGTAAAAATAGCCCAAGCCCCTCGTTTTTTTGAAGGAGCCCCTATTGTTGTCAATTTAGAAGAAGTAAAAAGCAGCTCTTTAGACTTTGTTCATTTAAAGTCACTTATCGAACGAATGAGCTTCAACGCAGTGGGTGTATGCAATGGCTCTGATGGGCAGCATGCAAATGCCAAAAAAGCTGGCTTTTCAGTATTAAATTATTCGCAAGACGTAAAAGCAGAGCCCGTTGAAAAGCAACCTAACACGTCAATTGTCGAAAAAAATATTATACTTCCAGCACAAATAATTAACGGTACTGTACGCTCGGGTCAACAGGTGTATGCAAAAGACCGCGACCTTATTGTATTAGGCGCTGTTAGTCATGGTGCAGAAGTAATAGCAGATGGCAACGTACATATTTACGGAACCCTTCGTGGTCGCGCAATAGCGGGCGCAAAAGGATTAGAAAACGCACATATATTTTGCCAAAAGCTAGAAGCAGAACTTGTTTCCATAAATGGCAACTACTGGATCAGTGACTCTCTACAAGGTGAGTTTTGGGGCAGTGCAGTGCAAATACAACAAAAAAATGAATCATTAGAAATTTCAGCTTTGGTTAAAGGATAAATTTCATGGCAAAAGTAATTGTCGTTACCTCGGGTAAAGGTGGTGTTGGTAAAACAACATCAAGTGCCGCAATAGGCACAGGCTTAGCATTAAAAGGCTACAAAACGGTTATTATCGATTTTGACATCGGTTTACGTAACCTTGATTTAATTATGGGGTGCGAGCGCCGCGTTGTTTATGATTTTGTAAACGTCATAAACGGTGAAGCAAACCTAAACCAAGCACTTATCAAAGACAAACGTGTTGAGAAGTTATTTTTACTGCCAGCATCGCAAACGCGTGATAAAGATGCACTAACTCGTGATGGTGTAGAACGCGTTTTAAACGAGCTAAAAGAAGACTTTGATTATATTGTATGTGATTCACCAGCAGGAATTGAAGCGGGTGCGATGATGGCAATGTATTTTGCTGATGAAGCGATTGTAACCACCAATCCAGAAGTGTCATCTGTACGAGACTCTGACCGTATTTTAGGTATTTTGCATAGCAAATCTAAACGCGCTGAAGAAGGCCTTGAAAATATCAAAGAACACCTATTATTAACACGCTACAACCCTGAGCGTGTTGCTAAAGGTGAAATGCTTTCGGTAGAAGACGTACAAGACATATTAGCTATCGATTTGTTAGGTGTTATTCCTGAGTCACAAGCAGTATTGAGTGCATCAAATTCAGGTCAACCGGTAATATTGGATGGCGAATCAGATGCTGGTCAAGCATATGCTGATGCCATAAACCGCTTACTTGGTGAAACCGTCGATTTTCGCTTCTTAGATGTAGAGAAAAAAGGCATTTTTAAACGGATTTTTGGAGGCTAATGTGTCGTTACTTGACTATTTCCGCTCAGAAAAGAAAAACAGTGCGTCTCTTGCAAAAGAGCGATTGCAAATAATTGTCGCACACGAACGTTCTCAGCGTGGAACACCTGAATACCTACCACAATTAAAACAAGATATTTTGGATGTAATTCGAAAATATGTGAACGTTAATAGTGATGCAGTGCAGGTACAATTTGATCAGAATGAAGACGACCTAGCTGTATTAGAGCTAAACGTAACTTTACCTGACGAAGAAAAGAAATAACTGAAGAATGGGCGCGTTAAGCGCCCTCTTTATAACTAACAACTACTAAAATATTAACCTTTTAGGTATCCCACTCTTTTAAAGCTTCTTTAATAAAGCTATAACGCCAAGAGCTCAATAAATCTGGCTTTATATGTGTCTTTTTTTGCTCTGCCGTCAACTTCCAATTCCAGCTAATTAATTGATTTACTTGTTTTTTAGATGCTAAAACATCCTCAGGAATATTATTAGCTTTAGCAACTTTCGTTATTTTTTGCTTAATATCTTTTGCCGTTTGTTTATAATTAGGAAAATCGATTAAACGCTTCAACACTTGCGGGTGCTCGTCAACAGCAATTGCTTTAGCTTTTTCTATACACTTTAAAATCTCAACCCCTGAGCGATTAACTTCAATCGATTCTACACCCGGTATTTGACGCAATGAATTTAAACTAGATGGCCCTCGCTTAGCGATTTCGGTCATGTTATGTTCTTTCAACACAAAATTAAGAGCAAGGTTTTTACGTATTGCTTTATTACGGCGCCATATTGCTAGCTCTTTTAATACAGCTAATTCATGTGGTTTTAACTGCCAAGCATTTTTAATATCTTTATAGAGCAATTCATCCGGTGTTTGAAAAGCCCGTTTATTAGCAATTAATTCGCTCTCATCCAAAATAATCTCAAACAAATCAGCTTTGTTAATGCGATCGATAATTAATTCAAAGCACGGTAATAAATGAAATGTATCAGCGGCAGCATAATCAAGTTGCTTTGTAGTTAGCGGTCGTTGTAACCAATTGGTACGTGATTCGCTTTTATCTATTTCAATACCTAGGAGTGTTTTAACCATAAGGGCAAACCCCATACAGTTTCCTTCACCAAGCAATTGCAAAGCAAATTGAGTATCAAACAATGGTGCAGGAACAAACCCAGCATATTTTTGAAATACTTCAATGTCTTCAGATGGTGAATGAAGCACTTTTAAAACTGCGGGGTCTTTTAAAACCTGCCAAAAATCAAATAACGAGAGCTCAGCTAAAGGATCGATAAGTGCTAGATGCTCACCGTCAAAAACCTGAATGAGTGCAACTTCTGGATACAAAGTGCGACGACGCATAAACTCGGTATCAATAGCTAATATAGGCTTATTTTGGATCTGCTCAACAAAGGTATCAAGCTGAACTTGTGTTTGAATTAATTGATATTGCACTTAGTCTCCTACAATAAAAAAGCCGGCTAATGCCGGCTTTTTTATAGTTTTCTAATCTTTCAAGGCTCGTCTGAGTATTTTACCTACGTTTGTTTTAGGTAACTCATCCCTAAACTCAACGAGTTTTGGAACCTTGTAATTAGTTAAATTATCACGACAATGGTTTATTATATCTTTTTCAGTTAAAGAAGGGTCTTTTTTAACAACAAAAACTTTAACTTGTTCACCGCTGACATCATGAGGAATACCAACAGCCGCCACTTCAAGCACACCGTCGTGCATTGCAACAACTTCTTCAATCTCATTTGGGAAAACGTTAAAGCCAGATACTATAATCATGTCTTTTTTACGATCTACTATATAGAAGAAGCCTTCATCGTCATATGTAGCAATATCACCTGTTGCAAACCAACCGTCTTGTAAACATTCGGCTGTGGCATCTGGGCGCTTATAATAGCCAAGCATAACCTGAGGGCCTTTAACGCATAATTCGCCAGGCTCACCTTTAGCTGCCTCTACACCATTCTCAAGCATTAGCTTAATGTCAGTATTTGGTGCAGGTAAACCAATAGAACCGTTATAAGACTCTAAGTCGTAAGGGCTAATTGTAACAAGTGGAGCACATTCAGTAAGGCCGTAGCCTTCCATCAGTTTTGACCCCGTCACTTTTTGCCACTTTTCAGCAACAGGACGTTGAACCGCCATACCACCACCTAACGACATTTTTAGGTGGCTAAAATCAAGTTCATCAAAACCTGGTGTGTTTAGTAAACCATTAAATAATGTGTTAACACCGGTGATTGCTGTAAATTTAGTTTGGCTTAACTCTTTTACAAAACCCGGCATATCACGCGGATTAGTAATCAATAAGTTTAAACCACCATATTTCATGAACGTTAAGCAGTTAGCCGTAAGTGCAAAGATATGGTAAAGCGGAAGTGCAGTAACAACCACTTCTGTTCCACGGTTTAGTACCTTATCTAAACAACCAGTCACCTGCTCAAGGTTACCCACCATATTACCATGGCTCAACATAGCACCTTTAGATACACCGGTCGTACCGCCTGTGTATTGTAAAAATGCTAGGTCAGATAAATTTAATTCAGGGCGTGTGTAAGCATTTTCGTCAGCGTTTAACAAATCTGAAAATTTAATCGTGTTTGGTAAGTTGTATTTAGGCACCATTTTTTTAACGTGCTTAACAACAAAGTTAACAATGTGCTTTTTAAAGCCACCCACCATGTCACCAACTTGAGTAACCACGATGTGTTTAACGTCTGTTTTACCTAAAGCCTTTTCAAGAGTATCTGCAAAGTTTGCAAGAATGAAAATGGCGCTTGTGTCTGAATCTTTTAACTGATGTTCGAGCTCACGTACAGTGTATAAAGGGTTAACGTTAACTACCACACACCCGGCGCGTAAAATACCTAAAATAGAAATAGGTGTTTGTAATAAGTTAGGCATCATTACGGCAACTTTGTCGCCTTTTTTGAGTCCCAAATCATTTTGAATATACGAGGCAACTTTTTTAGTTGCTGTGTCTATTTCTTCATACGACAACGTTTTACCCATGTTTGTGAATGCAGGTAAATCTTTGTAATCAGAAAAACTTTTTTCGAACACTTCGAGTAACGAGTTGTAATGCTCAGGATCGATTGTTTCAGGCATACCTTCTGGGTAGCGCTTAAGCCAGATTTTTTCCACTCTTAGCCCCTGTTTATAGTTATATTTTTATTAACCTTAATCTAAGTAAGGCACTTTAACAATTGAGCAAATACTCTAATGCGGGAATAATCCCACATTTAACGTCAATATACAATTAACGTGCACCACTTTGCACCATAAATGCTTGAATGTGTTCATAACATTCTTTGCTACTTTGCATATGGCAATGGTGCCCACCCTCCACATTAACTACACTCAAGTCATTGTAATAATTAATATATTTTTCTAAATTTTGTTTTACAAACGCGTAACCTTGGTTACCTAAAATTAATTGGCATGGTGCAATTAATTCTTTTATTGCACCAATACATTGCACTTCATCAAACCTAAAACCTGAATGATTTTTGAGCTTAGGATCGGTTGTTAGTGCAAAACCCTTAGAGACTGTTTTGATATTTCGTTCCATCAATAGCGAAATTAATTCAACATCTAAGTCGGTTGTTTTAGACCGTGCCTCGTAAATATCTTTTTTACAGGGATATATTCTTGTTTTTTTATTATGCGTTCTTGCACGATTAAGCACAGCATTTTTTAGTTGCTCCGTAACTTCCTCGCTGGGTGTTGTTACGCAGCCAATACCCTCAATAAAATTTACCGATTTAACCATTTGACTAAAGCAACTGGCGAAAAAACCCGCGACCATAGCTCCCATAGAATGCCCGACTAAATGAACTTTGTCAGCACCAATGGCTTCAATAAATTGATAAACATCATCGATGTAATCAACAAAATAGTAATGAGCGTCATCACTGCGCCACGATGTTAAACCATGTCCAGAAAAATCAATACAGTACCAAGTTTGCTCTGGCTTTTGGCCATCAAGCATGGGCTTAAAACTATTACAATTATCTAACCAACCGTGAAGTGCTATTACTACCTCTTCACCAGAGCCTATTTTTAAACCATGAATATCTAAATTACGTGTTTTAATATTAAATGGCCGCACATAAACCCCTTTTTATTTTTTTAAATTTATAACATACAAGTTGTCAGACCACTAAATAGTTTCACTAAATGTTTGTTATTTTAGTCGCTGAGGCTACAACTGCAACCTAGAAGAATAAATAAAAACCGTCATTTATTCATAATGTTATTTTTAATTTAGCTCGACTATTATGTGTGTTTTTTTTGTTATTTGGTGTTTCCTAATAGATATTTTAAGGCTTTACAATAATTTTTACGCACAATAATCAGCTTATATATAGCTAAATCATCATTTGTCGCAATCTATTAATTTATTTATCATAGTTAAGGTATACAATAATTTAGCTATTAATAAAGTACACTCAAAAGGTACATAAAACATGAAAAAACAATTAAGTGTGTTAGCTCTAATGTGCACTGCATCTGGTGCAATGGCCGAAACTGCACCTAAAAATGTAATTTATATGATTGGTGATGGCATGGGGCCTGCTTATACTACTGCTTATCGTTATTTTAAAGATGACCCCACTACAAAGTCTGTTGAGCAAACCGTTTTTGATACCATGCTGACAGGAATGGCGCGTACTTACCCTGAAGATCACACAGTTGTAACCGATAGCGCCGCAAGTGCGACAGCGTTGAGCAGCGGGCATAAAAGTTATAATGGTGCAATTGCCGTAGATACTGATAAAAAACCACTTAAAACAATGCTTGAAATCGCTAAACAGCGAGGCATGACTACAGCCCTATTAGCTACATCACAAATAAACCACGCTACACCAGCAAGCTTTGCCGCTCATAATGAATCACGTAATAATTACGACGAAATTGCTAATGATTATATTGATAATAAAATTGCAGGCAAACTACCCGTTGACCTAATGCTGGGTGGTGGTACTAAATACTTTATTCGAGACGATAGAAATTTAGTTGACGAATTTAAAGCCGCGGGTTACCAGTATGGTGACGATATTCAAAACCTTGATCAAATTACGCAACTTCCAGCTATTGGTTTATATGCCGCTAAAGGCTTACCTTTTGCCTTAGACGAAAACCCAACAAGGTTAACTAAGCTTACTTCTAAAGCACTCGACCTTCTAGACAATCAAAATAAAGATGGTTTTTTTGTAATGATTGAAGGTAGCCAAATTGATTGGTGTGGGCATGCAAATGATATAGCCTGTGCCATGGCCGAAATGGATGACTTTGCATCTGCTATCGAAAAAGCTAAAGCGTATGTTGATAAAAATAAAGATACTTTATTAGTTATAACTGCTGATCACTCTACAGGAGGCTTAACATTGGGTGCGCACGGCCAATATAAGTGGGAAGCAGATGTTGTGCATGGCGTAAAAGCAACAGCGGGTACAATTACACAACACTTACTTGAGTCTGATGATTTAAAATCAGTGTGGAATAAATATACCAGCATTGCATTTACCCCTGAAAACAAAATAAAACTTGAGCAAGCTAAATCTATGGGTGACAAAGCACTCAACTTAGCCGTTAAAAGTATTATTAGTGACACAAGCTTTACTGGATGGACTACGGGTGGCCATACTGCAGCAGACGTACAAGTTTTTGCTTATGGTAAAGGGAGTGAACAATTTGTTGGCTCTCAAAATAATACAGATATAGCTGATAAGTTAATACACTTTATAGAACAGTAAAATACGTATAAAGCAAAAAAAACCGAACAATGTGAAGTGACCCCCAATAGTTGGACAATCCAATTACTGGGGGTCTTTTTATGTCCAAGTACAAAAGAATATTTAAGTTAAAGCTCGCACAACTTGCTGAGCAGGAAAACTCTGAAGCATTAAGTAGAAAGTACAATATTAGCGCTCGGCTTATTCGTTATTGGTTTCAGGTCTACCTGCTTAATGGGTCAAAGAGTTTTATCCATAAACAGTTACCTTATTCAGGCGAGTTCAAAATTCATGTGCTCGAGACGATGGAAATTAATGATTGGTCTTTGGGTTATACTAGCGCCTATTTCGACTTATCATCCCCAGGTATTTTATTTCAATGGCAAAAGCTTTATGCTCACGGGGGTATAACCCGACTAAAACCACAGAAAAAAGGTAGGCCTCGCGTGACGAATCATTCTTCAACTCCTAAACCATCAGCAGACATGTCTGAAAAAGAGCTCAGGGAAGAATTGGATTATCTACGTGCAGAGAACGCAGTCTTAAAAAAGTTAGAAGCCTTGGCTCAGGCCAGAAAGAAAAAAGCAAAGACAAAACGATAGTTGTCGAAGAGCTCAAGGCAAAATACAGCTTACAACACTTATTAAAGGTCACAGGGCTTCCCAAGAGTGTGTATTATTACCATCGTAATACACTGGTTCAGCCCTGTTCCAACACTGACTTATGCGAAAGAATACGTGATATCTATCACAAGCACAAAGGACGATACGGCTACCGTAGGGTAACTTGCACGCTAAGAGCAATGGGTTTGATGGTTAATCATAAGCGCGTGCAACGCTTGATGGGCGAACTTGGCTTGAAATCAAAAGTCAGACCTAAACGCTACACCTCTTACAAAGGTGAAGTCGGTAGAATCGCTGAAAATGTTCTCAAGCGTGAATTTACGGCAAAGAAGCCCAATCAAAAATGGGTGACCGATGTCACTGAATTTAAAGTCAATGGAGAAAAGGTATACCTGTCACCGGTAATAGACCTATTTAACCAAGAAGTGGTCAGCTATGAGGTAAGGACATCTGTCACGCTACCACTAGTGACTGACATGCTTAAAGCCGCAACAGCAAAGCTGTTGAAGCATGAGAGACCACTCGTCCACTCAGACCAAGGTTGGCAATATCAAAATAAACGATATCAACAACACCTGAAAAAGCATGGGCTAATTCAAAGTATGTCTCGAAAAGGAAACTGCTTAGACAATGCCGTTGCAGAAAACTTCTTCGGCATATTAAAAACTGAGATGTATCACAATGAGACGTTCAAGGACGCAAATGAACTCATTGAAAACATCAAAGAATACATCGATTATTACAACAACGAACGCATTAAGCTAAAACTAAAAGGCCTGAGTCCGATACAATATCGAAATCAGGCCTTGGTTGCCGCTTAGAAATGAGTCCAACTTATTGGGGTCACTTCAATGTTCGGTTTTTTTATTAAAGGTTGATTACTTTTAAGCGTAAATATCTACCCCAATTAAATTTTGTACTTCAGCTCTGCGTTCTAAATTTGCAAACTCAGTATAGGTAGAAATGGCTTTGCTATTTTTTGCACTAGGCTGGTCGTAAATTGTTTGGCTGAAGTTATCACCCTTTGCGCTAGTTTTGAACAATCGATTAGCAAGCTCAACGCCCTCGGCACTGGTTTTTACATAATCAGTATTTGTTTTTTGATCAGCAGCTTGATCTGCCAAACCTTGTGGTCTTGCAGTTACTCCCTTAGCAGGGATTACTCTACCAGGAATATCACCTGTAAAAAAACCTGAGCCAATAGGCAGCGTCATCACGCTTCTCCAACCTTAAACATAACTAAAATTATGATTTAAAAACAATCAATTTGCAAATTAACGCGGTACTGTTTTATTCGCGCCCTGGTAACTTTTTCCATGTTACGGTATCACGAACGTACTTTGGTTGGGCATCACTTGCTTGAACGCCCTGGCCTGCAATAAATGCGGCATCAACAAAGGCAAGCATAAAACGTGCATCTGGTAACGTTATGTCTGTATTAATAGTGATGTTTTCAAAGTTTGCTAATGCATCAGGGTACGTTTTAAAACCTGTGCCTACTGCAACTGATGCTTCGTTACTCGTTATATACTCATTAGTTAAAAGTTCAGGTTTAATAACACACTCGTTATTAACTAATTCCATTAAACCATTATTTTCTTGGTATTGTGCAAAGTAAATTTCACCCATACGCGCATCTATACTTGGAAAAACAAGTGAGCTGTTGTTTTGCTCGTATGCTTGTTGCGCCATAACAGCCAATGTAGAAACACCTACCAATGGTAAATTAGTTGAGTACGCTAACCCTTGAGCTATAGCAACACTAATTCTTACGCCTGTAAAACTACCGGGCCCTTGGCCAAAACCAATAACATCCAGTTCTTTTAATTTACAATTTGCTTTGGCCAAAAACTCATCAATCAAAGGTAGAATTTTTTGACTATGCTGCTGAGGGCACTCTTCAAAATGATGAAATGTCTCTCCCTTATAATGTAAAACAAGTGATAGTGCTTCTGTTGAAGCATCAAGGGCAAGAATATTACTTTTGATCATTTTATTACTCTAATTAATTTGTTGTAAAAATGTATTAGCGACTTCTAAGCTTCGCGTACGACGCATTGCAGGTAAGCTTTTTAAGAACACTTGACCATATTGGCGTGTTACTAATCTATTATCACATATAACAAGCACGCCTTTATCTTTGCTATCACGAATTAATCGCCCTACACCTTGCTTTAAGGCAATAACTGCTTGTGGTAATTGGATATGTGCAAATGGGTCTTTTCCCTGCATTTGGCAATCCTGCATTTTAGCTTGCAACAAGGGATCGTCTGGCGCTGCAAAAGGCAATTTATCTATAATAACACAGCTTAATGTACTGCCTCTCACATCTACCCCTTCCCAAAATGATGCCGTACCGAGTAGAACTGCATTACCATGGCGGGTAAATTTTTCTAAAATAATCCGCTTAGACATTTGCCCTTGCATATAAACGGGGTAGTCTATTTGCGTTGTGAGCCCCTCTGCAACTAAATGCATCATACGGTAACTTGTAAAAAGCACAAAACAGCGCCCTTGCGCTGATTTTATAAGCTCAAGGGTTAATTTTACAATAGCATGAGGCATATTATCAGCATGCGATTCTGGCAAGTATCTTGGCAAACACAATAATGCTTGGTTTGGGTAATCAAACGGGCTGTCAACCATCATGCTTTGTGCTGGTTTTAGCCCTAAGCTTGCATTAAAGTGGTCAAGCTTATTATCAACCGAAAGCGTTGCAGAGGTAAACACAAATGCAGCACCGGTGTCTTGCATCATTTGTGAAAATTTTGCTGATACATTTAACGGCGTAATATTTATAGTTAAAAAGCGCCGTGTTGTCTCATACCAGTAACTAAAACCAGTTTGTGCTGTATCAAAAACCCGCTCTAATTGACCTTTAAATGCTAAAGCCCGTTCAAACGGGTGTTCTATTTTATCGCTTCTGTCTAAGCATAGTTTTAGTACTTGATAAACAAAGTCCAAATCGCTAATGACACGATGCAGTGCTGCACATATTTGCTTATCGCTAAGCTTTTCTCGCCAATCACCTCTACTGCCATCGACACCAAACTGCAAGCGTAAATCAGCTACACTGGTCTCTAATTTATTCAAGCTTTTACCAAGTTGTAACATATCAGGAATTTCAGCTCGGTATATCGCGCGTAAATCGTTAATTAAATCCACCAGCTTTTTAGTACTTACACTTTCACCAAAATAGTCGCTGGCAATTTCGCTTAGTTGGTGAGCTTCATCAAAAATATAAGCGTCGGCTGTGGGCATCAATTCAGCAAAGCCACTTTCTTTAACAGCCATATCTGCAAAAAATAAGTGATGATTAATAACAACAACGTCAGCTTCAGCAGCAGTTAAACGCGCTTTTCGTATGTAACACTCTTGAAAGTCTGGACACTCTTTACCTAAACAATTATCTGCAGTGGAGTTCACATAAGGTAAAACTTTGGCGTCATCTTCTATACCAATACAATCAGCTAAATCGCCTGATTGTGTTTCACTTGCAAATTTAGCAACCATGGCAAGTTGATGCATAACATCGGAATCGTCTGTAGGCACATGCGCAACATGTTGATTTAGCCTGTAAGTACATAAGTAATTAGCGCGACCTTTTAGTAAGGCCGTTTTTTTTGTAGCACTGAGTGCCTTTACTAATTGTGGTAAATCACGATGATACAGTTGCTCTTGCAATGCTTTAGAGCCAGTAGAAATAATTGTTCTACCCTTAGACTTAAGCGCGGGTGCCAAGTAAGCGAACGTTTTGCCCGTACCTGTGCCGGCCTCAACAACGAGTTGGGAACTGTTTTTTAACGCTTGGGCAACTGCAACGGCCATATCAATTTGCGGTTGACGTGGTGTGTAGCCATCAAAAGATAACGCTAAGGGGCCGGTTGCACTAAACAATTGTTTGATAACAGCAATCACATTTTAAAAACAATAGCGCGATTTTACGTAAGGCTGTAACCAAGGGCAAGCAAATCCCCCTCCTAACAAAATATAAAAAATTAAAATTAAGTAATAAAGACTGCAAAAGGAGCAATACATATAAAATATTTACTTACCAATATTTGAAAAATCGAGAGCTAAATGCGGGTAATAGTGATCACAATTTTTGTTAATGAGGGCCGTTGGCATTGCCACAAATTGACCATGATCTTTTAAATACTCCATATGCTTTTCGCCGTCAGCAGTAAATTGATGAAATAAAGAGTGGTTTACTCCATCAAATTCTAATGGCTTTATATTAACGAGATCACACAGCTCTTTATTAAAGGCAGGTGTTGATTTCACCCACTTTCCCTCAATAAACTGCTCTACATAAGCGTGCATTGTAAACACATCATTTTTTAGTAACTTGTCTAACTTAGGTGTACTTAAATGATTACGAACATCTGCCAAACCCAAGCGGGCAGGAATATTAATAGCTCGGCTCAATGCAATTTGTAATGATGCCTTTGGAATACAGTATGCTGCTTTATTGTCTAAGCAATAGTCACTACTAAGTGACTTTGCCCCATCTAAAAGTGTAAAAGGATCATATTTAATTCCATCTCTTACAAGATAATAAATTGATACGGCCTTAGTACGTTCGTCATGGCCTTTAACATTTTTCAACCAGTTATTTATTTCACTGTGCTTTTGATTAAAATAAGCATCATTTTGTATATACTGCTGCAAACCATTCCCCTTTGTGACTCTGATTTTTATAAATTAAAATATTTAAAATGCATTTAATATTAAATAAAACAACTTTAAAACAGTCACTTAAAAAATAACCGCTATTTAAAGTAGGTTTTAATGTTACTAATACAAAAATTAAAATAATATGTCTGCACGGGTACTTTTAACAGTCCGATTGGGCCAAATGAAATTATGAAAAATATAGCAATTATTGCCTACGAGGGATGCTGGGCCGTCAGCGTATTATTAGCTAAAGACTTTTTTACCATTGTTTCGTTACTCGACTCGCATTATTTATTGCCTCAAAGTTATAACGTAGAAATAGTTACAACAGACGGTGCACCTATAACAAGCTCAAGTAATTCAATTGTTGTTGCCGATAATTCGCTTTCTGACAAACCGTATGATTTAGTAATTATTCCACCAATTGAGGGCTCTAAATTAAAGAGCATGCCCTCTAGCAGTATATTAATAATTGAATGGTTAATACCTAAAATCAATAGTAGCACGTCTATTCTCAGCTTGAGCACTGGTTCTTATTTTTTAGCCGCCACAGGCGAGTTAAATAACACAGCCATTGCAACTCATTGGAGTTTGGTTAAACCATTAAGAAAACTATTTCCCGACTGCCAGTTTATTAATCATAAATCGTATTTAAAAATGGGAAGTATCTATACAACGGGCTCTTTTGAGGCGGGAATAAGTGTACTACTAGAAATAGTTGCAAAAGACAAAGGCGATCGCTTTTCCCAGCAATGTGCCACACATTTACTTATTTCTGACTCTGGTAAGTTAAATTTTGCATTACCAAAATATAGTAGCCACAGAGACGAAAAAATTAGTGAAGTGCAAGACTGGATCTATAATCACTCAAGCAGCGTAATCACAATCGTTGAGTTAGCAAAATACTTTAATTTTAGTGAACGCAATTTAAAGAGGCGATTTACGCAAGCAACCGGTATATCTATAAATAGGTACGTGCAAGAAGTGAGAATAGACAAAGCCAAAAAACTGTTACTATCTACAGATAAAACCGTAAACGAAATATCAATTAACGTAGGCTACGAAAACAGCAGTTTCTTCACCCGCCTGTTTAAAAAAAACACAGGGATAACACCCGCAAAGTGGCGTAAAAATGAATAATAAGTTTTAATTTTTGGGCACTTATGCCCATGTGTCTAAATGCTCGATACCATCGTCATCTTGATTAACGCTTTTTTTATGGGTTGACGGTAGAGTCTCATCACTTAAACCGTTTAGTTTTTTCTTTTTCTGTAATTCTCTCTTTTTTTTGTTTTCAAGTTCTACTTTTTCACTCGCCGCGCTACTTTGCACACCTGCAATATGGAATGCCCCTTTAGTTTCAATTGACAGTCGCGTTATTCTACCCAAATAAGGGATCATCATATCCATTAATACATCCTTAAAGCCAAAGCCTAGTTGTGAGTGAAAATCAACCAATTGATATAATACAAACTAATGCGGTTACATCTATAGTATCGGCAGTTATAAGATATGCTTTAATTAAGCTTAAAAAACACTTGCCATAGTGGTGCATAATATGTTTTTATAATCGCGAAATTTATTAAAACAGATATTTGTTGAGCGTTACGTTAGTAACGAGCAGCACAAAGGAAATAAAATGCGCTTAAACCTGACAACAGTACATCATCACCACCATTCACCGGAATAACCTGTCAGGTCTTTCGCTGAGAGGTTATTCCTAAAAGGAACCTCTGGCGATTCAAAACACATTGATTCATTTTCGCCCTGAGGTTCCCCTCGGGGTTTTTAGTTTTTAAATTAAAGGAAAATGAATAATGAATAACACAAATCGTCTACGTATCGCCATCCAAAAAGGCGGTCGCCTGTCTAAAGATTGTCAAGACTTACTAAAGCAACTAGGTGTTAAATTAAACCTACGTGAGCAACGCTTAATTGCACACTCAACTAATATGCCAATTGACGTACTTCGTGTGCGCGATGACGATATTCCGGGCTTGGTAATGGACGGTGTATGTGATTTAGGTATTGTTGGCGAAAACGTGCTAGTAGAAGTTCAAGCAGAACGTGAACGCCAAGGTGTACCAAGCGAAGTTAGCAAACTAGCAAAACTAGACTTTGGTTACTGCCGCCTTGCACTTGCATGGCCACAAGAGCTTGGCCCACGTGATAAAAGCTGGTTTGAAGGCAAACGTATTGCAACAACCTACCCAGAAATATTAACGCAGTGGTTAAAGCGCGAAGGCATTAATGCAAGCACTGTAATGCTTACAGGCTCAGTAGAAGTAGCCCCACGTGCCGGTCTTTCTGATGCAATTTGTGATTTAGTTTCAACCGGTGCAACGCTAGAAGCGAACGGCTTGATTCAAGGTGATACAATTTTAGAATCAAACGCATGTTTAATTCAAAATAAAGACCTGCAAGATGAAGACAAACTAGCGCTAATCAATAAGCTTATGCCACGCCTTCGCGGTGTTAAACAAGCTAAAGAAAGCAAATACATTATGCTACACGCGCCAAAAACTAAACTTGATGAAATTTGCGAAATTTTACCAGGCTCTGGCCAACCTACTCTACTTGCACTTGCTGGTAATGAAGAGTACGTAGCGCTTCACATGGTAAGCAGCGAAACATTATTTTGGGAAACAATGGAGCAGCTTAAAGCCCTAGGCGCTAACTCTATTTTAGTAATGCCAATTGAAAAAATGATGGAGTAAGTACCATGCTTCGTTGGAATGAGGAATCTTCACAAGTACAAGCAGCGGCGCTAATGCGCCCTGCGGTTTCTGCCAGCGCAAAGGTTGAAGCAATATGCCAAACAATTATGAGCGATGTGAAAGAGCAAGGCGATAAAGCCTTACTTGATATGGCTAAAAAGTTTGATAATAGAGCTAACCCTCGTTTACGTGTACCGCTTGATGAAATAAACGCATCAGAGCAGGCACTAAGCGCAGAGCTTAAATACGCAATTGACACCGCTTATGCAAACGTGAAACGTTTTCACGAGGCGCAATTGCCTAAAGATATTAAGTTATCAACCCAAACTGGCGTTGAATGTGAACTGAAATATCAGGCCATCGAAGCTGTGGGTATTTATGTACCTGGTGGCAGTGCTCCACTGCCATCATCGGTTATTATGCAAGGTGTACTTGCACAATTAAGTGGTGCTAAAACCGTCGTACTTGCAACCCCTGTGCAAGGTGATGAAAGCATTAACCCTGCGATATTATATGCAGCTAAGTTATGTGGCATTACAACTTTAATTGAAAGCGGTGGCGCAGGTGCTATAGCTGCAATGGCCTACGGCACTGAATCAGTGCCTAAAGTGAACAAAATTTTTGGCCCAGGTAATAGCTTTGTAACGATGGCCAAACAGCTTGTTGCACAAACAATTCCTGGTATGGCAATCGATATGCCAGCAGGCCCGTCTGAGGTGTTAGTAATAGCAGATGAGCGTGCAAACCCAGAATTTATAGCGGCAGATTTACTCTCGCAAGCTGAGCACGGCGCAGACTCGCAAGTTATTTTATTATGTAACAGCGAAAGTATCATTGAGCAAACGCAGCAGGCACTTACACGCCAGCTTGCTAAATTAAGCCGCAAAGATACAGCCGAGCAAGCTTTGGCTAATTCATCACTTATTTTAGTGGACTCTGTTGAGCAAGCATTTGACGTATCAGCGCAATATGGCCCTGAGCACTTAATTTTGCAATTAGCAGATTCAACACCTTACTTAGATAAAGTAAAAAATGCAGGCTCGGTATTTGTTGGCGACTACACGCCAGAATCAGCGGGCGATTACGCATCGGGTACTAACCACGTGTTACCTACCTACGGTTACAGTGCAACCTACTCAAGCTTAAACTTGCTTGATTTTTTCCGCACTTACACAGTACAAACTATAAGTAAAAGTGGCCTCACACAGCTGTCAAAAGCTATTTTACCACTTGCAGATGCAGAAGGCCTTGATGCCCACGCTAATGCGGTTTCAATTCGTTTAGAGGCAATTAAAAATGAGCAATGAGAGCGCACAAGCGTCTAGCTTATTACCACAAAATATTGCAGCCCTTGCTGCATACAGCTCTGCAAAAAGTGAAAAGCTAACCGGTACTACGTGGCTAAATGCTAACGAAAGCCCGTATGCTAAAAATATTGAGCTGAGTATTGAAGATTTAAATCGCTACCCAGATCCACAGCCGCAATTGGTTATTGACCGCTACGCTGCGTATGCAGAGCTTGAAAGCGAAAACGTATTAATGACTCGCGGCGCCGATGAAGGCATTGAGCTTTTAGTACGTACCTACTGCGAACCTGCAAAAGACAGCATTGCGTTATTTTTGCCAACCTACGGTATGTACAAAGTAACCGCTGATACGCATAACGTTGCAATCAATGGCTTAACCCAAGCGCTATTACTTGATGGCAGTGTTGATGAAATAGTTGAGGCTGTGGGCAGCTCAAAACTGGTGTTTATTTGTAACCCAAATAACCCAACTGGTAGCTTAACCCCCCTTGAAAAAGTAAAAGCACTGGCAACAGCGCTTGCCGGTAAAGCCTTAGTTATTGTTGATGAAGCCTATATTGAGTTTTGCCCTGAGCAAAGTGCTACAGCGCTGATTAACGAATATAGTAATGTAGTGGTACTGCGCACTTTATCTAAAGCGTTTGCGCTTGCAGGGCTAAGAACCGGTTTTACACTTGCACAAAAAAGTGTACTTGCACCTATTCGTAAAGTGATTGCGCCGTATCCGGTATCTGGCGTAGTGGCAAGTATTGCTGCGCAAGCAATTGCACCTGATGCAATTACATCAATGCGCCGCCAAGTGACTATTTTAAATAGCTTAAAAGCTAAACTTGTACAGTGGTTAAACTCCTCCCCCGCTGCATTAAAAACTCTCACTGGTGAAGGTAACTTTGTTACCTTAAAATTAGCCGACAAAAACTACTTTAAAGTAGCACTTGAACAAGGCTTAGTGATGCGCGCGTTTACCCTATACGGTGAAGACGATTGGCTACGAATTTCAATTGGTAGTGAACAAGAGCTCGAACAAGTAAAAATTTGGTTAGATGGCCTTGATAAGCCAGCAACCTCACCTCTTTTATCAGGACAAGAAGTATCATGAGTAACCCCTATTTATTTATTGACCGTGACGGCACCATAATTGAAGAGCCAATCACCGACAAACAGGTAGACAGCCTAGAAAAATTAGCGTTTTTACCTGGTGTTATCCCGGCTTTATTACAGTTACAAGCCGCAGGGTACCGTTTAGTGATGGTATCGAATCAAGATGGCTTAGGCACAGACAGCTTCCCGACTGCTGACTTTGACATAGCCCAAGATAAAATGATGGACATAATGCAAAGCCAAGGCATTAGCTTTGACGAGGTATTAATTTGTCCACACTTTGACGAGCAAAACTGTGATTGCCGTAAACCTAAAACAGGTTTATTAACTGAACTTATGCGCTCTGGCAAAGTTGATTTAGCACGTTCATATGTCATTGGCGATCGCCAAACCGATATTGGCCTTGCTCAAAATTTATGTTGTGAAGGCATTTTGTATGATGGCAGCTGGCCTGCCATTGTTACAAAGCTTACAACGGCTAACCGCGAAGGCCGTGTTACGCGTAACACCAAAGAAACCCAAATTGATGTAGCCATAAACCTAGATCAAACTAAAAACGGTAGTATCGAAACAGGCCTTGGCTTTTTTGATCATATGCTTGATCAAATTCGCACGCACGCCAACATTGGTTTAAACATTAAAGCGAAAGGCGATTTACACATAGACGAGCACCACCTTGTTGAAGATATTGGTATTGCCCTAGGTGTTGCACTTAAACAGGCGCTTGGCACTAAATCGCAAATAGCGCGCTATGGTTTTGCACTACCAATGGATGAATGTAAAGCAGAGGCACAGATTGATTTATCGGGCCGCGCTTCATTTGTATTAAACGCTAATTTTAGCCGCGAAAAAGCCGGCGATTTAGACGTACAAATGGTGGAGCACTTTTTCAAAAGCTTAAGCGATAATGCCGCTATTAGCCTTATTTTATCGGTGAGCGACGGTAACTGTCATCACCAAGTAGAAGGCTTATTTAAAGCGTTTTCACGTGCCCTTCGTATGGCAGTAGCACAAGACACGACCCAACAAACAGCCAGCTCTAAGGGATGTTTATGATTGCTATAATTAATACCGGGTGTGCCAATATAAATTCAGTTCGTTTTGCCTTTGAACGCTTAGGTCAAACGCCAACGGTCATTACCTCGCCAGAGCAATTAGCTGGCTTTGAGCGTGCAATATTACCAGGCGTTGGACATGCATCTGTTGCCATGAAGCGCCTTGTAGATAACGGCTGGCAACAAGCTATAAATGAATACCAGCGCCCTCTCATGGGTATTTGCTTAGGTATGCAGTTACTGTGCGAAAGCACCGAAGAAGGTAACGTTCAATGCTTAGGTAAAATACCAGGCCAAGTAAAAGCCCTTGATGTTGGCAATTTAACATCGCCGCATATGGGTTGGAATAACTTAAGCGTAAATAAAGAGCATGCACTTACCAAAGGCTTAACGCAAGACGAGCAAGTGTACTTTGTACATAGCTTTGCGCACACCGTAAACGATGCAACACTTGTAAGCGGCGAATACGGCCAAACCTTTTCGGCCATAGTTGCAAAAGACAACTACGCTGGTATGCAGTTTCACCCAGAGCGCAGTGCAAAAGTAGGCACACGTTTATTACAAAATTTTGTTGATTGGCAGTTATAAACAGCCCATTAACCAACAATAAAGAGATTATTTGTGATTATTCCAGCATTAGACGTATTACAAAATCAAATTGTTCGTTTATACCAAGGTAAGTACGACACCGCTCAGTTTTACCCTTTTGAGCTTGGCGCACGCTTAAAAGAATACGCCGACAGCGGCGCAGGTAAATTGCACCTTGTAGATTTAGAAGGTGCACGCGATCCAAGTAAAAAACAGTGGCAACATATTCAAACTGCAACTAAAGCGCTTAACGTACCATATCAAGTGGGCGGCGGTATTCGCTCAGAGCAAGATGTAAGCGATTGGCTAAAAGCCGGTGCTAACCAAGTTGTTATTGGTTCTATGGCGGTAGAAAAACGCGAGCAAGTAAAAGCCTGGATTGAACAATTTGGCGCCGAGCACTTTGTTATTGCTCTTGATGTAAATAAAACAGCCACGGGCTGGGCTCCTGCAACCCATGGTTGGTTAAGTGAATCTGAGTTTGGTTTACTTGAGCTTGTAGATTTTTATGTAAGCTTGGGCGTTATTGATTTTTTATGCACGGACATCAGTAAAGATGGCACCATGACTGGCCCATCGTTTGAGCTTTATGAAGATTTAACTCGCCATAACAGCAGCATTAAAGTGCAAGCTTCGGGTGGCGTAAGTTCACTTGATGACATTAAAAAGCTTAAAGAGCTTGGTGTAGGTGGCGTTATTTTAGGTAAATCACTGCTTGATGGCGCATTTAGTGTTGAGGAGGCGTTGGCATGTTATCAAAACGCATAATCCCGTGTTTAGATGTAAAAGACGGCCAGGTAGTAAAAGGCGTTAAATTTAAAGGCCACGAAATAGTGGGCGATATTTTAACAATGGCAAAAGCATACAGCGATGCCGGCGCCGATGAACTGGTTTTTTATGAAATCAGCGCAAGTGTTGAAAAACGCCTACTTGATGTAAATTGGGTAGAGAGCATTGCCCGCCACATCGATATTCCATTTTGTGTGGCTGGCGGTATTAAATCGGTAGCCGATGCAGCACGTGTACTAGAGCGTGGCGCTGACAAAATAAGTATTAACAGCCCTGCTATTGCCCGCCCTGAGCTTATAAAAGAGCTACACGATGAATTTGGTAAGCAATGTGTTGTTGTAGGTATTGATAGCTTTTACGATGAAGTGACCGGCGAGTATTTAGTGTATCAATTAACCGGCGATCCTAATGCATCAAGCCGTACACGTTACAAAACCGAGGAATGGGTTAAACGCGTACAAGACTTAGGCGCAGGCGAAATTGTTTTAAACTGTATGAACCAAGATGGCGTACGTAACGGTTACGACAATGAGCAGCTAAGTAAAATGCGCGCATTATGTAATATTCCTTTAATCGCATCTGGCGGTGCAGGCAGTATGCAAGATTTTGTTGATGTATTTAAACAAAGCGAAGTCGATGGCGCATTAGCAGCAAGCGTTTTTCACAAAAATGTGATTAACATTGGCGAATTAAAACAATTTTTAACCGATAACCAAGTGGCAGCAAGACTATGCAAGTAACACAACAAAACCAAACTCAAGTAGATTTTGCTAAAAGCGAAATGATCCCTGCGATTGTTCAAGATGCTCGCTCTGGTGTTATTTTAATGCAAGGGTTTATGAACAGCGAAGCACTAAAGGCGACGCTTGAAAGTAACAAAGTAACCTTTTACTCGCGTTCAAAGTCACGTTTATGGACCAAAGGTGAGTCATCAGAAAACTACTTAAACGTAGTATCGGTGCATACCGATTGTGACTACGACTCAATTTTAGTACTGGCTAATCCAGAAGGCCCAACATGTCACTTAGGCACACAAAGCTGCTTTGGTGATGACGCTAAACCTAGCCTGAGCTTTTTAGCGCAATTAGAAGATGTGATTGTTGAGCGTAAAAACGACGACCCAGCAAAAAGCTACACCGCTTCATTATTTGCTAAAGACTTAAGCCGTAGCTGTCAAAAAGTGGGCGAAGAAGGCGTAGAAGTAGCGCTTGCCGCAATGAAGCACGATAACGATGAGCTTACTAATGAATCGGCTGATTTAATTTATCACCTTACTGTATTGCTACAACGCCAAGGCTTAGCCCTAGAAGACGTTGTAAAATGCCTACAAGGTCGCCATAAATAGCGCCTACTAAAGTAAATTAAAAAGAGGCTCATATTTTATGGGCCTTTTTATTTTCCCTTTTAGTTGAATAAATGATGTGTGTTATAGTGCATGGCTCAATTTATCGGTTACTGTGAACTATGAAAAACTATATTATCCTTCTTATTATCATGTTTATTTTAGCGGGCTGTACCAGCAAAACTAATCAGACCACAATTACAGCAACTACAACGCATCAGTCAGTAAAAACCAAAATCACATCCGATGAATGTAGCAGCGTAAATAACCTAATAAATGGTTATGAGTTTGGTTTTAATTCAATCAAAGCAGATAAAGTGAATAACCCGTTTTCAAACCAATGGCACACTAATACTCATATCATTGGATCTGCCTGTACAATTACTTTAAATAAGTCTGAGCAAGTAAGTTACCAATGCCAAACACCTGTTAAAGCGCAAACGCATGCAGTAAATTCGCATCAAACACTTGCTGAACAGTTACGCCAATGCCTATCAAAAACAGGTTGGTTTGAAAGCCAAAAAGAAACAGCCAGTTCAATTTACAGCACCTTTGTACTTGATACTAAAAACCCGGTTATTACACTGTCTACAAATCAAGAAGGTAATGGGTTTTCTACTCGCTTTGAAATTGCTCCACCGTTAGGATTTTAATAATGCGAAAAACGAATAAAAACACATCTAAATTAAAAAGCGACTGTTTAGGCATATGTGAACGTCGCAGCGGTTATTGCACTGGGTGCGGTCGAACTAATGAAGAAATATTTGATTGGATCATTCTTTCTCAAGAAGAAAAAAACGCCATTTTAGCACAGCCGCGAGCTGACTTAAAAAATCCATAAATTTGCCATTTGCGTGTAACAGCCCCTCTTTAGTATTGCTGAAAACGCTAGGGGGTGAACATCATGGCAGCATTATTTGTAATAAACTTAGCGCGCTCAACGCAGCGACTCGCAAATACTCAAACGCAACTGGCACGTGTTAGCTTGCCATTTGAACGTATTGATGCCGTAGATGGCGCACAATTGAGTACACTACAAAAGTACCTACATTACAGCCCGCAATTGAATAAACAACAGTATCACTATCCGCTAAGCAATGGCCAAATTGGCTGCTATTTAAGCCACCGTAAAGCATGGCAAAAAATAGTTGATGAGAAATTAAAATACGCGATTGTGCTAGAGGATGATTTTTATATTGATGACAGCATTCATAATGCGATAAAAAATATTGAGCAGCTACAGCAGCCCTGGCAGCTTATTAAACTCGCCGCTTATGAAAACCGCACTCGCCCTATTGCCTATCAGCAAAACCTAAATAACCACCAGCGATTAGTCATACATAAAAAACTAATGACCGGCTGCTGCGCCACAGCAATAAGCTATGAAGGGGCTAAGCAATTACTTAAAGCCACAGCTCAATTTGGCCGCCCTGTAGATTGCGACTTACAACATATTTGGGAAACACACGTAAATGGTTTTTCGCTTATGCCATACCCTGTTTCGCAAAATACAGATATACAGAGCGATATTGCAAGCTGCGCTACTAAAACCAAGGTTAAAAAAGCTTTTTTGCGGCGTAAAGCACAGCAAATTAAAAGCTGTATTTTTAATAAGGTTTGTACAAGCGCCTTTGTAAAAAAATTTAAACAAAATGAAAAAGGAGCCTCAAAGGCTCCAAGTTTAATTACTCAACGCTTATAACATCCTTAAAAGTTGAGAACCTGGTATGCCAGTTTGCGGTAATAACGCGGGGGTAACTGCAAATACTTCTGGGATTTTACTACTGATTTCGTTCATCTTTTTGCGGTTATTTTGTTTATCATAAACATAGTATTTAAGGATATTTCCGTATACATCATCTTTTGCATCTACCTGCTCTAGAGTTTTTAAAGCCTTATCGTAATCAGCAAGGTAAATGTATGCCAGTGCTAAGTTATCAGCAGAGCCAACATGTAGTTTCCCTCCAAGCTGTTTTGATAAATCTTCAAGCTCTTCAACTGCAAGCTCATAACGCCCTAGTTGTATATACGCGGTTGCTAGTGAATTTTTTAAAAAGTAAGGCGGGTTACTACCAGGCTCATACCATTTTTCGTAAGCACTCAATATATCTTCATATTGCTCGAGTTTAGAGTAAACGTGATTTAGCAGCCTAAAGCTTTGTAGTTTGATTTCAGCTTCTTCAAAACCAGCAAGTTTATCTCTATTTAAGTGCCATTGTTGAATGCCTTGCGCAGCTTGGGTTAACAGTTCAGAGTTATCACTTTTTGCCCCTGCTGCACTTTTAAGAAGTTGTGCAAGTTGTTGATTATAAGCTTCACTTTTTACAGGTACCTGAGAAGTTTTACTACTTTGCTGTTTACTACTCGTATTACCATCTACAATTTGCGCTGCAGCTAAAGCACTAAAAGACATTGCCGCCGCAACCATAACCAAATATTTACTTTTCATTGTTTTTTCCTTGTTTAACATTTTGATCCTCTGAATATTAAAGCTCTTAGAATGAGCAATATTCAAAAGTGGGGGGGTAAAAAAGTTGTTTTTATTTATAACGTTTTGCTTTTTTAGTAATAAGCTGGCTAAATCTAATTGGTATTTATCTTTTAGCTTTTCCATACACAACTCGTCACAGCTAAGTTCAAGTTGCTCTCTTGCTAAACCAGTTAACTTTAAGCAGATAGGATTCCACCATAAAACGCTTTCTATAAAACAAATAAGCCACGTCCAATAAATATCACCTTGTTGTAAATGGGTTGCCTCGTGCTGAATGACTGAATCTAATTCTTCACGATTTATCATCGTCGACTCTAACCAAATAACAGGCTTTATTAATCCTGTAGCAAAAGCTGGCTCTGTATGGGTTGTTAGCCTAATTGGATACTGATTTTTGATGTGTTTAAGTTCAGGACTTGGCTTTGAGTTAATGTATAGATTTTTTATAAGCTTTACATATAAGCCCATGCGTAATAAAAACAATCCAAAACCGGCTAAAACTAAAACCATAAAAACATTACTAAGTGATGGCAATAAGTCCCATATACCCATATCGCTTTGTAATTCGTCCTTAGTTGCTACTTGTTCAGCGTTTGGTATTAATGCTTTAACATCGGGAATTAATTGCGCCACGTTGAATGTGTAACGATTTGTCCCTTCAAATAACGGTAGCTGGGAAAAGTACTGCCAAGGGACAAACCAACATGCCAAGGCAATCATTAAAATGTAAAAGTTTAATCGTGCAGGGGCATTTTATAACCCTTTTACTGTAAGTAAAATACATAAGCTAATAAGCGTGCAAGTTAGTAAATAATCCGTCATTACCCTCTCCTTTAATCTAACTTCTTATTTTTTAAAAGCGTTTGTAAGTATTCTATATCTTCATCATTTAGCTTTTCTTCTTTGATAAAGTGGGCAATTAAACTACGAGAATTACCTTTAAAAAATCGTTGCATAAAACTAGGCATAGCTTGCTCAGATAACATGTCTTGAGTCACGATAGTTCTAAATACGATAGCTCGCCCTTCAAGCCCACAGCGCTCTATAGCACCTTTTTGCTCTAGCCTATCAACAATGGTTTTAACCGTTGTATAAGCTACTTTTTTATCTTTTTGTTTATCTGATAAAAGTACTTTATGTAGTTGACTTGCGGTGCAGGGTTCTTCCTGCCAAAGCAGCTGCATAATATCCATTTCAAAATCACTAAGTTTCATTGTTGCTCCTATTACTACACTTGTAGTTGTACTGTTACAAATGTAGTAGTAAGAAACCTTAGTGTCAAGACAAAATTGACATATGAATAAAAAATAAACGATAGAAATATAAAAGTCTTAAGAAGGTTTTATAGAAAAGGCATATAAAATAAAGAGATATACTTATTAATCGATTTTAGAAAAACATAAAAAACGAGAGTGTATTTTCAACTAACGCTTTTTATGCTTTAAAGTTTTTTATGACAGGTAGTGAGGTAACTATGCTTTATCGAGCGCTTGGCTTACATCCGCAATTATGTCAGCAATGTTTTCAATACCGACTGATAGACGAATTAAATCGCGGCTCACACCTGCGCTTGCAAGTTCTTCATCATTTAATTGACGGTGCGTGGTTGACGCTGGATGGCACGCAAGCGACTTTGCATCGCCAATATTAACTAAGCGTAAAATCATGTTTAGTGCATCAATAAAACGAGTACCCGCTTCAAGGCCACCCGCAATACCAAAACTTAAAATACCCGATGCTTTGCCACTGGTGATTTTTTGGCTCATTTCTTTATACGGGCTTAATGTTAAACCAGCGTAGTTAACCCAAAGTACTTTAGAGTGATTTTCTAAATACTCAGCTAACTGCTGTGCATTTTCGCAGTGGCGATCCATTCTTAAGCCTAAGGTTTCAAGGCCGATTAAAATGTCGGATGCGTTTTTAGGGGCAAGCGCTGCACCAGTATTTCTCAGTGGCACTACTCTACAACGCCCAATAAATGCAGCTTCAGCAAAGGCTTCGGTATAAACCACATTGTGATACGACGGATCGGGCTCGTTCATCATTGCAAAGCGTGTGGCATTGGCTTTCCAATCAAATTGACCTGAATCAACAATCATACCGCCAATAGCTGTACCGTGCCCGTTTATGTACTTTGTCAGTGAGTGAACCACTATATCGGCGCCTAGCTCAAATGGCCGGCATAAATACGGTGTAGCCACAGTATTATCAACGATAAGTGGGACACCTTTGCTATGAGCAATCTTAGCTAAACGCTCAATATCAACAATATTACCTGCAGGGTTACCGATAGATTCACAAAAAACAGCACGGGTGTTGTCATCAATGGCATCTTCGAATGCGCTAAAGTCATCAGCCTTAATCATACGCGCTTCAATACCTTGGCGGGGTAATGTATGGGCAAATAAATTATACGTACCGCCATATACTTGGCTGGTGCTGACAATATTAGTGCCTACTTCACATAAGCATTGAATCGCATAGGTAATAGCTGCCATGCCCGAGGCTACCGCTAGCGCACCAATGCCACCTTCCATTGCAGCAATACGCTGTTCAAGCACGGCATTAGTAGGGTTCATTATGCGGGTGTAAATATTACCTGGTACTTTTAAGTCGAATAAATCAGCACCGTGTTGCGTGTTATCAAACGTATAAGAAGAAGTGTGATAGATAGGCACGGCTGCCGATTTGGTCGTAGCCTCAGATTCGTAACCGTGGTGCAGTGCTAATGACTCTAATTTCATAATTAATTCCCTTGGTAAATTATTAAAACATACCACTTAAGGGTAATTAAATGCACGTAAGAATATAAATTCACAATAAAAGAACAATTAAACCCCTTGATTCGAAAATTAAGATTAAACTAGTTAATTTAATTTTAGAACTCCTACTAACTCATACTAGAGCATGCACAAAACTTGTTAATTCTTATTGTCTATTAAATTGTCACCTCAAAACATAGCAGACGCTGAATGTGAAGTGCAGATTTAACTCGACCGATTTAAGAGCAATGGCACAGTCAAAACCCAGCAAATACGGGCTCATGCTGCTATATATGGAAGTAATAAATTAAAGTGGTCTTAAATCGATTTATGTTTGAATTAGAAAACCATTTAAAAAATGTTATTTAAACACGGTAGTTACATCGCACCCGTTACAAAGTTTACTGCAAGTTAACTATAAAAACGTATCGAAAAATCAATGAGGTCCTGCTCAGGTATTGGTTTACTAAAATAATATCCTTGAGCTAGATCGCAACCAAGTTCTTTTAATATTGTGAGTTGTTCTTTTGTTTCTACACCTTCAGCGACAACTTTTAACCCTAAACCATGTGACATGGCAATTGTTGCTTCTACTAAACTGTAATCCTCATTATTTTTTGTAATCCCATTTATAAAACCACGGTCTATTTTTAGTACATTAAACGGGTACTTCCTTAAATAACTTAACGAGGAATAACCTGTGCCAAAATCATCCATTGACAATATAACACCTAAATTTGTTATATCGTTTAATGTGTCAGTAATGCTGGACTCTCCACTCATTAAAACACCTTCTGTAATTTCAAGTTCAAGACTTTGGGGTTCAATGTTCGCATTTGATAACGATGTTTTGATAAAGTTAAACAGGCTCAGGTCTTTAAATTGACTAGGAGATAAATTTACTGCAATTGAAAAATTTCTGTTGAGCTGTTCTACGTTCTTCCATCGATTGAGTAAACTAAGTGACTCTTTAATAACAAACTCACCAATAGATATGATCACGCCTGTTTTTTCTGCAATAGGGATAAACTCATCTGGTGCCACACTTCCTAGTACAGGGTTTAGCCACCTGAGTAATGCTTCTGCCCCTATAATCTCGTTCTTTTTAACATCAAATTGCGGTTGGTAATAAAGAATGAATTCATTGCGCTGCAATGCACCTCGCATTTGCTCTTCTATTGTTAAGCGTCGTTGGATTACAGTATTCATTTGATTAGTAAAAAACGAGTATGTATTTCGACCCAGAGCTTTGGCTTGATACATTGCCGTGTCGGCGTTTCTTAATAAGTCAGACACAGATTTTCCGTTATCTGGAAACATTGCTACCCCAATGCTAATTGTTAACATTAACTCTCGCCCCTCAATTGTGAAAGGTTCTCGAAAATTTTGCAGGAGTTTTTCGGCAATACCCACAGCATTTTGTTGAGTGGAAATTCCTTTTGACAAAATAATGAACTCGTCGCCACCTAAGCGACCAATTGTGTCAGCTTTTCTTAATGCCCTTTGTAAACGATTGGCTGTTTCAATTAAAACTTTATCGCCTGCTTCATGACCTAGTGAATCGTTAATTTTTTTAAAATCATCTAAATCTAAGAAAAATACCGCTGCTTTCTCATCATTACGAGTCGCCTCAACTGTTAGCTGTGATAAACGGTCAAGAGCGAGTAAACGGTTTGGTAATTGTGTAAGGCTATCGAAATAAGCTTGTTTACGAATGAGTTGCTCTGATTGGTGTTGTTCGGTTATATCTCGAATAATTATCATTATTTGGTCGTATTTTAAAACTTTGTTAATTCTTGCTTCAAAATACACCTGCCCTTGAGGAACGGACAGCTCATATTTAAACGTTACAATTTCATCTTGTTCAATTGCTTTTTCTATGTAAACTTCAAACTTTTTAGCAACACTCTTCGGTAAAATATCAAGCATATTATTACCAACAAATTGGTCAGGGGAGACATAGAGGGCATCTTGATTATTAGCATGGTAATCGATAATTATTCCGTTATAGTCCATTAAAAAAAGCAAGTCTGGGATTGCTTCAAAAATGGTTTTTAGCATTTGTTCTTTAAATGTGGCAATGGCTTGGGCTTTTTTTACATCCGACAAATTAATGTCTATACAATACATTTGCTTGTTTTTAAATTCATTTTCAAACATTGCGTGGCTTGAATAAACGTATATGTCAGTTCCATTTTTATGTTTAAGTAATATTTCTGCAGCAGGGATTGCTACGCCTTCATTGATCCACTTTGTATGAGCCTCAATTACCATGTCTCTCATAGGGGCTGGTACTATCAGTTCTTCTAGCTTCTTTCCAAGTGCTTCCTCTTGTTTATAGCCATAAAGGAGTTCACTCCCTTTGTTCCAATACACAACTCGCCTTTGATCATCATAACCTTGCACTGAGATTGAATTAACACTTTCAAATAATTGGTGCAATGAATCGTTAGTTACAAACTGTTTAGATAATTGATTCACAATTGAGTTGGCAGTCATGCTGTGACTATCTCCTTTAAAATTTCCTTATTTTATAATAGAAGTTAATTGTTGAATTTCCATACACATATATTTAAAAAATAAGCTTAGGTTTATTTTTAATTGTTGGAACAATAAAAAAGGAGCCTTAGCTCCTTTTTTACTATTTTTAAATGCTATTTAGTATCATTGGGGTGCTCAACACCCATCCAAGCTTTGAAAAGGGCTTTTTGTTTCTCACTTGCTTGTAAATTAGCAGTTAACTTTTTAGGTTTATCAAACTTTTCAGTTAATACTAATGTGAGGCTTTGTAGTGCATCACGACGAATAAAGTCAATAACCACTTTATCTCCAGGTTTAAACGTCTCAAGGCTAGACTTTAAATCTTTACCAACATGGAGCTTATTAATAGCTACAATTTTATCGTTAGTTGTTAAGCCTGCTTTCCACGCGCTACCACCGCGTTGAACATGCGTTAATGTTAAAAGCTGGCCGGTATTTTTAGCCACTGCGTCTATGCTGGCAATAGCCTTAGCACCTTTCGGTCGCTCTAAAGTCAAACCTACTTTATTAAGCAACTCGTCAAAATTAATATTTGCAGGTGAGTCAACATGCTCTTCCCACCAATTTGAATAATCGAGACCTGTCAGGTTTTGTAAAATGCTTAGTACGTCTTTTTCATCAAAGCCCGCTGGTAGCTTATGATTGTTATATAGTGCTTTATGCACATCACGGTAACTTACTTTACCCGCTGTTTTTTCTAGTAAGTCAATATCAAGTACCATTGACAACAATGAGCCTTCTGAATATATGTTGGTACTGTAGTTGCGTCCGTGATCCCCACCTTGGTTAATCCATTTATCAAAACTCGTTTCACTGGCACTTTGAACTTCTCTGCCTGGTGTTTGTAAGTGCCGATTTATGGTTTTTGTTAGGCCTTTAAAGAACTCATCTGTCGTTTCAATGCCTGAACGCACTAATAAATGATCCTCAAAGTAGCTTGTTGAGCCTTCTGCAATCCAAAGTAATTTTGAGTAATTCATATTGGTGTAATCGTAAGGTACCAATCCATTTGGACGATATGCTTTTACATTCCAAGTATGAATAAACTCATGAGCTGCTGTGCTTATGAAACCTAAATAATCTTCACGAGAGCCAAATCGATCACGCGGCCTTTGAATTATGGTCGAATTTAAATGCTCGGTTGCACCACCAGCGCCAGAAGTTGCATGCACCATAAACACGTAGCGCTCATATGGGTAACTATCCCAAATTACATTACCGGTTGTTACTAGCTTTTTAAGATCACGCAGCATTAATTCAACGTCGTAGTTACCCTCTCCCCAAATAACTAATTCGTACTCACGTCCATCAACGATAAATGAGTGAAGCTGGTTAATACCTGTTTCTATAGGCGAGTCCACAAGCACATCGTAATTAGCTGCCTTGAACGAATGAGTAGAATCTAAATTATCCATTCCAGATACTGAACGCCACTGCTTTGGAACATCTAAATTAACCGTTACAGGCTCTTGTCGAAATGATTCGCTAAACATAAAAAAGCCAGAAGCGTCTATAAAAGCGTGGCTATCATCAATATGGCGAGCACGTTTGCCAAGCTCGTTTGCATAGACCTGATACCCTACACTTACTTCTGTGGGTGTATCAATGTGAACACGCCATGTGCTGTGATCGATTTTTTCCCACTTTAAAGGATTACCCTCTTTATCTGTTGGGTTAAAGTAACGTACGCCATTGGCAAGATTTAGTATTTCATAACGGCCGGTGCGCCAAGAAGGTAATTTAATATCAAGATGGGCTTGTGCTGATTTAGGGAATTGAACGCGCACATCACCAAGATGGTGTTGGGGCTGTTCAATACTTAATGAGTAGTTAACATCTGCAAATGCAGATGCAGATAACGCAGCACAAATTGATAAAACTAATAACTTTTTCATAGAAACCTAATTAAGACCTTAATTGTATTCAAGGTTAACAAGCGAACATTTAAATGTGAATTAAAAGCGATAAACACTCATGTATACGAGTTTGTACGCACTAGGTTAATAAAATTATAGAGTTTTTACCGAGATAACTACACTTAATATAAATTTGTTGTAGACTTAGAATAATAAAATTACAAATCATGGTGGCTTGCCTAGGTGTCAGAAAAATCTACTGCTACAGAGAAAAAACTTAAACAAGCAATTGGTGCGCGCATGGCACTTGAAGACGCGCGAAAACATCAAGTAGACACCCTCTCTATTTTCTCATCTAAATTATCTTTAGCCTGTAAGGGTCTAGACACGGAGCTTGATAACAGACTTGCTAACTTTAGAAGCGCATTAAATAAAGGCGTTGGTTTTGACGATTTATTCCCTTTAATCGACGAAACAATAGAGCTGTTAAAAAAGCAAGAAGCCATACAACTATCGCAGCAACGTGACCTGCAAGAAAGTGTTTTATCTGCTGGCAGACAACTACAAAAAACCAAAGGCTTGCCAGAGGGTACACGCCGCTCGTTAAGAAACTTACTTGATCACGAAATGAATAACGTCCACTCCACTCATGACTTTATTCCGCTACTAGAAAAATTAATAAGCTTTTATCATCAGGCATTAAACACAAAGCTACGTGCTGATAGCAATATTAGCTGTGAGGCCACGCCTGCACTAGCGCAAAAGCTGCTTGAACTCGCTAACGACTTAGTTCTTGAAGATGAAGCAACTGTAGAAATTAAACGTATTAAGAGCATTATATCTGAAAGCGATAATTTAGGTTCTTTGCTCGATACGGCCATAAATATAATTACTGTTGTTGTTAAAAATATAAATAAAGAACGAGAATCAGCGCAAAGCTTTTTATCGTCGCTTAACCAAACAATTGAAGAACTACACAAATCAATAGTCGCTACAAGTAAGCACTCAACCTCAATGGGGACTGAGTTTGAAAACCTAAATAAAAGTATTAAAAGTAAAATAGAAAGCTTAAACGAAAAAACACAATCTGCGACTTCTATTTCATCATTAAAAGAGCTTGTTGATAATGAGTTAAAGTCGTTAACTCAAGACTTTATGGCAAAAGAAAAACTAGAACGCGAAGACAGAGAAATACTTGTATCTAGTTTTAATGAGATTAATGGCCGTATTGGCACGCTTGAAACAAAGCTTACAAAATACAAAAAACGCTTAAACGATCAACGTTTTAAAAGCCTGCTGGACGGGTTAACAAAATTACCTAATAGAGCCGCTTTTGACGAACGCTACAATCACGAAATGCATTTATTTAATGTTCAGCAATCAAATGTTACGCTGGTCGTTATCGATGTTGACCACTTTAAGTCAATTAACGATAGATTTGGCCACACAGCTGGCGATATAACGTTGCAAGTTATTGCAAAAGCATTACAAAAGTCGATAAGAAAATCTGATTTTATAGCACGATATGGCGGTGAAGAATTTGTGCTATTAATGAGCGAAACCACTGTTGATAATGCAGTTGCACCGCTTGAAAAACTCAGAAAGGTTATAAAAAGTATCCCGTTTAAATTTAAAGACAAGCAAATTGAAATAACTATCTCCGTAGGCGCTACGCAATTAAAAAAAGGTGATACGCCAATTAAAGCTTTTGATAGAGCCGATGACGCTCTGTATGAAGCCAAAAATTCAGGTAGAGACCGCCTTTGTATAAGTAAATAATGTCATTCGATTATAAATATTGTAAATGTATGACTCAGTAGTAATTTACATAAATAGCAAGGAGTACGCCCATGTTAATACAGTTAAACCCAACTGGTGTATTAGATTTACTATCTCAGTTAGAGGTTGATTTATTAGAACAATCTTCTACCAGCGAACGTTATAAATTATTTAGAAATTGTGTGTTAGCGGTACTCAATGTAGGCAGCCACACAGACGAAAGTTCGCAAATATACGACAAGTATAAAGATTTTGATATTCGCTTGCTCAGCCGAGAGCGCGGTATAAAAATTGAACTTGAAAACCCTCCAAAAACAGCCTTTGTAGATGGTGAAATAATCACCGGTATACACGAACATATATTTTCAGTTATTCGCGATATTTTATTTATTTGTCAAAAGTACGAAAAAGACCTGCAAGAACAAAAAGCCATAACTCATATGGTGTTTGATATGCTCAGAAATGCGCATGCACTTCGTGTAAACAGCGAGCCTAATATGGTGGTTTGTTGGGGTGGACATTCAATAAACGAAACTGAGTACAAGTACACCAAACAAGTGGGTTATGAACTTGGCTTGCGTGGATTGAATATTTGTACTGGTTGTGGACCTGGGGCAATGAAAGGTCCAATGAAAGGTGCCACCATTGGCCATGCTAAACAACGCATTAAAAACAATCGTTATTTAGGGTTAACAGAACCCAGCATTATTGCAGCTGAACCCCCTAACCCAATAGTAAACGAACTCGTTATTTTGCCAGATATAGAAAAACGGTTGGAAGCATTTATACGCACAGCTCATGCAATTATTATCTTTCCAGGTGGTGCGGGCACTGCCGAAGAACTATTGTACTTACTAGGGATTTTATTGCATCCAGATAACGAAAAGCAGTGTTTGCCCGTTATTTTAACAGGACCAAAACAAAGTAAAGATTACTTTGAAAAACTCTGTGAATTTATCGAAATGACACTCGGCAAAGAAGCATTAGACAAATTTGAAGTGATTATTGATGATCCGAGTTTAGTAGGTCAAAAGCTAAAATCTAAAATGGCCAATGTACGCGAGTATAGAAAAAGTGAAGGCGATGCGTATTACTTTAATTGGACGCTTAAAATTGATCACGATTTTCAGCAGCCTTTTGCACCCACACATGAAAATATGGCAAGCTTAGACCTACATTTGGATCAACCAAAACAACAGCTTGCAGCAAACTTACGACGTGCATTTTCAGGTATTGTTGCGGGTAATGTTAAAGATGAGGGTGTTCGAGCAATCAAAGAACATGGACCTTACACTCTCAGCGGTGAGCCTGCCTTAATGCAAGATATGGACGTACTTTTACAGGCTTTTGTTGATCAAGGTCGTATGAAACTTCCTGGTAGTAAGTATATTCCGTGTTACAAAATAAAAGCATGAGTCGTACAGTTTGAAACCCCATTTATTATTAATTGATGCGCTTAATTTAATTAGGCGCATTTACGCAGTTGATGCTAACCAAAAACATAGCAACGAAGAGCAATTAGTGCATATGTGCAGCGAACGTGTAGCTCAAGCATGCAAAAAAATGCTTCGCATAACGGATGCAACACATGCTATTGCGATATTTGATGGGGATAAAAGTTGGCGTTATCACTTTTATGAACATTATAAACACTCCAGAGCCCCAATGCCTGAAACGCTAAAAAGTGCGTTGCATCATTTTAAATCAGCAATAGAGGAAACCGGCATTGTTGTTTTTGAACCAAAAAATGATGAAGCTGACGATATTATTGCCACCCTTGCTTGCAAAGCTGCTGATAATAAAATCACGAGTACTATCGTATCCACTGACAAGGGATTTTTACCGTATTTAAACAGTGAAATACATATTTACGATTACTTTAAAAGGCAGCATTTAGATGAACCTGCAATACATGAACGCTTTGGGGTAGATAAGAATAGACTCGTCGACTTTTGGGCGCTTGCAGGCGATAAAACGAATGATATACCTGGTGTTAAAGGCGTTGGTATAAAATCAGCTCAACAGCTTGTTAATAATTACACCTCTATAAATGAAGCATTAAGTGATGAATTACTTAATTCAGGACTACGCAAAAAACTTGAAACCAATATGGATATGTACGTTATCTCCAAACAATTGGTTAGTTTAAGAACAGATATAAATTTAGGGTTTAGTTTAAAGCAGCTCAGGCTTAATTAGTCGCAAGTAAATAGCGTGTATTTATAGCAAAACGTATACTAATACCCGTGGTAGTATTTAAGGTAAATAGTGTTGAAAAAGTTTATACGGTATTTAATTTTAGGATTGGGGCTATATGCGCTCATTGCAACTTTGGTGATTGCTTTTTACAAAGACGATCCTCAAGCTATGATTTGGCAAGATCGAGAGTCATTTAACAAGCGCTACATTGAAAAACTTTCGCTAGATTCTCAAACTACACTCAATACCGTACTTGATTATCTTGGTAGCCCAGACCTGACATTTGCTAAGCGGGATAACGAACAAGTATTACAGATTATTTTTTATCGTACTCAGCATATTACGTCAGACGGGATAACGACAATGGATGAATGCACAGGTTTATTATTTAAAAATGGCCAGCTCATTTTATGGGGACCTAGTGCGTACAGTAAATATCAGGAAGAAGTTAGGTGAAGGCATAATGGATGAGCCTCTTGCGAATCGTTTAAAGCAACTGCACGAAAATACGCAGCGTTTTTTAACCGGCTATAATAACAAAGAGCAATGGCAAGCCTTATACCCTATGGCTTGTAAATTAGCTGAACAATATAGAATCTTATACGAACACTGCCCTAATGCACTGTTGTCTAAATTAACGTTATTTAATCCTCAATACAGCTATTCGACTAATTTAGTTATAAGCCAATGTGTAATTACCGCCGGCTTATGCGCTAGCCAAAATTACGATAAAAAACTTACCGAACTTTATATTAGCGCTGCGCTTGTGGAGCATATATGTGTTTGTTCGCAGTTAAATAAGCTAGCTGAACAGTCTAAATTTAGTGCCAATGATAAAAAAATTTGGCAGCTTCGCCACCAATTTGCAGCAAAAATAATGTTGAGCTGCGGCAATAGCGCAGCCCCTATTACACATATACTCGCTAAACTAAATAAATATAAGCAAGCCCTTGTAAACACGCCTAAAACAATGCTTTACGATGGTGGAATTACGCTTGTTGCATTAGCTAATATAATAGCAATGAATATAACTCATACCCCTGCTAAAAAGCACATAAGTTTTTATCAAGCTTTGGCCGACTTATATTTACGCACGCCAAATCTGTTTGCACAACATTTGGTGAAGTCTTACGTGGCCGACGTCGGACCCTTTTTAGCTGGTAGCCGAGTTATATATCAAGATCAAAGTATGGTTTATTTAGCGACCGACAAACAAAACCGACACATTTTAGTTAACTCAGAAAATAAACAGAAATTAGCTTGGTATAGAATAAAAGCGTCACTAAAAGACAATCCCAAACAATGGAAGTGTGCAGATAAAAAGCTTATATACAGTGTATGGAACAGTGAACATATTACTATTAACCAGCCAAGCAGTTTAGATAAACCAAGGCAACTAATTGAGTTAATTAGTCAAATTAAAGTTAACCAAGAATATAGTTTTAAAGGTTTGAATAAAATAATGGGTCATCACCCTGAGATTATTGCGCGAGTATGTGAAGCCGTAAAACCTTATAATAAAGAACATCAAGCAGCTAAAGATCTCCGCCATAGCTTGTCGATGGTTGGATACAATAATGCACCTGCGATTATTCAGCGCGTTGTATTTGAGCAATTGGTGAATTCAACACCCCATCCACTACAAAGGTTTATAGTAAATAGATTAGACAGCTTAGTAAAAATAATGGCTTTATTGGTAGCACCTAATAAGCAGTATCAATTTGAGCACATAACTTTACCTCTGTATGCATATACTCATTTTATGTTAACCCAATGCAGTACTCACTTAACACGAAAAATAGCTATCGATGAAGTGCCTAACAAAACGCTAAGTGCACCATTTAGTGCATTTTTTGGTGTAGAAAGTATTAAAAATGAACACATCGAATCATTGTTTTCACAATTGCTGAGCGATAACCCTTGGGCAAACACATTGTTACAGGCAGAGCACACAGCAAAAAAACAGCTAACAAATAAACATAAGCTATGGGTCGCTTTAAAAGTAATTGCGCAACAGGTTTTCAAACCAGAACTAAAATTAACCCCATGGCAACAGCAAACTCTTAGTGAACAACTAAAATTAAATGGCTGGAATGAAGAGCGGACTTTTTACGACCAATTAGGAAATCTTCAAATATATAACAATATTTAGTTCGGTTATTACCACTATAAATACAGGTTATACCCATTATTTATTCTATAAACTGGCAAAATAAGCGTTAAATTGGTATAAATGCGCCCTTAAAATTTTCAACCATTCACATAAATGACCTAACAAGCAGCTACTCTCTCAGAGTAATTATTTATGTGCACATCAAACTCTTTAAAGGAAAAGATAATGGCCAAACAAACCATCACAGTGATCAAAGGCGACGGCATCGGTCCTAGCATCATCGACTCAGCACTTGAAATACTAAAAGCCGCAGGATGCGATTTTGATTATGAATTTGTTGATGCTGGCCTAGCCGCTCTAGAAAAAACAGGTGAGTTACTTCCACAAGAGACAATTGATACAATTGCTAAAAACAAAATCACACTTAAGGGCCCGTTAACTACCCCTGTAGGTGAAGGTTTTACGTCTATTAACGTAACACTGCGCAAGCAATTTGGCTTATACGCTAACGTACGTCCAGTAAAATCATTTGTAGGCACTAAAGCACGTTACGATGATATTGATATCATCACTATTCGCGAAAACACACAAGGTATGTACTCAGGCGCTGGCCAAGTAGTGAGCGAAGACGGCAATGAAGCAGAAGCAAAGTCTGTAATAACGCGTGAAGGCGCTGAAAAAATCGTAACATTTGCTTATGAGCTTGCGGTACGAGAAGGCCGTAAAAAAGTAACAGCGGTTCACAAAGCGAACATTTTAAAATCTACTTCTGGCTTATTTTTAAAAGTTGCTCGTGAAGTAGCTGAGCGTTACCCACAAATTGAATCAACAGAGATGATTGTTGATGCAACGTGTATGAAACTTGTAATGACACCAGAAGAGTTTGACGTTGTTGTAACGACTAACTTATTTGGTGATATTTTATCAGACCTATGTGCTGGCTTAGTAGGCGGTTTAGGTATGGCACCAGGTGCAAACATTGGTGAAGATGCTGCAATTTTTGAAGCTGTGCACGGTAGCGCACCAGATATCGCGGGTAAAAACCTAGCAAACCCTACCTCAGTAATTTTAGCGTCTATTCAAATGCTAGAGCACTTAAACATGGGTGACACAGCTGAACGTATTCGCAGCGCTGTTGCTGATGTAATTAAATCAGGTGACCGTACTACACGTGATTTAGGTGGCAGCCACGGAACAACTGATTTCACACAGTCAGTGATCGACCGCCTGTAATTTAATAAAACGTTCAAAAAAGCCAGCATTTTTGCTGGCTTTTTTATGCCATTTAAGTGCGTTTAAATCTAATTGAAATTAACAACATAAAAATTAATAACCCGCCAAGCGCCCCTCCACTTGAGCTTGAACCGCTATTAGTTTGAGATTGTGCTACCGTTACGGATAAGTCATCACTAATAACCTCTCCCGTAATTGTGTCGGTTATAGTTAAAATAACAGAATAACTGCCCGCATTTTGATACGTATGACCTGGGTTTTGAACTTGAGAAAGCTCACTGCCGTCACCAAAATCCCAGCTATAAGTATAATTTTTAAACCCACCTATGACATCCGCGTTAAATTGGACCGTTAAATTATTTGTTGAAAAACCGGTATTAACTGCCAGTGGAACATTGACGTTTACATTTACGTTTTGAGATACCGACATTCCTTGGTCGTCAGTCACTGTTAGCGACAATAAATAATCACCCGAGTGTAAATAGTCATATGCAATGGCTTGTGATGCTAGCGAACTGCCATCGCCTAAATTCCACAAATAACTGTATGGTGCTAACCCTCCTGCAACTTCAGCTTTTGCCGTTAGTAGCCCTTGTGTTATTTCGTAATCAATTTCAGTAATACTCAGGGGTGCGGCAATAATGACTGTTGTTGTTGCTACCTGCTCTTCTTCACCGTTGCTTGCCGTAAATGTAACATCATAGCGTCCGTAACTCTCAAAAACGTGCGAAGGGGATAACTCAGAACTTGTTCTGCCGTCACCAAAATCCCAAGTAAACGTATCAGATGGCGAAAGCGTCAATCCATCAACTGTAAAATCTGCTGTGAAATCTGAGAGTGAGTAACTAATGCCATTTGATGGCTCGTAATTTAATAATATTTCTATGCTTTGATTATCGTTTTCTTGGTTTGTGAGCCTAAAACCAAAGCCAACTTGTGGTAATTTAACACCCGATTCAGCTTGTTCTGCAAAGCGATAGTCCATCTCGTCACTAAAAGAGCTGATAGCAGATAAATCGTCATCTCCTAGCCCTGCTCGTTGAGCATAAAGGCTAAATGCGGCATCTCTTATTTGAATAGCGGTATTTGCTGGTGATTGCGTGCTTCCTTTATTGATAGCACGCTGATCTGCGTCAACAACCAATGCAAAACCGCTACCGGGGTGCTCAGTTGTATTGTTATCATTGTGCGACTCATCGCTGTACCACAGTAATAATCCCGGCGAGTAACCTTCTTTTTGTAATCCACTATCTATACCCGAATAGTCACGCAACTGCAGGTAGTAGTAAGATGGCATAGCAAATACATAACTCCCTACTTTTGCAAACCCGGATAAGGTCGTATTACTTTGAGTTTCTGCGTTATTTTGCCAAATTAATGAACCATTTTGCTCAATGCGCATATCGTCAATAACAAAACCATAATAATGCGTATTAGCGTCTGTTAAGTATTGTACTTGTAACTCTATTGTTTGCCCTGCATAAGCAGATAAATCAAATTGATGCGTTAAGTATCCGTTAGGAAGTTGTGCATCAGGATTTAAAAATGAATCACCTGTAATATAAGGACCAATATTGCCATAGAAAGGGTTAGTAGGTTGCGTATAGTTACCCGCGATTGGCACACCATTAACCTTTATTTGAACTAAGTCATAATCTTGCTCAATGCTATAAAAAGCAACAAAGCTCAGCATAAGCGATTCTGTCGTGCTTGGTAAATTAATGGTGTTCACTAAACGAGTATTAAGATTATCGCCGGTATTTGAATAATATTGAAAAACGCCTTCGACTGGCGTTTTAAATTTTTCAAGCCTTGGTGGCAATGTGACCTTTACTTGGCTTTGTGATTTAGACGTACTTGATGCGTTATTAATCACTTGCACTGGGTTCGTAACAACCTCATCCATATCAAGGCTAAGCTGGTTTACCCAATTACCTTGGTAGCGTGTTTGAAGATATTCTAGCGCATATGGGCTAAACATTACTGGCTCAGACCCTCGTGGTGAACCCGCCCACGTACCTGACGACATAACCGACCATGAGGCGACAGGCTCACCTACCGTATTAGACTGTAAATCGTATTCATCTTTTAAACCTAAATCGTGCCCAAACTCATGAACAACAACACCAATGGCGGCATCAATAGGGTTTATTGTGTATCCAAATAGCTTTATATCACTCCCAACAACTTCAGTTGGTTGGCTATTTTCGTCTAAAACATAATAACGATGTGACCAAATTGCATCTGTTGATAAATAACCCCCGCCCGACTCTTCACCAATACTAGAATGAAAAATCATAACATGATCGATTATCCCATTTGGTTCGTCGGTAATACCATCACCGTCTATGTCATCAAGATCAGTTAAGTCATAATCAGCCAAATTAATATTAAATTGTGCAACCGCTTTTTCAACAGCTTCTTTTACAAGGCTCGGCGCATTTTTATCTCGGGTAGAGCCTAAACGTTCACCATAAAATTTAGCGTTATTATTTGCAGTTACCCACCCGTAAACTTGCCCTTCAAAATTAAGGCTGTTGCCAGAAGCCGCTTTATAATAATCGGCCGCCGATAAAAGAACCTGTCCGTCAGGGCCTTCATAGCCGTTAGTGTTAAACAGCATCTGCTGGTAATGATCGTGGGAGTAGTCGGTATAAAACATATCAGTGTCTTGGGGAGTTAACTGGTTTTCGTCGTGCTTTAAATCAGGAAAATCAACTAAAATAGTTAATACTTTAACGGTATTGACTCGATCATCTGGGGTTAACCCCGCTGAAAAACTAGATTGTTCACTAGGTAAGAGCCCCTTTTGTATTGAGTTATATGTCGATAAACGAGGTAGCTGACTAAACCCATTTTTTAACGCTACTTGCACAGGTGATTTGTTATTGATGTATTCATTGTAAGACGCTTCTAACTCATCGGAAGTTAAGTCTTCTTTTTTATTAAGCCAATACAAAATTCGTTCTTTGTTGGTCACACCTACATCGTGCGGAGTAGATGTTTTAGCTACAGTTATAGAGCTAAACAACGTAGTAATAAGAGTAAGTAACGCTATTTTGTTCACTGTATATTCCTCAAACAATTTGTTAAGCACATCATACCTAATAACAACTATTTAAACATGTTATAAACCAGCTTAAAGTATACGTAAGCAATCTATAATTGCTTACTACTAAAACAACAGCAAACAAAGCAAAAACAAGCGCACTGCATATTATCTCCCTAAAAACTTCAAATCAAACGCACAAAAAGCAACAAACCACTAAAAAACAATAAAAAACGAATTTAAAATGCAAAAAACAACATTCAAGGTTGACATAAACACTTAAAACACTTAAAAATAAACCCATATAAAATTTCACATCAAAGCAGTGTTTTGCTGAGTAGAGTAAATAACTATGAAAACACAATTTAACCTTCTAGTCGTTCTCGTACTGGTCTTAGTAATAAGCCCAGCGGGGATGTATTAAAAGGTAATACTGCTTTTTAAAAACCCCCGCACCACGCGGGGGTTTTTTTATGCACAAAAAAGCGCAGAGGAATGAGGATGAGCAAACAAGAGTATAATGGCTCTGAACTAGTCGTTCAGGCATTAAAAGAATTAAAGGTAAAATATATATTTGGCTACCCAGGTGGCTCAGTATTAGATTTATACGATGCACTTTTTCAACAAAATGATATTGAGCACATCTTAGTTAGGCATGAACAAGCAGCAACACACATGGCTGACGGTTATGCACGTGCTACTGGTGAGGTCGGTGTTGTTCTTGCTACTTCAGGCCCTGGTGCTACAAATTGTATAACCGGTATTGCAACTGCGTACATGGACTCAATTCCGATGGTTGTATTATCTGGGCAGGTACCTACTAGTCTAATTGGTGACGACGCCTTCCAAGAAACAGACATAGTTGGTTGCTCTCGACCAATTGTAAAACACAGCTTTAACTGCAGAAGTGCACAAGAAATACCTGCAATTTTGGCAAAAGCTTTTTATATTGCAAGCACTGGTCGCCCTGGGCCTGTTGTTGTTGAGCTACCAAAAGATATGCTTAATCCTGCTGTCAAATTTGAATACGACTTCCCTGCAACGACTGAACTTCGAACTTACAGCCCAAATACCAAAGGCCATTCAAAACAAATTAGAAAAGCAGTGGCCGCTATATTGGAAGCTAAAAAGCTAGTTATATATTCTGGGGGTGGCATTATCATCTCAAACACCTCAGAGCAATTAACACGCTTAGTAGAATCATTGAATGCACCTATTACCAACACTTTGATGGGTCTGGGTGGTATTTCAGGGGTTCACCCCAATTTTATCGGTATGCTCGGGATGCATGGCACGCTAGAGGCCAACAAAGCTATGGCAAATGCCGACGTTATATTAGCATTAGGCGCTCGCTTTGATGATCGGGTTACAAATAACGTTAAAAAGTTTTGCCCTAATGCAACTATTGTTCACGTAGATGTAGACCCTACCTCTATTTCTAAAACCATTAAGGCGCATATACCTGTGGTAGGTTGTTTAGACACTGTACTTAAACAACTACAAGATGGAATAGACAAAAGCACAATTCAAATAGATCGCAGTGCACAAGAAGATTGGTGGCGACAAATTATTAGCTGGCGCGAACAAAAATGTTTGGGTTACAAACAAAGCCCTTCAGAAAAAATCAAGCCTCAAGCTGTCATTGAAGCGCTTTATAAAGCAACAGACGGCGAAGCATACATCAGCTCTGATGTAGGGCAGCATCAAATGTTTGCAGCACAGTATTACCCATTTAAATACCCTCGCCAATGGATCAATTCAGGCGGATTAGGCACTATGGGCTTTGGTTTACCGGCTGCCATGGGCGTTAAGCTCGCATTTCCTGATAAAGAGTCGGTGTGCGTAACTGGCGATGGTTCTATTCAAATGAACATTCAAGAGCTTTCTACGTGCTTGCAGTACAACTTAGCCGTTAAAGTCGTCTCTCTTAACAACCGCTCATTAGGAATGGTACGCCAATGGCAAGATATGGTGTACGGCGGTCGTCATTCATCATCTTACATGGACTCACTACCTGACTTTATAAAATTAGTTGAAAGCTATGGCCACGTTGGTATTCAGGTAAACACACTTGACGAGCTTCAACCCGCGATTGACAAAGCAATGAGCATAACGGATCGTCTAGTATTTTTAGACATACTTGTCGACGAAAAAGAACATGTGTACCCAATGCAAATTAAATTAGGTGGCATTGACGAAATGTGGTTACGTAAAGGAGTTAAAGCATAATGCGTCGTATTTTATCAATATTATTAGAAAACGAACCCGGTGCACTATCTCGTATTGTTGGACTATTTTCACAACGAGCATATAACATTGACAGCCTAACGGTAGGTACTACTGACGATCAGTCTTTATCGCGTATTACCATAACAACAATGGGTGACGACCGAATTGTTGAACAAATTACCAAGCAAGTTAACAAGCTCGTTGATGTATTAAAAATTATTGATTTAACAGAAATGAGCCACATTGAACGAGAACTACTCCTTGTAAAAGTATTTGCACAAGACGAAACAACGCGTGCCGCAGTTACTCGTGTAGTAGATGTGTTTAAAGGTGATATTTTAGATATGGGCCGTCAGAGTTACAGCTTACAACTTGTGAGCAGCACAGACAAAATAGAATCATTTTTAGATACGCTACGCCATGAAACAGATATCATAGAAGTTGTACGTTCAGGTGCAGTTGGAATTGGTAGAGGCGATAAAGCCTTAAAAGCATAACTTTTCAAATACTGAGCCGTTACATTACGGCTTTTTCAACACAAAAAAAAAGGGCTTATTAGCCCTTTTTTCAATTAATTTGTAAAACCAATTATAGGTTTACTTGGTCTTTAAGACCTTTACCTGCTTTAAAGCTTGGGATAGTTGCCGCTGCGATTTGGATCTCAGCACCCGTTTGAGGGTTACGGCCTGTGCGTGCAGCACGTTCTTTAACTGAGAAAGTACCAAAACCAACTAATGCTACTGAATCACCTTCTTTAAGTGCAGAAGTTACAGCGCCAGTAAACGCGTCAAGAGCACGTGTAGCAGCGGCTTTAGAAATTTCCGCGTCAGTAGCAATTTTTTCAACTAATTGAGCTTTATTCATTGTTAGATTCCTATTCGTTATTATTTTGCCTTCGCAAAACCTATCTTTATGTATTTTTTAAAAGTTAGCAACAGCAAATTGCAATTTTTAGTTAAAATCTTATAAAACACATAAAATTATATTAATTTCCGCTAAAATACAGCATCTTGTGTTAACAAAGACTTAATTTTTGTACAATTTTGGTGCATGTTAATCAGCATATAAAAACTATATTTTTTCGATAACTAAGGTCACTTCCCCGACCTCGACACCAAACTTAACAATAGATGTGCGGTTAATCAAGCGCGATTGTGTTACCAAGTACATCCAATCATCAAAATTAACTTCTAAAGTGCTTCCGTCATAAGGGAGTTCTACGTTGTAGTTCCAATGAAATACACTGCCATCACTCTTACCTTGCGCAACGCCAAGAACGTCTGCAGCAGTCCCTGTAAGGGTGTTATCGTCATTAAGGGTTATTTTCCAGATGCGTTTTTGTGTTTCACCATCATCATACACAAAGTCTTCTTCTATGACGCCCTGGTTGCCCTCCCACGTAGCGTTCATATCAACGACTAACTTACGGGTTAACTCACCTTTAAAGTCTTGCACTATGCCATATGCTTTTAATTTGCCGCTAAAGAAAGTTTTAAAGTCAAAATTGGGAGTTGTTTTACTGTAGTGTTCTACATTAGGCGCTGAGCAACTAACCAAAAAAAGTGCAAATACACACACAAAAATCGTTTTTAACGCGTTATTAATAATCATTTTAATTTCCTAATAGTTTTTTTCTTAAAGCTGGCTCTGACGTATTTTTACCTAACCAAATAGCTAAAAAATCACTTGAAAACGCAACATCATCAATTACGCCAACCTCGCTATCGTTATGCAAAAAAGTACTTTTGCCTTCCTTATCAGTTATCAGCGTTAACGAATCACCTTTACCTATGTTTGGCCAAATAGACAAAAGCACCTCATCGTACTTGCCGACTAGATTTTTTTTACCTATGTGCTCCCACTGCTCATTGGTTGCTTTAACTATATCTTTGGCGTCAAAATCACGTAAATAGGTCAGCTTAAATTTGACAGGGTGTTCACCCAAAGCATAATCGCCAGAAGGGGTATACAAGGTGGCGTCGTAAACATCCCAAAACAAGTATTCCATTCTACCCTCGCCCACTTTGCTATATTCAACATTAGCAAAGGCAGAAGTAGACAATAAAAGACATAAAACAGTTGTCGTTATGATTGATTTCACGATTAAAGTCCTTCTTTTAATAACAAATAAAAGGGTAAACTAATTTTGACTTGCTAAAATAATCGACTTAATTTTTTGGTTTATAAATACAATAAACGTAAAGGCTGCCGACCAAATAACACCGTAGGCTACCCAAAACTGCCATAGCGGTAAGCCTAAATTAATTACGTTAAAACGCGCACCCGCCCAGTAGCTAGCTGGCGCAAAAATAAGGCAAACAACAAATACCTGCCAAAGTCTTAATCGACTTAAAAAATGCATCGATGTATTTAATGAAAGAAGCAACGCGGCCCATAGAAGTACCAGCCAAATTGGAAAAGGATCAACTTTAAATGAAAGTAGACCAAGCTCCACCGCTATGTATTCAAGTAGCAAAGCGATAGGAAGCGCTTTTAGTAGCAATAATCCATCTTGTTTTTTTTGCTTTGATAAGTAAAACATTAAGCCAATGATGCCAGCGCTAAATAAAAGTGATTGTCCTTCAAGCAGTAATGATAAAAACCACACTGCTTGAAACAAGACAAAATTAATAAGCGAGTGCAATTTTATCTACATTGCTGCTAAAGCGAGGTTTGCGCGCCATTAAATGTACAGTACTGGTTGCACGCGTTCTAAATGCACCTTCACAGTACGCAAAATAAAATAACCACAACCTATAAAAGCGGTCATCAAATTTCGTGCGGTCTAGGTCAGGCCAACTTTTGATAAAGCGTTCACGCCAGTCAGCTAAGGTTCGTGCGTAATGCGTTCCAATATCACTAACAGTATGGATAACCATATCGGTGTTATTTTTGATTTGCTCACTCATTTCGTTTAATGAGGGTAAACACCCACCAGGGAAAATATACTGTTGAATAAAATCTGAATTTTTAAGGTAGTGCTTGTATCGCTGATCGCTTATGGTGATTGCTTGTATCAACATTGCGCCATCGTCTTTGAGTAGCGAACCGCACTGGGTAAAAAAGCTAGGTAAATATTCGTGGCCAACCGCTTCAATCATTTCAATCGAAACGAGTTTGTCGTATTTGCCCGTGAGTAGTCTGTAATCAAGCTTAAGAAGCGAAATTTTATTCTCTAAGCCTAACTCTTTAATTTTTTCTGCAACAAAGTCATGTTGCTCGTCAGATATTGTTGTAGTCGTCACGTGGCAGTCGTAATGTGTTGCTGCGTAAATGGCAAATGCGCCCCATCCTGTGCCAATTTCTATAACGGAATCGCCAGGTTGCAATTCTACCTGTTCACATATGCGCTTTAATTTGTACTGCTGCGCGTCTTCTAGACTGGCATCTTTTGATGGATAAACAGCACACGAGTAAAGCATTTCTTTACTCAAAAACGATTCGTATAAATCGTTACCTAAATCATAGTGAGCAACTATATTTTTTTTAGAGCCTGACTCAGAATTTTTATTTTTTAAATGAGTTAGTCTGTGGGCAATGTTGCTGAAAAACGCGAATTTTTTCTCAAACTCGTCTAACTGTTTTTCATTTATAGCAAATAACTCAATTAGTCGGGTTAAGTTGTCACAACTCCATTGACCTAAAATGTAAGACTCGCCTGCGCCAACACTTCCAGATAATGCAAACGCCTTGTACATCGCTTTGTCATGAATTGTTACCGTTACTTTTAAGTCGGATGATGCATCTCCAAAAACAAGCTGCAGATCTTCATCAATAACGGTGATTTGCCCTGTTTCTATTGAAGAAAAAGCTTTAAATACTAATTTTTTATAAAGCCCTGTAAACCAGCCCGTGTTTTGTTCGCAATTTAAGCTAGACACTTTTTCCATTAGAACACCTATATTATTTTTATTACTGCTTGTATGTAATTTGTGACTTTTAAGAATGACCTAAAAAAGGCACTCTTTTTATAAACAGCTTCAACGCTTGGTAATAAATACCTTTAAATATTGTCCACGTCATTGCTGGGAATCGCTTTAACAACTGACTCATTTCTTTTTCAGTCAGTTCTTTGCGGGTTAATCGAAGAGTAGCATCAAATAGCAATTCTCCATCCCGCTTATTTTCAATATGAATCAATGTTTTATCTTGCGTTAACCTAATTGTCCAATGATAGTTCATATCAAGGTTCATAAAAGGTGATACGGAAAATACTTTTTTAAAGTTCACTTTTTTTTCTAGTGGTATCAAGTAGTAGTGTCGCTCATTCCATGGCGTATTACTTACTTCAGCCACCATGTACTTAAACTCACTGTCGCTATGACCATAAAAGAAAAAATTTACAGGGCTAAAGTAAATACCAAAGCAACGGAGCTGTCCTAGCATGTATACATGGTTAAAAGTCTCAGTTACACCAAGCGATAATAACTGATGATTTGCACGTTCAATGATTGACGCATCATTATTGTGGGGCTTATTAACAAAGTAGTCTGATTCGTTAAACTTTAATGCTTTTGAACCAGACGTACCTAACCATTTATGCTTATTGTTCAATTGCTCTGGGTTGTTGAGATCAACCCACATCATATAAAGTGGATTACTAAAATGATGAGTCTTAACAGCAAAACGGCGATGCTTAACATCGCCTAAATAAACAGCACTAGTCAAATTCAACCCCTAACTGCCTTGCCACATCTACACCACTGCGTACACCATCTTCATGAAAGCCGTTGTACCAATAGGCACCACAAAAATAACTATTATTTTGACCATCGATCGTTTGTTTAAGCCCTTGCGCAGCAATAGACTCTTTGTTGAAAACAGGGTGATGATAAGTGAATTCACGCAATATTTTGCTTTTATCTATCCCTTCAAGGTGGTTTAACGTAACGCAAAACTGCGTGTCTGATTGAATACCTTGCAATATATTCATCTGGTAAGTAACAACAGCTGCTTTGTCGGTATTGTTATTTAATAAATAATTCCAACTAGCCCAAGCGGCTTTTCTGTCAGGTAGTAAATTTGTATCTGTATGAAGTACTACTGAATTTTCAGTATAAGGAATTGCGCCAAGTACTGATTTTTCTTGGCTTGTTGCATCACCAAGTAGTTTGAGTGCTTGGTCTGAGTGGCACGCAAAAATAACTTTATCAAAAAAGTGCTGCTCGCCATTAGCAAGCTCAATGGTTACATCGTCATTTGCACGTGTTACCGATTTAATATCAGTGTTAAGCTTTATTCTGTCAGCAAACCCTTTAATTAATGGGTTAATGTATTCACGTGATCCACCCGGTACAACATACCATTGCGGCCTATTTGTGATATCTAAAAGGCCATGATTAAAGAAAAACTTTACAAAAAACTCTACGCCTACGTTTTCCATTTCTTTAATACTAGTAGACCAAATAGCTGCGCCCATAGGTAAAATATAATGATATTTAAAAAAGTCGTTAAACTGATTTTCATTAAGTAGCTGACCGAGTGTTTGCGATTGCTGATATTCGCCTTTTTCGTGTATGGCTTTACATAGTTTGTTAAATTTAACTATGTCAGATAACAAGCGCCAAAATTTAGGCCTAAAAATATTTCTTCTTTGTGCAAACAAACTGGTGAAGGTATGGCCATTGTACTCAAAGCCTGTTGCCTCATTATGAACACTGAAGCTCATTTGGGTTTCTTGCTTTTTTATACTAATACGCTCAAGTAGCTTTTCAAAATAAGGGTAGGTTCGGTTATTAAAAACAATAAATCCGGTATCCACGGCGTAATTAACGCCCTTAATATCTACGTCAACAGTCGCAGTATGCCCGCCAATATAATCGTTTTTTTCAAATAAAGTGACATCGTAGTGTTTGTGAAGCAAATGCCCACATGTTAAACCTGATACACCAGTTCCTATTATTGCTATTTTTTTCAACGGGTTAATCCTTTTGCTATTTTAAGCCAAAGCGGCAAAGGCAATATCCGCAATGCTTTTAATATAAGCGTAAAGCGATACGGAAAGTGTACCTCTTTACGTCGTTTGTTTATTCCTTTGATCATATAATCTGCCGCTTCTTCAGCGGTCACTGCCATAGGCATGGGAAAATCGTTTTTTTCAGTCAGAGGCGTTTTTACAAACCCTGGGTGAACTAACGTGACATCCACATCCATCAAATCAACGGCTAGGCTTTTAGCTAAATAACTTACGCCCGCTTTAGACGCCCCATAAGCCTCGGAGCGTGGTAACGGTAAGTATGTAACGCTTGAACTAACAATAACTAATTGACCGCCACTTTTAACTTTAGGGAGTAATGCTTCTAAGCAGTAGCCAACCGACAGTAAATTTGCATTAATTACGCGCTCAAACAAAGCACTGTCAAAGTTTTTTGCGTCGTCTATGTATTCACAATTGCCCGCATTAAGAATTACTCGGTCAAAGTGTGGGTATCCAATGGTTGCTTCTTTAATATCTTTTAGGCTTGTTGCATCAAACTTACAACTTTCTATGTTGTTATGTTTTGAAAGCTCAGCTAGTTTTTCTGTATTACGTCCACATGCAATAACGGTGTCGCCCATTTGTGCATATTTAATAGCTAGTTGTTCGCCAATGCCTGACGTTGCGCCTGTAATTAAGGTAACCATAATTAGCCCGCCCTCTTATCAATGTAACTAACCACACTACCTAGAATTGGAATATGCTTGTAAAGTAGTTCGCCTACGTTGAAATAATCACGATGCTTAACAATTTTATCATTATCAAAAATTAGCTTACTGTGCCCCTGCACAGATATGGTTTTGCCAGAGGCCAGTTTGGGATGTGAATAATGCATAGTCCAATAAACAAATGCATTGTTGTTGATACCAAACGAATCCGTTATATCAAATTGACAATGCTTAACATTGCTATATAAATTTGCAAAATAGTCACGCAAACTTTCTATGCCGTTAATTTCGTGCATCGGATCAATAAATTGAATATTGTCGGCATAAATGTCACTTAATAAGTCCAAATTAGAGCTATTAAGTTGCTGGTAAATATCAACAAATTTATCTACTGGTAACTGGTTATCCATATCATACCTTAAATGCAGCGAGCGCACGTTCACGTGCAGCTTTGTGGTCAACAATTGCTGGCCAGTAACATTCACTTCCCTTGCCTGTTGCAGCTAAGTAAGTATGCGGAAAATGAATGTGTTTATCTGGCACATTTTCAAGCTCAGGCAAATACTTACGTATAAACTTACCTGTTGGATCAAAGCGCTCACTTTGAGTAATAGGGTTGAAAATCCTAAAATACGGTTGTGCATCACACCCTGTGCTTGCAGCCCACTGCCAGCCACCATTGTTAGAAGCTAAATCGCCATCAATAAGGTGCTGCATAAAAAAGCGCTCACCTTCACGCCAGTCAATTAATAGGTGTTTAGTTAAAAAACTGGCCACTACCATTCTTAAACGGTTATGCATCCATCCAGTTTGCTTAAGCTGTAACATAGCTGCGTCTACGAGTGGGTAACCAGTTCGACCTTCGCACCACGCGTTAAATTCTTTTTCACTTTTTCGCCATTCAACAGGATTGTATTTCTCGTTAAAGTTTTCACCACGAGAGAGCTTCGGGTACTCTGCAATAAGATGCCTGTAAAACTCTCGCCAAATAAGCTCGTTAACCCACGTGAATGTTTTACTTTTTGATGTAGTCAGAATGTCGGGGTAACGTTGCTGTATATTAATTAGCAACTGCTTTGGGCTAATAATGCCCAGCGCTAAATACGGGCTCAAACCCGATGTACCTTTAATACTGGGGATATCACGCTGATCGTCGTAGCTTGTTAACTTATCGCAAATAAAATTATCAACTACACTCAAAAGTGTTTCATCATCAACAGGCCATTTATCCGAACTACAATCGCTTTCAAGGTGCTGGCTTTTTTCAATTTTTATAGGGTTTTGTTCTAGTGGCCATTGCGCCAAGCTAAAGTGAGTATCTTGATACTGTTTTAACCATGCGCGTTTAAATGGTGTGAATACTTTATACATTTCATTACTTTGGTTTTTAATGCTACCAACAGGCGCAATTAAATCTCCTTCGTATAATGTAAAAGTAATGGAACGTTTGTCACATTGCGCTAAAACAGCTTTGTCTCGATTTACTTCGTTAAGCTCATATTCTGTATTAGCAATAATATGCTGAATATCATGAGTTTCACAAAACGAAAGTAGCTCAGATTCACAATCACTAAAACTGGGAGCGTTTATTACATTAAGCGTTATCCCGAAATTGGCAAGTTGCTCTTGCAAATAAGTTACACGTCGCTTTAGTAAATCAATTTGTATTGGCGCTGCTTGGTGTTGTTGCCACTGCTTTTCGCAAACAAAAAAAATGGCGTGTTTAGCGCCATTATTTAGCGCTTCTATTAACGCTTCATTCGAAAAAAGGCGCAAATCGCGCCTAAACCAAAATAATGTATTCATTAAATACCAAATCGTAGTTTTAAATCATGAGGATAGGGATTAAAAAACACCTGTTTTTCTAGGTACTCTTTAGGGTGAACTTTTAGATGGTGCTTAAGTAAAGTAAGAGGCACATAAAGCGGCACTAAACCAGAGCGATACTCGTCTATTGCTTCACGCAGTTCTTGCTTTTCTACCTTAGCAAGGTCTTTTTTAAAGTAACCTTGTAAATGCATTAAGGTGTTACAGTTATTACGACGAGATGCAGGTTTTTTAAGCCCTGTCATTAAACCTAAAATGTATTCATCGGCCAATGCGTTTATATCATCACCAGCGTAGGTTCCAAGTAACTTGCCAAGCTCTCGATAAGCTTGGTAATTGTGTGCCATTAATAAATACTTATGCTTTGCATGAAATTGCGTTAAGTGATGAACACTTAATGGTTCTTTTACAAGCTGCTGCCAACTGTTTAGAACGTACACGCGCATTACAAAATTTTCACGCAGGTGTATATCGTTTAACCTACCATTTTCCTCGCAAGGCAAAAGTGGGTTGTGCTTCATAATTTGTTCTGCAAAGAAACCAACGCCCTCTGAGGTATTACCCGTCCCAGCCTCGTTGTATATTTTTATACGCTCCATGCCACAACTTGGGCTTTTGGCACAAAATACAAAACCACTCAACTCTTTAGCTTGCTCAGTAGCAACCTTTTTACCGTACTCGGTTAACTGCGGTCCAACGTCACCAGAGCCATCAGGACGGCAAACTTTAATTGTGTCGCCAACTCGAACTTGGCGAATTGTAGGTCGAGGAATTGGTAAGCCAACCGCAACCTCAGGACAAAAGCGTGTGTATTCAACATGCTTTGCAAGTTCGTCCATACAAAAGTTTGACCTTTTGTGACCTGTATCAAATCTAACTTTCTCGCCTGCTAAGCAGGCGCTTATACCTATTTTTATTGTAGTTTTTTGCATGTAATCTCTTAGTAGATTAAATTACCAATTGGATTTAGTAATTTACTTAGCCCTTTATTAAAATGTAGCGCACTGCTCACAACTGTAAAGCATAAACACCCATCTTTTGTTATTGGCGTGTGTTGATGGCGACCATCTTGCCAAATAAAGTCACCTGGCACGTAGTGTCCGTCTTCATCACAAAACTCACCGTCAAGTAATAGGGTTATTTCAAAACCTGTGTGCGTATGTTCAGGAATTTCACCGCCCGCATCTATGTGCAGTAAACTTGAACGTAATGCGCCATCGTCTAGTGCTACACGTGAACGGGCTAATTTGCCAACTTGAGTAAACTTGCTGTGCGAAATACGAGTCAGAGCACGAGGGAGTTGGTAATTGTGATCATTTACACTTACTTTAACTGGCTCTACTTCATATACTTCGTCTACAGAATCGTCTGCAGTAATTAAGTCAAGCACATTCATATCAAACTCTTCAAGCAACTGAGATTGGTTATTAACCGGATTCTCAAAAGCTTCGGTGTCTTCACTAAACAAAGCATCTGCGTTGCTTGCTTCTATTTTTGCTACTTTTTCTTGGCAAACAGGACACATATCCACATGTATCGAAACTGCAAGGCTCAAAGAGGCACTTAACGACGCTGAACAATACTCTGTAAGTAGTGTTTCACTCGGGTGATGTTTAATCATGCTGATCTCCCATTTCATTACGTAATTTCTGCAAGGCTAAACGTAATCGTGATTTTACCGTGCCTACTGGAATATTAAGTTGTTGAGCTAATTGCTCTTGCGACATATCTTGAAAATATACACCACGAACGACCTCACGTTGAGCGATAGGCAATTTATCAAGGTAGCGTTTAATTTGTTTGTCTTCTAAATGGTCAGTGTATTCGTGATTTGTGTCTTCAGAATCATTAATTAAAGGCCAAATGTCTTCGCTGATATTTTCTTCTTTATTGCTCTTCATTTTACGAAGCATATCAAATGACGCATTACGCATTACTGTATAAACCCACGTAGTCGCAGCACCCTTATCGCTGTTGTATAAGTGTGCTTTACGCCATACAGACGTTAATGTTTCTTGTACAAGCTCCATTGCTTGTGCTTCCACACCAAATTGCTTTATTCCAAAGCGTTTAATTTTTGGTGAAAAGTATTCAAATAAATAGGCAAATGCTTTTTTATCACGGTCTTGTGCAACCGACAGTAATGCTTGCATAAGTTCAGAACTAGGCGTTTCTGGCATGGCAGTATACTTACCTGTATTAGGTTCACAACGAGTTGACTGTTGTTGACTTACCATAGTAATTGATCCCATTATTGTTTTGATAAAGGTAATACGTGCAATAAATGGTACGAGATCACATTATTTAGGCAAATTCGTTATTAATTACAGTATGGAGGAAATTAAGTAAGTTATCAAAGTTAGTTTCGAACGCAAGTTGTTGTTTTTTCTCGATCGAAATAGGTAACAACTCAAGCCAACGGGCGGCTATCCAAGCTAAATTATTAAAGTTAGTTGTTTTGTAAAGTAGGCTAAGTTCAGGGTTGCCATAAAAAACGTTACGCAATGCGTCATGCAATAAAAAATGCTCACCCACTTGTTTGTTTTTATCGCTATACCAGTAAGGCGTTTTGCAATCAGATATTAAACCATGGCGAAGTTCTTCTTCGTCTTGGTAAACATCATTTATTTGAACACTTTTAGACGCAAAAACATCAATAAGCAGCACGTCATTATCGTCTTGGTCAAAGTCGATTATATCAACCAAGCATCCTTGGGCGCTAATGTTAAAAGGTGTGTCGTGCTCAAACGTACATAGCACAAACCCCGTGTTATTTTTTAATGCGGTTTTAACCATGTTTAAATAACGAGGTTCAAAAATACGCAAACGCGTATAACCTTCAGGTAAAATAAAAATGGGTAATGGGAAAATCGCACGTTTCATAAAGTCTACTTCTATCAATAACACTGCCTTTATTTACGTGCGTTTTTACTAAGTCGATCAGCTTTAAATAAACCGAATTAATTGCATTATACTTAATTGGTTAAATATTAAGCCACCCACCCATACTCTTTAATGCTTGTACAGATACATACGCAGTTATAATACTCACTACGGGTGCCAACATAAGTGCAAATAATCCAAGTTCGGTACTCATCGCCTTATTCCTTTAAGTTGCTTATTTTGCGTTATTAACTGCAGGGTCTTTACTTTCTGCCGCTTCATTACTCACTAAATCAGCAGGCTCAATTAACGTTTCCAGTGTTAATTTTGTATCAAAATAAAGTGTTTCTTTTATAGATTTTTCAAGCTCAATGGTGGTTTGCTTAATGTAGGTAGTTACAGTGTTTGTTAAAATATCAGTTACATCTAGGTCCACTTCTGTCGCGTTTACTTGCGAAGAACCTAATACTAATAAACTAGCCATAGCGATTTTAATTGAATGTTTCATAATGGTATTCCTTGTTTGTGTATTGTTTAGACGTAGTTATATACTCAAGGGTTGTGCCAAGATGAAAATAAAGTTTAAATTGCTGATATTAATAAAGTTTTAATGAGCTGGTTAATTTATTGAAATTCAGGAAAGGTTAATTTAACCACGTAGTTTTATTTTTTAGCCACTTTTTAGTTAAAAAATAAATAGGGGTATGCTTAATTTTTTTATGCTAGCTAAAAAATTTAAATACAAAATGGCACGGTGAATTACAAAGTCATTACAAAAAAACACACAACTTTAAATAATGGTTTTGAAATAACAAAAAAGTGAATACAAAAAAATGGGGAGGCCTGGGTTTACTTTTTACCTAAACGATAGGCATCAACCATACTCAGCACCCAAATAATTATCATAAGTGGCAAGTATTTGTATTCTGCAAGTTTTGCACATGCCAGTGACGGCTCTTTTGCAGCACCTAATATAGAGGTGATGGTCATCGGTATTTTTCCTGCCACAATTTCATTGGCTGTACATTGTGCAACGGCAAATATATCTTTCATCGTTAAAATTAATAATACCGAAAACACACCAGCAAATATTGCACCTATTAAATGTTTTTTTAACGAAAAGTGCCCTGCCCCTGGGTAAATAATGGCTGTTAGTAATGCGGCTTTTAAATTTGCTTTCATGGTTATTAACTTGAGTTTTGTTGTAAATAGGCCAACCCATAGTGAATTATTTTTGTTTAAAATCAAGAAAAGCTTTAACTTATACAGTGATTGAAAGTTTCAGCGTACACTTGTACACTAAACTCAAATTAAATAGTGGTAGGAGCAGTAATGTCACTCGACGCCCCTTATTCTCGTAAAGAAGAACAGCTCAATGTTATAAGCCACGCACTCGGTATTTTTTTTGCTGTTTTTGTTATGTGGGATTTATTTAACCAAGCAACCAGCACTAAAGCCAATATAAGTACCGCAATATACGGTAGTAGCTTATTTATACTATTTTTATCATCAACACTATACCACGCGAGCGTGCAACCTAAGTTGCGTGCCTTGTATAAAAAGTGTGACCACTGCGCCATTTATTTACTTATTGCAGGCACATACACTCCTTTTTTATTACTCTCACTAACGGGGGCCTGGTCATGGGGTACACTCACCTTTATATGGACCGTTGCGATTGCAGGTGTTGCATACAAAATACTTGTTAAAAATGGTAACAAAAAAATATCCCTAGCCACCTACCTACTCATGGGGTGGTTTGCATTAGCAATTATCTATCCATTGTATTCAAGCATTGATGTAAAAGCTTTGTATTGGCTACTCGCTGGCGGAATTTTTTATAGCGCAGGCACACTATTTTACAGCGCTAAAACAACTCAATTCAGTCACGCAATTTGGCACTTATTCGTAATAGCTGGTTGTGTTTGTCATTATATTTCGATCAGTACCTACGTTTATTAATGGCTGCTTAGAGCTTGAGTTAACAGTTACTTTTTAATTTCGTCAAAGTATAGTGCTTGCATAGTCAGGAAAACGACCCAATCGCTCGTTTTTATCTTGCATTAAAAACCTGAACGACTGTATTTTGTTAGTACTAGCAAATGCTTAAGAAGTTTGTTACAAATGAGTAATTAAGACAAACAAGCGATGCTATGGTAGAAATACGCGCGATTAGCTCGCTATAAACATGTTACGTGTCTTTTGAAGATCATCTAAGGAATTGAAGATTGGCAAACCCAAATAATTCATTGTCGCAAAAAGTTACCAGATTGGATGATGATATTTCTAAGATTAAATCTGATCTCAAAGAGAATAAAATTCGCCCATCTACTCAGTGTGGTAAGTGGCCTGTAAGAGTATATCGGCCTCTTATTTCCCCGAAATTAGACAGCAAAGTAATTCTCACTGACTCAACTTGGCAGTTTGTAGAGATATATCTAAAAAGAAATTGCACGAATAGTGATGCTGTTTTCTATTGGCAGCAGGCAAAAAATTTCTATGAAGCAACCAAACAGCTTGATCTTATATCTAAGCCATTAACAACGTATTACTGTTTTCTAAATGCAACAAAGGCTTTGCTGGAGTGTAAGTCAATTGATTATCATTTTTCGCATGGGGTTTCTGGAAAGGTATCAGATGGCCACAAACGTCTAAATAATGAGCTTGTCAGGTTTCAGGTTAGAGGTGTACTTTCGGGGTTATGTGTTTACCTAGAAGAACCAGTTACACCAGAGTCAACAGAGAGAAAGTTTGAAGAATATAATCTGAAAGACATTTTATATAATTTACCCTATGTTCATCGAGCGTATCATTCAACATACGGTAATCAAGCTGAAGTATTTATTCCTGTATTAAATCCTAGAATTGTTCACGACAAAAGTCGAGGTAAATGCTGGCTTGAACTCCAATTAGAGCCAGAGCATTCAAATGCAACAACGTTAGGTAGACTTGTGGGGTATAGTTTAGATCGTAGGTATCGAAATGACGAAATTTACACCGTGAGAAGGAATAAAGATTTTAAATGGAATGCACCAAGAAATAAACCTGACTTGATTAGTAATAATAGGCTAAAAAATTATTTAAAGAATAGGCGCTCTGAAATGGCCTATATTTATAGCGCAAACGACCTCTGGTACGTTAAAAGAAAAGACTTAAAATCTACATCTGTAATTAGTCGTAGCACGCTGCCTCTAACTTATGCTGCAATGCATAGGCTAAGTGAGCTTGCTCGGTATGAACCACAGTCGCTAAGAGCACACTTAGAAAAAGATGCGTCTTGGCTACTTAGTGAGTTCATCGAAAAATCCATAGTACAGTTTATTGATCAAATATCCTGTGAAATCACTGGAAATGAGTTCCGGATGACTGGGTTTCGCTCATGAAAACACGTAATCGGGTAGCCGGAGGTCTCTAACCTCCAGCCCCCACACCACCCATCATGCGGGTCCGCAATGGGCGGTTCATCTCCCGTAATGAATATTGATCCAAATATCTTTCAATGACACTAAACCTTGTGATGCTAAATAGTCATTACCTAGCGCAATGTTAATTCCTTTTGTTTTTGAGCTTCTACAAGGGCCTTTACTGGTGATACCACAGGCTATGGCGAGTCGCTCGCTAACACCCAATCTCATTAAACTGCGTACTTTAGTGCGTGGTTTACGCCATTGTCGCCAGTAGCACATTCTTATCCTGCGACGGATCCAGTGATCTAAATCCACCGTTAATTGATAAGCATTGGCTATTAGGTAATAGTATCCCCATCCGCGTAAGTATTGCGTCAGTTTATGAATTTGTAGGGTCATTGAGATCCCCCAGTTGCGGTTAGTGAGTTCTCTTACATTTGCTTTAAATTTCTTTAGCGCTTGTTCGTGGATCTGCACTTGAGCGTAACGGAAGGTAAACCCGAGAAATTTCGAGCCTGATACGGGACCGACTCGACTTTTCGATTCATTCACTTTGAGTTTTAATCGCTGAGTGATAAACGCAGTAATTTCCCGTTGGATTATGAGTCCTTCGCTTTTCGTTTTTACTAAAATGATTATGTCATCAGCGTAACGTGCAAACTTAAGGTGTTTGTAGGTTAGCTTCTTATCTAATTCATCGAGTAAAATATTGGAAAGTAAAGGGGATAATGGCCCACCTTGAGGGACTCCTTTGGTTGACTCAAACCACAGACCCGTTTCGCGCTCTGCGATCCCCGCTCGGAGGTATTTACCAAGTAGGCGCATGAGTGCTTTGTCTTTGACTTTACGACCAACACGATTCATCAGCATGTCATGGTTTACTTCATCAAAGAACTTAGACAAGTCAATATCAACTGCTGTTTTATAACCTTGTTTAACACAAGATTGAACATGATTTACTGCTTGGCTGGCTCTTTTATGAGGGCGATAACCATAACTATGTGGTGAAAATAGAGGCTCAAAGTAAGGGCTAATCACTTGAGCAATAGCTTGTTGGATCACTCTGTCGATAACAGAAGGGATCCCAAGCATTCGCTCACCGCCATCGGGTTTGGGTATCATCACGCGTTTGACTGGCAAGGGTTGATAAGTGCCGCTAAGTAATTGTTGTTTAATACCCAGCCAATGTAACTTAGCGAAGTCATTAAATTCCTCAATACTCATATTATCAATACCCGCAGCCCCTTTATTGCGCTTAACATGTTGCCATGCTGCACCAATATTGTGGTTGCTCAGTACCCTTGCCATCAGGTCACGATCTGTTTTGTTGTATTCATTCGAGGTATTATTCACAGTCGAACGCCGTTCATCACTATCACAACACGGTGATCTATGTGAATTCAAGTTCATTTGTAGTATCTCCTCTGGTTAAGATGTTCAGGCCTTCACCGTGTCCCCTCCATTACGATGGGCGTTTGGCTACTATGCCGTCTGCTGACTTCTGATAAATCACTCTAGCGATTACTCGATAAAGCGCGTCGAAACTAACGCTTGTTTACTGCTATTTCGCTCGCTGTAGGTCGCAGCAACCAAAGCGCCAAGGGTTGAACAACCAGTCCCTAACTGGTAATCTCCAAGCGTTAGCGCGGATGCGTGTTTATCAGATCTCCCCGAATAAGGTGCATCGACTTTCTCTGCACAACTGCATCATCTACGGTGGCCGTTAGATCACATGACTTCGCTATCTTGTGCTAGCTCGTCTCCAGCCTACGCCTCATATGATGTTTTTGTTCATCAGCTCACAGATTTGCTAGCGGCTTCCTCTAGACTATATCTCGCGATTTAGCCCTTGCCATTCGCTAGTAGTTATCGTTTAATAACAGTGTGTTATTTAAACGGTGATCTTCCTACAGAGGACTTTCACCTCATAAGTCAATGCCCATGTCGGGCGTACACAAGGCGCTGCTACGGAAAAATTACTCGCTGGCGCTCCCAAATTTCCGCAGAGCGCGGCGTTATAACTTTTATTGGAGTTTGAGTGAGAAATAGAAATCATGAGCTATCAGAGATTCTCGTTGGTTTGATCGGTGATCTAACTATTTCAGTTAGTATCATTCGTGAATATGAAGATAAGCCTTATATGCACAAACCAGAATTAGTAGCTAGTCGACAAAGTATTTGGAGACTGTGTTTTAACTCAATTGTATTAAACTGCTGCAAGTACGTTGAGTTAAATCGTAAGTACTCTCGTGAATTTAACGAAATGACTCCTGAGTTGAATAAAATTCGGGGGCAGTATAACGAGCTAATTACTAGCAACAAATCACTGTTAACCTTGCGAGATGACTACGTGGCTCATATTAACTCACTGAAAACAAAAAAGTGTCTAACACCAGACGAAGTACAAAATCATATTATCACTATGATTGGTGGTGGGACTAATGCGGCAGAGTTTCTAGATTGGATATGTCCTGATGATTATGAATCATCTAACCCGAATGAAAGTTTAGTCGGGGTAGTGACGCAGCTAAGAGACCTACTGGTATCAAAGTTATAACAAAGCATTTAAGAGTGATTCGCAACGCTTGGCAGTATGATGATACTTGAAAATGGAAATATTGTAGATGCGAATGGTAAAGTTACATTTGTTAGCATTGCAGCATTTGAATCTGACGTTTGTAGTTTAAATATATGCTTTCTTTGTACGAAAGTTCTAAACCCACAGAATCAGAATAAAGAGCACATCATACCTAATTGGATTCTAAAGCGATTTGACCTTCACAATGAAGCCGTGAATTTACCTAATGGTTCAAAATATAAATACAACCAATATGTGATTCCCTGTTGCATCGAATGTAATAGCCTACTTAGTGCTGAATTGGAAACTCCATTGAGTAAGGCGTTTTCAAGAGGTTTCGATGATTTGGTTAATTATATTGAGAAGAAAGGATACTTGAACCTTTATTTGTGGATGGCGCTTCTATTTATTAAAACTCATGTTAAAGATCAGTCTCTACGAATGTACTTAGATCGAAGGGTTGAGTATTCATCAATCGCAAAAGGAGTAGGTTATGAGTGGGAAAGTTTTCATCATGTTTATTGTTTAAGCCGTGTGCCCTATACCCAAGCAACATTAGAACAAAATTGTGTAGGATCTTTCTTTATTGTTCCGGTTGAAAGTATTGATGCAGAAAAAGAGTTTGATTATATGGACGTCTCTTACGCAAATACTTCAGGAGTTATTATTGGAGGCATTGGCATTATTACTGTATTCGGCGACGCTGGCGCCGTATATAATCAGATCCAACCAACAGTTATAAATAAGTTAAGTGGTTCAGTTACAAATATGCAATTTAGAGAACTTGTTGCTCACTTCGCCTGTTGTAGTTTACATCTAAAGAATAACCCCAAGCACTCTACTATTTCGGATTCCTCGGGAGTTCAACCTCCACGTATGATATGTACTTTGTTAAATTCAAATCCTGAATTTGAAAATTATAATGACCTAGTATTTGGTAGTTTGATGGACATGTTACTAGGCGATCTACTTGATGGTAAAGTTGCTTTACCTGACTTTCGAGAAAAGTTGAAATCAGGTCAACTATCCATACTTTTTGATAGTTCGGGGCAAGTGATTGCGCATAACAAGAGCTTTAAACGAAACTATGCTCCTCACCCGATTTAGTGGACACCTCATCATTACTTTAAGGAGGCTAATATGCCTAGATATACCCAATCTAGAAAGACATATTTTTACCCCGCTAATTTCAAAATCAAAGCAGTCAAACTTAGCTTACGAGACGATACCGAATTAAAGGACGTTGCCGAGGCGTTAGGTGTTCATCTGTTAATACTGAGTACTTTGCAAAAATATCTAGAAGGTATTTTACTGTGCCGAATGGCACTAATTTATCGGATCTACACTGGCAATTAGCCTAAAGTGTTAATTTTACTGCCATCTACACTCACGCATATTTACTTTGTCGTTTATAAAAAGTACACCTTCTGATAATAATTTTTGACGCTGTTCTTGGTACTTGTTACTGCCTACAGGGAACGCTATTTTACCTTGGCTGTTTACAACACGATGCCATGGAATAACCGAATCACTTGGCATTATTTTTAATAAACGGCCAACTAAACGTGAGTTTTGCGGAAATCCAGCCAACGTAGCAACTTGACCATAGCTTGCTACTTTTCCTGCTGGGATACCGGCTATTACAGTATAAATAAGGGTTTCTTTTTCAATATCCATTTTTATCAGCGTAAGCCTTACTTAGTTGTTTAAATTGCTCCCATACAGTGCGTGCCACAGGGCCATGATGAATAGCATGCTGCCTAAACGCTCTTATTTGTGCGCTAAATTTATGTTCGCGATCTGTAATATGGATTTCTTGTAATAAGCCTGCTTTTATTTCAGGTTTGCAATGCTCTAGGCTCATCATTGCCCATCCGGCCCCTGAAAGTAAAAACGATTTTAAAGTTGCTACATCGTCTATTTTCATCATTGCAGAACCTTTAGAGTAAGATAGCCTATCGCTGTCTATGCTTAAATCGCTTTCAAACATAGCTAAACACGGATAGGTTTGTAATTGTGTGTATGTTAACTGTTGGGGTAATAACCCTTTAGCACTTACTATACCAATATCGAGCTTACCTATGGGCACGCTTTCTAAGTCACCTGTAGCATGAAATAAATCAAACCAGGGGCCAATACCTAACTCTGCTTGCCCACTATTAACTTGTTCTAATGATACAAACCGTTTGCCACTGGTAATACAAAACTCTGTACTCGTAAACTGCCTAAAAGTATTACTTATGATCTTGTTATAACTTTGTTTATGACAGAGCTGTTCGTAACAAATTTGATATTGGGGTTCATTTCCTAACGAAAGCTCTTCTGCGAGTTTGGCAAGCTCGTCATTTGCATGCAGTAACTGTTGTGCCTCACGATGAAAAATACGTCCTTTTTCAGTAAGCTGTAACCGGTACTTAGTTCTATCTAGCAGCTCAAAGCCTATTTGCGCTTCTAAGTTTTTTATAGCCAACGTTAGCGCGGGCTGTGTTTTATGAAGCTTTTGCGCAGCACCGCTCAAACTTGCGCTTTGCACTATGGCATCTAATATTACTAATTGATTCAGCTTCATATACCGCCTCAAAACATTATAAGTAAAACTTATTGAGTATCTAAAATTTAATGAATTTTATTTTATATGTTTGCAGCGTATCCTGCACTTACTTATTTTGCCAATATTGCAACGGAGAAGACATGAAACTCTTTCGTCTATGTTTACTAACAACGACCCTACTTAGCTTAATTGCCTGTTCTGAGCCAGAACAACAAGTTAAAGAAGAGCCCATTCGCCCTGTTAAGCTGTTCAATATTGGCCATGACTCTCAAATCAATATTCGTAGTTTCCCAGCTGAGGTGGTTGCAAACCAAGGATCTTACCTTGCATTTAGGGTAAACGGAGAACTTATAGAGTTTCCGGTTCTTGCTGGGGAGCACGTTGAAAAAGGCGATTTACTAGCCAAATTAGACCCTGAAGATTTTCAACTCCAGTTTGATGAACGTAAAGCACGTTACGAACTAGCAAAATCGCAACTGAGCCGAATTGAACAATTATTCGAGAAAAAAATTACCAGTCAATCTGAGCTAGACCAAGCAACCGCCAATATGCAAATTGCTGAGTCGGCATTTAAAATTGCTGAAACCAACCTAGAGTACAGTGAATTGCGAGCCCCTTTTGCGGGCACTGTTGCCAAAGTGTTTGTAAAGAATTTTGAAAATATTCAAGCTAAACAAAATATTTTGCGCCTAGAAACGCGTGATTTAATGGACGTAGAAATTCAGGTTCCTGAAAAAATAGTGGCACGATTCAAAAAAGGCACTGATTACCACCCTACTGTTAAATTTGATGGTTTTGAAGATAAAGAATACTCGCTCGATATTAAAGAATGGGACACTCAAGCCGACCCAGCAACACTCACTTATAAAGTGGTGTTTTCGTTACCCGTGCCTGATGACTTTAACTTACTAGCAGGTATGACTGGCCGCGTTTTAATTGATTTAAGTAAAGTAACACGTTCGCAGGTTGCTTACACAATACTCCCTATTGAATCGGTTTTTTCTGATCCACAAGAAGCAATTAAAAATAATGCCTATGTTTGGCTTTATGATGAAAATACCGGCCAAGTCCATAAGCAAGCTGTTGAAGTTGGCCAATTACACCATGATGGCATAGAGGTACTTAGCGGTATTAAAGAGGGCCAAATTGTGGTGTCTGCGGGTGTTCACTCGATTGAAGAAGGCATGAAAGTTCGTCCATGGAATAAAGAGCGAGGCTTATAATTATGAGCTTTGCACAATTTTCTATAAAGAAAAAAGTAATTAGTTGGATGTTTGCCCTGCTGCTTTTAATTGGTGGTAGCGTATCGTATTTTGATTTAGGCCAGTTAGAAGACCCTGAATTTACACTTAAACAGGCCATGGTTATTACCATGTACCCTGGCGCATCACCGCAGCAAGTCGAGGAAGAAGTTACTTTTCCACTCGAAAATGCAATTCAACAGTTACCCTATGTTGACCACGTGACTTCTATTTCATCCAACGGGAAGTCGCAAATTGCCGTGGAAATGAAGAGCACTTATCGAAAAGAGCAACTTCGCCAAATTTGGGATGAAATGCGTCGTAAAATAAACGATCTTTCTCCGTCTTTACCCAGTGGTGTTTATCCAAGTACAATTTTAGATGACTTTGGCGATGTATATGGTGTTTTATATTCTGTTGTAGGTGATGGCTATTCTTACGATGAACTAAAAGACTACACCGATTATTTAAAGCGTGAACTGGTATTAGTTAAAGGGGTAAGCAAGGTAACGATTGCAGGTGAGCAACAGCCGCAAGTAATGGTAGAAATATCTACCCGTAAATTAGCCCAACTTGGTATTGCACCTAGCCATATATTTGCTTTGTTACAATCTCAAAACACGGTGTCTAACGCGGGTAAAATTAGAGTGGGCGATGAGTCGATTCGTTTTCATCCTACCGGCGAATTTAAAGATGTTAAAGAACTTGAAACTCTGCTGATTTCTAAACCGGGTGCGAGCGAGCTTATTTATTTGGGTGATGTTGCCGAAGTATTTAGAGAGTACGCTGAAGTACCCACTAATGTAATTAGATATAACTCTGAGCAAGCGCTATTAATTGGCGTATCGTTTATGAATGGCGTTAATGTGGTTGATGTGGGTAAACGTATTGATGCTCACTTAGCAGAACTTGAGTACCAGCGCCCGCATGGTATTGACGTGAATGCTGTATACAACCAGCCAAAAGAAGTAGAAACCTCGGTAGACGGTTTTATTGTTAGCCTGCTAGAAGCAATTGCGATAGTAATTGTGGTACTCCTTATTTTTATGGGCCTTAAAAGCGGTATTTTAATAGGCGGTATTTTATTACTAACGGTTTTAGGCACCTTCATTTTTATGAAGTTGTTTGCCATAGACTTACAACGTATATCGTTAGGTGCGCTTATTATAGCCCTTGGTATGCTGGTAGATAACGCCATAGTGGTTACCGAAGGAATTTTAATTAACCTAAAACGTGGCCAAACCAAACTTAAGGCCGCAGTTAACATTGTGGAGCAAACTAAATGGCCACTGTTAGGTGCAACTATTATTGGTATTACTGCATTTGCGCCAATTGGTTTAAGCTCTGACGCAACCGGTGAGTTTGCGGGCAGCTTGTTTTGGGTGTTGTTTATATCGCTGTTACTTAGCTGGATAACCGCTATTACTTTAACTCCATTTTTTGCAAACCTTATGTTTTCAGAAAATGAATTTAAAAAAGATAAAAACACCGAAGACGATTCAGATAACGACCCATACCAAGGGTTTATTTTTACAGGCTATAAAGCACTATTAGATTTAGCAATGCACTATCGTAAGTCAACAATGATCCTCATGGTTGTATTACTGTGCAGTGCCGTAGTGGGTTTTGGTTCGGTTAAGCAGTCGTTTTTCCCTGCATCAAACACACCTATGTTTTATGTAGATTACTGGCAACAACAAGGTTCGGATATTCGTGCCACATTAGATGGCATAAAGAAGCTTGAAAACTATTTGCAACAAGAAGAACTTGTAGAAGAAGTAACAAGTACAACCGGGCAAGGTGCGCCGCGCTTTATGCTTACTTATGCGCCTCAAAAATCTTACTCGTCGTATGGACAACTTATTATAAGAGTAAAAAACCGCGAAGCAGTTGCGGTTGTTATGCAAAAAGTCCGTGATTATTCTCAAAATACACCGTTATCAGCTCAACTAAAAATAAAGCCTATGGAGATTGGGCCTTCTACTGATGCAAAAATAGAAGCCCGTTTTACAGGCCCTGACCCTGTCATTCTTAGAAAACTCGCAGCTGAAGCTGAAAAGCTTATGGCTCAAGATGACGGCGCATTTAATATTCGTAATGATTGGCGTGCGCGAACCAAAATGATTCGTCCACAGTTTAACGAGCAAAAGGCACGACGCTTAGGAATAAGTAAATCAGATTTGGATGATGTGCTGCTTACAAGCTTGTCGGGTAAACAGGTGGGTGTATACCGTGATGGTACTCAATTACTGCCAATTATTGCGCGCTCCCCTGCTAATGAGCGTCTTAATGTAGATAGCGTTCATGATTTACAAATATACAGCCCTGTTTTAGGTGTATTTGTACCAGTAACTCAAGTGGTAGATGAGTTTATAGTTGAATGGGAAGACAGCCTAATCATGCGTCGCGATAGAAAGCGGACAATAACGGTAATGGCCGACCAAAATGTGCTAGGAGATGAAACAGCCGCTAAATTGTTTGCCCGAGTACGTGGCCCTGTTGAATCTATAGAGCTACCTCATGGTTACTCATTAGAATGGGGCGGCGAATATGAATCTTCAAGCAAAGCTCAAAAAGCTATATTTGGGTCTTTGCCGCTTGGCTACTTAGCTATGTTTGCTATTACGGTTTTACTGTTTAACTCATTAAAACAGCCTCTTGTAATTTGGGCCACAGTTCCACTGGCAATTATTGGTGTCAGTGCCGGTTTGTTAGCAATGAACGCGCCGTTTAGTTTTATGGGCCTACTTGGGTTATTAAGCTTAAGTGGTATGCTCATTAAAAATGGCATTGTATTAGTCGACCAAATAAACCTTGAGCTAAAAGCGGGCAGCTCACCTTACCAAGCGGTTTTTGATTCTGGGGTGAGCCGTGTGCGGCCTGTAGCAATGGCTGCAATCACTACAATACTCGGTATGATCCCTTTGCTGTTTGATGTGTTCTTTCAATCTATGGCGGTCACAATTATGTTTGGTTTAGGCTTTGCGACCATACTTACATTAATAGTAGTGCCTGTTTTATATACTATGATCTTTAGAATTGAATACCAACCACGTAGATAAAGACATATTAAGTGTTTAACTAAATAAAAATGCCACAGCGTAAACTGTGGCATTTTTTATAACTTAAATTAATACAGTGGTAATTGCTTAGCTTATTTTTTTAAACTTAGCTTAGTGCGTGCGCCTGCTTTATTGCTAGATGCACTATTTGCTTTCGCCGTTTTTGGTTTACCAACATAGGTTGTAGATCGCTTTTGATATGGTGCATTAGTTCGATTATTTTTTTGCTCATCGCCTCGCTCTTTTTGCTTATTACGACGAGGGTTTTCACCCTGAAAGTCGCGCTTAGGTGATATAGCAGCATTTTTATCAACTTGCTTGTTAGTATCTATCGAGTGTTCTTGGGTTTTGCCTGAGTCAGCAATTGAGTCGTTTATTTGCGCCATTTCAACATCGGATAAATGACGCCATTGACCCACTTTTAAGCCTTTTAATGTTACATTCATAATACGAGTGCGCTTTAAAGTCACCACCTCGTAACCTAAATACTCACACATTCGGCGAATTTGGCGATTTAACCCCTGAGTTAAAATGATCTTAAATTCTTTAGGGGCTGTTTGTGTAACCTTACACTTTTTAGTAACAGTATCTAAAATAGGAATGCCGTTGGCCATTTTAGATACAAATTGGCGGTTAAGGGGCTTGTCTACGGTGACAACGTATTCTTTTTCGTGGTTATTACCCGCACGCAAAATTTTATTTACAATGTCGCCCTCGTTAGTTAAAAATATTAACCCTTCAGAGGGTCTATCTAGGCGCCCAATTGGAAATATACGATCGGGATAATTAACCGCTTTGACAATATTGCTTTGAATTTTACGTTCGGTTGTACACGTTATACCCACCGGTTTATTGTAGGCAATATAAACGCGTTTAGGTGGTGTTTTTAATGGTTTACCATCGACCAATACTACATCGGTTGCTGCAACCTTCACGCCCATTTCTGGCGCATTACCATTAACTGACACACGACCTTGCTCAATATATTTATCGGCTTCACGGCGTGAACAAAAACCTGTTTCACTAATAAATTTATTTAAACGTTTTAATTCGGTCATATCACTTAATGGTATTAATTTTTTAGGGTCGCTAGTGTATACCCAAACCACCTAAAAATGCGAGTTATGCCGCCGATTTAATGTCGGTTAATTTGCGCCACAGCACTTCAAGCGGCCCTTGTTTAAAATAACGACTATAAAATAACGTAAATAATAACTGCACAGCAACTAAGCTGCCAGCAACTAACCAGTAATCTATTCTGTTAAAGCTAAGTATCCACTCTGGAAATAACACTCTATAAATAAGCAATTGCATAACTGTTTGGCTTATATACAGTGTGAATGCCATGCGACCCGCCTGCTGTATTAGTTTGCCAAACTGTGGGCTATTATTACAAAACTTAACAATTACATGAATATAAAGCCCTGCCATACACAGAGCAGCGAACATGTTAGAAATTTCTTGTAAACTCATCCCCAAACCACCAGTAAGCGTTGATGTGCTTAGTCGTATACTACAAAATATAAGTACACCTAAGCCACACACCCACAACTGCTGATTTGATAGACCTTTGTTAAATATTCCCTCTTTATACGCGTAAATGCCAATTAGCATGATGCCAACGCACATCCACATCGTCATTAGCGGCACTGTGATTAGCATAAGGATATTTATAAAAAGATTTTCATTAAAGTAATCACTGTAATGAGGACTAAATAACTCAATAAACTTGGCAGAATCACGAAAGCTCTGATCGTCAGGAATAGTGAACAACACTAAAAACGTAACAACCGCCGAGAGCCCAGTAAACTCAAGCCCTCTTTGCAATAGCTTAGGGTTGTCGGTGTCTAGATATTTAATAATAAACCAGCCAGACACCCCATAAACAAACAAAATATCACCAGCCCAAAGTAAAAAGCCATGTATAAGACCAAAAATTATGAGCCAATATAATCTACTTTTTATTTGCACCGATGATTTAAAGCGCTGCCATTGAATATACAAACCTGCGCCAAAAAGTAAGCTAAACAGCGTTCTAAATCGGCCTTCTATAAACAGTATATTAAAATATTCAATGATGGTGTCGCTTACAGGGGGGATGGTTAAAGGCACATAACCAAATTCCATAAAACCAAAGGCATAGCCATTCATAAACACTAAGCCAAGCACGGCAATGCCGCGAATAAAGTCCATATTATAATTACGCATTAAAGCTGTTTTCCGTTAAATATTATTTTTATAGCTGTCGGCCCAGTCAACCGACTTCTGGTAAAGCTCTGGTAGTATATCACTTTGTATATTTAAAAATATAACAGCTTGTTCGAGTGCCCACCAGCTGCCGGTTTCGTATGCTTTAACAACTTTTAAAATGTAATACAGTGTGTTTTTTTCTTCGAGCAAGGCTGCTTTTATATCATCCTGGAAAGGTAATTTTTCAACAAGCAAGCTCATTGGTTGATCTAATATAGCGTCAAGAAGCGAAAACAAGCCGGTTAAAAACGCCTCTCCTGACTGATGCTTGGCCACTTTTTTAGCAATCAATTCACAAAAGCGCGCACGGACGACGCACACTTGCATTAGCTCTGCAGGCTTTTTACCAGCGGTGTGAGCGGTAACAATTAAACTAACAAACTTTTTTAACCGCTCTTGGCCCAAATAAACCAGCGCTTGCTTTAAGGAGGCTATTTTACTTTGTATGGGAAATACGCCGCTGTTAATTAAACGTAGTAATTTATAAGCCAGTGCGGCATCCAATTCAAACAACGCTGCTATTTTGGTTAAATCTGGATTGGGGCCCATTATTTCAGCATATATTGCAACGACTAACCCGTAGTTATAATCAATGTCGTTGTGCTTCATCATGGTGGGTTTTGCAAAAAAGTAACCTTGAAAGTAATCAAAGCCCATGCCAGCAGCAACTTCGTATTCTTCCTGAGTTTCTATTTTTTCTGCGAGTAACTTAATTTGTTTGTGATCTTTGAGCTTTTTTATAATAGGGTGAATATCGTCTAATGGGGTTATGGTTATATCAAATTTAATGAGTTTAACCAGCTTTAAAAAGCGATCCCATTGCGGTTTATATACAAAGTCATCAAGGGCTAAATTAAAATTACTATGAAAGAGCTCTCGGCATAACTCGTAATTTGTATCAGTGGGCTCTATGCTTTCAAGAAGCTCTATCACAACGTCTTGGCACGGTAAAAAGGCACACAGATCAAGCTCTAAAGATTCAGGCCCAATGTTGATGAGCGCTTTTTTACCAGAAGTGATATGGCGTGTGCCCAAATTAAGTTGATTTTCCATAATAAGCCTTGCAGTTGCCTGCCCTTCGGCTATATCAGGAAAAAAGTTTTTAGGACTGTCCCTAAAAAGTAGCTCGTAAGCAACTACTTTTTGACGCCGATTGAAAATTGCTTGCCTTGCAACAAATACAGACACTTTACCTACTTTATTTAATTCCATTAATACCAAGTTATTAATAGCGTAAATAATCTAAAATGTCACTTCGCTTAAGTTAAATTAAACAAACTTTATCGGTACAAGGTTGAAATGTAATCACTTGCAACCTGAGACCACGAAAAGCGTACTGCTTTAGCATTAGATTTTATTTGCTGCCATTTTTTGGGATGTTGCTTATAAAATGCTAGCGTTTCGGTTAAACATGAAAGCAAAGTATGTGTTTGCTCACGTAATGTTGCGCCATTAAAACTAAACCCATTTTGATTGTGTTTTACCGTATCTTTTAATCCACCAACACTATGTACCAAACAAGGTTGGCCTGCGCGCATTGCCAGCATTTGGCTTATTCCGCAAGGCTCAAACGAACTAGGCATTAAAAATAAATCACCTAATTGATACATTAAATCACCTACTTTTTGCGCATAACCTTTTAAAAATAGTAAATTTTCGTTACGTGCCATGGCTTTTGTAAACAATGCTTCTAGCGCTTTATCGCCAGAGCCTAATATGATTAAACGCCCACCCTGTTCATTAATACTATTACATACTGCGTCTATCGCAAGTTCACCATTTAATGGCTGACATAATAACAATACTTTTTGTTCTGTGAGTCTACCTACGCTTGTAACAATTGGCCCATTATTTGGTGTTGCTTTAAATTGCTTTAATCGTTGGTGCGCAATGTAGTGAACGCTTTCAAGCTGTTCGCTGTTGCTCATCCAAGCAAGTAAGCTTTTTTCTGCCTCGTTGTACAACTCGTCCATAACTGCATTTGCAACTTCCAATGCAGGGTATTCACAGCCATTCAAAATGCCGACCACTTTACCTTGTTCGGCTGCATTTTGTAGGTCTTGTTCAAGCCCCTCCCCACCAAAAAAGCCATCATTGTAATTACTGGGTTTAAGCACTTCTTGGCTGTAGGTAGGCGACACTAAATGAATTTTGTCTGCTAAATTAATGGCGCTTCGCATTGGGTTAAAACAATTTGCATACCTTGGGTCGCACAAGTGTTGCCCGTTGTAACTTAATGATGGAAACCAAGCTTCTAAGCTCGATTCATCGTGCTTAAAAGGCCTTATTCCTTGTAGTGCTATATTGTGCACTGTGTACGCTAAATGTATATCGTGTAAAGCACTGTAACGTGGCTCAAACTTAAGTAAAACAGCAACGCATGCGCTATGCCAGTCATGTAAATGCAGCGTACTAGGGCGTTTAAGTAGTCCTTGCAATAATGCTTCGCAAACAGCCGCATTAAATAGCGCAAACTTTGTTGCATCGGTTGCAAATGGCCTACCCGGTGCATCATTACAATAAACGCTACCCGATTCACTAAACATTGGGTGGCTTATTACAATTTGAGTTATGTTATTTTTTGTCTGATCCACTTTAAACAAAGTCATTACATGAGATTGAGCATTAAACGCCACGGTTACTTCACCTATGTAATGCCTATTTAATGGCTCAAATCCATAATCTGGGATCACCACATCAACCGATACGCCATGCTTCGCAAGAGCCTTCGGGGCATCACGGACTACATCTGCTACACCGCCTACTTTAGCGCCAGGTAACGCATCGTTCTCTGCTGCAACCATTAATACATGCATTAATTTACTACTTCCTTTGTTTTAATAAGCTCACCCGCTTTAGGGCAAGCTTGTTTTGCCTAACTCTGTATTAAGCTAGTTTCTTATTTTCTTGTGTTTGACGCTCTAACTTTTTAGCAAGTTCACTAAGCATGTCGCGTGTAACAAGTACAATGCCTTTTTTTGATACCCTAAAACCATTTTCTTCATCTGTTTTACGGTCAAAACCTATTTCAAGCCCTGCAGGTATTTCACAGCTTCTGTCTATTATTGCACGTTTAATTTTACATCCGCGGTTAATAATAGCGCCCGGTAAAATAACCGATTGTTCAATTTCACAAAACGAGCGCACATGCACGTTAGAAAACAACAATGATTTTCTTACTGCCGAACCCGAAATAATACACCCTCCCGAAACTGTAGAATCAAGGGCCATTCCTCGCCTGTCGTCATCATCAAATATAAATTTAGCTGGGGGTAATTGCTCTTGGTATGTCCAAATTGGCCACGCTGGGTCGTATAAGTCAAGTTGAGGCTCAGGCATAACAAGCTCCATGTTAGCCTCCCAAAATGAGTCGAGTGTTCCTACATCGCGCCAATATGGCTGACCTTCTTGTTGAGGGTCTCTGAATGGGAATGCAAAAACGTTATGCTCTTCAATAATAGCGGGTATTATGTCATGCCCAAAATCACGTCCTGACCCTTCATTTTCAGCATCTTTCTTTAGTTGCTCAAATAAGAACTCAGTATTAAATATGTAGTTACCCATGGATGCTAAACATGTACCCGGCTTGCCTGGCACTGAGCTTGGCATAGCTGGCTTTTCATCAAAACGACAAACACGGCTTTCTTCATCTACTGTCATTACACCAAAGGTATCTGCAGCTTCTTCAACAGGTACTTCGATACAACACACGGTCATATCGGCCCCTTTTTGAACATGTTCAGCAAGTAATGCACCGTAATCCATACGATAAACGTGGTCGCCTGATAAAATCATTACATATTTAGGTAACTCATGACGAATAATATCCATATTTTGAAAAACAGCATCGGCGGTGCCGCAATACCATTCATCACCATGGCGTTGTGATGCAGGTAATATTTCAACCGATTCACCTAATTCCTTTTTAAAGTGCCCCCAAGCTCGATTTACGTGGCGAATAAGTGAGTGAGATTTATACTGTGTTGCTATACCCACACGCCTAACACCCGAGTTGATACAGTTAGACAAAGGAAAATCAATAATTCTGTGTTTACCACCAAAGTAAACGGCTGGTTTTGCACGCCAGTCGGTCAATTCGTGCAGGCGAGAACCACGACCACCAGCCAGTATTAACGCATACGTTTCTCTAGTTAGGCTACTTATGTAGCGATTTGCATAATTAGGCATACTATTCTCTCCATTTATCTAGCTTTTAGTGGCTTTACTGGTAGTTGTCGTTGAGTCAGTGTCACTAGTATTGAGTGGGGTTAAATGCCAAATGTCGTCACTGTATTGGCTTATGGTCCTATCACTTGAAAATATGCCACTGGCAGCGGTATTTAAAATACTCATTTGCGTCCAATAAGCTTGATCAGCATAGGCTTTATCTACTTGCTTTTGTGCAGATACGTAGCTTTCGAAATCATGTGCAACAAGCCATGGATCGTGTGGGCTCTTAATTGCATTAATTACATCGTCAAATAGGCAAGGTTCAAATAAATTAAAGTGCCCGCTTTCTAACAAGTGCATAACATTGGCTAAGTCGCTATTTTGTTCAATTAAATGTGCGGGGTTATAACGCGATTTAATATCATCAATCTGATGCGCCTCTGCACCAAATAAGAAGAAATTATCGGCACCAACGGCATCTCTAATTTCGATATTGGCGCCATCTAACGTGCCAATAGTTAATGCACCATTCATCATGAACTTCATATTACCGGTGCCTGAAGCTTCTTTACCGGCAGTTGAAACTTGCTCAGACAAATCAGTAGCTGGACAAATAACTTCCATGGCTGTCACATTGTAATTAGGTAAAAAAGCCACGCGTAAATACGACGACGCGAGGGGATCTTTATTGATGACATCTGCCACATTATTGATTAGCTTAATTATTTTTTTAGCCATGTAGTAACCCGGTGCAGCCTTACCACCGAGTAAAACACAACGTGGCACTAATCCTTGTGTATCACCACGACGAATGCGGTCATATAAATGGATAACATGGAGTATATTTAGTAACTGACGCTTGTATTCATGAATCCGTTTAACTTGTACATCAAACATCATGGATACATCAAACTCTACACCACAGCGCTCTTTCACTAAATCAACTAAACGTTGTTTGTTTGTTACTTTGGCTTTTTGCCACTGTGCTTGAAATGATGTGTCATCATAAAAACGACGTAGCTGGTTTATTTGAGCAAAGTCACGTACCCAATCGGTGCCTATTTTCTCACTAATCAATTCACTCAATGTAGGGTTACAATGGGCAAGCCAACGGCGAGGTGTAACCCCATTGGTTTTGTTATTAAACTTGTTAGGCCAAAGTGTATAAAACTCTTTAAATAAACCCGCTTTTAATAGCTCTGTGTGCAGTGCAGCAACACCATTAACTGAATAGCTGCCCACAATGGCTAAATAAGCCATGCGAATTTGCGGTTCGCCACCTTCCTCTATTAGTGATAGCTCTCGCTGTTTATCAACATCACCAGGCCAATGCTGAGCAACTTCGGCTAGAAAACGTGCGTTTATCTCAAATATTATTTCTAAAATACGGGGTAACAATTTTGAAAATAATGAAACTGACCATTTCTCTAACGCTTCTGGTAATAATGTATGATTTGTATAGGCCATTGTTTTTGTTGTTATTTGCCATGCATCATCCCAGTCGAGCTCGTAATCATCAACTAACACTCGCATAAGCTCTGCCACAGCAATACTTGGATGAGTATCGTTTAATTGAAAAACATGGTAATCGGCAAAATCAGTAAAGCTTTCACCATGATCACTCACCCACTGATCAACAATATCTTGAATACTTGCTGATGATAAAAAGTATTGTTGGCGTAGTCGTAGCTCTTTACCATTTTCACTGCTGTCGTTAGGGTAAAGTACCATAGTGATTTGTTCGGCTAAGTTTTTTTGTGCAACGGCTTCTGAATAACTACCCGCGTTAAATTCAGTTAGGTTAAATTCGTCGGTCGCTTCTGATTTCCATAAGCGCAGCGTGTTTACAATATTGTTTTTATAACCAGGAATGGGCACATCGTAAGGCACTGCTAACACGTCATGGCTACTAACCCACTGGCGGTGTTCTCTACCTTGTTTATCAGTATAACTATTTACATAACCACCGAACTTAATACGCTTAGAATGCTCGGGAGCACTTAGCTCCCAAGGGTGCCCCTCACGAAGCCAATTATCGGGTTGCTCTATTTGATTACCATCACTAATTGATTGGTTGAACATTCCGTATTCGTATCTAATGCCGTAACCCACAACGGGTAAAGCTAAACTTGCACAGCTATCTAAAAAACACGCAGCTAAGCGCCCTAAGCCACCATTACCAAGGCCTGCATCATGCTCTGCGTCTTCGACCGTTTCAATTTCGGTACAATATTCTTGTAGTGCCGATGACACTTGATCCTCTAAATCAAGATTTAATACCGCATTTCCCAGAGCACGGCCCATTAAAAACTCAAGTGAAAGGTAACTGGTTTTTCTGCTTTTTTGCTGTTTGATTTTTTTATTAGTTTCTCGACACCGTGCCACTAAACGATCGCGGATCGTCAATGCTAATGCATGGTACAAATACAGCTGCGACTCACCCACTTTGTCTCGCCCTAGGGTGTAATAAAAATGGCGCGTTAAATCATCTTTTAAGGTGCTTTCGTCTATTACTGGGCCTTCTTGCCACCCCTTTACAACACATACTTGTTCAACTTGCTTAGCCATTAGCTACGTCCTCTAAGTTAGCACTAAAAACCCAACTACTTTGTGCAGAAATTTCAACGGGTGCATCTTGATGAGTTGTTAAAGATGCATTATTTACACTTGATAAAACCATTTGCCACGAGGCATTAATCGGTGATGGAGGCAACTGACAACTGACTGGTTTTTTATTAGCGTTGAATACAATAAGTAATGCGTGTTTATTTTGCTTATCTAGTAAGCTATACATTAAAAATTGACGCGAATTCTCATGCCAATGCGAATCTGTCATAGTGTCACCTGTTTCGGTAAACCATTTAACAGTAAAGCGCTCGTCTATATCGTCTAAAAATACACTGTGTTTAAATGCACTATGAGCACGTCTAATTTTAAGGGCATCGTCTATAAAACGTGTTAAAGAATGATTAAGTTGTGAGTCTTTCCATGCAAGCCAACTCGTACGGTTATTTTGACAATATGCATTGTTATTACCCCCTTGAGAATGTGCCATTTCGCTGCCAGCAGCAATCATAGGCACACCTTTAGAAAGGATTAATGTGAGTAAAAAGTTTTTTTGTTGTTGTAATCTTAATGCGGCTATTTTTTCATCAGTGCTAAAGCCTTCTGCCCCGCAATTAAATGAGTAATTAGCACTGTGGCCATCTCTGTTTTGCTCGCCATTTGCTTCATTGTGTTTATGCTCGTAACTCACTAAATCTGCAAGGGTAAATCCATCATGGCTGGTTATAAAATTAATACTATTTAATGGGCCTCGATGGCTATGCTCAAATATATCAAACGAGCCATGTAAGCGTTTAGCCACGTTGGCTATAATCCCTTCATCGCCTTTCCAAAAACGACGAATTACATCTCGGTATTGGTCATTCCACTCTCGCCAAGGTGGAGGAAAAGCCCCGAGTTGATACCCACCAGGGCCAATATCCCATGGCTCACTAATTAACTTTACCTTATTTAAAACAGGGTCTTGAGCAATAGTTTGTAAAAACGTATGCGCTGAACTAAACCCAGCCTTTGAGCGGCCCAGTATTGTTGCTAAATCAAATCTAAAGCCATCAACACCCATTACTTCAACCCAATATCGCAGGCTATCGAGTACGAGCTGCAAGGTTTTTGGGTGATCTATATTAATGGTGTTACCACACCCCGTATCGTTTATATATACATTGGGTTGAGCTTCTACTGTACGGTAATAAGCAAGGTTGTCTAACCCGCGCAACGACAATATGGGGCCATCATTACCCGCTTCAGCTGTATGGTTGTAAACAACATCTAAAATAACTTCAATATCTGCAGCATGAAGCTCCTTAACCATCTGTTTAAACTCGTTAATATCGTCGTTTACCAAATAGTCTTTGTGAGGAGTGAAAAAGTTAAGCGTGTTGTATCCCCAATAATTTTGTAGGCCTTTGCCTGTTAAAAATTGCTCGCTAATAAAGGCATGCACAGGGAGTAGCTCTATTGTTGTGACTCCAAAACTTTTTAAATGGTCAATAAAATGCGGGTGACTCAATCCTAAAAATTTGCCTTGCAGCGTCTTAGGTATTTTAGGATGACGACACGTAGTCCCTTTTACATGACACTCATAAATGACTGTTTTAGACCATCTGTGATTCGGTTTTTTATGTTCATAAAAATCAATTGATGACACTTTTGATTTTGGTATATCAATGGCATTGTTAACGGTACTTTTGGTGCCTATTGGCATTTGGCCATAATGGCGTTCACTCCATGTAAACTCACCAAATAAATCTTTTGCGTAAGGGTCAATTAATAATTTATGTTCATTAAATAGCGAGCCAGTATCAGGGTTATATTCACCCTCAACCCTAAACCCATAAAGTGCCCCAGTGGTGAGAGGTGCAATATGGATACTCCAAATACCACCTTCATTTATATTCATAGCCACTTTTAGTATTTCAGAGTGGCCACTTTTATCAAATAAACACACATACGCTTGTGTCGCTTTTGGCGCGTACAATGAAAAATTAACACCATTTAAATGCAAGCTCGAGCCAAGAGGCTCAACAAGGCCGTGAGTTACTTCAAATTGATTACTCATCTTGTACCTTTTGCAAATAAATTGTTGTTAAGCCACCCATAGCAATAGTGATGCTTTGGTTAAAACCATGTTGAGGATTGTCGTTAGTGACAACAGTATTTGATTGGTTTTGCGATACTTTAATACCCGAGCCAAAAAATTCGCTTTCATCTGTGTTTATTATTACTTTATAAACGCCTTTGCTCGGAACGCCTAAGGTATATTCTTGATATGACATAGGCGTAAAGTTGGCAATCACAACTACAAAGTCATGGGCATTTTTAGCGTAACGTACAAAGCTTAAAATGCTTTGCTCGTTATTATTGTTGTCAATCCAATCAAATCCTGCGGCACTTGAGTCAAGTTCATACAGCGCGGGTTGATTTTTATAAACCTCATTTAACGTTTTTACTGTCTGCTTTATACCTTTATGACTTTCATGTTCTAGTAAATGCCAATCAATAGAATGATCATGCCCCCACTCAGCACGTTGAGCTATTTCCCCCCCCATAAATAATAACTTTTTACCTGGGTGTGCCCACATAAATGCATAATAAGCACGTAAATTTGCGAATTTTTGCCAATCATCGCCCGGCATTTTTTCAATTAGCGCGCCTTTCCCATGAACAACTTCATCGTGACTCAGCGGTAAAATAAAGTTTTCACTAAATGCATATACCATCGAAAACGTGATTTCGTGATGGTGATGTTGCTTATAAAGTGGATCGCGTTGCATATACAACAAGCTATCGTTCATCCACCCCATATTCCATTTATAGCCAAAGCCTAGGCCATTATGCTCAACACTCTGCGTAACACCTGGCCAAGCAGTCGACTCTTCTGCCACCATCATAATGCCAGGGTTGTTTTTATAACTGCGTAAATTAACCTGTTTGAGGCATTCAATTGCACCAAGGTTTTCGCGACCGCCATAGCAATTAGGTATCCACTCACCTTCTTTGCGGCTGTAATCTAAGTACAACATTGACGCAACGGCATCTACTCTTAAACCATCTAAGCCAAATTGATGAAGCCAATACATTGCATTAGAAATCAAAAAGCTCTTAACTTCTGGACGGTCATAATTATAAATATAAGTATTCCAATCTGGATGAAAGCCTTGGCGCATATCGGCATGTTCGTACAAGTGTGTACCATCAAATCGGTGTAAACCATGGGGATCACTTGGGAAATGCCCAGGAACCCAATCAAGTAAAATCCCTACATTATATTTATGGCATTGCTCTACAAAATATTTAAAGCTGTTGTAATCGCCAAAACGACTGGTTGGAGCAAACAGCCCAACAGGCTGATAGCCCCATGAACCGTCAAACGGATATTCACTTATGGGCATAAGCTGTAAGTGGGTAAAGTTCATTTCAAGCGCGTAGCTTACGAGTTTGTCGGCAAGTTCGGTATAACTTAAATAACGATTACCTTCACCTCGCTGCCACGACGCTAAGTGCACCTCATAAATACTGATTGGTGCGTCTATATGATTACGCTTTTGCCTATTGCTTATTGCTTGTTCACTTAACGCTATTGCCTCTGGTTTGTATTGAAGAACACTCGCGGTACCAGGAGCCTGTTGCATTTTAAAAGCGTAAGGGTCTGCTTTTTCTATTACCTCACCACTTTGCGCTGTAATGGCAAATTTGTAGCACATGTCTGCTTTAAGGTCGGGAATGAATAACTCCCACACACCACTGGCAGGGTGAAAACGCATAAAATGTCGATTCGCTTGCCAAAAATTAAACTCACCAATAATTGAAACGCTGGCTGCATTAGGTGCCCACAAACAAAAACGAACGCCATCTACATCTTGCTGGTTGGTAAAGTGCGCGCCAAAGTGCAAGTATGCATGCTCTAAACTGCCCTCGTTAAATAAGTACATGGCATCTGTATCAAGCTCACTGTTAAAACTATATTCATCAAAAAAAGTAGTTGAAGTGTCGCTATATTTGGCTGTACATAAATAAGGCGAGGTAGGCAAATGACTTACACGAGCTATAAATAAATCACTGTGCTTATATCTTTGCGTTTCGACTAGTTGATTGTCAATTGACAAAGAAACATGTTGGGCACCAGGTAAATATACACGCACTTCTATATTTGATTCACTTACTTTATGTGCACCTAAAAAGCTAAATGGGTCTTTAAATCGCCCTATGTTAAGTGCATTAACTTGGGCATCGTAGTCAGCGCTTTGAGATTTAGGTAATGCCGAACTATTTGAAGCTGTACTGCTCATTTAATCTTTCCTTATTGAATCGATTGCAGCTAAAAGCGTGGCGTTGTTTGCAAAAATTTCTTCACATGTATGTGTTAATACACGTCGCCAATTTGGATATTCTTTGTCTGTACCAGGAATATTCACCGGATATTTCTGTTCATCTAAATCATCTATTTGTAGTGCAAACAATCGAGAATCTGAGCCAGCTAAACACTGGCTAAGCGCACGGTAAACCGACTTAGCATCGCTGTGTATCGTTAATGTAAGATTAGCTGTAGCATTGATAAAACGAAGCAATCGCGTTTTTTCATCGATTTTCTGGTTGGTAATTTGCGTTGATTGTTGGTCGTCAATTAAATGATATTGTTGTTTTATAGCTATGTCATCGTGCTGCCACCAGCCTGTAAAAGGCGGTACATCGTGATTTGCAATCATCAATAAGCACTGAGGGGGTAATTCGTGTAACGGTAAAAAATCACCATCGTTTTGCTTTTCAAAATAAAACAAACTGTTTGAAAAAATACCACTACTTGATAATGCATGTTTTACTTCTGGTGGAACAATGCCTAAATCTTCACCTATAACTATGCTTTGATTAATATGCGACTCTATTTTCAAAATGGCCAACAAATGTTCAAAGGGGTAATAAATATAGCAACCATCTCGCTGACCATTATTTTCAAAACACCACCACAAGCGGCGAATAGCCATAACATGGTCGATTCTTAGCCCGCCTACATTCTGCATATTTTCACGAATTAACGAGCGGTAAAATGAGTAGTTATTGTGTGCTAAACTTTGCGGATTTAAAGCCGGTAACCCCCAATCTTGCCCGCCCTCAGCCCAAGGATCAGGCGGAGCACCCACACTGGCATTATCGGCGAATAATGACTGTTGTGATTTGAACTCAACACCATCGCCAGCGCACCCAACAGCTAAATCATTAATCAGACCTATTGCCATACCTCCTTTCATACACCGCTCTTGACATATACCAAGTTGAAGATGCGCTTGCCACTGTAGGTAATAATCAAAAAGAGGGGTTTGTGAATCTATTATTTGTAAGGTGGGCTGATGTTTATCGCAAAAAGCATTGAATGCATCACGACGAAGCTTACTGGCTGTTAATTCAAAATGGTTGTACAGTGCTTTAAATAATTTATATTTAACGCAACTAACATCCTCGTAATTAATAAACCGTCCGCTTTTATTTAACAGAGAAGTCGCCTCATTACTTTGCATAATTTTTGCTAATTCAGTATTGTTTTTACTGTCTTCGCACAAATCAACAGAAATGTATAAAGGGTTTAGTAACGCACGACTATTAGGGCTGTATGGGCTTGCACGCTCAGGCATTTCGCAAAACAACAAATGCAGAGGGTTGAGCAAAATGTAATCCATATTGTGCTCACAGCACAAGTCAACTAGCGTGAGTAAGTCTGAAAAGTCGCCAATTCCCAATCTTTCATTATTTTTAAGCGTATATAACTGAACCGACAACCCCGTTTTTTTTGTATCTTCAACTTGAAAAACACGCTCGGGCACAGACCAGATCTCAGTACTTGCGTGCTGTTCACCTACTGTAATGTCTGCGTGGTAATACCCTATTGGTATTGAAGGTAAAGGCAGTGCAATTTCAATATAACGGACGCCATTAAAGTGGTATTCACCTGTAATTATTAAATCATCAAGGTTAGTAAATTCACACTCTATTCCCAGTTGTTCAACACTTACTGATGCAGTTTGGCTAAGTTGTCTGTCATCTATTTTCACTTTTAAATAACAGTCTGTTTGCTCAATTAAACTTACATTGGGCAAGAGCTGCATCCAAGGCTCTACATCGAGCTTGTAATTTAATTGAGCTATTTTGTTATAGTTGTTGGTATCAACACCACAACATTGCAGGGCACGCTTACGTGTATCTTCACTGAAAAATATCTGCTCGCCTGTGTATTTAGTAAACTCATAACCAATACCGTGTAAGTAAAACAACTGCGAAAGTTCGTTCATTTACAGGCCTTAATTAATACGTTGGGTATTAACAATACTATTTTCAGTTCCAAAACTGTTAGCCTCATAAGCGTCTGCTTTATGATCGTTATCCCAAAATTCGCCATTTATTAAATACCGAAAGTGGTATTGTTGATCAAGAGGAAGGCGTTGTTTGCATTTAAACACACCTTGTTTTTTATTAAGCTTCATTGGCACGGGCTGCCAGCTGTTAAACTCGCCAATTAAGCAGACCTCTTGCGCATCTGGGTGAGCAAATTCAAAGGTGATTTCCGCTTCATCTTTTGTTTTAAAAAATCGTTTGTGCAACATAGTAGGCTCCAACTAAACAGTAAAAGGTATTTAATTATTGCCACAGGGCCTATTTTTAAGCTGGCAATGTGGGAATGTATTCAGTCAAACTTTAAGCTAACTGTAGTAAAGCAAAATTTTGTTTACGCAATATTACAGTGCAACAAGTCTTTTTTATCGCACTTTATTAGTGCGTAAAACATAAAATATAGATATTAAGAATGACATATTTAGTACACAGCAATTTTCAAACCAATTAGAGCGATTTAACTATTTAATACTTACCTTTATTACACTGATGACTTGGTTTGAAGTAAAAAGAGAGCTTACTCAATAAACTGCTTTTGTTACGTATTCACATCAGTGATAATACACATCAATTTAACGCTCTGAAATATCGTAAATTTCATGTTGAAAAAAAGCATTTTATTAACTACGGCATTCATTTTTTTAGTTGTCGCAGTGTTTATTATTTCCTCAATCTACACCTTATATAGTAAAAAGGAAATTTCATTCGACCCTAAACTCAAAGAAATATCAGGCATTGAATTTGATAAGCGCGATCGCTTGTGGGCAATTAATGATGGGGGTGACGATCCAAAACTTTACCGCTTAAATAGAGATGGGTCGATTGCGCAAGAAATTTTAGTATCTAATGCTAAAAACATTGATTGGGAAGACATGACTCAAAATAAATTTGGTCATTTCTTTTTAGGTGATTTTGGCAACAATAAAAATGATAGGCGTTGGCTTACTATTTATAAAATAGAGAATCCAATTGATATCAAAACCGATACAACAAATGCCGAAATAATAAAGTTTACGTATCCTGAAATGGATGGCAATCCAATAAAACCAAGTAATCGTAATTTTGATCTAGAAGCGTTTGTAGCCTTGGGTCGCCACCTTTATTTATTCACTAAAAACCGCACAGAACCTTTTGATGGCATTACAAATTTATATAAAGTAGGCGACCACGCAGCTAACTTTAAAGCCCAATTAATAGGATCATTTAAAACCTGTACAACAATGGAAAAACTGTGCTGGATAACCTCTGCAGCGTTAAGCCCAGATCGTAAAAAACTCGTACTACTCGACTCTACCAGTATTTGGTTATTTGAGAACTTTAAAGGTGATCAGTTTTTCTCTGGTGATGTGTCTAAAATAGATTTAGGCATCGTTACGCAAAAAGAAGCCATCACTTTTTATGACGATAATACAATTGTATTCACCGACGAAGAGTTTAAAGGAATTGGTGGTAATGCCTACTTTATAAAACTTGATAAAGCAAAAAAAGTGGTTGTTAAACGCGCTCTCCCATAGTGCAATAAAACATAAATTTACATAGGAAGTACATCAACGTTTAAACTTGGTTTCTAAAATAACCGAAGAAGTTGTGCGTTCCACACCATCTAAATTACCAATATCATCGAGTAAGTGGCTGAGTTTTTCTAAGTTTTGTGCTTGTACAACTGCAATTAAGTCAAACTCACCACTAATAGCATAAAGCTGTGATATCGCATCAATTTGCTTTAGCTCAATATTCGTCTTAGTAGTAAGCTTTTGAATCACCTTTATTGACACATGTGCCGATACCATTTTACTTAAAAAAGCATCGCCGTAATCAACGCTATAGCCTTTAATAACACCCGTTTCTTCTAATTTAAGCATCCTACTTTGCACTGTAGAACGCGATAAATTAAGGATTCTAGCTAAGTCAGAAATACTCGCTCTGGCGTTGGTTTTAAGAACAGAAAGTAGCTTTTCATCTTGTGGAGTTATCATATTGCTTATTGATTTCGTTATTTTGACTTTTATTGTAATCAATTTTCACAAAATAGCACTGCAAATTTAACCTATAACCTTCGATAATAACCTCTAATAACAAAAATTACCTAGCTGAGAAAACGCTAACGTTTTTATTTTGCTAATCTTTATTCAATATTCACAATTTTTAGGTGTACATAATGCAAGTAACAAGAGACTTATTTAATGATGTAATGGTGCCAAACTACAACCCTTCAGCTGTTATTCCAGTGCGAGGCGAAGGCTCACGTGTATGGGATCAAAATGACAATGAGTTTATTGATTTTGCAGGCGGTATTGCCGTTAATTGTTTAGGCCACTGTCACCCAGCGCTTATTAATGCGCTAAAAGAGCAAGGCGAGAAAATTTGGCACTTATCAAATGTAATGACTAATGAGCCTGCCCTGCGTTTAGCACAAAAAATGGTTGAAGCGACATTTGCTGATAAAGTGTATTTTGCAAACTCAGGTGCAGAAGCTAACGAAGCGGCTCTGAAGCTTGCTCGTCGTTTTGCACTTGACGTACACGGCGAAGAAAAGTCACAAATTATAGCGTTTAACAAAGGTTTTCACGGTCGTACATTTTTTACTGTAACGGTGGGTGGACAAGCTGCTTACTCTGATGGCTTTGGCCCAAAACCTGGCGACATTATGCATTGTGATTACAACGATATTGCAGCATTTGAAGCACTTATCAGTGATAAAACATGTGCCGTGATGATGGAGCCACTTCAAGGTGAAGGCGGCATTATTTCACCTACCGACGAATTTGCTAAAAAAGTACGCGAATTATGTACTAAACACAATGCACTGCTAATTTTTGATGAAGTACAAACAGGCGTTGGCCGCACTGGCGATTTATACGCTTACGAAGGCTTAGGTGTAGTACCCGATATTTTAACAACCGCTAAAGCGTTAGGTGGTGGTTTTCCTATAGGTGCGATGATCACACGCACTGCTATTGCAGAGCATTTAAAAATAGGTACGCATGGCTCTACGTACGGTGGCAACCCACTTGCCTGTGCAGTAGCAGAAGCAGCCTTTGATACCGTAAATACACCTGATGTACTAAACGGCGTAAAAGAGCGTGAACAGTTATTCCGCGATGGCTTAAACGCAATAAACGAAAAATACAACGTATTTAGCGAAGTACGTGGTAAAGGTTTACTTATTGGCGCTGTATTAAACGATAAATTTGAAGGCCGCGCACGTGACTTTTTAGTTGCCAGTGCTAACAATGGTTTAATGAACCTTGTTGCAGGCATGAACGTGATTCGTTTTACCCCTTCTTTAGTTATTCCATTTGAAGATATTAAAGAAGGCCTAGCACGCTTTGAAAAAGCAGTAAGCGACGTAGTAAACGGCTAATTTAATTAAGCGCGCCTCAGGGCGCGCTGTTGGAGCAAGTAATAAATGCAAGTATTACGTCCTATTACCACTGCAGATTTTGCTGCACTTAAGCAAATTGCGATTGAATCGGGCCATGGGTTTACCTCACTGCCTGTGGATGATGAGCAATTAAAAGACAAAATAGACCGCGCCGAGAAAAGCTTTGCTAAAAATATCAATCAGCCACTCGATGAAAGCTACTTATTTGTTTTAGAAGACAGTGAAACAGGTGAGGTCATTGGCACAACCGCCATAGAAGCCGCTGTTGGCTTATCGGTGCCGCTGTACCATTACCATTTAGGTAAAACAGTACACCACTCGCCTACATTTAATGTTTATAACACCGTTGATATTTTAAGCATGTGTAACGATTACACCGGATGCTCTGAAATATGTACTTTGTTTTTGCGCGAAAACAGCCGCAAAGGCTTAACCGGGCGCTTTTTATCACGCTCACGCTTTTTATTTATGGCGCAGCACAGCGAACGCTTTGCCGATACCGTGATTGCTGAAATGCGCGGCGTAAGCGACGAAGATGGTCACTCACCGTTTTGGCAGTGGTTGCAAGAGCACTTTTTTAGTATTGAGTTTCCTCAGGCTGATCACTTAGTGGGGCTTGGCGATAAAGTGTTTATTAGTGAATTAATGCCTAAATACCCCATTTACGTCAACTTACTCAGTAAAAAAGCCCAAGCAGTGATTGGCAACGTGCATGATAAAACTAAACCGGCGCTCAAACTGCTCGAAAAAGAAGGTTTTGAGCATCGTGGCTATGTTGATTTGTTTGATGCAGGGCCAACGGTAGAAGCTAAGCTTGGTAATATTCGCAGTGTTCGTGAGTCTCAAGTATGCCCTATTACAATTGGCGAGCTGGAACATATTAGCCAGCACAGCTCAGATACTTTAGCCGTTTGCAATCAAGGTGTAAGTGGGTTTAGAGCAACCTTTACCCAGCACGCCCACTATAACCACGCTAAGCACACATTAGTAATAAGCCAAGAAGTGGCTGATGCCCTTAATCTATCCCAAGGAGATGCAGCGCGTTTTTTCCGCCTGTAAAACAAATATGAACACACACCTTATAAATAACCAATGGCAAACAGGCCAAGGCCCCGCTTTTAACTCTGTTAACCCAAGTAACGGCGAAGTTGTATGGCAAGGTAATGGCGCAAATGCCGAGCAAGTAGATTCTGCAATTAATGCAGCTAGAGCCGCACAAGTACAGTGGGCCGATACGCCAATTGAGTCGCGTATTACCATACTTGAAAACTTTGTAGCACAATTAAAAGAGCACAGCGAAGAATTTGCAGCCATTATAGCGCGCGAAACCGGCAAGCCTCTTTGGGAAACACGCACAGAAGTAGGCGCTATGACAGGTAAAGTGGCCATTTCTATCAAAGCCCATAATGAGCGTACCGGCACCACAGAAAACCCAATGCCAGGAGCAAAAGCATTTATACGCCATAAACCACACGGCGTTGTAGCTATATTTGGTCCTTACAACTTCCCTGGGCATTTACCAAACGGCCATATCGTACCGGCTATTTTAGCGGGTAACACCGTGGTATTTAAACCGTCTGAGCTTACACCTCACGTTGCTGAATTTACTTTAGCACTTTGGTTAAAAGCGGGCTTACCAGCGGGTGTTATTAACCTAGTGCAAGGTGAGGTAGAAACAGGTAAAGCACTTGCTTCGCATCAAAACATAGACGGCTTGTTTTTTACCGGCAGCTCAAACACCGGCCATTTATTACATAAACAGTTTGCAGGCCACCCAGATAAAATATTAGCACTTGAAATGGGCGGTAATAACCCATTAATAGTTAAAGATGTAGCCGATATAAACGCTGCAGTGCACGATATTATTCAGTCTGGCTTTATTACTTCTGGCCAGCGCTGTACTTGTGCCCGCCGCGTGTTTATTGAGAATTCAACCAATGGCGATGCCATTTTAGAAAAACTAATTAGCGCGACTAAAAATATTGTTGTTGACGACAGTTTTGCAACTGACCAGCCATTTATGGGTGCAATGATAAGCGAAAAAGCAGCCCTTGGTATGGTTGCTGCGCAAAATGAATTAGTTAAAAGCGGCGGCGAAATACTCGTTGAGCTTAAGCAGCTAAAAGCAGGCACCGGCTTTGTAAGCCCAGGTATTATTGATGTTACACATATCACTAACATGCCAGATGAAGAACACTTTGGTCCGCTTATTAAAGTGTATCGCTACAACAACTTTGACAGCGCAATAGCAGAGGCAAATAACACCAGCTTTGGTTTATCAGCAGGCTTACTTAGCGATAACGAAGATGATTACAGCCACTTTTTAAAACGTATTCGTGCTGGCATTGTCAATTGGAACCGCCCTATTACAGGAGCCTCTAGTGCTGCGCCGTTTGGTGGTATTGGTGCAAGTGGTAATCACCGTGCTAGCGCATATTATGCGGCAGATTACTGCGCTTACCCTGTTGCGTCGGTTGAATCAGAAAAAGTAAATTTACCGCAAACTTTAGCACCTGGCTTAGTAATAGAATAATACCCATTTTTAAGGATTTAACATGCATACCAACGTAAATACATTATTTGAAAACCTATGGGATAACTATTTAGCCGTTACTCCATCGGCAGATAAAATTCATGACCTTTTAGGTTCAACCCAAAAAGACGACATAATTAACGACCATATTGCGTTACGTACGTTCAATATAGAAAAAGTAGGCCTTGAAAAACTAGCAGCACACTTTTTAGCGTTAGGTTACACAGAGTGCGGCGAATACCACTTTGAAGCTAAAAAGCTATACGCTAAACACTACGAACACAGCGATCCTAAGCAACCTAAAGTATTTATCTCTGAGTTATTAGTTGAAAAGTGTTCACCAGAGTTACAAGCCATTGTGACAGATATGGTAGAGCAAATAGATGAAAACGCAGTAATTGCCGATAACTTTTTATACTCAGGCACCCATTGGCAAGTAAGCGGTGAAACCTACAAGCAATTATTAGCAGAAAGCGAATATGCTGCGTGGATGTCGGCATGGGGCTACCGTGCAAACCACTTTACTGTAAATATTAATATGCTTGCCAAGTTTGATAACATTCACGATGTTAACCAAGCGCTTAAAGATGCAGGCTTTGCGCTTAATACATCAGGCGGCGAAGTAAAAGGCTCACCAGAAGTGCTATTAGAGCAATCATCAACGCTTGCTGATGATTACGCCGTTACCTTTAGCGATGGCGAGCTACGTATCCCTAGTTGTTTTTATGAATTTGCCATTCGATACCCGAAAGCCGATGGCGAACTTTACACGGGGTTTGTTGCAGCTTCAGCTGATAAAATATTTGAAAGCACTAACGCACGCTAATTTGATGAAAACAAAAAAAGCCCTTACGGGCTTTTTTTATGTCTATATTTTCATATAGCTATATAAAAACCTAAAAGAGTGTCACACATTTGGACACTTTTAATGTACACAATTAAGCATGCAATCAAAAGAAACGAAACTTATCACTTGAATATAAGGTTAGGTCAATCCTTTTACCGCAAGAGCCTTAAAACTGACTCCCCCAGTATATGTAGAGCTTACATTTCCGATATAGTATGCTTCATAAAAAGCAAAGCAATATTAGGTAATGCTGTGACCAAGGAAGAATTAGACGACTTTATTAAAGTCCTTATATCAAATAGAGCAAATGAGCTAGGTAGACTAGGTAAGGCAATCACACAACCGTTTTCGGTTACTGCGCAGCACTACTATGAAACTTGGTATAAAAGACATGAAGCTGTAATAATGAGTTTTTATAGGCATGAGGCCACGGGATATCCTGTCCCAGAAGAAGTTAAGTCTAAATATATTAGTTATAAAGAATGGATGAGCAAACAACTCATTAAAGCCTCAAAAAAAGCTCACCCAGTAGAGCATATTGCTAAATATGACAATGAAAATGCAGCATGGGAAATTACTAATTTAGAGCTGTATGATGCCCTAGATTACCCATCAGTTTTTAAAGAAAAAGCCTCATATTTAGACCAACAACTAAAAGAACACGCTCAAAGGCTTGCCTCTGCTAATAGTAGAGACCACAGTATTAAATTTAGAATGGAGCTAGAAGAGCTTTATAAAAAGTTTGAGATACCCCTCCCAACAATTCCTAGTGATACGCCGAAATTGAAAACCCAAAGTACAGCTCCTTTAGTCACTGATTTAGAAAGCTTAGTACACGAATATTGGGATAAAAAAACAGGTCTTAGTAATAAAAGCACTATAAATAAGTATAAAGGTATTCTAAAAGATATACTTATATTTTTTGACAATGTGCATGTAGATGAAATCAGTTTTCATGGCTTAGAAGAGTTCTGGCTGATCTACTCTACTTTACCAAAATTAAATATTAGTGCGGCTACGAGGAAGCAGTATGGCTTCTTTTCTAGTAAAAAAGGTAGTAATGAAGAAAGAAAGTTAAGGCTTGCTATAATTGATCAAGATGAAATAAAAATAAATAAAGCCGACCTTTACGGTTATGAAATGATAAAGAGCTTGAAAGTTGTACTTAAAGACTTTTTCAAAATATGCCTTAAAAACAACTATATAACCATAAACCCTATAGAAAATGCTGAACTTACAATTCCTAGAAATATGCGGGTTTTAAAAAGAACACCTTTATCAAATGAAAAGACATCAGAAATAGTTCATCACTGCTTTTCCAATTTGGATGATCTTTATTCATGGCCTGTTTTAGTTATGGCTTACCATGGTATGAGGAACAAAGAGGTCGCAGCATTAATCAAAGAAGACGTCATTAAAGATGAGGATACACAGGTATGGTATTTCAACATAAAGGAAGGTAAAACTGTTAATGCAACCCGTAAAGTGCCTATACACAAGGAATTTATTAATCGCGGATTTATAGACTACTGGACTAATATTCAAAGTAATGAGCCACTATTTGCGCTTACGTCTTCCATGCTTACAAATAACTTTAACCGTTACAGAGTTAAATTTGATATTCCCTCTCTAAACCAAGCAGGTGAGCTTCAAAGCTTATATAGTTTAAGACATGGTGTGATTTCTATGTTTCAGGATGAAAGTAATGAGATGAAGTATAAAGTTTTCGGGCATGGTAATAATAGTGTAACTGTTAATTATACAAACACGAACCTAGAAATTGCACAGTTTTTAATTAACAAAATTCATTATGAATAACGATATTAACTAAGTAAGTCTTATCTATTAATATACCTCATTCTGTACATGGGTTTACAAACCATTCACATTTTGTTATAATATAACAAAGCAATAAAACCTCCTCTCATATAACTACACACATAAGAAGAACAAAATGTACATCACTATTCGAAAGTTAATCGATGAGCAATACCGCCTGTCTGATGGTAAATTGATCAGCTCAAAACCCGTTAATACATTAACCACTGTTAAATCGATTTTATTAGCACTAGGTTTCACTTTTGACGAGCACGGAAACAACAGCAATTATCGTAAAATTATGCGTTTAATAAATAAAGGTGTACCTATTCATACTGCTGTTTGCACCATTCTAAAAAAGTAAACCAACACACTTCCATTTTGTAAGCTTTTACCCTTTAGCTATCCTCAACAGTCGGGGTAAAAGCTTATCTTTCTAATAACTTAATATAATAAAAAGGAAACTCTCCATGCATACTGATTTAATACAAGAATTAAAAGCAAGAATGCCCGATTTCACTAATGAAGCTAAATTAGCTAATTTAGAAGTACTTACAACCAAAACACATGAACGGGAAGGGAAGTATAAAAAGCAAGTTTTTAATAATTTCCCACAAGCATTGAAAGAAATAGATACCAAATTAAAATCAAAATACAAGATCGCAGCTGAATTGTGTAAGAGCTTATCAGGTAAGTACATTCTAGTATTTGAACTACCTCCAGCGGAAAGTAAAAAAGTACTGGAGCAAGCTTTAAAAGTTGCAAGAAATGAATACGATAAGTGGATTACCGAACAACAAAATGAGTGGTTGGATAGAGAGTTAGAGGAAGCCTTACTAGAAAAAGCTAAAATTCATACTAAAAACCAAGAAGAAGATAATGCAAAGTTTAAGGCCAGTCTTTTGAAAGCGCTACAATCAAATTAAACCTCTCTGTAACAGCGTTCAGCATACTTTAGGCTATATAGCTAAGTATTCACCTTAATAACAAAAACCTCTGCTAATACTGCCCTCCTCATAAGAATAATAACTGCAAGCGTGTTAGCTTCAATAAAATGGAAGAAATAAACGTGATAGAAACCAAAGTTGAATATAAAATTCGTTAGCATCAAATTTTCAAAAAGTCTGATTTGACCGCATTCGGATACATGAGGATTAATAAGTTTGACTTATCCGATCTAAATAAACTTTTAACTGTGGAATTTATTTGTTGACATAAAGATAAAAACAAACAATAATATCAAAGATATTGAATTTTTTAATTTAAAATCAATACCCCCCACTTATTACTCTAAATCTTATTTAAACAATGATTCTAAATTTCATTATATAGAGCTACAACCTATATGATCGTTAACTCTGCGTGTCTGATTAGTTGTTCAGTATCATGCTCAAATTTTACGGTATATAACTATAACTAAGAGTTTTATACATTTTATCTCTAAAGGAGACAGCAAGAATACAAGAAGGAAAGACAGATGCCAGCATTAGAAATAAGGAAAAACAACTATATTAACTCTGGTTATACCACAAACCATCACTATGAGTTATTGCATAAAGAAAACGGTTATATACAAGAATACATAAGGTCAATAACAGATTTGATAGAGTATGCAGCATTCAGTGGTGAGTACAATAGGCCATGTTTTTACTGTATCCGTATTACTCCCTCAATTGGTTTTGATGGTAAGCAATATACTAAAATAATAAATGCTTTCATCGCTAAAATTAGTGTAGGTAATCCCTTGTATTTCTCTAAGGTAGAATCTAACACTACTCAAGATGGAGTTCATTTTCACATAGGTTTAGTATTAGACAGAGATTTAACAAGCCCTAGAACTCTATTAAGTGCCTTAAAATCACTTATCAAAGATGGTTTAATTACTTGTCACTATGTATCAAGAGGCAGTGATCACAGACTTAATCTTATGTACCCTATTGGGTACAGTGATTTAACTAACATCAATAAGACATCGATAGAGTTATATCCTACAAAGAGTAAACCTAACCTCATTGCTAATGCTGTATATATAGGTGGTTACATAGCTAAGGTTGACACAAGTGTTTCCCAAGCTGAAATTGGGTATCAACCAGTACGAACTAACTTTAAAAAGAGCATGAAAACGGCACTCAACAAAGCTGCATAACTCACTCTGCGTTAAACGTACCGAGAAAACCAAACACCATTTATGCATAAAAAAGATAAAACCTCTTCAAAAAAGCGCTAAAGCTAGTAAATACAATGCTTATAGCGTTTTATGCCATGTAATTAATTATATATTAATATACTAAGATCAGCATTTAACCTACTCATTATCCTATATTAATTTCTCCTATCACTGGGCTATGGCCTATAGCAGCAACCCAAAAACCATATCTTTTACATGTTGACCAACTTAAAAGAGTCGATTATCATTAGGGTACTCTAAAGATGCGATTTAAGGTTTTATCAATGGCTAAATATATCTATGCACGTACAAGCACTACAGATCAGAATGTAGACCAACAAGTTGCTAAGCTTAAGGAAAGACATAGTGATGCTACAGTTTACAAAGAACAAGAAAGTGGTAAATCTACAGACAGACCTGTATTTAATGAACTAAAAGAAAAGGTAGCCTCTGGAGATACTATTGTAGTGCTATCGGTATCGAGGCTAGGTCGTAATACTGTACAGGTTTTAGAGTTTATTGAGCTAATGAAAGAAAGGGCTGTAGCCGTTATCGTAGACGATTTAGGCGGTATTGATGTTACAAGTTCAATGGGAAAACTTGTATTAACTACCCTAGCAGCAGTGGCAGAGATGCAGCGTGAAGACATACTAGAAAAACAACGTATTGGGATAGATAGAGCAAAGAAAGAAGGTAAATATCAAGGTAAGAAGCAATCACCTAAAACCATTAAAGCTTGTAAAGAAGCTATCAATCTTATGACTAAGCTAGATTACTCTAAAATGAAAGCTGCTCGTGCTACGGGTATAAGTATAGCAACCCTATACCGTTATATTAAAAGTGAAAACCTTACATGACTAAGCATTGCGTTAACTTAGCCTGTCAGGTTTGTGCCATAGCTATGTCCAGAACGCCTCCCTTAAAAATACTTTTATTTTAAGAATCATTCAGAGTTTTTTGTTTAGCTTTATAAAATTCTTCTTCTGTTAAAATACCTTTTTGAAACAATTCATTTAGCTCATTTAAACTTTCGACTAATGAGCTTTTATTTTCTTTAATGGGACTTAATGATTTCAGTTCTTTTAGGTTTCTCTCATCATATTTATCAGCCTCATTAATTAGTAGTGAAACGATTGCAAACCAATGCCGAACTGACTTTTCTGATTCTTTGAAGAGCGGAGTCCACTCTTTGCATTTAGTGTTTAAAAATATGATATCTTGAACTGGAGACTCTTTGTCGTTTACGATTATCCTAAGCTCAATCTTTTCAATTTCTTTTTTCGATTTCTTTTTTCCTGATAAGCCTCCTACAACGGCACCAAGCCCACCTAGAGCAAGTCCTCCAATTAAAGCACCACCTATTTGGCTAACTCGATTGGTTTTAGTTACAGTGTTGCCATCATAGAAAATCTCAGCTGATAGAATATCTTGATAACTAAAAGTCTTAGTTGTTTTCATTTCTGATGAGCAAATTGCAAATTTTTTATTGGCTTCATCAAATGCAATCCCTTTATTCCCAGTACTTGCAATATAAAATTGAGTTACGGTAAAACCATCAGTTCCTTTGATTCTTTTTTCTAATGATTTCTGTTTTTCCTTTAGGTTAGAGTCCTTTATCCAAAAATATATCCCCATACCTATAGCACCCATTAAAAACAACACTATATCCATATTTATTCCCGTATCTATTTATTAAGCAATTTTGTGGTTTACATCACACAAGTAAGTGAAAAATATAAAATGGTGTCAGTTCTTGCATTTTTCACGTTAACACAGATTTTAACAACGTCCGCTGATAGACCATATCAGTTCGTCAGATAAGAGCTAATAGAAATGAAGCCCTAGTATTTTGTATTTATGACCGATATATTTTCGGGCTGAGTATCTACGCGTTTAAGACCATTAGCACCCAGATCCAATATTTTAAAGTACAAAAAAGTTTCTTGTTATCTAATTTATTGTAGAATTTAATTTGCTTTTCCTATTATTCCACCATCATCCAACTGGGTGACTTCGCCTGACCAACTTTTATAATTGCCCTCTTCATCTTCTAAAGTACCAAAGCACTTAGTTGTACCATTTTGCAATTGTACTCTTGATGTCTCGACAGATAAGACTCTGCTCTTTTTTTCACCTTGATTGTTTAACCAGTATTGAAAGTCACTTTTATAACTGTCACAACTAGGCCCTGAATGGGAAAACTGTAATTTTATACTAACTAGTGATGCAGCTAAGAATAATAAAAATAAGATACTTGTTATCTTAAGTAAGATACTTGAATAAAGGTTTATATCTGACCAACTGATACTTTTGAGATGTGTTTTAATGGTTTCTATTTTAAACATTTACTTTCCCTGTAATTTTAGTCCAACTTTATAGAACTTAGCACCCTATACATACTGACACAAGAAACTTTATAACAGGGCAAGCAGCATAATTTTTAATAACTAGTCTTCCATTTTGTACACAAAAGTCTAAAGTATGTAACACAATCACTTACTAAGTGACGCTTTTAGGAAGTAAAAAAGCCCTTACGGGCTTTTTTATGCTCACGAACTTAAGCATGCAGATAAAATACCTACATCATAAAAACAAGGGTTTATAGTCGTTTTCTAGTTGTTCAAAAGATAAGTCACCAATAAAGCGCCCAAAACTCAACCATGTTGCTAGTCCGCGTAAATCTTTAAAATGCGGGGGAACAAACTTAGGGCTTTCAATCACACCTAAATCATGAAGCTGGGAAATTAATCTAAAATCATCAATAGACAACTTACCGACTAATAACAACGGTAACTGATCGATTCGCCCTAACTGAATTGCCACACGTATTAAGTTATACACTAAAACAAAGCCTTTTATGTAGGCAATGTCTTTAGTAAACGGTAATCCTGTTGCTGTGCTGCCTCTAAATACACGCTGAGCCAACGTATAACTATCGTCTTTAGATATTCCTTGAGCTACGTAATCTCGGTATATATCAACAAATTCAGCCCCATCAATTACTTTGGTGACCGCTTGAATCCGATTAACTAATTTCGATAAGCGCCTAGGGGTAGATTTTAGAGTAATAATTTCAGTTAATACTGCTAAGCCCTCTTGTGTTACTGTTGAGCTTGGTGTGCCCTTACTTAAACAGGTTAAATAAGGTTGGGCTAAACCATTTTGAGTCGTGCCCACATGAATCCACCCTTCATGTACTTCTAATATATCTAATTCACGTTGTGAAAATTTAACATCTTGGTTTAGCTTTATATTGTTAGCACCTGCTGCTGCGTCGCTTACAATCCCATCGCTCAACATAACCTCTACATTTATTCCTGGCATACTGGCATTAACTTGCTCTGATAAAATTCGCACCGCGTCGCTAGCATCTATATTTTTAGGATCATCGGGTAAAATATCGGCCATTAATAAATTTTGCAGTGGTTGCTCTAGCATATTCGCAAGCTCGGAGAGTGAAGGCTCACCCGCATGGAATAAATCTTTAGGATGACCAAAAAGCTCAACTGATAAATCATGAAATTCAGGAGTACCTCGGTACTCCAACATACTTAATACCGTTTTATATTCGCCACACATTTTACCCATATATTGAGAAATGGGGTTTAACTGACCTAACTGGTTAATAATGTTTCGGTGTAATGTTGAAAACGCTTGACGCAACTCGCTAGGCACAAAGCCTAAATCGCGCTGTTGGTAGTATGCACGATCTATTAGAGGGTTTTTTTGACACTTTTGCCTAAAAAATTCCTCTTTGATCTGTTTATCCCAATTTATTGCATCAAGAATTCGAATAGGTGTTTGAAGTGCAATTAGTTGGTCTGATAACTCACGAGTTTTAAGCAATAACGCCTTGTCTATCATGGTGAAAGCTCAATAAAAAATGAACCATGAGCATAATTTATAAACAGTAAATCGCCAAGTATTATCAATCAATTTTATCTGTTGTTTTAAGCTGATCGACCCTCATATCTAATACGTATTGAATTTGAAATTAAAGGTGCAAAATATGAAAAATGAACTCGACAATAAACAAATACTTGCCGTGTACGAGCGAATACAAAAACGCGGAGAAGCGAACGATGAAGGTAAGCATTATCAAGGTGTTACTGCATTTTCAGATATAGATGGATACACAATTTATTTACAAGGTAGTGGCGTACTATTACGCTTTGGTTTTCATAACACTTATCATCTTGATTACGAGCACGATAAACATAAAGATGATTTCTTAAAAAAATTACACAATATTGCTAACGAGGAATAATGTATCCAAGAAAAGTAAGAAAGCGCAGCGACAGCAAGCTCAATACTGCCTTTATTAATCAGGTAATAGCTGCGCTTAAATCAGATCCATCTAAACTCGCCGTCATTCAAAATAACCTGGAACAATACAGAAGCCAACGCCATTTAAAACGGGGGTTTTTACTCGCTATAGAACGCTTTGACTGGGTATTTGAGGCAAGTGATGATGTTAATTTTATTTGTGAACAAATATTAGCTGACGACTATATTGGAAATCGCCTAAGACGTTACCCCCTTCTATTCAAAGGCGTGATTAGCGAACAATAATAGCTATTATTTATACTAAATAACATCTACACAAGCCTAATAAAAAACCTCAGGTAATTTCCAAATTAGCGTGGTTAATATTATTTAGCCAGGGCTAGTTGCCTTACCGCGCCCCTAGTAATACTAACCTTCCCTAAGTTATTAGTGCACTAAGTAATTGTTGTGTTTGTGCTCACTTGGATTAAAAAAATACTATTAGTACTCTAATTATTACCACTCAAATAAATTTATTCATCTTTTATTTGATAACAAGGAGTAAAGATATAATTACACTCTTAAGCATTTCTAAAAAAACATTTAAATCACTGTTTTAAATAGCAATTAACCATCTATTGCATCTATTTTCTTAAGTACTTCTCCTGTTGGTTTTATTAATAATTCATCTACATTTTAGTATATGACTATTTACTTCACCCTTGAATTGTTAGAGCTATTACCTTAAGCTTATCTTTATTGAACGTTCAATTAATAAAAATTATGCCTAAAGTTGGAATGGAACCGGTCAGGCGTCAACAGTTAATTGACGCGACAATTGAGTCAGTGGCGATGCGTGGATTACAAGCAACCACTATAAACAGCATTAGTAAAAATGCGGGTTTATCGTCAGGCATTATTAGTCATTACTTTGGTGGTAAGCAGGGTTTAATAGAAGCAACTGTTCGTTATTTGCTTTCTAATCTTAAAAAAGACCTTATTGAAAAAGTGTGCAACAACACCAGCGCTACACAGCGCCTTATGCTTATTGTTGAAGCTAACTTTGCGCTTGTACAACAGCGCAGTGATACAACCAAAACTTGGTTGAGCTTTTGGGCGCAATCAATGCACGATGACGAACTTCACCGACTGCAAAATGTAAACAGTAAACGCTTGCAAAGTAATTTAGCATTCTCATTTAAGCAATTAATGCCTATTGAGCAAGCAAAACAAGCTGCTGAACTTAGCGCCGCTATGATTGATGGCCTATGGTTGAGAGCAGTATTGAGTAAATCAGACAAAAACCAGTTTAAACACAGTGAAACTCTAGCAAAAAGCTATGTAAATTCACTCATCAAGCAATATGGAGCCTAGCGTGAGCACACCAGTCTATCAAAATTTTATTAATGGCCATTTTCTTGCTAACCAAAGCGGTGAAACTTTTGATGTAACTAACCCTGCAACAGGTGAAGTTATTTACAGTGTCGAAGTTGCCGATGAATTTGTTCAAAACGCAGCCATTGAAAGTGCAAAGCAAGGTTTTGCACAGTGGTCTAAAATGGCCCCTATTGAACGCAGCCGTATTTTATTAAACGCTGTGGCAATACTTCGCGAACGTAACGATGAGCTTGCCTTAATAGAAGTGCTTGATACCGGTAAGCCAATGCAAGAAGCAAACTGTGTTGATATAGAAACCGGCGCCGATGTAATTGAATACTTTGCAGGCTTAGCACCTGCGCAAGTTGGCCAACAACAAATGGTAGGCGAAGACTTTTACTATACACGTAAAGAGCCATTAGGTATTTGTGCCGGTATTGGTGCATGGAACTACCCTCTACAAATAGCATGTTGGAAATCAGGCCCAGCCCTTGCTGCTGGCAACGCATTTATATTTAAACCATCTGAAGAAACGCCACTAGGCGCTATTAAACTTGCCGAAATTTTTGTAGAAGCGGGCGTACCTGCTGGCGTATTTAACGTAGTTCAAGGTGCAGGTGACGTAGGCCAATGGTTAACTGCACACAGTGAAATTGACAAAGTGTCGTTCACTGGCGAAGTAGGCACAGGTAAAAAAGTAGTAGCAAGCGCTTCAGGTACATTAAAAGACGTAACCATGGAGCTTGGCGGTAAGTCGCCGCTTGTTGTGTTTGATGATGCAAATATAGAGCAAGCAGTAAGCGCAGCCATGCTAGGTAACTTTTATACCCAAGGCGAAATTTGCACTAACTGTACACGTATTTACGTTCATAAAAATATATATCAGCAATTTATTGATGAACTTAAAACGCGAACAGAGAACAATATTATTGCGGGCGACCCGCAAGATTTAAACACTAACTTTGGTGCGCTTATCTCTAAAAAGCATCAAGACTTAGTAATGAGTTATGTTAAAAAAGGGATTGAGGAAGGCGCAACACTGCTTACCGGTGGGTCAACGCTTTCACCTGAATCAGCGCCTAATGGTTACTTTGTTGCACCTACCGTGTTTATTGATTGCAACGATGAAATGACTATCGTTAAAGAAGAAATATTCGGCCCAGTAATGAGCGTACTCGTTTTTGAAGACGAAGACGATGTAATTGCACGGGCTAATGGTACTCACCTAGGCCTAGCTGCAGGCGTGTTTACTAGCGATATTAAACGCGCACACCGCGTAATTCATCAATTAGAAGCCGGTATTTGTTGGATTAATGCCTATGGTAACTCACCTGCTGAAATGCCTGTTGGTGGTTATAAGCAATCTGGTATTGGCCGTGAAAATGGCATAGAAACACTTGATCATTACACGCAAACCAAGTCTATTTATGTTGGTATGGCCGACATAGAAAGCCCATTTTAAGGCGCCCTTTTATGAGTAATCATTACGACTATATTATTGTTGGTGCGGGATCTGCGGGTTGTGTTTTAGCTAACCGATTATCTGAAGATTCAAGCAACAAAGTGTTACTACTAGAAACCGGTGGCAGTGATAAAAGTATTTTTATTAAAATGCCAACGGCGTTGTCTATTCCTATGAATACTGACAAGTATGCTTGGCAATTTCATACTCAGCCAGAGCCGTACTTAGATAACCGTGAAATGCATTGCCCTCGCGGTAAGGTACTCGGTGGCTCGTCATCGATTAATGGCATGGTGTACGTACGCGGCCACGCAAAAGATTTTGATGAGTGGCAACAGCACGGTGCTAATGGTTGGGACTACCAATCGTGTTTACCGTATTTTCAAAAAGCGGAAAGCTTTTACCTTGGAGAAAACACATACCGAGGTGGCAAAGGCCCACTTGGCGTTAATAACGGTAACGAAATGCAAAACCCGTTGTACACCACGTTTATAAAAGCAGGTGTAGAAGCCGGTTACGCCAGTACAGACGATTATAACGCGTCACAGCAAGAAGGTTTTGGCCCAATGCACATGACCGTTAAAAACGGTGTACGCAGCTCGGCTTCTCGTGAATATTTAGACCCTGTAAAATCACGTAGTAATTTAACGGTCATTACCGGCGCACTTGCTCAAAAAGTAACTCTAGACGGTAAAAAAGCCACAGGCATTCAGTACAAAGTAAACGGTAATGTTCAAACAGCACATGCAGCAAAAGAGGTTGTTTTAAGTGCAGGCCCTATTGGCTCTCCGCATATATTACAGCTATCTGGGATTGGCGATAAAGACATCCTTGAAAAAGCAGGCGTTGAAGTTAAACACCACTTACCGGGTGTGGGTCAAAACTTACAAGATCATCTTGAATTTTACTTTCAATACAAATGTAAGCAGCCAATTACACTAAACGGCAAATTGGGTCTTATTTCTAAGGGCTTAATTGGCGCTAAATGGTTACTCACTCGAAAAGGTTTAGGCGCTACTAACCACTTTGAGTCATGTGCATTTATCCGCTCAAAGCCTGGAGTTGAATGGCCTGATATTCAGTATCACTTTTTACCAGCCGCTATGCGATACGATGGGCGTAGTGCATTTGCAGGTCATGGTTTTCAAGTTCACGTAGGTCATAACAAACCAAAAAGCCGTGGCAGCGTCACTATTCAATCAGCTAACCCTGAGCAACCGCCACAAATTTTGTTCAATTACTTACAGCACAAAGACGACATTGAAGGCTTTAGAGCCTGTGTGCGTTTAACTCGCGACATTATTGAGCAAAGTGCCTTTGATGATTACCGTGATGAAGAAATTCAACCAGGTAAACATATTCAAACAGATGAAGAAATAGATGCCTTTGTACGCCAAGCCGTAGAAAGTGCTTACCACCCTTCTTGCTCATGCAAAATGGGTGAAGACGACATGGCCGTAGTTAATTCAAATACCCAAGTACATGGTATTGAAGGCTTACGTGTTGTTGACTCTTCTATTTTTCCAACGGTTCCAAACGGAAACCTTAATGCGCCTACGATTATGGTTGCAGAAAAAGCGGCAGACATCATTTTAGGAAATGTGGCATTACAAAAAGCAAATGCTGATGTTGCTGTGACTCAAAATTGGCAAGAAACACAGCGTGCAGCAAAAATTTAATCAGCTACTTATAGGGTTAGCCTCGTCAGACTAACCCTATGAGCCTTGCAGTGGCGAACAACATAAATTGGTTATGTTGTAATAATGCAAGATTGAACAATAAAAAACGGAGTGCTTATGAATAACTCACTATTGGAGGGTAGCAATGACCATTTGGCTTAATGCTGGTATTATTTTTACCCTACTTGCAATTACAATCATTTTATTAAAATGGGGTAATGTACGTGTTGTTGGTGTTACACCAGTTAAAACACTTACTTTTATAGCAATACTCTTTACCTCAGGCCTTGATGTTGGCCTTATAATGTTTCCTTTAACTGAGTTTGCAGGTTATGCAGACATAAAAGCAAGCCCAGAATACGCGTTTGCAAATCCACTGGCCATTGAGTTTGGTTACTGGGGATTTTTGATCTGGGGATTTTACTTTCTTACGTGTTTTTATTTCTGTGTAATAGAACCTAAAGTTAAATTTTTCGAAATTCCTTGGGTTAAATTTATCAATAATGTAGTAATTATTGGTACGTGTGCTTTTACCGCATACCTTTTACTTTCAAACCTTCCGTGGTATTTACCTGAAATTGGTGATGGTTCAAGTGTCGTTTCTGAGTTTTACTTAATTGTATTTGCAGCAATTTGTTTTGCAGTATATTCAAGTACAGATATTAAGTACGTACGATTTTTAAGTATTTCTACAACTTGGTTATTCATAGCATTAATTGGGTTTATGTGGGCAGGTGCCTTTGTATTGGGTGACAGTCAAATGTCAGCATTCACAGATAACTTAGCCTCTATCGGCACATACTTTGCCAACATAAATGAATTTGTTTTACCGCTTAACGATTACCATGAGTTTTACCTATTTTGGTGGTTTGCTTGGAGTATTATGATTGGACAGTTTACTTCTCGTTTTGTTGGCGGGTTAAAAACTTACCAAGTACTTGGCGCTATGTTGATTTTCCCTTCAATACCAATCGCAATTTGGTTCAGTGTACTTTACCACTATCATGAAGCGGGTATTCCAACGCAAGGCATTAAAAACTTTGCCATGGTATTTGTAGGTATTGTGTTTGTAATTAATTCACTCGATTCGTTAGTGCGTTTATATACAGATAATTTAAACATCACTGTAAAACGCTTTGGTAAAGCGAAGTATATGATTGGAAACATACTTGCGCTTTCATTATTAACATTATTGTTCAAGCTAGAGTTTTTACAAATACAGTGGGTAGGCGCATTGGTGATTGCCTTGTTTTTCCTATGTGCTGGCTTCATTGGCTATAGCAAATTTAAAACCGTTAATAGTATTGATAGCTCACCAAAAGCAAACAAGATTGACTACACTAAAATTGAGACACAAAGTTAGGGATTTATAATGAACAACAAACTAAAACAACTTGCAGTAGCATTGTCACTAGCACTTATATCAACAACGGCAGCTGCAGACTGGTCAACAACTATTACAGCAGCATCAGATTACACTTTTAATGGTGTAAGCCAAACAGATAACGACCCTGCATTACAAGCAAGTTTAGATTATGCTTTTGATAATGGCGTGTATGCCGGTGTATGGGCATCAAACGTTGACTTTGGTGACGATACTGATTTTGAACTAGATGGCTATGTTGGTCGCTATGTACAATTAAACGACAAGTTTAGCGTTGACTACGGTATTGCATACTACACATACCAAGGTAATAACAGTGATGGAAATTACCCAGAGGTTTACACTAAATTTGGTTACACAAGTGACTACGGCCAAACAGAGCTTAACTTTTGGTACAGCTGGGATTATTTTGGTACAAGTGCGGGCCATGTAGTTTCAATGATTGCTCATACTTATGAACTTGCACCAAATCATGCAATACGTGCAAGTTTTGATATCTCTAATTCACTTGACGGTGAAAAATGGGCTTGGGATGTAAACCAAAAGAAATCGTATAATCACTACCGTCTTGCTTATCAAACAAGTTACGAAGGTTTCGGTATTGAAGTAGCAGCTGAAAATACTAGCCTTGACTACGATTACGCCGATGAGCGCATCGTGTTAGCAATTTCAAGAACATTTGATTTATAAAGATTAATTAATTTTAACTCTGTACATAAAGTTAGCGAACCACAACCCAGGTTCGTTAAACTGAAAAAAGCCTCTTTATGAGGCTTTTTTATTGTTTAAATATTCAATTAATGCGCTTGAGGTCAGCGGTCTTGAAAAGTAATAGCCTTGCAAATGCGTTACGCCAAGTTGAGTTAGCTTTTTGCACTGCAAAGGTGTTTCAACCCCTTCAGCAATAACATTAAAATTAAGCGAACTTGCCATTTGCACTACTGCGTTAACAATGCTTAAGCCTCTTTCATCCTCATCTTGAACAAAACTTTTATCTACTTTTACAATATCTACACCAACATCAAGCATACTTGATAAAGAAGAGTAACCGGTTCCAAAATCATCTATTGAAATTCTAACACCCAACTCTTGTAATGATTTAACCACATACAAAAATGTATGCTTATCGTTTGCAAATACAGATTCAGTTACTTCTAAATGAAGCTTATGAGCAGGAAAATTTAAATCCGCCAAAATGCTTTTAACCTTACTGGCAAACTCTATCTCCTTAAGCTGCATTACAGATACATTAATACTGACTGATAAATCTGGAGTTAATTTTTGAAAAGTAAGTGCTTGTTGGCATGCCGTTTCGAGTACCCAAAAACCTATTTTTGAAATTAACCCATACTGCTCAGCAATAGGTATAAACTCGTCAGGAGGAATGTTTTCTCCTTTCAATTGCCAACGTATAAGCGCCTCAATCGCATAAATATCATGTGTTTTAGAGTCAATAATGGGCTGGTATACTAACGAAAAACAATTGTTGATGAGCGCTGTTAAAAGCTCTTCGCTAAGTAGGCGCTTTCTTTCTAATTCTGAACGAAGCGACTCGCTAAAAAAACTTATTTGCCCACGATTCATTCTCTTTTGATGATACATTGCCATATCGGCATTTAAAATTAAGGCATCCAGATCTCTACCATGCTCTGGGTAAAGTGCAATACCTATGGTTGCCCCTACCCGTGCACCGTGCTCTGTTTCTGGATGATCCTGCGTAATTGCATCAATAATTTCTTTAGCAAAATCGTATGTATTTTCTTTGCATACAAAATCACTTAAAATTAAAAACTCATCGCCACCCCAGCGGCACTTTTGCTGATTATGAGCACACACGTCAGAAATACGTTTCGCTGTTCTTCTTAAAACATTATCGCCTACCTTGTGACCCATCACGTCATTTATATTCTTAAACCCATCTAGGTCTATAAAAAATAGCGCAAAAGGTGGGTCTGGATAATGCTTAATTCTCTTTTTTGCATCATTTAAAAATGCATTTCGATTTAATAATTGAGTTAGCGAATCAGAGTTTGATAAATGCATTATTTCTTTAGTACGCGCGTCAACTCTTAGCTCCATTCTTTCTAGCAAATCGCTGTTTTGATTTTTTAAATGTATTGCCTGTTGTGTAAATGCAGATGCTTTATTTAGAGTTAACAAGGTAATTGAGCCATAGCCAATACCCAAAAAGCCGAGTACATTTTCGTAATAGTCTTCAGACATTATTAGCACTAAAGCGTAGGGAAATAACAGAATAAAAGCATAAGCAAAACAGGTCAGCTTATGTGCTGACAAAACATTGGCAGAGCCACCACCAAGAGCGGATAATATAATTATGATACTTGTGGCTTCTAGGGGGGCAAAAGAAGTGTGAAAATACAAGGCATAACTGCACCATATAATGGCAGTTATAATAACCCCTGTTGAAAACTTTAGTAGGTCTAATTGGGTAGCCGTTTTGTTTGTTTTTAAAAATAGACGAATATCTAAAAAACGGATCCCCAAAGCAAGCAGCATAATAAGCCACCAAACTAGCTTGTCGTTATAGCTTAACAATCCGCCTTTATTAAAACTAAAAGCAATACATGCGCTGGCAAATAAAGAGACGAGTAAACCTGAATAAGCGTTCTCGTAAAGCAATCTAACGGTATCATTAAGGTTTTCTTTGATTAGGGAGCTTCGATGCATATTATCTAAGCCTTTACATTCGTTTTTATTATTAGTTTAACTAAAGCTATGCCTTAATTAAAAAATTGTCCAGTAAACGCCCTAGCAACACATTTATTTAGAAATTTCCCAGGCGCTAGAGCCAGATGCAGATAAATTAGCGTTATTATTACGTAACACTTTATTTCCTACATTAATTGACGACTCAGGTCGACTGACTAAGTAACCTTGAACTGAACTCACACCTAATTTTTTCACAAGCTCAAACTGGGCGATTTCTTCAACGCCTTCTGCGACAATTTTAAGCCCCAATCTTTGCCCAAGCTCACTAATTGTATTGAGTATATCGTTATATTTTTTGCTTTTGTTAGCTTGTGTAATAAACGAGCGATCTATTTTTATAACATCGATGGGTAAATCTGCTAGCGTACTTAAAGAGCTAAACCCGGTACCAAAATCGTCTATAGCAATAGTTACACCGTCTTCTCTTAGCTTGCTCAACTCATCAATAATTCTAGAGCTTGCCTGAATAAAGGTAGACTCTGTTACTTCAAGCATTAAAGACGTTGCCGGTAACCCCGTACTTTTGAGGATTTTTGTGATCCAATCGTATATATCACGATGTTTTAACTGAATACCGGAAATATTCACTGATATTTTTACTTTACGCATACCTGCATTGTGCCAAGCAGCCATTTGTCTGCATGACTCAAGCATAATCCAATCACCTAACTCTAATATTAAATTTGATTCTTCAGCAATAGGAATAAATTCAGCGGGAGAGATCATACCTTCAACGGGGTGATTCCATCGAGTGAGCGCTTCAAAATAGTCAATCATGCAATCTTCTACGTGCACAATTGGCTGAAAAGACAAATAAAAGTCTTTGCATGCAATGGCTAAACGAAGCTCTTCAAGTAAGTAATGATAGCGACGCATTTTATTACCCATTTCTGGAGAATAAACTTTAAAAATACCTTTACCATCACTTTTAGCACGATACATTGCTACATCAGCTAGTTGTAATAGTGCTTGTGGTGTAGATGCGCTTTCTGGATAAGTAGCAATACCAATGCTTGCGCTAATTTTTACAATCTTATTGCCAAGCACAAAGTCTTTTTCAAGCTCACTAAGTACTTGCTTGGCTATGTCGACTACTTTGTCACTTTCGTCCAACGATTCAATAAATATAGAGAATTCATCACCGCCTAAACGCGATAAATTTTGTTCTAACTGGTTTGCAGAATTGATATTACTCAACTTATGGTGACGCAACACATTAGCTAATCGCGTGGCAACTTGCACCAATATTTCGTCGCCAAAACTATGACCAAATGAATCATTTACTTGCTTAAACCCATCTAAATCTATAAACAACAATGCACAATTGAGTTCTTTTTGACCGGTTTGATTTATGTGCCTACCAATATGCTCTATGTAGGCATGTCTATCGATGAGTTGTGTTAATTTATCTTGGCATATACTTGTTTGTGTTTGTTTCACATAATTCACTACATGCATATTTAAGGTCGTGATAGATTTGCTTAAATTACTAATACCATTAGGGTTTTGAGCAGGTTCAATATCTAAGTTAAACGACTCTAAAAGTTTATTTGCCTGCAGATTAAGTTGGCTTAGCTTATGTTTGTGATTTTGTTTCCTGCTTTGTTTTTTTATGTAGACAGCAAGCAAAAGTATACAAGAGAAGAAAATAATAATGTTTTTAGGCGACGTTAACACCATCAAGATGAGTGCGTTTGAATCAGCCGCAATAAAATGTTGATCCGTTGTTTTAACAAGAAGTAATGTTTGAGAAGCACTGTCAATTGTATAATGACCGCTTAAAACAGGGTTATACCAAGGGGCAATATCTAAACTGGTGCTGCTTATATCAAATTTTTTAACACTAAAATTAGACTGAAACAGATTGGTACGGCTTATTTGGCTCGTTAATTCAGCATTTAGGTAAAAGCAAAATAACAAAGTGACTAAGGAAATTAATCCAACATGCTTTAATTTGTTCATGAAAAATTCCCTAACAATACTAATCCTTAATAACTAAATGCTCATTATATCCCCTATTTTTGTTTGTAAGCAATTATTAATGACTTGTATGCTATTTTTTGTTCATTTTAATATAGCTAAGTTATTGTTTATTCGTTAAGGCAATTATTTTTAGCGCAAAGTATCCGCAAAGTCAGACCACGTATTTGATAGATTGCTCACAAACAGCTTATGTGTATATTTTGCTTGTGAGCTTAAATCTATCTATGCTTTTAAAGCTGCCATGCGTAACTTACTTTTGTAAAAAAGGTGCGTTGGTCGCGCTCAATATTTTCTAGTGTGTCATCCTGATACCCTCTATCTGAGTAACCTAGGTAAAATAGCGTTTGTGCGTTAATCTTATACGAATAAACAAGTTGGCTGCCATAGTCTTTGTTTGTCTGGCTTACTTGATAAAAATAAGCGTCTTTGTTTCTGTCTATATCTTCAACCTGTAAAATCAGCTTTAACATTGATCGCATATTAAATTTATAATGCAGTCTAAAGTCGACTAAATTAGCTGTGTAAACGCGGTCATCTCGTGGGTTATCTAACTTACTATAACTGTGTCTTATATCCACTTGCCAATGATCGTTTATATCCCAAACTGCTTGCGTTTGTGTATTAATTACATCGCCAAGCTCTAAATTTGTATAGTCAATACGGCTTGCATATTCTAAGTAAAACGATAAGTTCAAGTCTTTTGTCGGTTTAAGCGAAGTGTAAAGATAACCTATATTCTGATTGTAAAATTCATCGTAATAACTTTCTTTACGATGGATAAAACCAATATTAAATAAAGACTGCTTTTGCCCCTTAAAACTTAAAAAGCCTTCGTATTCTTCCTCAAGCAAGTCACCACTTTGCGACCAAGTTTTATCCCAATCAGCTTCATAAGACCATGAAGTAATTAAATCTAACTCATCTCGATACCACGTTTGACCGCCACCAATTAGCACTTTTTCATAATCAACTTTTGCTTGGTATCCTAAATCGGTGCGATAATCCTCACCAATATTTTCATAAGATGTGTAAAGTTTATAGTCTCGCTTGTCACGCGTTAACTCAATTGCGTATGCCTGATCAGATTGCGTTTTGGATAGTCCATAGTTATCAACCAAAAAGTCAGAATTTCGTGTATCAGCTGACGAAACCTGATAAAGCAATGTATCTGACTGATTAAACCAATAACTGCCATCAACTGATAGTACCGTATTACTATAATTATCGCTTTGTCGGTGTGTACTTGAAACGCCCAACGTTCCTTGATCACCTAAGTCATATTGATAACGGCCTACTGCTGCCTGTGTTTTTTCATTTAATGAAGCAAAACCAGAGCCTTGATTTGAAGGTAGTAGAATATTACTGTTTTCATCATCAGCTAACATAAGTGCATAGCTATGCCCATCCGTTTTACCGGTTAACTTAGCGCCTAAAGTTGGCTCTGCAATGGTTCGGGTGTATAAAAGCTCAAATAAGCTACTTTTAAAATATGAGGCACCATCTAAAAAGAAAGGTCTTTTTTCTGCATAATAAATTGAGTAGGTTGTATTTACATCAAGCTCTAGAGAATCAGTTTCTACCTGCGAAAAATCAGGATTAATAGTCGCATTTAATACCGCGTCTTTTGTTATTCCCCAGCGTAAATCTAAACCGGCTTCAGTATCTATGTTACCGTTCTCCCAGTCACCGGGGAGTTGCGCTTTATCATCGTGACGAAGCGCTGTAAGCGTTGGGGTAAGTTGTACATTTTTACTTGATTCAATTTCACTTAAGCCCGTTAACTTATCAAACTGGCAAAGGCTACATTTGACATCGCGGTCGAACCCCATGTTAGATATTTGATAGAGCACGTCCCGTGGGTAGTTTCTCATTAACAAAAACCCCCACGTTAAGTCTTTTTTATCTTCTGGAAAACGCAATGCTTTAAAAGGAATACGCATTTCAACTACATAACCTTCATCGGTAATTTTTCCGGCACTATCCCAAATTGCATTCCACGACGGATCAGACTGCCAACCATCGGTATCGCTCATGCGTAAATCGCCTTGTGCACCTAACGGGTTAACAAAAAACTCATAGCCTGAGCGCTCATCATTAAAGGTATCTATTACGAGTATGGCAGTGTCGTCTTGCCAAAGGGTATCTCGGTCACGAAGTGAAGCACGTATTTGATCTGGCTCCGGATCGTAAGCAATAAAACCAACATACAAATTTGTGCCATCTTCGTACATGTAGGCATCGGTTTTTACCGGAGGCGTGCCTCTTTCATTAGGCTCATCTTGAACGAGTAAAGGAACATAGGTCGCTTTTTTCCAATGCGCTTCATCAAGTACGCCATCAACACTGATATTTTGATTGATTCGTGCTAGCGATACCTGCTCTTTTTCTGCAAATACACAGAAGCTATTAAATAGGAGAAAAAAGGATAAAACTAAAAGCGTGAGTGGTTTTTTTATAGTTATAAAGTACTGCATAAACATCCATTTAGAACAACTTTACCCAATATGAGTAATTTCTAAGCCGGAGTGTAATTTAAGCAGGAACATTTGTTAATACCTTGCAAACAAAATTTCGCTAAATATTAACTAATTAATAATAAAGGATTATTTTAATTGCACTGTTAGGTGTCGAGTAGCTTTAGCTTATTCTCAACTCCATTCCATGTGTCAGCATCATCTGGGGCAGATTTGACTTGGGTAATGCGTGGCCAAATTAAGGCAAGCTCTGCATTAAGTTCCGTGAACTCTTTTTGAGAGTCGGGTAGCTCATCTTCTTGATAAATTGCTTCAGCTGGGCATTCCGGTACGCATAACCCACAATCAATACAATCAATTGGGCTAATTGCTAAAAAATTAGGGCCTTCAAAAAATGCATCTGCAGGACACACTGATACGCAATCGGTGTACTTACATTTTATGCAATTTTCAGTAACTACAAACGCCATAATTTTTTGAACCATAAAGCTAATTTAATAGTTCGCGATCATACCCTTTCACCTCAAAAATACAATAAATAACTGCCATAATTAGCCAATTTAACGTAGTATATGCGCCCTTAATGTAAAGCCAATTCGTGCCCTACACTTTCTTATTGTGAGCGGATATACAACCGCTAAGACACCAAATAGAGATATTAATGATACGTTTAACTGAAATAAAATTGCCACTTGATCATGATGAAAATGCTATTGGCCAAGCCATTATCAACAAACTAAAAATACAACCAGAACAATTACACAGTTATAACGTATTTAAACGTGGCTACGACGCGCGCAAAAAAACAGCCATATTACTCATTTACACCCTTGATATAGAAGTTGATAACGAAACTGAGCTTTTAGCCACATTTGCAAAAGATCAACATGTAAAAACAGCGCCCGACACTTCATACAAATTTGTAGCTCAAGCAAACAAAAACATCACAGAGCGCCCTGTTGTTATTGGATTTGGCCCCTGTGGTTTATTTGCAGGCTTAGTGCTTGCACAAATGGGGTTTAATCCAATTATTGTTGAGCGTGGAAAAGAAGTACGAGAGCGTACCAAAGACACCTTTGGCTTTTGGCGTAAAAAAGCACTAAACACCGAATCAAATGTGCAGTTTGGTGAAGGCGGCGCGGGTACATTCTCAGATGGTAAATTATATAGCCAAGTAAAAGATCCAAAGCATTATGGCCGTAAAGTTATTACCGAGTTTGTTGAAGCAGGCGCACCTGAAGAAATTTTGTATGTAAGTAAGCCTCACATTGGTACGTTTAAACTTGTGACAATGATTGAAAAAATGCGCGCTCGTATTATAGAGTTAGGTGGTGAAATTCGCTTTAGTACCCGTGTAGATGATATTCACTTAGATGACGGTCAAGTAACAGGCTTAACCCTTTCTAACGGTGAACACCTTGAAACACGTCACGTTGTTCTTGCCGTTGGGCACAGCGCACGCGATACCTTTAAAATGATTCACGAAAAAGGCATTTATGTAGAAGCCAAGCCATTTTCAGTTGGCTTTAGAATAGAACACAAGCAATCAATGATTGACGAGTGTCGCTTTGGACCAAATGCTGGCAACCCAATTTTAGGCTCTGCCGACTACAAGCTCGTGCATCATTGTAATAACGGACGCACTGTATATAGCTTTTGCATGTGCCCTGGTGGCACTGTCGTTGCGGCAACATCTGAAGAAGGCCGAGTTGTTACCAATGGCATGAGCCAATATTCACGTAGTGAGCGCAATGCAAATAGTGCTATTGTTGTGGGTATTTCACCTGAAAAAGATTTCCCAGGCCATCCTTTAGCGGGTATTGAGTTGCAGCGCAAATTAGAGGAGCAGGCTTACAAGCTAGGCGGCGAAAACTATGATGCACCAGCCCAGCTTATTGGCGACTTTTTAAAGGGCAAATCTTCAGCTGATTTAGGCGATGTTAAACCCTCTTACACACCAGGAATTAAGTTAACTGACTTAGGTAACGTATTGCCTGCGTTTGCTATTGAAGCGTTACGTGAGGCTATTCCTGCTTTTAATAAGCAAATACGTGGGTTTTCTACTAATGATGGATTACTAACGGGTGTTGAAACGCGCACGTCATCACCCATTAGTATAAAACGTGATAGAAGCTTTCAGAGCATTAACACCAAAGGACTCTACCCTGCAGGTGAGGGTGCAGGCTACGCTGGCGGTATATTATCAGCGGGTATTGATGGCATTAAAGCAGCCGAAGCTGTTGCGCTTTCAATGCTTGAAAACGCTTAAACGCGCTATTTAGTTAATTATCGTAAAGCCTCACATTGTGGGGCTTTTTTGTGTTAAAAGTAACCAAACAATTATTTGTGTACTTTTTTATGATAAAAAAATTATTGGGATTATTAACCTGGATTGTTGCTTTTAACACTTCAGCACTCGAGCTAAAAACAATAGATGAGATCCACTCAGCGTATAAAAATAATACAATTACCGCTCAACAACTTACTCAAGGCTATATTAAACGAATTAATCAGCTTAACCCTCAATTTAATGCCGTCATAAATATTGAACCTACAGCTGTTACGCAAGCAAAAAAAATTGATGAACTTAGTGCTCAAGGGCTTTGGGCTGGGCCTCTTCATGGAATACCCGTACTTTTAAAAGATAACATAGAAACCACTGGATCATTACCAACAACAGCTGGCTCTTTAGCTCTTAAAAATAATATAACTAATAACGATGCATTTGTTGTTAAGCAGTTAAGAAATGCGGGCGCTATTATTTTAGGCAAAACCAATTTAAGTGAGTGGGCAAATTTTAGATCGTCTTACTCATCGTCTGGATGGAGTGCAGTTGGCGGGCAAACACACAATGCGCATGATACAACCCGTAATCCCTGTGGTTCGAGCTCTGGATCAGCGGTTGCCATCGCACTTAACTTTGCCCCTGTTGCCCTTGGAACAGAAACCGATGGCTCTATTACCTGCCCCGCTTCTGTAAATGGCGTTTATGCTATAAAACCAAGCATGGGCCAAGTATCGCGCTCTGGTGTAGTGCCACTTTCTAGTAGCCAAGACAGTGTTGGCCCAATGGCACACTCATTAAAAGATGCCCGTCTTGTATTATCTGTGCTACAAGGACGCGATACGCTTGATACTTCAACGCATAGTTTTGAATTGCAAACACTGCCTAAAATTACAAAGTCATCATTAGTTATTGGTGCGTTGCCCAGTGATAAGTTTACAGTGGAGACTCAGCGTTTATACAAAAAACAGCTCTCAGCGCTCAAAAAGGCAGGTCATACAGTAGTCAATATTGATATATCTGATGATCTAACTACGCTTTTTTTCGATGAATATTACATATTACTTTATGATTTTAATAAAGAAATAAACCAGTACTTAGCAAATACTCCTGGCCAAGTGAAGGTAAAAAGTTTAAGTGCACTGATTGATTTTAATAAACAAAACAAAGCAGCAGAAATGCCCCACTTTGGGCAAGATATTTTAATACAAGCCAATGCTATCGACTTAACACAAACAGACAAATACCAAAAAACTAAACACCGTTACCGCACACTGGCCACAGCTGCAATTACTAATTTATACAAAAATAATAATGTGGATGTTGTCATTGCCCCAACAACATCACCTGCATGGAAAACAGACTTAGTAAATGGTGATAACTTTAAAGGCAGTAGTAGTTCTTTATCAGCAATTGCCGGCACAACTCATATAACTCTTCCTGTTGGTCAAGTCAGTGGACTACCTGTTGGGTTATCTATTATTGCAAATAAAAACCAGCCACAGGCGGCCTATCAGCATGCTCAAATAATCGACGCAGTATTTATTTCACCCATAAAAAAACCTGAGTAAAAACTCAGGTTTTATTAATTCTTATATGAGTTGTTATTTTTTAAGTGACAACTTTGCACCTTTTAAGCTTTTACGCACATTAGATATACGCGAACGGTTTACCGCGCGAGCTTCGCCCGTTGCTTGCCCTGATAACTTATTAGAACGAGTACGGCGTAAGTGAGCCGGCTTTTTACCTATTTTATCAATAAGCACTTCGCGGTTACTCACTTCATAGCCTTCAAGGTAAACACGCTTAATTTTTTGACCGATTAATGCTTCGATTTCAAATAATGTATTTTCTTCTTCACGGCTTACAAACGATATTGCTTGGCCTTGATTACCAGCACGGCCTGTTCGGCCAATACGGTGAACGTAATCTTCAGCAAGCCATGGTAAGTCAATATTAATTACACGCGGTAATCCATCAATATCAATACCACGCGCAGCAACTTCAGTGGCCACTAGCACACGTACCTTACCTTCTTTAAATTCACGTAAAGCACGACGTCGGTTGCCTTGTGACTTATCGCCGTGGCAAACGGTTGCAGGGATGCCATCAAGGTTTAGTTCTTTAACAAGCTCATCCGCTGTGTCTTTCATATTTACAAACACAAGCACTTGCTGCCAGTTCTTTTTACCAATCAGCTCAGAAAGAAGTTCTTGTTTGCGGCGCTCTTCCACTGGGTATACAACGTGCTGTACAGTAGATGCGGTACTGTTAGTTTGGTCAACACGCACAATTTCAGGTTGCTTAAGTACTTTAGAAGCAAATTGTTTAATAGCTGCAGGGAATGTAGCAGAAAACAATAAAATTTGACGCTCATCAGCACAGCTTTTAATCACAGTTTGCATGTCTGTGATAAAGCCCATATCAAGCATGCGGTCGGCTTCATCAAGTACTAGGTGCTTTACATTGGCCAAACTTAAGTTACCTAGGCGAATGTGATCTAATAGACGACCCGGAGTTGCGACTACGATATCAACGCCTGCTTTTAATGCGTTTTCTTGGCCTGCGGTATTTACTCCACCAAATAAACTCACTACTTTTAGTGAGGTATGCTTTGCATATTCTTTACAGTTATTGGCTATTTGCTCTGCTAATTCTCGTGTTGGTGCTAAAACCAAAGCAGTAGGTGCATTGGTTGTGCTTAAGTCTGATTCAATTAATTTTTGGATAACAGGTAAAGCAAACGCGGCAGTTTTACCGGTACCAGTTTGTGCACTGGCTAAAACGTCTTTACCTTTACGAACAGCTGGAATTGCTGCGCGTTGAATGGGCGTAAGAGTGTGATAGTTGAGTTCGTCTAATGCCTGGATGATTTCAGGTGCGAAACTAAAAGATTTAAAATTCATGCTGTATAACCTACGGCCACATTATCAAGGGTCGCAAATTATACAGTAAAAATGAGCCAACAGTTAGTTATTACTGCTCATAATATCAAACTTATAGCTAAGAGAGAGTTAATACTTCATTGCTGTTAAGTAAACGCGCCTTGCCACCTACTACATCGGCTTCGTTTAACTGATTAATGAGTGGCAACCCTATTTGTTGCTGCTCATCATTCAGTGGCAAATACGGCAATCTAAATACGGGGTTTACCGCGCCCGTCATCATCAATGCCGTGTTTATTGCAATCGGGTTTGGCTCGCAAAACAACCAGTTCATTAAAGGTTGTAATGAGCTATTTAACGCATCATTTTTAGTATCCATTAGCTGGCGAAACAACTCAGGAATAAGATTAGAGGTAACCGATATAACACCGTGGGCTTTGTGTACATGGCGTGCGTCGTGCGCTTCGTCATCGTTACCAGACCAGCACGCAATACCTTGCTGCTCGTAATGTGCAATTCGCTCGTTACCACCGCATTCTTTTACACCAATTAAGTTAGGGTGTTTTGCTAATGGCTCAATAATATCAGGTGTTAAATCTTGCCCTGTGCGCCCTGCTACGTTGTAAATAAACGCAGGGCCTATATCGAGCACGCGTTTAAAGTGCTCTTTTACACCGGCAATAGACGTACGGCCATAATAAGGGTTAATTTGTAGCGCTGCATGCATACCACTTGCAAAGCCATATTTGGTGGCCTTTATTGCCTCGCGCGTATTATTACTGCCTGTATTACCAACAATTAGTAACTGGTTGCCATACTTGTTTGCACTGTGCGCAATAAGCATTAAATGCTCTTCCCAGTTCATTAACTGACCTTCCCCGGTTGTACCACCAACCACAATGCCATCTACACCCGCTGCAATTTGTATTTCGACGAGTTCATCATACTTGACTAAATCTATTTCACCATTAGCTAAATACGGGGTTTTGATAGCAGTAATTAAGCTTGCTTGTTTAATTTGTTCTAGGGTGCGCATAAAAATTCATTATTTATAAAACTTGCGCTATTTGTAACATACTTACACGCATTTTTGCAGGTCTAAGCTAATAATAAACGTAAAATGGCTTGTGTTATTTAGTTTGATAATACAAAATATAAACACTGTATATTTAAACAGTATTTGTATTTTTAACTTTAGGCGAGCCATTATGCGTTTATCTGACTACTTAGCCACTCATTTTTATACCACCGATGAGCTTTGCCATGCTTTAAATATTGACGCCGAACAGCTAGATACGTGGCAGCAGCAAAGCATTTTTCCTAAACCAAGTTATTGTATAAAAAGCCAACTAAGTTGTAGCTCGTACTCTGGTTTGTATGAATGTGAAGAGTACGATGATTATTACCCGCGAGGTTGTGTAAATTGGGGGCAAGGGCTAATAAAACAAAAAATTGAATCCTCAAGCAATGCCTTTAATTACTTTGCGCAGCAGTACACAGCAAGCCTGAGTAAACTTGCTCAGCAAGGCTTTAATTTTAATGAAGAATTATTTGGCTGCGAAATAGACGAGCATTTACAGCAAGTGTGGCAACAGTTTTTATGCAGCAAATACGGTGTACTGACACAAAACGGGTTAATTGACGAAATAGTATGTGTGGATATAGGCCGCTTGCTGGTAGACGATATTACTGAATTGCGCACTAAAGGAAGTTTAAACCAACAAGAGCGTACGCAGCTGCACCCCGCGATGAAACTGCTCAATAAAGCATTAGGGCACGGGGCTGATCACGAAAAACAACACACATTGCGTGCCCGTTACATAGATGCACTTATTTTAAAGTACGATTTATCGATTAAATAAATACGGCTGAGATTTATACAAGTTTGGGGTTTAAAATACAGAGTAACGCAAATGGCGATATATGTTTACGTCGCCACTGTATTTTACTAACTAATAAGAGTGCTTTTTACTAGCCAATGGTGTTGTAAACGTCAATATTACTGCTTGTTAGAAGCCCGGTAACCTGTGTTCCAAAAGCTTTAAAATGTGGCTCGTTTTTGTGCGATTCAAAATGCTCATCTGATGCCCACTGTTCAGTCACTAAATAAGTCGTTTGCTGCGCGTCACTTTTTACCGATAGCTCATAACGTAGACAGCCAACTTCTTGGCGCGAGTACTTTTGCAGGTTTTCGAGTGCAGTTAATACAACATCTGCATCAATATTTTTACTCGAAATAGTGGCGATTACTGTTAACATGATCAGTCCTTTTTAAAAACAAAGGTGCAGCTGCACTACACCTAATATCGTGTTACATATTTTATTACTGATCCCACTGCGGCGCAAAATCAGGCGTTGCTTGGCGGTCGCCACAGTCAAGTCCGTCAATACGAGCAATGTCTTCATCGTCTAACTTAACATGGTCGTTAAAGTTATCTTCCAAGTTTTTACGCTTGGTTGACGATGGAATAGTAGTCATATCATTTGCGTTTTCCCAAGCAATTACAATTTGCGCAGGTGAAGCGTTATGCTTATTCGCTATATCAAGAATCGTTTCATCTTTTAGTACTTTACCGACCACAAACGGCATATAAGCCGTTACGTGTATACCGTGCTGAGCGCAAAACGCACGTAATTTTGTATTGGTTAAGTACGGATGTACCTCAACTTGGTTAGTAAATATTTCACGCGAGTCTAGCGTTTGCATTGCTTCGTTTAAGTTTGCAATAGTGAAATTAGACACGCCAATATGTTTTGTTAAACCAAGCTGTTTAGCTTTTAAAAGCTCAGTTAGGTACTCACTCATTGGCTCATCGTTTGATGGCGCAGGCCAATGAATAAGCAATAAATCAACAGAGTCTACTTGCAGCTTTTCTAAAGACTTTTCTACGCTTGCAATAAAATCAGTTTTATTGAGTTTGTTATTCCACACTTTAGTCGTTAAAAATATTTCGCTGCGCGGAATGTTACTATCTTTTATAGCTTGGCCTACTTGCTCTTCGTTACCATAAATTTGCGCTGTGTCTATATGGCGAAACCCGACATCTAATGCCATTTTTACCGAGTTGTATGCAGTATCGCCTTCTAAACGAAATGTTCCAACACCTAAATTCGGCATTTCAATTACACGTTGTGTCATGAATCTATCCTTATACGTTGGTTTAAAATACAGCTATTGAATAGAGTTAAAATATACACCTTTTACTTTCTCAAAAAATAACCTCACAGTAGCTATGAGGTTATAAAAATGCGTTTCAAGGGTTTAATGATACAAAGTTTACACTTTATGCTCGCTGAATTTCACGCTTATCAAGCAAGCCACTGTAACGAGTCACTATAAGTGCCAATAGAGAAATGACGGCGCCTATCCATGCTGTGTCCCGCAGAGTCATACTTTCCACTACGCTTCCACCAATGATTGAGCCAAGTGCAATACCAATATTAAAAGCGGCTATATTTAATCCAGATGCAACATCCACAGCATTAGGTGTATGTTTTTGTGCTTGTTTTACAACGTAAAGCTGTAAGCCTGGCACGTTACCAAACGCAAAGGCCCCCCAAACTAAAATTGTAAGTACGGCAGCTACTTTATTATCCATGGTAAATGTAAGTGCCAATAAAATAATGCTAAGAGCACTAAATATAATACTGAGTGCACTTATTGGTCCGCGTTTATCCGCAAGTTTTCCACCCCAAATATTGCCTACCGCTACAGATGCACCATAAACCAGCATAATTAAACCAATAGCTGAGGGTGCAAAGCCCGTTTCCTGCTCTAGAATCGGCGCTAAATAAGTAAATGCTGTAAACGTGCCGCCATAGCCTAAAATAGTCATTAAATATACGAGTAATAAGCGCGGTTTAACAATAACCTGAAGCTGTTCTTTAAAGGTTGCAGGGATAGACTGCTTCAAGTTTTTGGGTACCAAAATAGCACTTCCTACCAAAGCAATTAAGCCCAACACTGATACCACTAAAAATGTTGCACGCCAGCCAAAATGCTGGCCTATCCACGTTCCTAATGGTACTCCTGTTACAAGTGCAACCGTGAGTCCCGTAAACATAATTGCAATAGCGCTGGCCTCTTTATCTTTACTTACTAAGCTTGTGGCAATCATAGAACCAATTGAGAAAAACACCCCATGGGCTAAGCCTGTTAAAATACGCGCAAGTATTAATGTTTCATAACTTGGCGCTTGCCATGCTAATAAGTTCCCCAGCACAAATAAGCCCATTAAGCTTATAAGTACAATTTTACGATTCCATTTCCCGGTGAGTGCAGTAAGTACCGGTGCACCAATAGCCACACCTACCGCATATAAACTCACTAGCAAACCCGCTGAAGGTAGGCTTACGCCTAAATCGTTTGCAATAGTAGGCACTAATCCCACTATTACAAACTCGGTTGTTCCTATTGCAAATGCGCTTAAGGTGAGCGCCCACAAAGCCAATGGCATAATTAAATCCTCATTATTAGTTAAGACTTACAGTTTGACTAAAAATGTGTTTGCAAAAAATAGCATTAGTGACAAAATACTTTTGTAATAAATGCAAAAGTAAGGTGCTAAAATATGGCTCAGCATGCAAAAACCGAAGACTTAGAAATGTTTTTAACGGTAGTAGATAGCGGGAGTTTTTCAGCAGCCGCGAATTTGCTTAATCAGCAAGTAGCAAAAGTGTCGCGTGCCGTGTCTCGTCTTGAAAATACGCTACAATGTACGTTACTAAACAGGACCACTCGCCGATTAGAGCTAACCGAAGAGGGCCATACCTTTATTAAATATGCTCGTGATGGCTTAAACACCTTACAAACCGGCGAAGAGGCAATCAAACTGTTAAAACAGTCACCCAGTGGAAAGTTACGTATTGATGCAGCAAGCCCTTTTGTACTGCACCAATTGGTACCTTTGATTGCTGAGTTTAATATGCAGTACCCCCACATTATGCTTGATATTACCTCTCACGACAGCATTATTGATTTACTAGAGCATAAAACTGACCTAGCCATACGTATTGGTGATTTAAAAGATTCAAACCTGTATGCAAAAAAGTTGGGGGCCAGTAAATTGCATTTGGTCGCAAGCCCTGAGTATTTGAAAAACGAACCTGAACTTACTCAAGCAAGCGATTTGGGCCAACATAAACTTATCGGCTTTACCGACTCACCCGCGCTCAATAACTGGCCTCTTAACATACCCTCAAAGCTTTCGTTTGAAATCACAGCAAGCAGCGGCGAAACAATTAGACAACTATGTATAGCAAACCAAGGCATTGCTTTACTCTCGCATTTTATGATTGGAAACGATTTAAAAGCTGGTAGGTTAGTCAATGTTTTACCAAATAGTATTAAAACACCAAACCACCGAGAAGATATACAAGCCGTTTATTACAAAAACAGTGCGGTGTCGTCTCGCATTGTTGCATTTTTAGATTTTATAAAACCAAAGCTTGCATTATAAGTGGCCTTTTTACGCTTTTAATCAGTATAAAAAGACTTATAATTAATAAAGGATTGATATGGACTCGTTAACACAGGTTGCTTTGGGTAGTGCTGTAGGCTACGCCGTGCTAGGCAATAAAATTGGTCGTAAAGCGGTATTTTGGGGTGCAGCGCTTGGCACCTTGCCCGACTTAGATGTTTTTTTACCTTATGGCGGTCCTGTAGAGTCATTTACTTATCATCGCGGTTTTAGCCATTCCTTCTTTATCCATTTATTAATAAGCCCACTTATCGTATGGCTTATATTAAAATTACACTCAGGTATGCAAACTTACAAAGTGAGATGGTTTTGGTTAGTGTTTTTGTGCTTATCAACCCACGCATTGCTAGATAGTTTTACCGTATATGGCACCCAATTAATGTGGCCGTTTACTGAGCACCCTTTTGCGTTATCAAATATGTTTATAATTGATCCCCTTTATACACTTCCATTATTGCTAGGAGTCGTGTGTACGTTACTTCCTAAAGTATCATCAAACACCGCCTACAAAATTAATAGTATTGCGCTTGGATTAAGCTCACTTTATTTATGTACGTCTTTTGCATTGAAAGTCATGATTGATGACAAAGTAAAAACGGCGCTAAACAACAAAAACATTACGTATGAGAAGTATATAAGCACACCAGCGCCACTTACTACCTTGCTTTGGCGAGTCGTTGTTATGTCTGACGATCATTACTATGAAGGCTATGCCTCTGTATTTGATGAACCCGACGAGGTAACACTTAGTGCATATCCTACAAATCCCTCGCTATTAAATAACATTAAAAATGAATGGGGTGTAAAACGCTTGCAATGGTTTACAAAAGGGTTCTATTCAGTAAGAGAGCAGCAAAAAAAAGTGATTTTGTCAGACTTGCGCATGGGAATGGAATGTCAGTATGTGTTTAATTTTCAAGTAGGTGAAATAAATTCAGAGGGAGTCACAGCCAGTAATTTTGACAAAATAAGTCAACGTCCAAGCTTCAATGATATGGATAAAATATGGGATAGAATTTGGCAACCCAGCAATTCACTCCTCAACAATACATGCAACAACGATACTAATCATTAAATAGTGTTATCGTCCCCAAACAGCTGAGTTCTATTTTTACCAAGCGATTTTGCTTGGTAAACAGCGTTGTCTGCTTGTGTAAATAAATCTATAAATGTGTTTATTGTATTACTTATGGTCATACCTATACTCACAGTCACAGGCTTATTATCGACTAATATGTCCGCAATAATGGCATGCAATCTATTACAAAATAGTAAGGCCCCTTTTTTATCTGTGTCTGGTAGCATGATTAAAAACTCTTCACCACCATAGCGGGAAATTAAATCGGTTTGTCGTCCAAAACTTTTTAGTGCTTGCCCAAGCTCTTTTAAAACACGATCGCCTTCTAAGTGGCCAAAAGTATCATTAATTAATTTAAAATTATCTATATCTATAACAAGCAAGGCTACAGACTGCTTTGATCTTAACGATTGTTCTAACAGTAAAGTACTGCGGTAATTCATTTCTCTTCTGTTTAACAAATTAGTTAGCTCATCAGTAGAAGCTAATGACTTTAACTCTTCAGCCTGCTCTTCTAATTTTTCTCGCGTTTTAATTAGCTCATCATAAAGTTGATCCTGCTTTGATGAATTAAAAAGGCTCCAAAACACCGTCCCCTCTTCATTTATTTGAGCATTAATGGTCATGGGGGTTTTTATCCCTTGTCCATTAAAAATAATTAGCTGCATTTCTTCGGATGTTTTTTCGTGAAGCAAGGTAGGAATAAGATAACTTTGAAAAAATATTCTTGATGATTTGGTCAAAATTTTATTTATATTTTGACCCACCAGTTCATCACTTTTCCAATAAAGATGCTCTTCAAAATAGCTATTTACATAAATAATCGTATTTTTAGAATCTGTGATCAAGGCACCACTGAGAAAACAGTCAGCTGAGTAAGATTCTTTTTTGTTTTCTGTTTTAATGGATTTCACGCTTATTGTTTTACGTAATCAATAATAGATTGACTTACAATCTCTGGGTGAGTCATTTGCAAGCAATGGCCTTGTGCACTTATAACAATGAGTGAACTCGATTGTATTTCCTTTTCAATGTACTGGCCAACAGAAACATCAGCGAGTGCATCATCTTCGCTTTGTAAAATGAGTGTAGGTTGTATAATTTTTGTGAGTAAAAAACGATAGTCAGAAAAAAAGGTCGCCTCTGCAAAATTTTTGGCTATGACAGGATCAGTTGAACAAAAACTACCTGAAAGCTCGCCAATCAACTCAGCTGAGTTAGTATTACCTATAACCAGTGGTGCTAAATAGTCAGCCCAACCAATATAATTTTTATCCATTAAGCTTAACAATTCTTGCAGGTCTTCTTTGTCGAACCCGCCTTGGTAATCTGGCGGGAAATTTAAGAAGCAAGGAGAAGGACACACCATAATTAATTTACTAATTAAATCGGGCCTTTCAACTGCCGCAAGCGCGCCTATCATTCCACTTACCGAATGGCCAACAAATACTACATCCGATAAATTTAACTCTGTGCACACCTCTATTACATCTAAGGCATAACCTTCTAGTTTTTTGTATCGTTGTTTGTTGTATTGAGATATGTCTGAATTACCTGAACCCACATAATCAAACAGTACAATTTTAAACTGCTTTTCTAAATAAGGAGTTAAAAAACGCCACATGTTTTGGTCACATCCAAATCCATGTCCAAATAGCAATGTTTTAGAGCCGCTACCAATTACCTTTACATTGTTTCTCGTTTTTATCGATTCTGAATTTAGCACTTTAAAGCACGCCTTTATCTGTAATATAAGTAATGTTATCGACAAAATGTTAAAAGCTAACTTGTATTAACTCTTACTCAAATTAACCGCCGTATAATCTTTATCAATAAATCTTAGTATACAACCAATACAAGCTATTAATTAAATAAAGATTTAATTTTGATGTTCGTATTGGCCTCTATATACCTCAAATACTTTTAAAACAGTATGTTGGTCTTTTGATAGATTATCGTACCAGTCATCAAATAATTCATCATTTTCTTGCTCGCTCAACGCCATATAATGAGCTAGTAGCTCAATAATGTCGTTATTATCGCAGCCAAGATGGTTAACTTGCTGTGCTAAGGCACTATGGTCGCGCTCTCTTAAGGTCTCCATTACCCCTTGATCTATTTGTTCTTGTTGTATTGCGTCGCTCATAAAATACCTCAGTATCTACTGTAAATATGTTTAACTATTTTTATTGTTGTGTTTATAGTTATAACAGCCTAAACATGAATAGCCAGTATTTTTGAACTAAGTGATTACTTTTTGATTTATTTGTTTAAATAGCCACCAAGAGTGTTTATAAAAGCATCACATATTGAAAAACCAATAAAAAACACACCAAATTACAACTCGTAATTGTTGTGTTTATAGCTATCTAAAAACGTCGTATTTTAGGGTGAGCGGCAAGGCAAGGGTATTAAAATGAAAGAGGTAACTCGTTAAAGTTACCTACATATTGGTGAATTTATTTTACAACAACAGAAAACTCAGGCACAGCTTGAATTACTTTTTTAACAGTACATGTATTTACTGCCGCAATTAATGCTTTTTTATACTTTTGAGGAAAACCATCAGGCAAATTAATTTCGATTGAAAATAACTTTTTACCATTTTCATCTACATTTTCGTTGTTTTGTGTAAGTGTCATACCTTCTGTAGAAATGTCACGTTGCTCACAAAATTTTCGCGCATAAAACCCTGCACACAAAACCATACTCACTAAAAAGTAGTCAAATGGTTCTGGGTGCTCTGCACCACCACCAGCCGAAATACTCTGATCGCTAATGACTTCCAAATCACCAAATTTAGCACTTTGCTTTTGGCCTTCTAATAATGAAACCGAAATTTCCATAACTATTCCTTACTTTCCAAACAATAATTCAAAAAAGCCTGGTGGCTCATGTAGTTTATGATATTTTTTTCGTAAATCATCAATGCGTTTAAGCGGTACTTTAGCAGCAGTAAGCCCTTGCTGATTAGCCGCTTTTTTTGCAAGCCTTGCTTGTGTAAGCACTTTATCAAGCCCCTTAACCGACTGTTCGGGCTTCTTGTAAAACTTTGCCGTTTTGCTTACTTCCACCAGCTTAATAAATTCATCAATTGCGGTATTAAACTCTGTTAACTGGCTAGCTTGTACCGCTTTTTTATAAGCAAGCCCTGTGTTTTTCATGTTTAATTCTAGATCAATAGTCTCGCTAGCATAACTGAGCGAGCTAAATAAAATGACAATAATGAGGTAAGTGTATTTCATGAAAAGCCCTAATAAAACTGATAATACAAATTGTATCAAGTAAACAGAATAAAGTAACGAATCAGCAATCACTCTTTATATACTGTAAAGGGGGTTTACAGCATATTATTGGTAATAGTCAGCATTAAGTTAAAATCAAATAATTACCTATTTTACTAACATTGAATGTATCTAGATCAACAAATGAATAACGACACATTTAATAAAGATGATGAAATTTACTCAATTTAAACATTTATTTTAATAACACCATTGAACGCCCCGCTCGCTAAATCAGCAAAAATATACATTTAAGTAACTTAATAGCACAATTAACAAACACACCTGTTAATTACATCTGCAATTTAACTATCATTTTGACGAGTCAAATAAACAGCAAGTAGATCAAAAATACCGCGTCAATTTTAATATTAATAACTCAATGTAAACAACGCAGCTAAAAAAGGTAAACAACCAAGAAAAACCCCACCTTATTGTCATCATAATTTAAACAAAAGTAACAACTTAAAACACTATAAATAAAATTAATTTCAAACCTTAACACAACAATATAGAGGCTTTCAGAGGGTTTAATCTTGTTTGCGAGCGTGTAATAATCGTTAGTTCTTTAGCTAAATGTGATGACAATGTTGCTATTTGACTATGCCAATTTTTGTTAAGCATTTTTTCATAACAAACACCCATTAGGGAACTCATGAAACATTATTCTTTAATTTCCAACAGCATTAAATGTGCACTACTAACCGCTGCTGCAACAGCGAGTAGCACAGTATTAGCTCAAGATGAGCAAGTAGCAAAAAAAATAGAACGCGTTGAAGTAACAGGCTCACGCATTTTGCGTGAAGGCGCAATTGCACCGGCACCCGTAACCGTAATCAGTGGCGATCAACTTGTAAATAGTGGCGCTGTTAATATTGGTGAAGCATTAAATAACCTTCCTGCACTGGGTAGCACTTATTCAATGGCTAACTCTGGTCGTTTTATAGGTACTGCAGGTTTAAACATCCTTGATTTACGTAATATGGGAACAGACCGCACACTTGTACTTGTAAACGGTAAACGTCACGTATCAAGCTCTGCGGGCTCTCAATCAGTTGACACTAATACAATTCCAAGCGTATGGATTGAACGTGTTGAAATTATTACTGGTGGCGCTTCTGCTGTATATGGTGCTGACGCCGTAACGGGTGTAGTTAACTTTATATTAAAAGATAATATTGAAGGTTTAGATGTAAGCCTAACCCGTGGCTTTGCCGACCTAAATAGCTATAACAACAAAAAGGCGACTTTTTCATACGGTTCAAACTTTAATGATGATCGTGGTAATGCAGCTTTTGCAGTAGAGTATTCTTCACAAGAGTCGTTAAATGCTTTAGACCACCCTTGGACTAGCACATCGTTCAGAAGCCTACGTAATCAGGCACAAACCGATGAAAACAAAGACAGCGCAGACTTTCCAGACAAAATACTAACACCTAACGCTGGTTACTACGCGATCAACAACGCAGGTGTTTATGCATTAGAAAATGGTTACACAAATAGCTTCAACCCTGATAGTACCGCTCGCGATTTATACATTGGTGACAATGTTGACGGCCTTTCATGTGCTAACTGTGACTTTTTTAACCTAGGTCAGTTTGAAGAAATTCAACCTGAGTTTGAACGTTACAACGTAAACTTTAAAGTTAACTACGATGTGACTGATGATTTAAATGCTTACTTCGACGCTAAATATGTAAATAGCCAAGGCGAAAGCATAGGCCAACCTGCGTTTTTCTTTTTTGATAGCGACAACAGCATTAAGCTAGATAACCCATACCTAGACCCAAGCATTAAAGCGCGTATGGAAGAAGAAGGTGTTGAGTCAATCATGGTTAACCGCATGATGACTGACTTAGGCCGCCGCGTTGAAAACAACACCCGTGAAACAACCCGTTTTGTTACAGGCTTACAAGGCACTGTATTTGAAGATTGGGAACTAGATACATCAATCGTATACGGTAAAACAGAATTAGAGCGCGAAAATGGCGCTAACATGATTTTAGCAAACTACTTTAATGCGCTTGATGCCGTTGAAGATGCAAACGGTAATATTGTGTGTCGTAGCGCAGAGGCGCAAGCTGATGGCTGTGTACCTGTTAATATTATGGGCTTTGGCGCACCAAGCCAACAAGCCATTGATTACATGAACACAGTGTCTATTGGCGACTCCACCATTGAGCAAACTGTTGTATCAGCTTCGCTTGCAAACGGCACTATTTTTGAGCTACCAGCCGGTTATGTAGGTATTGCTTTTGGCGCAGAGTATCGTAAAGAAGAAAGCGAAACGAACGAGCCAGATAACGCAGAAGGTACATTTTTTAACGCACTAGGCGAAGATAAAGGCTCGTTTAACGTGCGTGAAGTGTTTTTTGAAGCTTCAATGCCTATCTTAACTGATTTACCGCTTATTCAAGACTTAGTGTTTGATACCGCGGTACGCCATGCCGATTACAGTACTATTGGCGAAGCAACTAGCTGGAAACTAGGCCTTGATTGGACAGTAAACGACGAGCTACGCGTGCGTGTAACGCAATCTGCTGCCCTTAGAGCGCCTAATATTGGTGAAGTTTTTGGCGCACCTAGCCAAACTTTCTACAGTGTTGACGATCCATGTCGTGCTGAAAACCTAAATGACTTGTCAAACAGCACGACCCGCCGCGCTAACTGTGCCGCATTAGGTGTAGCAAACGATTTTAACTCAGACTACGATTCAGCGTCTTTAAATGGCTTAACAAGCGGTAACCGTGACGTAAAAGGTGAAGAGTCAACAAGTACAACGGTAGGTATTGTTTACCAACCAGAGTTTATTGACAACGCAGTATTAACTATCGATTACTGGGAAATTGAACTTGAAGATGCCATTGATACAATCAGCGCGCAAGATATTCTTGACCGCTGTGTAGACAGCACTACTGGCATCAACAACCAGTACTGTAATTTAATTACGCGCGATGCAAACAGCGAAATTTCGTTAATCCAAAACTCTGTATTAAACGTGGCGGGTCAAAAAGCATCAGGTGTTGATTTCGAACTAGGCTACGATTTTGAAGCCCTAGAAGGTAGCTTTAAAACACGTTTAATTGGTACTTACTTAATTGAACGAAAAGACTACCCTTTCCAAGATGATCCAAGCAACTTTATTGAAGCAGCAGGTACTTCTGGCGAAGCTAAATGGCAAGCAAATCTATCTGTAAGCTACTCAATTGACCGCTTTTTCAGCACTGTTGAAACACGCTTTATTGACGAAGTAGACCTTTATACAAATGTTGAACTTGCTCAAAACTCAAACCCTAATAGCAACATGAGCTACGGTAAATACTTTATTACCGATATGACTGTAGGTTACAGCTTCGATAGCGGTGTTGGCGTTAAAGTAGGTGTAGATAACCTATTTAACCGTGAACTACCATACGGTACACGCGGTACAGGCGCCGGTAGCGCAAGCTACGATAACATTGGCCGCTTTGGTTATGTTAGCTTTTCTTACAAGCTTTAATTTAAAGTGAATAATAGGCCAGGCAACGCTTGCCCGGCCTATTTGTTATTTTATATTACTTAGCCAAACACATTGATACGGTTCAAGTTCAATTGTTAACTGCCCTTCCTCTATTGTTTTTCCTGACACTAAGTCAAACCACTGCTGAGTATTAATTAAATTTAAGTCAGCCAATAAAAGTGTTTGCGGTTTATCGCTAATATTAAATACACAAAAAATACTTTGTCTGCGGTCTATACTCTGGCGCCAAAAGCCAAATAATCCACCAGAAAGATGTAACGTAAACTGAGTGGCATTAGGATGAAATGCACGTTGTTTTTTACGCACACCTAATAAGTTTTTAATTGAAGTAAACACTTTGTGATGATGGCTGTATTTTTCGCCAATTGCGGCTAACAGTTTTGATTCTTGCCAACGATGGCGATTAATTGCCCTGTTGTGTTGCGAGTTTTCAAAACGCTCATAATCATTGGTTGTGGCAAGTAAACTATGAATATATAAGCCAGGTATCCCCTCAAGCGCGAACATAATGGCATGCGCGCACATAAAACGCTCAAAACCAAATTTGTCAGGCCCATTATGTGTTCCTTGCATTGCATCAAATAACGCAATATTTAACTCATATGGTGTATGGGTGCCATCGTTACTGGTTCGCATTGAAACGCGACCACCAAATTGCATGGTTGTACTGACCAGCGACGCCACTTCAGTTGGCTGCAATAATCCCTCAATTGGACGAAGCCCTATACCATCATGAGACGCAATAAAATTAAAGTATGCGGTACCGTTTTGCGCAGGTGGCATGCTCATCATCCAATGCTTGAGTGCCGAACTATCACCACTTAATAAGGTATGCAGTAGTAACGGAGGTAAAGCAAAGTTATAAATAGCATGCGCTTCATTGGCATTACCAAAATACGACAGGTTTTCTTGGTTTGGTATATTTGTCTCAGTGATGATCACCACACTTGGCTCAACATGCTCAATAAGCGTGCGCATTAGCCTAACGGCTTCGTGGGTTTGTGGCAGGTTAATACAACTTGTATTAAGTTGTTTCCACAAAAACGCCACTGCATCGAGCCTAAAAAGCCTCACACCGTTATCTAAATAATGACGAATAATGCCTACAAACTCTTTCAAAACTTCCGGGTTTGCAAAATCAAAGTCAACTTGATCATGGCTAAACGTACACCATACATGCTTTTCACCACTGGGAGTTGTTACTGTATTGAGTAAAGACGATGTCCGCGGACGAACAACTTGGCTTAAATCATCGCTTAAGCTTGCAGTTTTAAAGTAATCTTTGCCGGGGTGTAAATCATTTAAAAAGTTTTCAAACCAAACACTTCGGCTAGAGCAATGGTTAATAACTAAATCAGCCATTAGCTTTACATCTTTCGCAATCCGTTTTATGTCTTCCCAATCACCTAACGACTCGTTGACTTGCACGTAATTCATCACCGCAAACCCCTCGTCAGAGCTATACGGGTAAAAAGGTAAAATATGCAGGGCGTTAATTTGCATATCGCACTGCTCTTTTATAAATCGATGCAAGGTTTTTAGTGGTGCTTCGATTGGGTTTGCTACCGCAAACTCAGTGTCGTCGTGCTTTATAATCGAATCACCATAAGCAATCAGTACAATGTCTTGCTCATCCCATCGGTTAGTGTGTGGAGTTGGGTCGCGAAGTGGACTGTCACCTAAAATAATTTTAATGAGTTGCTGTGCAAACTCTGCTATCGATATAGGCAGCTCAACATCTTGGTAAATAATGTGTAGGTGCTGCTCTACTCGCTGTAAAAATAATTCATTCACTGTACTCACACGCGACTCCTTTAACCGTTTTTATATTTATTTTTTTAACTTAACTGTATTCTTCGTTATCGAGCTCTACCGCCTCTTTTAAACGTTCAAATACATCAGGCATAGCCGATACCACCCGGTTCCAACTTGGCACAAATGGCGCTTCCATTGGGTTATCTAAAAAGTGTTGGCCTGCTTCCATAATGTTTTGTGCAAACATTTCTACGGCTTTTTCTTCTTGGTGAACATCCAGTGTTAGTCCGTTCATTAATGCATCATTGTGGTAGGTTTCAATAAAATCTAAGCCAATTCGGTAGTACGTTGCTTTTAATGAACGAATAGTTTCGCTAGTAAATGTCACCCCTTGGGTAGCGAGTTTTCTAAATAATGCCTTCGTAATATCAATCGACATTTTAGACAAACCGGCACTTTGATCGTCAAGCGACAACGCTTGATGTTTGTGATCGTAGTTATCGGCAATATCTACTTGGCATAAACGGTTATGCGAATAGTTTCGATACATTTCACTCAATACGCCTATTTCAAGCCCCCAGTCACTTGGAATACGAATATCGTTTAATACGTCGCGCCTAAACGAAAACTCACCCGCTAATGGGTACCTAAACGAATCCATATATTCAAGGTAGTCTGTATTACCTAAAATGGTTTTAAATGAGCGCAACAAAGGTGTGACTAATAAACGCGATACACGGCCATTAATTTTGCCGTTGGCTGTACGCGGGTAAAATCCTTTACAAAACTCGTAGTTAAAACGAGGGTGTGCAACCGGATAAATAAGACGTGCAAGTAAGCTTCTGTCATAGGTTAAAATATCGCAGTCATGAAGCGCTATAGACTCAACCTCGGCGGTTGCAAGCTTATAACCCATGCAATACCAAACGTTACGCCCTTTACCCAGCTCTCTTGGTGCAACGCCTAATTCTTGAAGCTCTTTATCAAGTGCTTGCAAACGTGGGCCGTCGTTCCACAACACTTTGTGATTTTGGTTTAACTCTTTAAAAAAACCAAGTGCATGGCGGTATTGCTGCTCATCGGCTCTATCTAAGCCAATTGTTATTTGCGACAAGTACGGCACTTCTCTTAACTCTTTTATTATATTTTGTAGTGCCGGACCTTCTAACTCGCTAAATAAAGAAGGGAGAATTAGCCCCATAGGGCGTTGTTTACTAAAGCTTATTAGCTCTTCTTCTAGTGCTTCAATCGGTCTATCTGCAATATTATGTAAAGTCGTGATAATGCCATTTTGATAAAAATCAGCCATGTGATTTTTGCTCCTCAATAGTATTTAAAATGCTGCTAATGCTTGGCAATGTTGTTATTTCTTCAACCCAGCCCTGCGGCGCGGGCGATTGAGAATAACGTGCCTTGTTATGCGATAATTTAACCGGCTTTTTACTGCTTGGGTTATTGATGATGATGGCGATATCAGCGTGTTCTAACATCTGCTTATCGTTGTCGCTATCACCTAGGGCTATTACTGTGAGAGGCTTTCTAAAATGTTGAGTAAATTGTTTAACTAACCACTGCTGCGCAGCGCTTTTATCTGTATTTTTAGCAATATGAATAAATCGGCCACCTATCTTTATTTCGTAGCCAAGTGCTGTTACGTCATTTACAAAGGTATCGAGTAATTCGTCACTGCCATACCAGTACAAAGGATCGGAGTAATCGCGTGTTTGAGCGCGCTTAGCTTGCGCATTATTTAATCCGGTAAGCTCGCTTATTTGCTCGCTACTTAACTCACTAAATAATTTATAGTGTGCTTTGTATTGTGCATCTAATGAGTCTAAATCACTTAACAAGCTTGATAGCGGAGACGCTAAGGCATAACACCAATAACCTGCTACTTCTTTACAGCCTATTGGCTTAAGCTCAAAGTAATTTTGCGGTATAAATACTGCTGCGCCATTTTCAACAATAAAAGGTTGCTGAATGTTTAACTCGTTTTTTATTTCAATCACTTCGCAAAATGTTTTGCTGGTATTAAATACCACAGGAATGTGTGCGCTTTGTAACTGCTGAAGTAGCTCACTTACATTGCTTGTGTTGTAATCTGTATGGTCGAGTAAAGTACCGTCTAAGTCAGTAAAAATAATAGGCTTTAAGGTATCATCACTTGTTAAGTGCATGCTTACTATGTCTCGATTGCTATCAAGCTCAATGAGTGCGTTTGCTTTGCGACTCAATGTATTTAAGTTTTCGCGGGTTATACGCTCAAAATGAGAAATAAAATAAACTAACTGCTCGTCTGTCATCGTGCCTGTACCAACACCACTTTTAGCTATTAGCTTTTGTTCTTGCTCTTTTCGCCACGTAAAAACATCTGAAAAGCTAGGCGCTTTAAGCATAACTTTGTAATCTATTTTATTAAAAATAGATTTATATTCGTTTGCTAAGCAGCTATTTATACAACGACGCCACACACCTTCTTTATCATTTAATTGTTCTAATTCATTCAGTGGCTCGCTTAGTGAAAATAGCGGCTGTGGCTCGCTTCCTACACACCACCCTTCTAAAAACACAATATCAACAGGCGCTACATTTTTAACCCAATCTTGCTCTGCAACGCAGTCGTCTTGGTGTTTGTTAAAACGTGGTAATGCTATGCCCACCTCACCGGCTAATAACTGAGTAATTGTTTTATTCATCAGGTCGGTATCGTGTGTACCGGGTACGCCACGTGTTACAAATAAAGGATGTACGTCTTGAGCTAGTTGCTTACGGCTTTCTTTACCTAGATAAAAATCGTCGATTGATAAAGCGACCGTATTTAACGACGTATTGTTGCTAAACCACGTGACTAAAAAGTCTGCAAGGGTTGTTTTGCCGGAGCCTTGGCAACCATTAATGCCAACAAAAAGAGGAGTTGATGATTTTTTTGATTCGAGAATGTCATGCGCAAGAGGTACAAAGTACTGCTCACTCAAATATTGATACTTTAAAGGCAGTTGATGCTTTGCTAAAAACGGGGTTATATCCACAATATTGGCCTCTGACATAGTAACTCCTTAAATACATAGTGTTCAGAGTACTAAATGCAGGGACTAGACCAACATTATTTTTATAACCTTTTTAATAGGTTATAAAAAAGGCGCGTTTAAAACGCGCCAAATTGGTGCAAATATTTTAACTAATGTTCAAAGTTAAGCAGCGGGTTGCTCTACTTTGGGGAGTACTAAATTAAGCACTATACCTAAAACGGCACACAAGCTAACGCCCTCTAAACTAAATTGACTGCTGCCTATGTACATTCCGCCAATGCCACACACTAAAATAAGGGCAACAATACTTAAGTTACGGGGCGCTGTTAAATCATCACCCGACTTAACCAACGTATTGAGTCCAACGACCGCAATCGAACCAAATAATAAAATCATAATACCGCCCATCACAGGCACCGGTATGGTTTGTAACCCAGCCCCCATTTTTGCAATAAATGCCAGAGCAATAGCAATAATAGCGGTCCACATCATTACTTTTGGATTAAAGTTTTTAGTTAGCATTACCGCGCCAGTCACCTCTGAGTACGTGGTGTTTGGCGGGCCTCCAAATAACGATGCTGCAGACGTTGCTAATCCATCACCAAACAAAGTACGGTGCAGACCTGGCTTTTTTAAAAAGTCTTTTTTAGTCACTTGGCTTATAGCCATCATATCGCCTATATGCTCAATAGCTGGCGCAATGGCCACAGGCACCATAAACAAAATAGCCTGCCATTTAAACTCTGGCAGTGTAAAGTTTGGAATAGCAAACCAATGTGCATTACTTACCGCATCAAACTGTACTACCCCCAACGCAAGCGATAAACCATAGCCCGATATTACGCCTGCCAATATAGGAATTAACTTAAATACTCCTTTACCCCACACGGCAAAAATAAGCGTTACCACAAGTGAAAACATGGAAATTAAAATAGCACTGTTGTAATCAATAAGCTGAACGCTGCCATCACCTGTTTTACCCATTGCCATATTAACTGCAACAGGCGCAAGCGCTAAACCTATCACCATAATAACGGGGCCAACAACAACCGGTGGTAAAATTTTATGAAGAGTCGCCACACCTTTAAATTTAACTAACAAACCTAACAACATATAAGCAACACCAGCGGCCATTAATCCGCCCATCGTAGCGGGTACGCCCCACATTTGTACACCTGCAATAATGGGAGCTATAAACGCAAACGAAGAGGCTAAAAATATTGGTACCTGCCCTTTAGTCACTAATTGAAATAGTAATGTGCCAACACCTGCAGTAAATAGCGCCACACTAGGATCGAGTCCCGTTAATAACGGCACCAGTACCAATGCACCAAATGCAACAAATAGCATTTGTGCGCCGGTTAAAATTGTTTTAATTGAAAACGTTGCGTTACTTTTCACTACACACTCCTAAATTTAAACATTGCTTTTTGCAGTTATAAAGTAATAAACAAACACGAAAAAGGCCTTCCTCAGAAAGCCTCTTTAATGATTGCGTTGCCCATAACGCGAAACACAATTAACGCTAATTAATGACGACTACACCGTACCAAATATTTTATCACCCGCATCACCTAAACCAGGCACTATATATCCTTTCTCGTTTAAGTGGCTATCTACCGCTGCGGTAAATATTTCTACATCAGGGTGAGCTGCTAACGTTTTTTCTACCCCTTCAGGGGCTGCAACTAACACTATAACTTTGATTTCTTTACAGCCCGCTTTTTTTAACATGTCTATTGTGGCAATCATCGAGCCACCTGTTGCAAGCATCGGGTCAATAACCAAGCTAAGACGTTGTTCAATGTTACCAACCAACTTCTCAAAATAAGGAATTGGCTCAAGCGTTTCTTCGTTGCGTTGAAGGCCAACTACACTCACTTTAGCCGCAGGCAACAACTGCATAACACCATCCATCATACCTAAACCTGCACGTAAGATAGGCACCACTGTAATTTTTTTGCCTTTAATATGCTGTACGTTAAGTTTGTTACCGTCCCAACTAGTTATTTCATTGTCTTCAAGGGGAATATTTTTCGTTGCTTCGTACGTTAATAATGTGCCAACTTCTGAGCACAGCTCACGAAAGCTTTTAGTGCTAATGCCGAAAGCGCGCATTAAACCTAATTTATGTTGAACAAGTGGATGAGTAATAACGTGAATAGCCATGATGAAAACCTACTTAGACAATAATTAGCGATATTTTATATTAAAAATGATCATTTGACCTGTAGTTTTAAACCAATTCTCATACATTGTGCGCAAATATATGTGTTTGTTTGATATTTATGCACAACACAATTGTAAAAGTTCAGCTGTTGGTTTCAAACCAACTAACAACTTGGTCATGCATATAACTATTTATTTTGTAATGCTCTGGGCTCCAGCCGGCTAAAAAGCGATAAAAATCAGCCCAAGCAGCAGGCCACAACGCTTTCCATTCCTTTGTTACCCCTTGAGCAGGTATATTAGGCTGATACTGAGTTAGCGCATGTTCTAACTCATAAAAATAATAGGTAAGTTCGCTTGTTGCATGAGCATGTAATTCTTCACAGCTATAGCAGCTCGTCATAAAATACATAACATCGACTATACCAACGCCAGCGCCTGTGTACTGAAAGTCGTAACCACGTATCTCATTATTTGAATTAACGGCAAAATTGGCCACTTTAGCATCGCCATGTAGTAACGTTTTATACTTAGGGTGTTCTAGCTGATAAGCTATTTTTTTAGCTGCCGCTTTTATATCAAACTGATTATTAGGGTTTGATACAAGCGCGTTAAATTCATCTGGCCGGGTATTTAAATGCCAATAACACCCTTGCTCCCACAAATCATCATGTTGCTTATTTAAATTAAACGCATGAAAGTGAGCAAGCCACTTTAATATTGGCTTTATATGCAACGTGCTGGCTTGCGTAAACCCAAACTGAGTAAAATTTTTAAATACCAGCGCATACTCATCGCCACAATTAATAGCACTCACACATTCAATACTGTTTGCTGTTTTAGGTAAATGCTGGCTGTAATGCTTATAAAAGTTATATTCAACATTATAAGACTGCCGCTTTCTTTTTAATGCAAATTCGCTTTGCTTAATTTTTGGATGGTTTATGTGACTGGGTATTCTAATCGCCTTTATAACACAAGGCACATTATCAAGCCTGCACTCAATAATACTGCCACACCCGCTCCAAAGCGAGGTAAGTGTTGCACCTATTTCAATATGTTTAAAGTGAGGCTGTAATAAGGAAAGGTAAAATGCCATAGCTGTATTAAGTAATTAATTTTTTTGTAGTTTAGCATTAGACGGTATTATTAGTGAAAGTACTTAATTAAACCCAATGCTTTAACAAGCCCACAGCTTTTATTTTTAAATAGCACCCATTTTTAATTTTTTAGTTGTACTTCTCGCTGTCGCATATACATGGCATCTATAATTGAATAAAGTGCTTTAACATCAATGGTGCTTCCTTGAGATTTAATGCCCCCATCTTTTCCTATTAAAGTAACGGTATTGTTTTTTAGTTGATATTGCTGCCTAACATTTAACATGAACGACTCGGATAACCGACCAGAATAGTTAGTTAAAGCCTCACTTTCTTTCAAAATAAACCAAACTATGTGTCGCTCATTAATCCCTTCTGAACTGTTTTTCATAAGGCTTAATACGTGCTCAGTATCTGTAGGTTTATTTAATATAATCAGGCGATTTTCCCATCGTAAACTGGATAAGTCATTCAATGGAATACTTTCACTAGCATTCGAAAACACGCTGAATACGAGTAAAGGAAGGTATTTGAGATATTTCATAACATAGCCTAAAAATAGAGTTTATAAATAAAATACGTTCTATTTGGCTTTGCGGTTTTGCTTATTTTATTTTTTAGCGTTTATTGCTGTAGAGTATTTGTATGGGTATCGTTGTTGTTTTTGTTTTAACCCGCTTAAAGTGCAAAATTTATAATAAGTGTCTTGTTAATCTTTCCCATAGTCACTTGTTAGCTGCCGTAATTTAACCGCCATTTTTGGATATGTAAAACTAAATAGCAGACCAACCAAATTAAAATAATATCCCAAAAGTAAATTAAGAATACTAATGGGGCAAATATAAAACTTATAAATGACTCATATATAAATAATCGATTTCCAAAATCAACCCCCAAAATTAGACATTCCGAAGGGCCAGCAGGAGATAAGTCACACCCTGAAATATCTATTAACTCCATTACTATTAAATTACTAATAACGGGAGTGCCAAATATGATAACCATAAAAACGCCGAAGGAAATAAGGCAGAATTTGGAAACTTGTAAATTTAGACTCATAGTTCGAGATTTCATTGGCAGCTAACGCCCGCTTAAGCGGACAAAAATTGTTGGTTATAATGTGAAGCGAAGCGGAACCTAACCAACTGTTTTTGTTCCTTTTAAAGCGCTTGTTAAATTGCGTAAAGCTACTACCTCAATAAGCTTGGGTAGATGTTTTGCAAACCTGAGTACGAAGTTTAAATGATCTTTGTATAAGCCTACTTTCTCCTTATAAAAACCACCTGCAATAATTGGCTTGCCCGAAGGTAACATCAATGAACCCATTGTCATTATTGATGCGTGGCTATAACCATTATAAAAATTTTTTGCTTGTTCGAGCCATTCATAGCCTTCAATTAAACCTAAAGTCTCAGCGTTTAATAAAACATTACCTATGGCTTTATGAGCTTTTGTATTTTTATTTCCTTGTAAATAAGACTTATAAAAATTTACAGGTTTTGCTTTTTTACTCTCACTAATTAATACATTATTCTCTGCACTAAGTAGTATTGCTAAACAAAGAGATTCATATGAAATTCTCATCGTATTACCTGAAGCATTAATATGACCTTCAATCAAAAGCCTTGTTGCCGTAACAAGAGACTCTATGGTCATAAAAGTGAATTCCTGAACCCATTTGTACTTCTGTTTTTCAGGCTCACTAAAGTAGTGCTCAAAGCATGACTCGCTTTGTTCGAGTAAATTTGTTATCTCAGTTATTTCTGAATCGAATGTTGAGCAGAACTCTGCTACTGAACGATCAGTTACTAAAATGTCGCGGATGGTCAAAACTCCATTAGCAATTTAACATGTTTATAGCGAGCTAATCGCGCGTATTTCTACCACAGCGTAGCTCGTTTTCTTATTGGTTTATTATTAACAAACTTGCCAACTAATTGCCAGTGTTATTAAAATTCACCCGCGCGCGTTTTCTTCTTAGTATAAAACGAGCGAATGGGTCGTTTTCTTGACTATGCGAGCGACGAAGCCATGGCTGTGCATATATACAGCGCTAATTTGACGAATTGAAAATAAAAACTTGCTCTGCGTATTTAAATTACATTGCGGACTATATTCTCACTCGACAGTATTCATTAAGAACTATTAATGCTTATTTGAGTTGGGTCCAAACTTTATTCACTTTCACAACAAACTCCATCCAAGCTCAATGGGAAATTCAGAAGTCGAAGCGTTTTTAGACCATATTCTATTAAAACGTAACATGTCAGCTAAAACACAAGCTGCTAATGGAGTTGTTAGCCCTTTTTCAAAATTATGAGCGTCTCTTATTAATCCTCTAGCGTTACATATTCGCTTTAAAACCAATATCGCTATCTATTGCTACTTTAAAAAACACATAAAAAAGCCCCGTTTGGTTTTAATCAAAAGGGGCTCCACACTAATTAGTGACTCAAGAATAAAAGCGCCGATTTTGCTGGCGCTTTGCATCATTGAATTAGCTTTGTAGCTTACTGGTTAACCACACTTTTAAGTGGGTTAACTGGTTGTGCGTTGTCATCTAATATGTTCATATCAAAATCGAACTCATCAACACGAATCGCTTTTTCACGTTTCTTGTTGTAATCAATTAACTGAGCAAACTCAGCATCTGTAATTACGTTTGCAGCAAGTGCGTTTTCAAGCGTAATGCTAAAACGAGCACCTGGCTTGATGGTTCTTGCACGTAATGCTTTTTTAACTTTTGCAAGTTCAGCTAGTGATGCAATTTTAGCTTTATAAGCTTGCTCGTTAATATGATGACCGTCGCCTTCAATAGGCTTAACTAAATGCGTTATTTGCGCTTTAAATGCTGTATCAAGCTGTGCTTGTTCAGCTAATTCGCGGATTAAATCATCGCTGATTTTTGGCATTTTAGTTGAGTAGTTCATTGTAACGAAACGAATAAACTTACGAGTACCACTTGCAGGGAAGTTATCTAAGAACTTGTGCAATGCTTCTTCTGCGCTTTGTAGTGCAAAACGAGTTGCATAATGGAAGTAAGGTGCTGCTTGCTCGCGCTCGCTGCTCGCTACTTTTTGCTCGTAGTATTTAATTGATGCCATAGCTGCGTACAAGAAGCTCATTACATCGCCTAAACGTGCTGATAGCATTTCTGCTTGCTTTAATTTACCGCCAAGTACTAACAACGAGAAGTCAGCGTATACTGCAAGTTTTGCAGATAGTTTGTGTACTGCTTTTTCGTAGTCACGTACTTCTGGTAATGCTGAGCTTGCGCCAGCTGTAAATGGTAATACACCTAAACGGAATGCACGTAAGCTGTTTGCTGTACTGTAACCAATTGTTTTACGTAAAATACCGTTAAATTCTGCATCAGCGCCTTTGTCGTCGCTGTGGATTGATTCAACCATAGATTGTAAGTATGGGTGACAACGCATAACACCTTGACCAAATATCATCAGGTTACGAGTAAGGATGTTTGCGCCTTCTACAGTAATTGCAATAGGTTGTGCAACGTAGCCACTTGCTAGTGTATTTTGTGGACCGTTTTGAATCGCTTTACCAGCTTGAATATCCATCGCCGAGTCTAATACGTCGCGACCAAGTTCAGTCATGTGGTATTTAGCAATTGCCGTTACTACCGATGGTTTTAAGCCCATGCCTAAACCTTCAGTTGTCAGTACACGCATTGCTTCTTGAAGGTATGTTTTACCCGCAATGTCAGCAAGCTTTTCTTGAATACCTTCAAACTGACCGATTGATAGGCCAAACTGCTCTCGTACTGCTGCGTATTCAGATGCAGATTTAAGTGCAACTTGCGCTGTACTTACACCTAGCGCGGGTAGTGAAATACCACGGCCAGCACCTAAACAGCTAACCAGCATTTGCCAACCACGGCCGATGTTTTTCTGACCACCAATAACAAAATCCATTGGTACAAATACTTTGTTACCACGTGTAGTACCGTTGTAAAAACGGATACCCATTGGATCGTGGCGATTACCAAGTTCTACACCTGGGTGCTCTTTTGGAATTAAGGCACATGTGATACCTAGGTTTTCTTTACCACCTAGTAAACCGTCTGGGTCAACTACTTTAAATGCTAAACCAAGAACAGTTGCGATTGGTGCAAGTGTGATATAACGTTTGTCCCATGTAATTTCTAGGCCAAGAACTTCTTCGCCGTTGTGCATGCCTTTGGTTACTTTACCAACGTCTGGAATGCCGCCTGCATCAGAACCCGCTTCAGGGCTTGTTAGGGCAAAACATGGGATGTCTGTGCCGTTTGCTAAGCGTGGTAAGTAATGCGCTTGTTGCTCTTGCGTACCGAAGTGAAGAAGTAGCTCACCCGGACCTAATGAGTTAGGTACCATTACTGTTACTGCTACTGCAGAACTTTTAGTCGCAATTGTGCCAACAATTGTTGAGTTTGCGTAAGGGCTAAACTCTAAACCACCAAATGACTTAGGAATGATAAGCGAGAAGAAACGTTCTTTTTTCAAAAACTCTAAAATGTCATTCGGTAAGTGAATGCCATTTTGAATTACTGAATCGTCAATCATGCCTAGTAGCTCTTGTACAGGGCCGTCAAGGAATGCTTGTTCGTCAGCTGTTAATGTAGCTGCTGGTACATCGCGTAATGCACTGAAATCAGGCTTACCTTGATAGATAGAACCTTCAAGCCAAACATCACCCGCGTCTAGCGCTTCTTGCTCAGTGATAGAAATACTTGGTAAAACTTTTTTTAACTTTGTACGTAAACTCATGATTGAACTCATCCGACCAGATAAATAATACCTACATTACGTCATAAAAATCGCTTTAGATCAATTACTCTATTCAATTAATTAACAGTTTTTTCAATTTATTTTCTTTACTCGAACGTAAACTGTTGAAACACAAAGGCTTACACCTGTACGCTGAAAATGATAAATTTTTTAAGATTGATTGATAAAACGCCGTGCAAAGGCACCAAAAAGCAAATAATCTGCAAAGCGGGTAATGAATTAGGGTGTTTTTTTAAATACAGACTGTTTTAATTTTTAAATTTAAGCCTGATTTATTGTACTGAACAGGGTAAGTTGACACGTTAAATACGTGATTTATGGCCACTCAAGTTGTTTAAAATGCTTTTGCTTATTAGTGTAAATGTATAAAAAATAATAAGTGAATGACACCTAAAAAAGGCATAAAAAAACGCAGCTTAAACAGGCTGCGTTTTGTATTAATCAGAGTTTTTTAACAACCTATTTTTACGACATGCTTGCCTGTAAAACCACCCGCGAGCTGCGTGTTTAAGGCATTAGATACCGCGTTTGCGTTAAACTCAACAGGCGTTAAGGTCGGTGCTTTAATATCACCATTAGTGGCGCCTTCGAGTAATAAATTACCCATAAAGCTCAAGCGTTGCTGCGCACATAAACTATTAGCGAGCCATGCACCACCAAGCGACACAACACTGATATTTGGCGCGCGCCGGTACATTAGATCTTGTTCAAAACAAGGTAATGGATTTAAACACGCTATTTTTCCGCAAAAACGCATGAGTTCGATATTACGCGCTGTCGACTCACCACCCACGGTATCGATTACTGCATCGAACCCTTGCGGCCCTAGCTCTCTACGAATTTTTTCACACAACTTTTTATCGTTGTAGTCAAACACAACATCCGCGCCAAGCTGTTTAACGAGTTTATGGTTTTTCTTAGAGGCTGTTGCAAATACATCAGCGCCACGCTGTTTAGCGTACTGAATAGCAAACTGCCCCACTGCACCTGCCCCACCTTCAATAAAAACAGTTTGACCTTCAGTGATACTAATTTTATCTAAGCTAATTAGTGCTGCCATTCCGGCGCAAGGCAGCACAGCAGCAACCGCTGGGTTTAACTCTTGCGGTACAATAGACACTGCAAAATTAGGCACTTTTGTGTATTCACTCAGTACCCCTTGCCCACCTACGTTGGCGTGCCACATGACTCGCTCGCCAACATTAGGAAGAATCCCTTTACTTGCTTTTACTACAACACCTACCGCATCAAGCCCCAAAATATGAGGGTACTGCCACTGACAAAAACCTGATTTTGCAAAATGCCCATCAACGGGATTTAAACCAACATATTCTACTTTTATCAGTAGCTCGTTATCTGAGCACTCAGGAACAGGTAACTCAATGTCAGCTAAATTTATTTGATCATTCGGTTTTTCCAATACAATGGCACGCATTGTGTGCGGTATAGTATTTTGCGTTAAAATATCAGTATCAGACATCGTTAAACTCTACTTATTTGTGTTACTTAGTGCATAGCTCCATTGCCCATTAAATGATTGGTACGCATTGACCTTAGCAAGTAACGATAAAATGGTTGTTTCAACTGCATTTTCTTGTGCTATTAAAACATCCTGCCGCGCATCTAACAACTCTAGATAAGGGATTTGGCCTTCTTCATACATGGCTTCTGCTTGTAAAAAGGCTTTATTAGCAAAGTCATAACGTTCATCTGCAAAACGTTTTTGCTGTGCCTGATTAACTAACCCCTGCAACGAAAGCTCACTTTCACTAAGTGCTTTAAGCACCACGTTTTGATAATCGCTGTAAGCGGCTTCACTTAAAAACTGTTGTGCGTCTCGTTGTGCTAAAAGAGCAGGATAGCTTAAGATTGACCATTGCAACTTAGGCGCAATTTGCCATTGCTGCTGTGTATCGCTAAAGCCATTACTACCTAGACTTAACACACCTGCAAAGCCACTTAGGCTTACATCAGGTAGTAAAGCTTTACTGGCTGCCACACTTAAACTATTGGCTTGGCTAAAGTCATAAATTGCACGGCTAATATCTGGCCTCAGTGCAATAGCGGCATTTGGCTTACTAAGTGTTACGTCAAATTTATTGCGTAACACACTCAGTTCATTTGTTAATTCAATATTTTGAGTTAAACGCCCTGTAAGAACAGCAAGCGTTGATAAATCACTGTACTTTGCAAACTCAATGGCAGGAATTAACGCTTGTTGCTGGCGTAATTGCGCTAGGGTGCGGTTTAAATCAAGCTCACTTGCAACGCCTTCATCAACCCGCGCTTGTAACACATCAATACTTTGCTCAAGCGCTTGTATTTGTAAGCTAATAATGCGCTGTTTTTCAGCATTGCCTTGATAGCTAACAAACCCTTTAACAACCGCTGAAACAACTTCAATTTGGAGTAAACGAACTTGCTCTGCTTGGCTCATAGCCGATGCATTTGCGGCATCAACTAAAGCAGTAACTCGGCCAAATAAATCCAGCTGCCAGTCAAGTGCAAAATTAGCACTTGATTGGCGTGAGTTTGTATCTCCTAAGCCGCTTCTTTGAGCGCCTACCTCAACACCACCTTGCGGTAAATATTGTGCTTTTTGCTCACCCAGCCTAGCTAATGCACTTTTTAGTACAAGCTGACTTGTTTTTAGGTCGTAGTTTTTAGCGAGTGCATCTGATACTAATTGGTTTAGCTGCTCAGACTTAAGCGCGTGCCACCAGTTAGTTTCATCTGCACCACTTAGTTGGTCAGCAACTGCAGCACTGGCAACAAATTCGTTAATTGTTTTTTGCTCGTCAAGCACGTCAACCTTACTTGCACAGCCAGATATGAGCGTGACCATTAATACAGAAGCTACGGTTAACTGTGTTTTAAACCGCTTTGCTATTTGATTAGTCATTTGATAACTCCTGTGTATTACCTTTTTTCTTTACAACAAGCATGTAAAACACCGGGGTAAACAATAAACCAAACACGGTTACACCAACCATCCCAGAGAACACGGCATTACCCATTGCATGGCGCATTTCAGCCCCTGCACCCGTTGCTAGTACAAGTGGTATAACACCCGCTGTAAACGCGATTGATGTCATAAGTATTGGGCGTAAACGCATACGACATGCCGCTAATATTGCATCAAAATGCGATAAGCCTGTATCGTTTTTATCTTTTGCAAATTCAACCATTAATATCGCATTTTTAGAGGCCAAGGCAACCAGCACAATAAGCGCTATTTGCGTAAATATATTGTTGTCTGAACCTACAAACCAAACACCAAGTAATGCTGAAAATATCGTCATTGGAACAATTAAAATAATTGCCAATGGTAAGCGTAAGCTTTCATATTGTGCAGCCAATACCATAAACACCAGTAACACAACTAATGGGAACACATACACCATAGTGTTGCCTGCTAATACTTGTTGGTACGTTACTTCAGTCCATTCGTACTCGATACCACTGGGTAAGTTGTCGGCCAAAATAGCCTCAATTGCCAGTTGAGCTTGGTCAGAACTAAAACCAGGTGCAGGACTGCCGTTAAGCTCTGCGCTTGGGTAACCGTTGTAGTGCATTACACGGTCTGGGCCAATTGTTGGCGTAACCGTTAGGATTGAGCCTAATGGCACCATGTTACCTTCACGGTTTCTTACTTTAAGGTTAAGAATTTGATCAGGATCTAAGCGATAATCAGCATCAGCTTGCGCATTTACTTGGTACGTTCGGCCAAACATATTAAAGTCGTTTACATACACAGAACCCAAGTATATTTGTAAAGCATTGAACACTTCGTCAAGCGGAATGCCTTGAATTAACGCTTGTTCACGGTCAATATCAATATCCATTTGTGGAACTTGAATTCTAAAGCTTGAGTAAAGACCCATTAATGCTGGATCTTGTTGCGCTTTGCCAATCACTGTTTGTAGGCTGTTAAATAACGCTTCAAAACCTTTGTTTGCTCTGTCTTCAATTTGAAGTTTAAAGCCACCTGTAGTACCTAAGCCTTGAATTGGCGGCGGTGGAAATACTGCGACAAACGCTTCGTCAATTGCTGCAAACCGTTGATTTAACTGCGCGGCTATAGCCATAGCCGATTTACTCGGATCGGTTCTATCTTCAAATGCATCTAATGGGGTAAACACAATCCCGCTGTTAGGGCTGTTGGTAAAGCCATTTACTGATAAACCTGGAAACGCAACCGTATTAGCAACACCTGGTACTTCAAGTGCAATTTGCTGCATTTGCCTGAGAACATCTTCAGTACGGTCAAGGCTTGCTGCATCAGGTAGTTGTGCAATGGCAACTAAGTACTGTTTGTCTTGTTGTGGAATAAACCCACCAGGTACTGCATCAAACAGCTTAATGGTTCCACCTACTAGGGCAACATAACCGATCATTACAATAAAGCTCATACGAATTAGTTTTTTAACTAATTTTTCGTAGCCTTTTGCGCCTCGGTCAAATACACGGTTAAAAGGTTTAAATAGCCAGCGGCCAAATAGTTTATTTAACAAACGTGTGAATGCATCTGGCTTAGTATCGTGAGACTTTAACAACAGTGCCGCTAATGCTGGCGACAACGTTAACGAGTTAATTGCTGAAATCACCGTTGAAATAGTAATTGTTAAGGCAAATTGCTTATAAAATTGCCCTGACAGTCCGGTAATAAATGCCGTAGGAATAAACACAGCACACAATACGAGTGCAATGGCAATAATTGGCCCTGTTACTTCGCTCATAGCAACACGTGTTGCCTCAAGCGGCGATAACCCTTGTTCAATGTTACGCTCAACATTTTCAACTACAACTATGGCGTCATCCACCACAATACCGATGGCAAGTACTAAACCAAACAGCGACAAGGTGTTAATAGATACGCCTAACCACTGCATTACCGCAAATGTACCAATGAGTGAAATAGGCACCGCAATAAGTGGAATAATAGATGCACGCCATGTTTGTAAAAACACAATGACAACAATCACTACTAGTACAATAGCTTCAAGCAACGTGGCAATAACAGCATCAATAGAGCCACGAACAAATACAGTAGGGTCATAAACTATGTCGTATTCTACACCTTCAGGGAAGTCTTTTGATAAACGCGCCATGGTTTCGCGTACTTGGTCCGAAAGCTCAATGGCATTAGACCCTGGGCGTTGAAATATAGGCATTGCAAGTGCAGGTTGCGAGTCAAGCTCAGCACGCAAAGAATAGCTGTCTTGACCAAGCTCTACGCGGGCAATATCTGTTAGGCGTGTTATTTGGCCTTCATCACCCACTTTAATAATTACTTGCTCAAACTCTTCAATACTGTTTAAACGCCCTTTTACATTTAACAGTACTTGAAATTGACTGTCGTTAGAAACCGGCTGTGCACCCAAGCTACCTGCTGCTACTTGTTGGTTTTGTGAACGAAGTGCTGTTATTACATCTGTTGCGGTTAGCTCGCGTGCTGCTAGCGCATCTGGGTTTAACCATACACGCATGGCATATTTACCTGCGCCAAATAAACGCAAGTCACCCACACCCGGTAAACGTGCTATTTCGTCTTTAATATAGAGGTCGGCATAGTTAGACAAATACGCGGTATCGTGGGATTTTTCTGGTGAGTACAAGTGCACCACCATGGTTAAATCTGGTGATGATTTTTCAGCCACCACACCTAAACGTTGCACTTCTTCAGGTAAACGTGGCAAGGCACTGTTTACACGGTTTTGTACTTGTACTTGGGCGCGGTCTAAATCAGTACCCAGTGCAAATGTAACCGTCAGCGTCATACGACCATCACTGGTTGCTTGAGAAAACATATACAGCATGTTTTCTGTACCATTAATTTCTTGCTCTAACGGCGTTGCTACCGTTTGCGCTATTACCGTTGGGTTAGCTCCTGGGTAGCTTGCTGTTACAACCACGGTAGGAGGCACGACTTCTGGGTATTCACTTACTGGCAATTGGAATAACGAAATACCACCGGCAATTAATATAACCAAAGACAGCATGGCCGCAAAAATGGGTCGCTGTATAAAAAAGTGTGAAAATTTCATCTAAAAAACCTTATTGCTTTGCGACTAAGCTTGAATCGTCATTGTTCATGGTGAACGCAACATCACTGCTATCAATGGTTACTTTGTTCGGTGCCACAGGCATACCTGGTCCAACACGAGCAGGGCCATTTACGGCTATTACATCGCCCTCTGAAAGACCTGAGGTGATAGCACGAAGAGAGCCATAACGCTCACCCACTGTAACTAATTTGTACTGCAGCACATTGTTTTCACCCACAGTCAAAACAAAGCGGTTTTTTAAATCAGTTCCTATTGCTCTGTCTGGCACAATTATTTGCTCTGTCACTGAATTAGCAGCAAGCTTAATACGCGCAAACGACCCTGCACGTAATTGGCTGTTATCCTGATCAAATACAGCACGCACACGCAGCGTACCTGTTGATGAGTTAATTTGATTATCAATAAAGTTAATGTACCCTTTGTAAGCAAAATCGCGCTCCCCTACTTTTTGCATTACAACGGCTTGGCGACTTTTTGAGGTCACGTTACTAAAATCGCTATTCCAGGTGCGTTCGTCCACATCAAAATAGGCGTACATTTTTTCGTTAGAAACAATGCTGGTTAGCACGCTTTGCCCTGCAATAATGTTGTTACCTTTCGTGATATTGGCACGCGAGATCACACCGTCGATAGGTGACACAATGGCTGTAAATTCTAAATCAAGTTCAGCTGATGTTAGCTGTGCTTGTAATGCAGCAAGTTGTGCTTCGCGTTGGCGTAATACAGAGGTACGTGACTCTGCTTGCTCAGTTGAAATTGCTTTACGTTCAGTTAAGCGCTCAGCGCGTTTAGCTTCGCTTTTTGCTTGCTCAAGCGCAGCTTGTGCACTATTAACTTGGGCCTTTAAACTGGCAACAACCGCCGCAAACGGACGGTCATCGAGCTTAAATAATACATCGCCTTTTTTAACAAGGTCGCCTTCATTAAACGTGATTTGTTCTATAACACCAGATACGCGTGGCATAAGTGCAACTTCTTGCGGAGACTCTAAGCGAGTTGTGTAGGTGTGCCAGCTTTGTACTGGTTTAACAAGTACGTTAGCAACATCTATAGGTTGAAGAAATTGTGCTTGAGCCGAAGGCGGTGTACTTTCATCAGCACAACCAGCAAGTGTTAAAAATGCGCCTGCAAATGCAGCAGCGATAAGGTGTTTTTTCATGAAGACGCTCCTTTAATTGATTAAGAACGCATACTACGGGTTATACCTGCGGACAAAAACCATAGATTTTTAAATTAATTAATGCCAAAATGGCATCAATAGTATTGTTTTGGTGGTTTTATGGATACGACAAGTCGGCTTTTAATGTTGCTTGAAGTGGTTGAGCAAGGCTCTTTTGCTAAAGCTGCCGAATTACGTAATATCGATCGCTCTGTGATCTCTAAACAAATTAGTCGTTTAGAAGATGAGCTAGGGGTTAGATTGCTAAACCGTACTACTCGCTCATTTTCACTCACTGCCGCTGGTGCAGAAATGATAAAAAAAGCCGGTGAGCTCAGAGAGCTGCTTGGCGAAACCGTGCGCATGGCCGAAAACTACCACTTGGAGCCTCGTGGCGTCCTCAAAATTACTTCATCAACACTCATTGGTAGGCGCTACTTACAACCAGTACTTAATGACTTTCAAAAGCGCTTTCCTCAGGTTGAAGTTGAATTAAGGCTTGATGACAGATTAGTAGATATTGTATCTGAAGGGTTCGATTTAGCGTTTCGTATTGGTGAGCCAAAAGATTCATCACTCATTGCAAGAAAAATTGCACGTAATCGCTTATTAATTGTTGCCGCCCCCGAATTTATCAGCACGTATGGTATGCCATCCTCCATGGAAGAACTAGCAGATTTGCCTGCGGCAAGTTATGCGAGCAACTCTATGAGAGTTGAAACAGTGGATTATTACAATAGCTCGGGTGAGCCATGTGAGCAAAAAATAAAAAGTGTATATCGCGCCAACGACGCTGAAGCACTGCTAATGAAGGCCATATCTGGCACCGCTTATTTTGTAGCACCGGCATTTATAATCGGTGACGAAATTACTGAGGGTAAATTAATTCCTATATTAACGGATGTGAAGTTAATGGATTACAGTGCTATGTATGCTGTTTATCCGCACAGAGATTTACCTGTACGTACACGGTTATTTTTTGATGCAGTGCGCGAATATTTAGGAAAAGATAAACCAATTTGGGAACGCGGCATCCCAAACTTTGAAAAAATGTATTAAGCAGGTACTTCTATTTGCTTTAATTGCTCTTTTGAACTTGCATATACTTTATTTCGACCTAAGCGTTTTGCTTTGTAAAGCTGTTTATCAGCCGCAATGAAAATAGATTCAAGCGAGGGGTTAGCTTGATAGTCAGCTACACCAATACTGATAGTAAGTTTAATTGCATGCCCCTCAATATTAAACGGTGTTTTTTCAACAGCTTCTCTTAACTTTTCAGCTGCAAATAAGGCTTCGTCTTTGCTATTAAAAGAATGAATAACGGCAAACTCCTCACCGCCAACCCTAAACACGTACCCCTTTGCTAAGGTTATTCTTAAAAGCGTTGCAATTTCAGTAAGTACTTTATCGCCTACATCATGGCCAAATTTGTCATTTATTTGTTTGAAGTAATCTAAGTCGAGTAAAAATAAATAGGTATTTGTTTTATCAACCAGCTCTACTTCAAAATAGTGGTTCATTGATAACCGGTTACCTGCGCCAGTTAATGGATCAAGTAGTGCTAGGTTTTTTAAACGTTTGGATGAAAGCGCGCGGCTTCCCTCAAAAATATGCGAAACAGTCCAAATACTGACATAAGCCAATAGTAAGTTAATCGCCATATTTAAATTTACTATAGGATCAGGCGAAGATTTACTTAATAAAGTCAGTGATTGAATAAAGAGGACAGTACCTGAGAAGAAAATTCCGTATCGCTTTCCCATTAATAAGTAACACAATACAGGCAAAGCGAATGACCATACAAATAAGCCATATTTAGGTTCTGATATATAATTGGCGTACAAAACTATAATACAAACCAATACACACATTACAACAGACTGCCAAAACCGCAATGCATGCTTACTTAAATGATGAATGGTATACAGGCAATAAATTGAAAAACAGAACTCTAAAAAGCCGAGCAAATAGACACCACTGAATACGTTTAATGCGCTAAAAAATAATGACACAGAACCAAAAAACAAACACATCCATACAAGAACGTGCTTTCTTAATGCTTTAGTACTATTTAGAGCGGTGATATCCATTCAATTAACTCAATAACGTCGAACTAAGGAATTATTCTACCCTGTAATAAATATATAACAAGTGTAACCGAGCGTTATTACACCACATTGTGGCATTTTTAACCGCTAACCACCCAGCATTGAAAGGTTAGTTGTTACACCTGTTTCGCCCTGATGTAGCAAATGAGTTGGTTTTTTAGTTTTAATATAGCGAGATAGCTGGTTTATAAGTGCTTGGTTTGAGTTTTCATTCATGTGCTCTCGTAATGAAATACCTTGCTCTGAAAACAAACAAAGGTGTAATTTACCCAAAGAAGACACTCTCAGCCTGTTACACGAACTACAAAAATCATTACTGTAGGGCATTATTAAGCCAATACGCCCTTGGTAGTCAGGGTGATAAAACTCCTGAGCAGGACCGTCTGTAATGCTTCTAATGACAGGTTGCCACCCCGCTGCACGTAATCGTACTTTAATTGACTGGCCGGATACGTGATTTTTATCAAAAAACGCCTTATTGTCGTTAGTCTGCATTAGTTCAATAAAGCGCATAGTGACTGGGCGATGCTTTAAATACGCTAAAAATGTGTCGAGCTCTTGACCATTATATTGCTTCATTAACACGCTGTTTATTTTTACCGATTCAATACCGCTTTCTAACGCGGCGTCTATGCCTTTCATCACGGTATTAAATTTATCGTGACCGGTAATAGTATTAAACATTCTTGGATCAAGTGTATCAATACTCACATTAATCGCATTAAGCCCTGCATCTACCCAATTGTTAATGTGCTTATGCATTGAAAAGCCGTTTGTTGTAGCGGCTATTTTTGTAATGCCCGACGTATCTTTTGCCACACGAATAACATCTATGAAATCTTTTCTAAGGGTGGGTTCACCGCCAGTAATACGTAGCTTGGTAATACCATGATGCGCAAAAGCGCTAATAGTATTGCTAATTTCATTCAGTGAAAGGAATTCTCTGTCATGGCCACATTGGTAGCCATCTGGTAAACAATAAACACATTTAAAGTTACACACATCGGTAATCGATAAACGTAAGTAACTAAATTTTCGCCCTGCTGGGTCGATGAGCATAAAAAACCTTCACTTTACTTTGTTTGACTGGGCCTGTGAGTATTACAGGTTATGCTTTTGTTATGGTTGTAGGTTAACACACGGATTTTGGCTTTATTAATATAAAATAAAGGCCTTATGTATTTAATCTAATATGAGCCTAATAACTCGCACTGCAAAAGCGTGTAAATTTAAGGTTTACACGCTTTTGGTGTTTATTTAGGCTTTTAAACCTTTTACAACTGCACTTGGTTTCATTGGTAAGTCACGTAAACGTACACCTACTGCATTGTATATGGCATTGCCAATTGCTGGCGCAACGCCAATAACACCTGGCTCCCCTAACCCTACAGGAAACTCATCACTTTGCACAAACTCAATGTCCATTTCGGGTACATCTTGCATTCTCATTGGAAGGTAAGTATTAAAGTTTGTAGCAGCTACTTGACCATTTTCATAAGAGTTGGACTCATGTAAGGCCATACTCGCTCCCCATAATAATGACCCTTCTAATTGAGCCATCGCACCATCAGGATGTACAATTAAACCGGCGTCAACAACAGCGTATAACTTTTTAAGGGTGATTTTACCATCGCTTTTGTTAACGTGAACATGGGCTGCAGTGCCAATCCATGCTGGCATGTGGCGCTCTTGCCCTGAACTAACCGAAAAACCAATGCCCTCGTTTTCGTTAAGCTTTATTGAGCTAACTTTGTCTGACACTTTTTTAAGTACATCATGTAAACGGCGCGCGCCACCAACACTTTCAGGTGCTTTACCCGCTTGTTTTCCTTTACCGTCAAGCATTGATAAACGAAACTTAACAGGATCAATACCTTGCTTGTGCGCTATTTCGTCTATAAAAGACTCAAGGCTCCATACAATCCAACCCGGTCCAACTGAACGTAACCAACCTGGCGTAAAAGTGCTTTGTGCTAACTCGTTATTGATAGCACGAGCACGATGGTTACTCATGCTATACCAGTGATCAGCACCTGAGGCAGAAAACGAATCAAATTTACCATTACCATCAACACCAGGAGCCAAAAAACCTGGCGCCATTGCTTTAGTTGGCCAGCCTGCAGCAAACGCATGCTCTAATGCGCTAAGCTCTCCCTTTTCACCGAACGAAGCGGTTAATTTAGCCGTAGACGCTGAGCGAGACTGATCAAATAAACTGTCATCTTCACGGGTAAATACAAGCTTAACCGGTTTACCTATTGCTTTTGCCGTTAATGCAGCAGGGACTGTCCAATCACCAAATAAACGACGTCCAAAGCCACCACCCAAATAGTAAGGACGAATAATGACTTTATTTTGCTCTATATCGAGGGCTTTGGCTAAAGCTGGTAACGTGAGTGATTGCCATTGGTTACCCGTATGTACAATCCAGTTACCGTTTTTAAATTCAGCTATGGCGTTAAGTGGCTCTAATTGGTAGTGACTCGCTGTCGCCGTGGTGTAAGTTGCATCAAATGTGTTTTTTGCATCGGCCAAAACCTGAGGCGTATTGCCTTCATCTACAAATAAAGTACCGGATGCGCTATCGTCACATAATTTTTTACCCTGCGCCTGAATATCTGCCTCGGAGACGTTGGCCGTTTTGCCTACCTGGTAGCTTACATTTAACGCATCAACCGCTTTAATAGCACTGTGATAATTGTCAGCCAGTACAACAACCCATCCCTCAACGGTATTACTAGGATCGTTTAATATTTCAAAACCGCGATAACCTTTAATTGCTTTTGCGCCACTGTCATCAACGCTTGTTACTTTACTACCATAACGTGTCGGAGGAATAACCGGACGCGCATACACCATACCTTCTATTTCAACATCAATGCCATACACTGCTGTTCCGTTTGTTTTAGCGGGTATATCTAATGCTTTAAAATCTTGGTTTAAGCCGGTTAAATGACGTTTATTGGCTGGTTTTAAAGGAAGCTTTGCAACTTCTTCACTTGTAAAGGTAAGATTAAATTCACCTTTTTGTACAATATCAGCGTAACTTACCGATTGACCACCAGCAACAATTTGCCCTTTTTGTGCAATACATTGCTCTGGTTTAACCCCTAGCATTTTAGCCCCGGCATCAATAAGGGCTAAGCGACCTGCGGCACCCGCTTGCGATAGCGGTTTAAAACTTTGAAATACTGACCACGAACCACCTGTAACCATATATCCCCATTTCTCATGGGTGTCTACGTAAGTAATTGATACTTTATCCCAATCACACTCTAACTCGTCGGCCACTATTCGTGCTAAAGCAGTGCCAATGTGTTGGCCCATTTCAGCCTTTGCAATGCTAACCTCTACCCCACCATTGGTATCCATTGTCCACCAAATAGTGGGTGAAAACGCCTGTTGTGAAATTGATTCTTTGGCGCTTAAAGAACCTGAAAGTAACGCAGGCGCAAATGCCATTACCAAGCCCGCACTAGCACTGCCAATCATAAATGAACGACGATTTAAGTTGACGGTTTCGCTGTTTTTTTGAAATAATTTTTTCATTATCCGCTCCGATTAAACGTCTTGCTCATTTGGGTTAAACATCTGTACTGCACTTTGTGACTCATCGGCCGCACGTTGTATTGCCGACTTTATACGTTTGTACGCCATACAGCGGCAGTAGTTACCATTCATATGATTGACAATTTCTTCGTCTGTTGGCGACGGATTGTCTGCAAGTAATGTTGCCGCTTGCATAATCTGCCCAGACTGACAATAACCACATTGCGGTACTTGCTCTTCAACCCATGCTTTTTGAAGCGGGTGTTCGTTATTGAGACCTTCAATAGTGGTAATGTTTTTACCAGCTACAGCTCCTACGGGTAATACACATGAACGTGTAGCCTGTCCATCTAAATGCACTGTACACGCACCACACATTGCTATGCCACAACCAAACTTAGTGCCCTTTAACCCTATTTCATCGCGAATAACCCATAGCAGTGGTGTATCTTCACTTGCTTGTGATTCAATCACTTTGCCATTAATTGTAAACGTTACCATAACCCGCCCCTTGAATTAGCTCTCAATCAACTGCACTGCGATTTGTGCTGAGCAGTTGGTAATACCATTAAAATTAAAGCAACTTGATCCTCGACATTGCTCTTAAGTTGGATGCGCAACTTTATGCCCTGCGCAGTATGTATTTATATAAACATGTTCAATTAAAGTTTAGTTTGTTTTTTTATTTAAGCTGAACCTCTGTTTGAGGTTGATTTATTGCCTAAAGTTTTAATTATTTAATTTAGCGCCTGTTTAGCGGTATAACAATTTAACTGCTCAACGGTATCTATGTCTGCGCTTGCCTTATTTAGTAAAACGCAGTTTACAATACCGCCGGATTCACGAAGTAGATGTTGAGCGCCTTTGTCATTCGACAAAGTGGTGAGTAAATCAAAATCATCATGAGGAAAAATTGCCGGCACACCTAATCGTTCTCCATAGTTAGCACACCATCGAGTGGGGTTATTCTGAAAACGAGTGACTAACTGCTGAATATCGCACGCCTCCAATTCAACCTGATCGGCTAGCATAAATAAAATGCCATCCCAACCGTCACTATGCCTTAACTGATTAGCTGCAAGCGCGATTGATTTACCTAACCCTTGCTGCCAATCTAAATTACAGATAATTTCGACATTATTGTAGTGCTTTAGCGCTTGAGTAATTTCGTTATGCCAGGCGCCTGAAACAACATAGACGGCACCCGCGTCTAACTGCTGTAAAACGTCAACTGCACGCGCAATCATAGTTTTATTATTGCCCACATTTGCTATTAATTTGCATCCATCAAAACGAGACGACTGTCCTGCGGCTAACAACACTTTTGCTATGCGCATACTTCACTGACCCCAATTGCTTAGGGATGTAGCATCTTTATTAGAAAGCACGGCGTGTATTTCACTAATAAGTGACAATGCAATACTCTCTGGCGAGTCGCCACCTAAGTTAAGCCCTACAGGCCCAAAAACAGGCGCTTTAACCTCTTGTATAGCTATATTAGCTTGCTCAAAAACTTGTGCTCGTCGGTGCTTAGGACCCAGCAGCCCCATATATTTTAAATTAGACTGGTTCAACGCATAAAGTGCATTTGCATCAAGCTCAACACTGTGGGCCATTAATATGCTCGCATCCACCTTTTGCTTTTCGCAATATTGGGTTAGCTCTTGAGGCGGACAACGTAAAATTGCATCTGCCTGCTGAAAATATTGCCTTTTAGCATTAGCCGCGCGGGGATCCCACACAGTCACAACCCAACCCAGCTGCTTAGCCATAGAATAAACGGCAACAGCGTCGGCACCGCCACCCACAATTAAAATATGTGGGGCTGGGTATACGGCCACTTGTAGCCAATGCTGATTATTTTTTTCAATGATTTGTGCTTTACGATTAACAGAAAGACCATCAGAAACATTACGTTTTGAAAAAACGCCCTGCCCCAACGCACAAAGAGGTTGCACTGGTTGTAAATAATAACCTGACACTTTTTCTTTAAGAGCATTAAAAACAAAATCGAGATTTAGGTATTTATTGGCGCTATTAACTGGCTGTAAAACAATATGGACAACACCACCACAGCCAATACCTAACTGAAAAGTTAAGTCATCTTCATCGGTGGCATCATACGTAATCGTTTTTGACGTAAGGGAGGTCATTACTTGTTTGGCGTGGCGCTGAATATCTGCCTCTAAGCACCCACCGGAGAGCATACCCAATCGCTGCCCTAAGCTAGAAATAAGCATCATGGCGCCTAGCTTACGGTAGCTCGAGCCTTCAATTTTATACAATGTAGCCAAAACCCATTGCTGTTCGTCTCGTAAAGGGTGCCACGTTGCAAGCATGCTTTTTAAATCAGTTACCATATAAGTGCCGTTAGAATCCATTATTTATGTATTTTCGTAGCCTATAAAATTTAGCTGTAAATAACTGACTAATTTTAAAAACGTTTAACCTACGTTGAGCCTACTTAGTAAGATCATATTTATATTATATAAATGAAATTTTCTTACTCAATGTAAAGGTTTAAATTTTATGGTTCCATTAAATCGTTGAGGGTTTCAATTAGGCTGTCAAATTCATCATTAACACTTTCGCGCTGTTTTTTATTCAATGTCGGGGCTAGTTCTATTAATAAATTAACATATAAATCAAGGTTGCTGGCATTTATGGCTAATTGCTTTTCGCTCATAAAGGCTTCACGCTCTTTTATTACATAGCTTAATTTAGTTACAAACTCATCTTCAGAGAGTGTTCCATCAACCATTATTGATTTTGCTGCATCTAATCGAGTTTGTTTATAATCGAGCCACAGCCCGCCTGACTCCGTATGCTTGTTGTTTGCGTCTGTAATAAGTTGCTTTTGCTGGTCAGTGAGCTTACCCAGCCAATCTGAGTAGTAGTTTAACTGGTTTTCTAGGCGTTTAGTTTTGCGCTCTTTACTAGATTGTTCGTTGTATTGCTCACGATCTTCGTTAATTTGATCTTGAATATTTTGTATAAATTCATCGCGCTGTACTGTAGAGAGCGTATACCCTAATTGCGCAAGCGAAAAATGCGCATGCTCAAGAAGATTTTTCCAGTGGGCCCTAGCAAATACTACCTGCTCTTTTAATTGAGCATGATTTAGATTTTGATTAAACAGCGACTTTAAATTTTCAATATCTTGCTTGTATGCTGGCAACTGTGTATCGCGATGCCATTGCTGTGTGGTGTTAATAATCTCTTTTAATTGCTTGTTCTGTTGTTTGTTTAAATCAACGTAATCATCAACCCAAAATGACGATAACCAAGTTAAATTATTATATGTAAACGAGGCAGAACAACTCGTTAATAGCAGTACGCTTAACGCAATAGTTATATGTGACAACTTATTTTTTATTGTTTTTAACATTTTCACCTCTGCAAATATAAACGCTTCACTTAGCTAAGCACTTACATAATGAACCTACGTAACGTGAACTCGCTACCTTAAATAGCATAACAGTCAAAAGTTTATAATTAGCAACTTTTCGCCATGCTTTGACATAGTTATTTCTTTTAAATTTTCTGTTATATCTGTATCTTACGCTTATAAAATCGAACGTGTTAGAAAAAACGCCCCCGATTTGAGCTATAATCACAAACAGAGTTTATCTAAACTTAAATGCACGCTAGTTTGTTTGTAGTAATAAAATAAACCTAAAATATAGCAACGTTATACGCCCTTAAATAGCTGCAAGTGCAATAGTGTTGCAAATAAAATGGTTTTATTTAACTCACAGTGAAACGATTACTTTTTGGAGACATCGCTATGTCACAGTTTAATTTAAAAACGTTATTACTTACGGGTGCTTTAATTGCGAGCCCTTTTGCGAATGCAACCCTTGAAGAAGGTATTATTGCGGCGAACGAAGGTCGCTTTGAATTCGCTTTAAAAGAATTTGAATACCTTGCCGACAAGGGGTTTGCACCTGGCATTTACGAGCTTGCTAAATTATACGAAGAAGGCCACGGCGTTACACGCGATTATTACAAAGCAGCCGATCTATACAAAAAAGGCGTAAAAAAGAATCACGCAGACTCAATGTTTGCATTAGCGGTATTATACGACGAAGGCAAAGGCGTTAAGTTAGACAAACAAATGGCTTTATCTCTATTCGAAAAAGCAGCCAAAAAAAACATGCCTGCCGCACAGTTTAACTTAGGCGTGATGTATTCAAATGGTGATGGTGTTAGTCACGACTACAAACTTGCTAAAACATGGTACGAAAAAGCCGCTGGGAATAACTATTCTTTAGCGCAATTTAATTTAGCGCTTATGTACTTTGAAGGGCTAGGAATGCCTAAAAACCTTGAGAAGTCATACATATGGAATACAATTGCCGAATACAATGGCAACATGCAAGCAAGCCATAGTCGAAAGTTAGATGAGCGTTCAATGCTACCTAAAGAAATTGAAGAAGCAAAAGAAAAAGCTGATGCAATTTACACTAAAATCCTTGCAGGTACCTACGCAGGTGAAGGACGTCTATTTTAGGTTAAGCAAAAAATAAAGCTGGACTTAGTATCATTGCGCATACTTAGTTCAGCTTTTTTTGGCTTGTTTTACTTAATATATAACCACTTTAGCAATCTGGTTAGTATTTTACTTTGCTTAAGTAACAACCCTATGCGCGGGTTAAAAGAACCAGAAACGAGTGTATTTTTAGCGTGACTAAACGTTAAAAACCCTTCCTTACCGTGATAGTGCCCCATACCTGAATGACCCACCCCACCAAATGGCGCGTCGTCAGCAGTGACTTGTACTAAAGTGTCGTTAACCGCAACGGTGCCACTAAGTGTTTGTTTAATAAGGTACTCTTGTGCCTCTTTATCTTGGCCTAAAATATATAAAGCAAGCGGATTTGGATGCTGTTTAATATAATCGAGAACGTCATCTAACTTCCCATAACTCTTAATTGGCAATATAGGCCCAAATAGTTCATCTTGCATAAGTTGCATGTCGTCGGTCACATTCGTTACTAAATGCAGACCCATACGATGTTTATCTGCATCTTGTTGATTTTGTTCAAGTGGCTTAATGACATTTGCCCCAAGTTCTTGTGCTTGCACTAAGTATCCGGCTAGACGCGCATAATGTGAGTCACTAATAATAGAGGTTAAGTTTTTACCTTCAACACCCTGCTTAAAATGCTTTTTATAAAGCTCACATAACTGTTTAATAAGCTGGCTTTCTAGGGTTTTAGGCACAAATACATAGTCTGGCGCGACACAAATTTGCCCGGCATTTGCCATTTTCCCGAATAACAGTGCGTGTGCTGCTTTTGCAACATCAGCTTGCTCGGTAATAATCACTGGTGACTTGCCACCAAGCTCTAAAGTAACGGGAGTTAAGTTTTTACTGGCTGCTTTCATTACTAATTTGCCAACCCCAGTAGAGCCGGTAAATAATAAGTGCGCAAAAGGAAGAGACGAAAATTCGCTGGCAACGTTGCTGCCGCCTTGGACCACACATACATGCTGACTCATTTTGTCATCAAAAAGCTTTTCTAATACGGCATTAGTATGTGGTGTAAATTCGCTGAGTTTTAACATTACTTTATTACCGGCTGCGATAGCGGTGATCACTGGCACAACCGCTAGCTGTATTGGGTAATTCCACGGTGCGATAACACCTACCACGCCTTTAGGCTGATAGGTAACACTCACTTTAGACGGCCATAAGCTAAGCCCCACAGAACGTTTACTAGGCTTTGACCATTTAGGTAATTTTTTAATAATGTGCGAAAGCCCTTGCACGGTAGGCAAAATATCACCAAGTAAGGTATCAAACGCAGTCCGGTAGCCAAAGTCTTTAGATACTGCACTGATAAGTTCTTCTTCTAGCTCTACAATGCGCGAACGTAATTTTTTTAAAATGGCAATTCGAGAATGAATAGAAGGATAAGGATTATCTAAAAACGCATTTTGTAAACTAGTAAAGTGCGCTGATAAAGAGGCTATTTGTGCTGTGTCTGTTGTCAAAATAGATTACTCGACTTTTAATGTTATTGTCGACTATAACCTTGATCTGTTTTTCGAGCAATAACACTAATTTACCTATTACAACCACACACATAGTGATTAAGAGTCGCTTTGTTTAAGATACAAACCGACTCAATTTTTAAAAATTAAATACTGTTTTTGCGAGCGTTATTGTTACAAGTGTAATTAATACGATAGCGACTAGGTTAAGTGCAAAACCTGCTCTGATCATATCGCGAATTTTAATTTTTCCCGAGCCAAATACAATGGCATTTGGTGGTGTAGCAACTGGCATCATAAACGCACAACTGCATGCTATAGCAGCAGGAATAACCCACACTAAAGGCGAGCCAAAAATACTTTCAGAAACTGGGCCTAATAACGGCAAAAAGCCCGCCGCAGTAGCTGTATTACTCGTGATTTCGGTTAAAAAGGTGATAAGCGCTACAACAACCACTATGCCCATAACTAACGGAATAGCACTCGCCCCTTCTATCATTTGTGCAATGTATTGCGCTAAACCAGAAGATTTAATCTGTGATGCTAACGATAAACCACCGCCAAATAATAACAATACGCCCCATGGCACTTTAGATGTACTTTGCCAATCTAAAATTCGCTCGTCACTGCCCTTCTTAGCTGGCAAAACAAATAACAACAAGGCTGCTGTAATAGCAATAGCAGTGTCTGAAATGCTAAGACCCGACAAATCAGCTAATAGCGGTCTAAAAACCCAACATAACGCGGCTAGTACAAATACTGAAAACACGCCTTTTTCAGCCCGTTGCAACGCACCGAGTTCAGCAAGTTCATTTACAAACATAGCCTTACTGTCTTTAATGTTTTCTGCATTTTTATCAACTTTATAGCTGAATTTAGTAAGCCATATCCAACACACCAGTAACATAACAATTGCTAAAGGCACACCTATCATCATCCATTGCCCAAAGCCTATTTCAATTTGGTAACTTTCAGATAAGTATGCTGCCATAAGCGCGTTAGGCGGTGTTCCTATTAACGTAGCAATACCACCAATGCTGGCACCATAGGCAATTGATAGAAGTAATGCTTTTGCAAATCCATCTTCACCAGAATCAGAGTGACTCACTAAATGAATAATTGATAACGCGATAGGTAACATCATCACCGTTGTAGCCGTGTTTGACATCCACATAGATAAAAATGCTGTTACTAACATCATTGCTAAAATTTGTAAGCTCGGTTTTTTACCCGCATATAACATAGTGGTTAACGCAATTCGTTTATGTAACCCCCAACGTTCCATAGCTATTGAGATTAAAAAACCACCCAAAAATAAAAATATAAGTGGGTGTGCATAAGGCGCTGCCGTAATTTTGATAGGCGCAATATTTACAAGTGGCGTTATTACTAGCGGTAACAATGAAGTTGCAGGAATAGGGACAACCTCAGTCACCCACCAAGAGGCCATCCAAAATGTTAAACCTGCTGTTTTAAAGGCTGTATCAGATAGGCCATTTGGTGGATCTAATAAACAGGTTAACAACATTACTATGGGCCCAAGCCAAAGCCACACGCTTCGTATAATAGGATGTATTTGATTAGAATTGTTTAGGTTGCTTACCATCACCACGCCAAAAGCTATTTAACAGACGACACAGTAAAGAAGATAGTAAGGACTTGTCAAATGGATATCAGCCATAACTAAATTTGCATAGAGTTAAAGGCTTAGAGCTTTAGTACGAGTGAAAAGTGTAAGACATCATACAAATTAAGAAGGGGAATTTATAGAAACGCCGTAAACAAGAGGTCTACGGCGAACATATCAAAATTAACTAGTCGCTAATGCTGATCTATTTTTTATATACTTATATAAACCAATTAATGAAGCAGCTATCCAAAATATTTCTATCACAAAGCTCGCTAGATTAAAGTTATAACAAAGGCTTATTAATAATAAAATCGCCCCTGTTAGGTTCATCATGTTGTACGTCAAGCTGGTTGGTGTTGTTTTACCTAATTGAAGTAGAAAAAACGAGCCAACAACTAAAAATGTGCCTGTCATACCGATGATGTCAAATAAGAGTGCTATCACGAAACTATCCTTTATCCATTTTTCAAATAACCCAAAAAACTGGCCCATTCCATGGGGAGGGTATTTTTCATTCATTGAAACAGCAAAACCGGGCGATCATAGCAACAAAGCAGTTTCAAACAAGGCCATATGTCCGCATATATTTTTTAGCTTATTTAAATGTAACTTTTCCACCTATCATTTTGTAGGCAGGTGCGCCGCGGATTAAAGCAGGTCTTGCAAAAGCCCGCTCACAACTTGGGCAAATACACGGAATTTTTGTGAAGTCTTGAGATATACGCTCTTTAAAACACTTAACAAGCGCCCCCTTCCCCCCTTTGCGATATTTAAAAAGTTGCGTTCTGCATGACGAGCAAAAAATATCAACGGTTTTTATAGGGCCTTTTTTGTTTGGTTGTGCCAAAACACCTCCGTAATTAATAATTATATTTAAGGTTAAATAAGATAAGTTTAATGAGGTAGCCCGTAAATTAAAACAGCCGTAGTGACTAGAAAATATTTTAACCGCCCAGTTCATGACTTATTGGCAGTAGCTAAAACATGATTTAAGTGATCAGCGAGGCATTTAAGGCTAAAGGGCTTAACAATAATGCCTGAAACTTTAGCTGCGATTACATTTTTTATAGTTTTAGAATTATCTTCGCATGTCACCATCAAGACAGGAGTTGAGGTAAGCTGTTCGTCATTTCTTATTCTATTTAGTAAATCTTTACCGTCCATTTTGGGCATATATAAATCAGTGATGACCAAATCAAAAGCCTGCTTTTTTAACAGTGTGAACGCCTGAATACCATCGGTCGCTTCAACAATATCAAGATAGTTTAGGTTTCTAAGCATGTTAATTAATACATGTCGCATCAGTGGTATATCATCAACAACAAGTATTTTCATATTATTTAGTTACCTGAATAAATAAAAAGATAGACAATTTTGTGTTTATAAATCAATTATGGCCACCCGCCTAAAATTAATCCCATCAACGAAAATTGGCTTACATAGTAACCACTGTTTATCAAAAAAAGTTTTACTGGACGCTGCTCATAAAGATAACTTAAACCCAAAGAGCTGCTCACCCAAAATAAACCAATAGCAAAACCAGTCCCTACACTCAAACCCAAGCTCGACTCATTACCTAAAAATATCGACAGTACAAATGCAGCCAAAAATGAAAATGAAAATGTGCCAACACATATGCGTTTTTTATTGGCACTTTGCAAATCAAGCTCGGTCAAGCCGCAACTTTCAAGCCAAGCTTGTCTAAATAATAAGTTTGAATACCAAACACTACTTAACGTAAAAGACGAAAGCGCAGCAACCAGTACCGAAATAAAATTAATATCCGAAAAATTCATACAACACTGAAATTTCCTGAATCGTAACGTCTTTTTAATGTAGTTAATATTAACTAATGCAGCAAATACTAAAGTGTAATCGATACTTAAATACCAACAAACTATTAGAACACAGCAAACGTTGCTTTTGTTAACTCAGCTATATCGTCTATGGCTAACTTTAACTCCAACCCACGCTTACCGGCACTGACATATATAATTTCAAACTCACTAGCACTACTGTGAATATATGTTTTAAGACGTTTTTTTTGTCCTATTGGGCTCACTCCTCCAAGTATATAACCGGTACTTGCATTTACTTTTTGAGGCGCGGCCAAGGCCATTTTTTTTGTTTTTGCCACTTTAGCAAGCTGTTTAAGATTAACTTGTTGAGATACGGGGGTGATGGCAACGATTAATTCACCTTCATGCGTTTCTAGTACAAGTGTTTTAAATACTTGATCACTATTTAAATTGAGTTTTTCAACTGCCTCTAAGCCATAGTGACCATTGTTTGCATCGTGCTCATAGCTTAGTATTTCGAACTTTATTTTTTGTTTTTCGAGCAGTGCGATAGCGGGTGTCATTGGGTTCTCACTTTTTTAGAGGTGTTAGCAAATTTAAAGCAAAAAAAACGGCGCTGTAAAGCACCGTTTTTTTAAACAACATAATTTTTACTTTGTTAAGTCATCAAAAAACTTTTTAACACCATCAAAAAAGCCTTGCTCTTTAGGACGGTTTTTTGAGCTATCTGTGCCCATGCTTTCTTCTAACTCTTTAAGTAGTTCACGTTGGCGCTCGTTAAGATTGACAGGTGTTTCAATAACTACCTTACAAATTAAATCACCTTGTGCGCCACTTCGTACAGACTTAACGCCTTTGCCACGCATACGGAACATTTTGCCGGTTTGCGTCTCTGACGGTATTTTAAGTTTTGCACGACCATCCAGTGTAGGTACTTGAATTTCACCGCCTAAACCAGATGTAGTAAAGCTAATAGGTACTTCACAGTATAAATTGTTACCTTCACGCACAAATATATCGTGTTCTCTTACAGACACTTGTACGTATAAGTCACCCGCTGGTGCGCCATGTACTCCGGCTTCACCCTCACCCGATAAACGAATACGATCGCCTGTATCAACACCCGCTGGTATTTTCACCGACAACGTTTTAGTTTTTTCTACACGACCTTGACCATGACAGCTGTTACAAGGGTCTGAAATAATTTGACCTTGTCCCTGACACGTAGGACATGTTTGCTGAACAGCAAAGAAACCTTGGCGCATTTGCACCTGGCCTGCACCATGACAGGTAGTACATGTTTTAGGTTTAGAACCCGCTTTTGCACCGCTTCCATCACAAGGGTCACAACTTACCCATGTTGGTACTTTAATTTCAACTTCTTTACCACGAACCGCTTCTTCAAGCGTTAAATCCATGTTGTAACGTAAATCAGAACCGCGTTGCTGGCGAGATTGACGTCGGCCACCGCCGCCACCAAAAATGTCACCAAACACATCGCCAAATACGTCACCAAAATCGCCATGTCCGCCACCAAAGCCGCCATGACCACCGCCACCGCCTTGTTCAAAGGCCGCATGACCGTATTGGTCGTACATCTGGCGTTTTTGATCGTCAGTTAGAATTTCGTATGCTTCTTTTACTTCTTTGAACTTGGTCTCAAGCTCTTTATCGCCTGCGGTACGATCTGGATGATATTTCATCGCTAAGCGTTTATACGCTTTTTTTATGTCTCGCTCACTCGCATCTTTGCTTACGCCGAGGACTTCGTAATAATCGCGTTTTGACATATCTATCACACTACTCTTTCTATTTTGCAGCGTAAGCTGCGGGATAAACCGATAAATCTAATCGATTTATCATTGAATTATGAACCTTAAATACATGCAAAAGGCGCGACAAGCTATTGCTCGCGCGCCTCATTTGTTCATCCTAACCTAAACACCTAACCGAGTTAAGTGTTTTTGGTTAGTTAGAAGCGTCGGCAACAATTACTTGTCGTCTTTTACTTCTTCAAACTCTGCATCAACAACGTCATCATCTTGCTTAGCTGATTGTTGTTGCTCACCTGCGTCTGCTTGACCTTGCTGTGCTTTAGCTTGAGCAATCTCCATTAACTTTTGAGACTTTTCAGCAAGTGCTTGCGTTTTAGCTTCAATTTCGTCTTTGTTGTCGCTCTTAATTGCAGCTTCTAAGTCTACAACTGCAGCTTCAATCGCTTCTTTATCTTCACTTGGTAAAGCATCGCCCGCTTCTTCAACTTGCTTACGTGTACCGTGAACCATTGCATCTGCTTGGTTACGAACAGCTACAAGCTCTTCAAACTTTTTGTCTTCTTCAGCGTGCGCTTCTGCATCACGTACCATTTTTTCAACTTCTTCATCGCTTAAACCTGAAGACGCTTGAATAGTAATTTTTTGCTCTTTACCTGTGTCTTTATCTTTAGCAGATACATGTAAGATACCGTCAGCATCAACATCAAATGTTACTTCGATTTGTGGTGTACCACGTTGAGCAGGACGAATACCTTCAAGGTTAAATTGACCTAAAGATTTGTTGTCGCTTGAACGTTTACGCTCACCTTGTAACACATGAATTGTTACCGCAGACTGGTTATCTTCTGCTGTTGAGAACGTTTGTGATTTCTTAGTAGGAATCGTTGTGTTCTTCTCAATAAGCGCTGTCATTACAGAACCCATTGTTTCAATACCTAGAGACAATGGAGAAACGTCTAGTAATAGTACGTCTTTAACATCACCTGCTAGTACGCCACCTTGGATTGCCGCGCCTACAGCTACAGCTTCATCAGGGTTAACGTCTTTACGTGGCTCTTTACCGAAGAAATCAGCAACTGTTTTTTGTACTAAAGGCATACGTGTTTGACCACCAACAAGAATAATGTCGTTGATGTCGCCTACTGATAAATCAGAATCAGCAAGTGCACGTTTAAGCGGCTCTAGAGATTTAGTTACTAAATCTTCAACAAGTGACTCAAGCTTAGCGCGTGTTAGTTTCACGTTCATGTGCTTAGGACCTGTTGCATCAGCAGTTACGTACGGAAGGTTAACTTCTGTAGATTGTGCTGAAGAAAGCTCAATTTTTGCTTTTTCTGCAGCTTCTTTAACACGTTGCATTGCAAGTGGATCTGTTTTTAGATCTAAGCCTTGGTCTTTCTTGAACTCTGCTACTAAGTAGTTGATAACACGGTTATCGAAATCTTCACCACCTAAGTGAGTATCACCATTGGTAGCTAGTACTTCAAATGTGTGCTCGCCTTCAACTTCATCAATTTCAATGATTGATAAATCGAACGTACCACCACCTAAATCGTATACAGCAACAATGTTTTCGCCTTTGTTTTTGTCCATGCCGTAAGCAAGGGCAGCAGCAGTTGGCTCATTGATGATACGCTTAACTTCAAGACCAGCAATGCGACCAGCATCTTTAGTTGCTTGACGTTGTGAATCGTTAAAGTATGCAGGTACTGTAATTACCGCTTCAGTTACTTCTTCACCTAAGAAGTCTTCTGCAGTTTTTTTCATTTTTTTCAGTACTTCAGCAGAAATTTGTGGTGCAGCGCGTTTTTCGCCGCCCGCTTCTACCCATGCATCGCCGTTATCAGCTTTGATGATTTTAAATGGCATAATGCCGATATCGCGTTGTACTTCTTCGTCTTCAAAACGACGACCAATTAAACGCTTAATTGCAAATAATGTGTTAGTAGGGTTAGTAACCGCTTGACGCTTAGCAGATTGACCTACTAATGTTTCACCGTCTTGCGTGTAAGCAATGATAGACGGGGTTGTGCGATCGCCTTCCGCGTTTTCTATAACACGTGCTTTGTCACCATCAAGTACTGCAACACAAGAGTTTGTAGTACCTAAATCGATTCCGATAATTTTACCCATGAAACTTCTCCAACTTCAAAATTCGTTATACGTTAATTCGTTCGATGACTAGTAAATAGGGATGCCCTAAAACTAATTCAACTGTAAAAATGAAAAAAAATTCATTTTTTATGATTTATTTACAAAATAACCCCAATAATTGTAAGGAATGATGATTTTTAGAGCGTTTGACACACCTTTAAATACTGGCCTGACCAGTTTGGTTGTGTTATAAATTTATTAAATTGCACTTTTAAAGGATATTTCCCATGCATTTTGACCAACTACTTGAGCAAGCCGCTAAAATAGGTCAATCAGATAAAATCGAACAATCCGCACTTACCATGCAATTTCCTGAAAATTGGTGCCAAGGAAGAACCGCTTTTGGTGGTTTATCAGCTGCATTGTTATATCAGGCTATTAGAGGCAAAGTGAATAATGACCGCCGACTTCTTTCATTAAGTACTAATTTTGTTGGGCCTTTACTCGCCGACACCCCTTTTTCACTTTATGTTGAAGTATTACGTGAGGGTAAAAACAGTACACAAGTAATCGCTAAAGCAATTCAAAATGAGCAAGTAGCCGTAATCGTGCAGGCTTGTTTTGCTAAAAATAGAGAGTCAGCTATTAATGTTCCTGTTTCAAAGTCGTTAGGTTTAAGCTCTGTTAACGAGCGTTATACGTTACCCTTTATAAAGGGCCAAATGCCTGAATTTTTTCAGCATGTGGATTTGTGCCCACAGCAAGGCGCAATGCCTTTTACAGGGGCAGACACATCTCATTTAGGTGGGTGGATGCGACTTAAACATACACCTGAAACCATTACAGAAGCGCATGTAATTGCACTAACCGATGCATGGCCGCCAACATTATTACAAATGTTTAAACAACCCGGACCTGCAAGTAGTATGTCGTGGTATTTAGAGTTTGTTCAGTCTCCCAATTTAACGCCTGGCGAGTGGCTTGGCTTTGAAGCAATTACGCATCACTCTAAAGATGGATATGGTTTAGAGGACGGGTGCATTTGGTCACAGTCAGGTGAGCTTATTGCTCTTACCCGCCAAACTGTTGCCGTGTTTGATTAGGGTCGGTTGAACTTTGCGGATTAAAATTCGTTCAAACTAAGGGCTATATAATAGCGGCGCGAGATTTTTAACCTAGTGGGCTCGATAACTGCTCCTGCATTACTCTACTGACTTACATCCATGTAAGAATAAGTAAAAACTGAGTAACAAAGAGTAAATAGCCCCTAGGAAGCCCCCCCCTTGGGAAGCGCCTGTTTGGCATTAATGCTACGTTCTCGACAATTTATGAGGAATAACCATACTAAATAAGCTCTTCCTTAATACTAATACAGACTCTGCAAATTTAACCTTGAAAGGTCAACAGACCTTAATATATAAAATGCTGGCCAATCAGATAGTTTCTGGCTTGGCCTGTATTCAAAATTAACAGTTCGCGTTGTATTACAGCTTCAAATATTGCAAAATCAAATAAATGCATTATTGTTTGGTACTAAATTGCAAACTGTTTGCCCCTGCTGTGACCTGATCATAGATATACCAAGAATTATCGCTAAGCAAATGGCGATTTGCCCGCATTGCCATCATAAATTATGCGAAGCCAACGTAAACCACGATAATCGCATAGTGGCGTTAAGCTTTAGTGCTTTGCTAATGCTACTAAGCAGTATGTTTTATCCTTTTTTATCATTTAGTAGTAATGGTATAACCCAAACTATCACCCTCCCCGACGCAGCCCGAATATTATTCAATTACGATAGTGAATTGTTAGGCCTTTTTATTGATTTAAGCATTATTGCCTTACCAATGAGTTTATTAATTATTTTAATACCCCTTCATTTAGGTGTTTTAAAAACATTGCCACAAGGCATTGCGCGTAGGTTGCTTAAGTTTACTTTGGCACTTGAGCCATGGATTATGTCTGAGATATTTTTAATTGGTGTTTTAGTCAGCATGGTTAAAATTATGTCTTTGGCTGATATAAGCTTTGGGGCAAGTTTTTGGGCTTATGCTGGCTTTGTTATTTTATACATTGCCGCTTTAGTACACTTAAATCGTCCAAGGTTATGGGCTCAAATAAAACCAGTAAAAGTGTTAGAAGGTGCCGAGCACGCTAAACGTGCTATTGATGAAAATATTAAAGCCTGTCATGTGTGTCATCAGCTTTGTACAGGTAAGGTCTGCCAGCGATGCCACACCAAAACACATGTACGTAATCCTCATAGCGTTCAAAAAGCAACTGCTTGGCTCATCACATCTATTGTTTGCTATATACCAGCCAACGTATTGCCTATCATGAATACAACAAGCTTGGGTGATGAAACCCCGTCCACACTTATTGGTGGGGTCATTTTACTTTGGAAAAGTGGTTCTTATCCCATTGCAGGTATCATTTTTTTTGCGAGTGTTGTTGTTCCTTTAGCCAAAGCATTTGTACTAAGCTTTTTGTGTATTATGGTAACAAAACCTGCAAACAGGCATACAAAAAGTTACACTAGAATTTACCAACTCACTGAGTTTATTGGTAAATGGTCAATGATTGACGTTTTTGTTGTCGCCATTTTAGTGGCTTTAGTACAGCTAGGTAATTTAATGTCAGTTACACCAGGCTTAGGCATTGCATTTTTTACCGTTATGGTAATATGCCAAATGATGGCTGCTCATTCATTTGATCCACGCCTTTTATGGGATTCACCTAAAAATAAATCATCAGAGACTAAAACATGACCGAAACTGCCCAAGTAACAGATGAACCAAGAATCTCTGCTATCTGGATTATTCCAGCCATAGCGCTTTTTGTCGGCGTGTGGATGCTTTATCAATATCAAGCAAATAAAGGCCCCACTATATATATTGAGATGCCGCAAGCCGAGGGCATTATTGCAGGTAAAACAGAAATAAAAGTGCGCAGTGTAAAAATAGGGCAAATAGACAGCGTTCGTTTATCCGACTCCCAAGACAGTGTGATTGCACGGGCTCAAATAGATAAAAGCTATGAAGACTTACTTACCGACGACGCAAAAATATGGGTGGTAAAACCACGTATAGATGAAACCGGCATAAGTGGAATGAGTACTTTACTCTCTGGGGTATATTTAGAATTTGCACCGGGCGAAAGTAATACACTTAAAGAAAATTTCACCCTGCAAGAAGAACCTGCATTAATAGGCAAAGACGTGCAAGGTGGTCGCTTTAAACTACTTAGTTATAACGCAGAAGTACTTGATGTTAGTACCGGAATATTTTTTAAGAATTATAAAATTGGCCAAATAGAAACCGCCACATTTGATTGGGAAAACCAAGCAATGAAGTACGGTATATTTATAAAAGCGCCGTACCAAAACTTAATTACCAACAACTCAATTTATTGGGTCAACGCTGGTATAGAAATTGATTTATCTGCTGATGGCATAAATATTAATACAGGCTCTTTGAGTAAGCTTTTAAAAGGCGGAATTTCAGTTGGCTTACCCGATAACCAAACACCAGGGGAAATAGCTAACGATGGTCACAATTTCTCACTTAGCCAAAGCTATAAAGAAGCACTAGAAGAACGCTTTTACGACTTTGACTATTACATAATAGATTTTGAACAATCAATTCGAGGGCTCAGACCCGGTGCCCCTGTTGAATATCGTGGTATTCGCATTGGTACAGTAGTTGAAGCGCCTGCAAACATAATTGTTAATGGTAAACCTGCTCACTTTAAAAGTGCAAACACGTCAGTACCTGTTCTTATAAAAATAGAGTACGGGCGTATTTATCACCACAGCGCAACAGCTAAAGACTTTTGGAAAGAAAGCTTAAAAGGCTGGATAGAAATTGGCATGCGCGCCTCTTTAAAGCCCGGAAATCTTTTAACTGGTGCAGTTTATGTTGATTTTGATATGTACCCCGATGCGCCAGAAGCGGAGTTTGAAAAACTGGGACAGTATACCGTTTTTCCTAGTATATCGAGCGGAATTACCGTACTTGCCGACCAGGTTTCTGATGTATTAAACAAAGTTAATAATTTAAAAGTTGAAGAAAGCTTAGCCCAAATACAAGTTGCCTTTGCCGACTACCAGTCTCTTGCAAATGAAATGCGCACACTATTAAATGAAAAAGATACTCAAAATTTACCCGGTGATATAAATCGTAACTTTGCAAAAATGACCAAAAGCATGGAGCAATTTGAAGTGACCATGCGACAATTTGATAAAACAATGGCCAGTTATCAGGCTGGGTCTGAATTTCATCATCAATTACAACAAACACTACGTGAATTTAAGCGCTTAAGTGAAGAAATACAACCTTTGACACGCGGCTTAAATGAGCAACCAAACATGCTAATTTTTGACAAATCACTGCCCGCAGATCCAATACCAAGGAAGCAATAATGAAAACGCTATTACTCATAACAAGTTTGCTTTTAGTATTGTCGGGCTGTAGCTCAGCAATACAAAATGCGACTCAGTATTACCAATTTGAACAGCCTATTGATTCATCATCACGAAATATTAGTGAAACCAACGCACAGTTGAGAGTGCAAACAGTTGTTTTAAGAGGCGCATTAAACAACTTAGGTATAGCGATGAAAATTGATAATAATCAAATTCATGCTGCAAATTATCACTTATGGGGCGAGTCTCCTGACGTTATGCTTACTGCCACTGCCCAACAAACTTTATTTAAAAATATGCCCTCTTGGATGGTTATTAAAGGGCTACCTGTAATAACCGAGCTTGATCAGCAAACATTTTATGAGCTTGAGTACGAAATTCACCACTTTAATGGTGATATGCAAGGCAATGCTGATATCTCTGGCCTATGGCGCTTATATTATACTCACCCAGAAAGCGGCCGCCGCTTGATTAGTGTGCATAACTTCTCACGCCTAGTACCCATAAAAGACGACGGCTACGACGGCTTAGTAGCGACGCTTGAGCAAACGTGGCTAAACATAAACTTAGATGTAGCCAAAGCAATAGAACAAGCACGACTTTAATAACCATATATATCAATGGCGGTTTTATCATCACTAATAACCGCCTTGCCTACCCTGTTAAAATCTAACTTTAATAATAGACACTAATAAACATTGTTATTATCTGTATCACCATTTGCAGCAACGCGTTTTTTTATTCAGACTTCACCATGCTTACAGCACTTCATTCTCGTTGTAACTTAATGAACTTTGGAGTTATGCAATTACCTTACACATTAATAGCAGCATCGCTGGCTGTTATTAGTTTTAAAGCATGAGATAAGTACTTTGTAGATATTGAAATAAATAAAAAACCCCAATGCATCAGTACATTGGGGGTTAATTTTTGACTTATTTATCAATCTTATTTTTGTAACTTAATGCCATTGTAATAAGCATCAAGCGTAGTGATTTTGCTTTGATTAGGTAAATCAGCAAAGTCACTTTCAATAAACTTAGTACCGCGCAGCTGCACATTTAAACGCGCTGCTTGTGGGTTTAGCATAGTTTGCTTGTAGTACTGTTTTATATCTGCAAGCGTTACTTTTTCTACTTCATTAATTAACTTTTGTTTTGAGTCAAAACTAAAGTTTTCTCGGTACCAATCGTTAATTAAAGGACCCATTTCATCATTTAAGTTTTTAGGTTGCTCTTTAAGTGACACCAAAGTCGCATTTTTAAGCTGTAAAAATGTGTCTTCTGTCATGTTATCGAGCTCTACCGCGTACTCTTTTTTGAACTGGTCGAAGCGAGCTTGTACTTCTTTAGGCCCTTTTACAGGGGTTTGTATAAACAAACCAACAGCAGAATAATCTTCGATTGAGCTTGCAATAGCACCTACTGCATAAGCAAGTTGTTCTTCGGTACGCATTTTGTCAAATGCGATCGTTCTAAAGTGATCGCGTAATACAGCAGCTTGAGCCTTTTGTTTGTAACCCGGTATTGGGTGAACGGTCATATCAACCACAGCAACATCGGCTACATCTATATCTTTTTGTAATACTAACGTTTCACCCGGTTGTGGCAACCATGCTTTACTACGTGCAAACTCGCTCACCGTATGGTTTTTAGGTAAAACGGCTGTTAACTCGCCAGCTATTGACTCTATATCTTGCTGATTATAATTACCGTAGCTAAATACACGCAAATCATTATTAGAGAATGTGGCTTGTTGTAACTTTGTAAGATCAGCAACAGTTAATGTTTTTGCGGTTTTGATTAATTCATCAGTATCAAAACTGCCTGTGCGTGTTAGCTTAGAATAAGCACCAAAGGCTTGAGCATAAGGAAATTGCTTTTGTTGATTCAATAAGTCACGCGTGTAACGGTCAATAGCTTGCTCGAACGCTTGCGAAGTAGCCTTAACGTTTAATCCACTCAAAGCCTGTTTAAGCAATACATCTTGCTTATCAGTGAACCCATTAAGTGATAATACAAGCCCATTACTTGGTGCTAGTCTAACGCCCATACCCGCTACAGCAGCTTCAGTGCTTAATTGGCTTTGCTGAATGTTGTATAAATCTGCCCAAACAGAGTAAAGCACTTCAGCACTTATGTCGTTCAGACCCGGTTGTGTATTTATATAAACCTCAACGAGCCCTTTAGGTTGCTCAGCAAATTTTTGACTTGCTTGACGCCATACTTTTACGCCCTGCTTATCGAAAACAAGCTCTGGGTGTTTTTGCTCTTTAAATTCAGCCGTTTTAATTGCAAAACTTTCAGGTAATAAGTTGTTCACACTAGGAAGCGCTAATTTAAACTCACTTGGCTTATTCCAGCTTGCTATTTCATCATCACTAATGTCATTTATGCGGTATTTACCGTCGTAAAAGTATAATTGAGAGTCTGTTTCTTCTTGTTGTGAAATGTACCAAATACGCAGTGAATCTGCGTTGAGCTGGTTTAGCACATCATTAACGGCGTCAGCATCAAACTTTGCATAGTGGTAAGGCGCGTTAATCGTGTGATTAAGCGGGTAAACTTGCATACTGCCTGTTAGAGCACTTACATAGTTAAACTCGTCGCCCTTTTCTAAAAATTTAAATTGGTTATTAAGCGAGGTACGTATTTCGTTAAAGTACTTGCTATTAACCCCTTCTTTTTTTATTAAATCAATGTATTGCATAACCACTGCAACAATTGCTTCGCGGTTTTGCATACCTAAATCAGTAAGCTCAATATCGACCGTTAAGGCACCATAGTTTGCATATTGTGTTGGAGAGGCTGATGCCCCTAGCTGTGAAACCCAGCCCTTATCTCTTAGTATTTGTGCTGGGCTACCCGGCATTTCATTGCTTAATAAATATGAAACAAAACGGTTAGGTTTAACAGCAAACTCATCACTGTTGTTGGTAATTGTAAAATCAAGTTTTAACTGTTTTACATCTTCATTTGGCGAGTAAAATACGCGTTTACCGCCCGCTTTATCAAAATCTAAATTAGCAGTAACACTTGGCTTTTCGATGTTTTTATTTTTAATGTCAGCGAAGTATTTTTGCGCTTTTTGTTCCATATCGGCGATTGGCAAATTAGAAATAAGTGCGACTTTCATAATATTTGACGAATAATATTTATTGTAAAAATCAACGGTTTCTTGATGAAGCGAACTACCTTCTTTATCGCCTAGTGTTTCTAGGTTACCAATTAAAAAGCGATTAGCCGGATGCTCGCCCATCATTTTACGCGCTAATTTAAATTGGCCAAAGAAGTCCAGTTCGCGGCGCATAGACCACTCAGCATTCACTGCGTTTTTTTCTTTTTCTGTGTATTCTGGGTATAACTTAGGGGCTTTAAAAAAGTCAGAAAAACGGTCGAGTCCTTCGTCAAACGCATCGTTGTTTATTTTGAACATGTAGTTTGTAATTTCGAGCCACGTGTAGGCGTTGTGCGCTCCGCCATTTTTGGTCATGAAATCTGAATAGCCTTTTGTATCAGGGTAACGTTCTGTGCCTAAAAACAGCATATGCTCTAAGTAATGCGCCATACCCTGCTGAGACATAGGATCATGCAATAACCCCACACCTACACTTAGTGAAGCAGCAGATTTTTCTGCGCTTGGATCAGACACTAAAATAACCTCAATTTCGTTAGCAAGCTTTAGTGTTTTATATTCTCTATTATCATTTGGGCTAACCACTAAAGTGTCTGATAGTAACGAGGCTTGTGGCGAGGTTGCTACTGATGAAGATGTATTAGAGCAACCGCTGAGAACAGCGAGTGCGATGGCACTGAGACAAATAATTTTTTTCATTTTATTTCCATTAAAAGCATGATGCAAAAAAGGTTATGCTAATTCAAAAGCAGGTTTGATAATATAAACTAACACTTTGTACTGAATACTTTCTAGCAGTTAACGCTTTTTTGTGTAACACATTGTGAAAAATGTCTGCATACTGACTAAAACAATAACAAGGAACTACAATGGAAAAAATAATAATACTTGCCATGTTTGTGCAAGTCACCCTGTCTTTGGCCGTAATGATTTTAATGGGGAGAAGACGCTTTGCAGCAGCTAAAAATAAACAGTTAAACTTAAACGACTTTGCAACGATGCGATTAGATAACGCAGGTGACCATGTAAGGGTTGCGGATAGAAACTTTACTAACCAGTTTGAAATACCCGTTTTATTTTACGCCGGTTGCTTGTTAGCTTTGCAATTAAACAGTGCAAGCGTTGTGGTTGCAATTTTGGCCTGCGTATTTGTAATAACACGCATATTACATAGCATTATTCATTTAGGATCAAATAACGTAAGAGCTCGATTTAACGTGTTTTTAATTGGCTGCGTGTCTGTATTTGCGATGTGGCTTGCGATGATTTGGCGGCTATTTATTTAATATAGGGCGCAGCTATATACTAGCTACGCAGTTTATATTGCTCTGAATGAGGTTACTTCTTCTTTTTAAGGCGTGGAACAGCTAGTAAAAAAGCACCCAGTAACCATATTAGCGCTCCACCCGAGCTACCATCTGAGCTACCAGAGTTATCCGCGTCAATCAGTGTATTTTCAACAACGGCCAATCCGGCTGCCGAATTAGGATCGTCATCTAATACAGTAACGCTCTGGATTGTCACTAAATTAGCACTACTAATAGACACATCACTGCTCGCACATTGCTCTGTTGTTATATCGACTACTGGTGTTTCACCGCAATGAACAAGGGCCGCAATTTTATCAAGCGTTTCCTGACTTTCTGCTGTGATTTGTCCAAACACTGTAAACCCACCATTTTGCGTATCAAGTGCCGCACTTCCCCCACTATTATTAGCCATATTAAAAAACCACTGGCTAGTAGCACTATTAGGGTTGCCCCCTAACTTAGCCATGGCAATAGTACCTTTAACATTAGAAAATACAGGTTCATTGATAACAGCAGGTTTAGTTGTTATTGGGTCAAGTGTGTCTGAAAATGTAAAACCACCGCCTTGAATTACAAAATTGTCTATTGAACGATGAATAACTGTTTCATTGTATGAGTCATCTTGCACATAACTTAAAAAGTTTTCTACGGTTTTTGGTGTTTGCTGGTCAAATAAATTAATCTCAATTGTGCCTTGGCTAGTTTGCATTTCGACTATGGTTGCATGGCTAGCAAAGCTTAATGAAGCGAGCAATGAACACAGTAAACGTTTTTTCATGTTAGATCCTATTATTATATTTATTTAAAAATAAGTTTTGTTTAGGTTAATGCTACACATTAAGAAAATCGATAGCATTAAGATAGTTGATACAAATTAGACCGTTCTGGTAACATTTCAATTACACAATATTGATTTATATTTTCTATGAATATGTAAACCGAGTAAATGTTTAACTTTGCTCATTGTTAATTATTAAATAACAGAGATAACGGATACACATGACACACACACCACACACAATTTGCGACTTTGGCCTACACAAAGGCGAAGCATACACCAAACTCCCAGCAAGCTTTTTAAATTGGATGGTTGCTACAAAACACGAAAAGTCACATTACGCTAGCCAAGAACTCAAACGCAGGGAAAATGCGGCTACGAGTCGTAATTAGCCAAAAATATAAATATCTGCCTTTTTTATATTTCAAACTAGTTTAAACTAGCCACCTACAACATTAAGTACAACTTAATACACAGGTATTTTATGCGCATAATTTTTATTTTTTCGATCATTTTGGGTGTACTGGGATGCACATCTGCCACAACTAATGAAAAAACATCTTCTACACAATACTTAACCGTTCTTCATACTAACGATAATCATGGTCGCTTTTGGCATAACGAAAAAGGCGAATACGGTATGGCTGCTCGCAAAACACTACTGGATCAATTACGTAGTGAAGCGAAAATAAAAGGTCATGCAGTTTTACTGCTATCAGGTGGCGACATAAATACAGGTATACCAGAATCTGATTTACAGCATGCAGAGCCTGACTTTAAAGGGATGTCTTTACTCGGCTACGATGCAATGGCATTAGGTAATCATGAATTTGATAACCCACTTAGTGTTTTAGCCAAGCAACAAAACTGGGCTAACTTCCCTCTCTTATCGGCTAATATAGTGGAAAAGTCGTCAGGTAAGAACGCTTTTGACGCCTATAAAATATTTGAAAAAAATGGCTTAACTATTGCCGTGATAGGTTTGACTACAACCGATACAGCAAAAATAGGAAACCCTCAGTACATTGGTCACTTAGAATTTAAAGACCCTGTTCCAGTAACAGCCAACCTAGCTAAAGAGATAAAAGCAAAATACAACCCAGACATTACTATTGCTGTTACTCACATGGGCCATTTTATTGATGCTAAACATGGCATAAACGCACCGGGCGATGTAACACTTGCTCGCTCATTGCCTGCTAATACGCTTGATATGATCATAGGTGGCCACTCACAAGAGCCTGTGTGTATGGCATCTGAAAATGTAAACGATGATAGTTTTAAACCTGGCTTAGCTTGTAATCCTGATCAGCAAAATGGCACGTGGATAATGCAAGCCCACGAGTGGGGAAAGTACGTTGGTAAGGCTGAGTTCAAATTAGAAAATGGTGAATTGAGCCTACTTGATTATAAATTAATGCCAGTTAATTTATATGTAGAAAAAACACAAGCTGACGGCACATTAAAAGAGGTACTTGCGAACGAATATATTAAGCCAGACCCGTCATTAAAAGCGTTTTTAGCTAAATACCAAGCGATTGGTGCTAAACAAATTGAGGGGACTATTGGCTCTGTTGATGCAAGATTAGAAGGTGATAGAAACAAAGTACGCTATCAACAAACAAACCTTGCTCGCGTTATCATCCAAGCACAAATGAATGTAGTAGGTGCAGATTTTGGGTTGATCAGTGGCGGTGGTATTCGCAGCTCAATTGATGCTGGTGAAATAAGCTATAAAGACATATTAAAAGTTCACCCTTTTAAAAACCGTATAACGTATATGGATTGGCAAGGTGCTGAACTATGGGACTACTTAAATACAGTAACAAGCTTCCCGGCAGACGCTGGTGCTTACTTGCAATATCACAAGCTTTCGTTTGAACGCAAAAATGGTAAGCTTATAAACGTATTTATTGACGGTAAACCGTTCGATAAAAGTAAAACATACCGCATGAGTTTAAATAGCTATAACGCATCGGGCGGTGATGGTTACCCAACTATAAATACGCTAAAAGGTTTTGTTAGCACTGACGAAACTGACGCCCAAGCACTTAAAACATTTATATCGCAACATGGTCCAATAAAAGCGGCTGAGTTTGCTCCTAAATAAACACGGTTAATAATAGGGAGGTGATATTACTTCCCTATTATTTCAATATTTCCCTTTGCAATATTTATGAGCCCGTAGCTGTGCAGGCGAGAGCGAGAGCCTTCTCCATGTGCTTTTGGAGGGTAATAAATTTCTTTTTCCTCAGGATATTCATTCAAAACGTCGTCAAGCGAAGCCCTTATTTCACTCAACGTTTTTTCAAGGCTGTTATTAAAGTTCGGCCGTTTCCTTATCGTGTGCCCTAGTTCTGTTAAACGGTAAAAATACTTGTTGGCAAGTTCAATAAGCTCATCGGGTACATTTTTATTATGATTTAAAATGACATCATTATTAGCTGAACAATATTCAACAAGGGCTAGGTAAAAACACAATGGTTTATTAGCTAATTGAACGCTGTGCTCTTTATTATAACTATGTGAAAGTGTTTTATTGCGTAAATCAATTATGACCGCCAAAGGCATTGGCATTGATGCAGCAGAGTTAATACTCTTATTTAAGCTTACATTGTTTTTCTTACTGTCTACCACTTTTAACCACACAGCAACAAAGAGACTGATAAGTAAAAAAAACAAAAAAAAGATTTTATTACTAGGTGTCAAGTAATGCTCATCTACACTAAAAATAATATTCACAGGGCCTTCACTCGTCGCTAAGCTACTGATAAATTGCTTTTCCTTTAAATCGCTGTGAGCAATCTCGCCTGTACTGATATCGATGACACGCAAGTTACTCATTCTTAGATAACTATTTAGTGAGTCAATATAGCCAACTAAAGCATCTTTATTACCTGCATGCTTATACAGTTCATTTGGCAAATCGAGTAATGGTAAATCTAGTGCAATTTGTTTTTCAATTTGAAACTTTTGCTGCTCGCTAACACGCTCTGTTTTATTAATCATAGATATATAAAACACTAAAGAAAGCATTAAAAAAATACATGAGGACACTGCAGAAAATTTAAGTCTACTCATTATCTTCACCTATCTTAAAAACAGCTGTATTATTCTCACATTGCCAAAAGGGCGAAACATTTTGATAATAATGAAGTTCTTGGTCTTTAGACATAGCCATTAGGTGTTCTTGTACAGCACATAACAAATCTGTGTTGTTTTGTTGCATTTTCAAGTACCAACGTGTGCCTGTTATGTTATTGCTTAATGGGGTGATATAGTTTTTCGAGAAACGGTCTTTATCGTTTTCTTTCCAAAACGACGCAATAATATCTACTTTACCGTTGGCTAATAAATCTCGTAGTTCATTATGAGAACTTGCGTACAAAATATTTAAATTTGCAATATTTATATCGAGATCTTTAAAGACCTGTTTTGGAAGAATATGCCCAGAGCGACTTGTTGGGTAATCAAGCAGTCCTATTTTTTTGTCTAAAAAATAAGACTTTGAAATAATTGGCTTTTCTTTTGAAGATATAAAAAATGCAGTGTAATCAGAAAAACCAACAACGGGCATATAATCATAGGTAGATTCAGCTTTAAAAGCCGCCATAATGTTGTTTTTTGCGAGTATAAGGTCTGCAATTCCTTTACCTACAAACTCTAAACTGTCTGATGTTTTATACCCCCAATACCCTACAACCACCCCGTACTGTTTAGCAACGACATTATCACCACACAACTTCTCTGTAAGTTGCACTGCAATATTTTTAGAGGGTGTAAATACAATAAGCTCACTGTCGTTTGCGGTCGCTGTTGTACGACATGTTGTTGATGTTTCAATAAGTACAGGAAAAGCGAGTTCATCGTCATTTACAATTAATTGACCACACACCCAAGCAAAAACTATTACTATAAACAAAAATGTAACAATTGAAGTTTTTTCCAATACCGTATTTTTAATATTCAAGCTAAAGACATCCTAAAATACATTACTTATCCATTTGAACAATTTTAATTACTTATTACAACAAGTAATTTTACCTATAGATGCTAAAGCACTGATTTATAACAAATATGAATAAGAAATTATGAATTTTATTGAGTCCTTCCTAATTTCAACAAAAGTAAGGACAATTGACCTTATTACAACGCAGCAACACCACTCCAAATTAATTAGGGAACCTTAATGCGTATCAATGTAAAATATTCGATAACGTCAGCGCTTTTAATAGGTGCCATTTTTACAAGTAGCGATTCACTTGCTTGGGGCCAAAACGGTCACCGGGTTGTAGGTAAAATTGCTGAATCTCATATAACAGACACCACAAAGTCAGCTATTAAACCATTCTTAGCGGGTGAATCACTTGCACAGGTTTCAACTTGGCCTGACGAGATGCGCTCAAACCCGGGGAAATTTTGGCAAAAGCAATCTTCTCGCTGGCACTACATTAACGCCTCACCTAACAAGTCCTTCACAATCAATCACGACCATACAAACAACAAAGAGTCGGTTAGCAACATTCTAGAAGGCATCCACTATTCTATAAAAACACTCAAAGATAAAAACAGCAGCCTAGATGCAAAGCAATTTAGTTTACGTTTTTTAGTTCATTTGGTTGGTGATAGCCATCAACCCTTCCATGCAGGAAGAAGCGAAGATAGAGGCGGAAACCGTATTAAAGTGTCGTTTTTTGGTCAAGATACAAACTTACACAGCTTGTGGGATACTAAATTAGTTGAAAACGAAAACTTATCATTTACTGAGTACGCGCAGTTTATAAATACTAATAACAGTGAACTAATTGCAGAATATTTAGAAAGTACACCAACTACTTGGATTGAAGAATCTCATAATTTAGCAAATGCACTTTATAAATCTACAAATGAAGAAGTTGGCTACAGCTATGTTTATAAAAATACACCTATCGTAAAAACACGTCTGCTACAAGCAGGTGTCCGATTGGCTGGTTTGTTAAACGCACTGTTTGACCCTTCAGCTAAAGAGCTGGAAACAGCGTTAAAAAAAGTATCTATGTAATTTGTGACACATAAAACCTACACACGGGGATTTTTTGTAAAAGCTTGTTTTACATTTCACAAGTTTGTCATAAAACATCGGTAGTATGAGCTCGCTAATAGAGTGATTACTCAAAAAAAGGTAAAAAATAGTCAAAATTTGTACTATTTATTAAAAAAACATTGCAGTTGTATTTTATTTGTAACAAACAATTGGGGTACAATAGCGATGGTTTTTAAAATATAAACCTGCATTTAGTTTATTTTTTGAAAACCAAAAAATAAAAATATAAAAATTTAATTATTAACTACACGGGAAAATTAAATGAAAACTCAAATACGCAAAACGGCCCTATCACTTGCTATCGCAGCATGTGTTGGTGTTAGTGGCGCTGCAATTGCAAATGAAACAACATCTGCAATTAAAGGTCAAATCACTGGTCCTAACGGCAACCCTGCTGCTGGCACTAAAATTACAATTTTACACGTTCCTTCAGGCTCAGTTAAAACAACTGAAACTAATGATGCTGGTTACTTTACAGCTAAAGGCCTGCGTGTTGGTGGTCCATACAGAGTAGTTGTAGATTCTGACACTTATGCAGACCAAGAGTTCAATAACATTATTCTTAACATTGGTAACGATTACCCGGTAAATGCTTCTTTAGAGAATATCTCTAACATCGAGCAAATTGTAGTTACGGGTGCTCCTATCAGTGCTATGTCTGGTGGTACAGGTCCTGCGTCTACTTTTACGCTAACAGATCTTGAAAACCAACCAGCCATCAACCGTGATTTAAAAGATATCATCCGTATTGACCCACGTATCACAATTGATGATAGCCGTGGTTCAATCAACTGTGGTGGTGGTAACCCACGTTACAACAGCTTAACGCTTGACGGCGTTCGCATGAACGATAACTTCGGCTTAAGCTCAAACGGTTACCCTACTATCCGTGCCCCTTTCTCTTTCGACTCTATTGAACAAGTTTCAGCTGAACTAGCACCTTTTGACGTTCAATACGGTGGCTTTACATCGTGTAATATTAACGCTGTAACTAAATCTGGTGGCAACGACGTTCACGGTGGTGTTTTCTTCGATTACACAAACGATTCAATGAAAGGCGACGAAATTGAAGGTAATGAAGTTGATAACGGTAACTACACTGAAAAACGTTACGGTTTCAACGTAGGCCTTCCGCTTGTTGAAGATACATTATTCTTGTTCACTTCATACGAAAAACTTGAAGGTGTTCGCCAGTTTAATTACGACGGCCTTAGCAGTGGTAGTGTTACAGCTGATGACGTATCTCGCATTCAGAGTATTTCTCAATCAGTTTACGGCTACGATGCAGGCGGTATGCCATCAAGCATGCCTGTTGAAGATGAAAAAATCTTAGTAAAACTAGATTGGAACATCAACGAAGATCACCGTGCAAACTTAATTTATAACTACAACGACGGTAACACAATTTCTCAGTCTGATACTGGTTCTAGCCGCGTTTCTTTATCAAACCACTTCTACAATCAAAGTGCTGAGTTTACATCAATCATTGGTTCTGTATATTCTGATTGGTCAGACGATTTTTCTACTGAAATTCGTTTAGGTAAATCAGAGCTAGATGCAACGGTTCAGTCATTAGATGCTGCAAGCAGCTTTGGTGAAATGCAAATCCGCACTGATAATGGCGGTACTGTATTCATTGGTCCAGATGATTCTCGTCAATCAAACGATCTAGATTACGACACAACTACATTTAAAGTTGCTGGTACTTATTACCTAGATCAACACACAATTACTGCTGGTTACGAGTTTGAAGAGCTATCTGTTTTTAACTTGTTCGTACAGCAAACAGAAGGTGAGTGGCGCTTTGACTCAATTGACGACTTTGAAGCAGGTCAAGCAGCGCGTATCTACTACAACAATGCTGCAGGTACTAATAACCCGAATGATGCGGCTGCAAGCTTTAAATATGCGCAGCATACATTCTATGTCCAAGATGAATACGCATTCACTGACTTAGATGCAACCATTCAGTTTGGTTTACGTTACGACAAGTACACAAGTGATGACGTTCCTAACTTTAACCAAAACTTCACTAACCGTTACGGTTTCAGCAACCAGTCTACATTCGACGGTATTGACTTACTGCAGCCACGTGTTGGATTCCAATGGTATGCAACTGACGAACTTGAAGTGCGCGCTGGCTTAGGCTTGTTCTCTGGTGGTAACCCGAACGTATGGCTGTCTAACTCTTACTCTAACGATGGTATTACAAACATTAGTACGCAGTTCCGTGGTGTAGATTTATTCAATACAGCTAACGTAAACGGCGGTACACCTGGTTTTGACGTACCACAAGGTATGTTTGACATTGTTGCAAATACAGAAATTGGTGTAGGCGATGCAACAGTTAATGCTGTAGACCCAGATTTTGAAATCCCTTCAGAGTGGAAATACTCTCTTGGTGCTACATACACAACTGAAGACGAATACGTAATCTCTGTAGACTACCTATACTCGAAGAAGAAAGATGCTGCATTGATGCGTGATATTGCACTTCAAGATAGCGGCGAAACTACGTTTGATGGTCGTCCTATTTACGAGTCAATCGAAGGTCGTAGTAATGAGTATTTATTAACAAATGTTAGTGGCGATAGCGGTGATTCTTCAGTTATCTCTGCAGCAGTTAGCAAAATGTTCGATAACGGCATCAACTTTAGCTTTGGTTATGCATACACAGATGCAGACGATGTAAACCCAATGACTAGCTCTGTAGCTGGTTCTAACTATGGTAACATCGCACTTACTAACCCAGGTAACCCAGGTGTTGCGTCTTCAGATTATGAAATTCCGCATCGTTTTACTATGACGCTTGGTTACAAATATGAGTTTGTAGATGGCTTTGAAACACGCTTTAACCTTTACGGTGAAGCATACAAAGGCCTACCTTACAGCTTTACGTTTGATGGTAGCGATAACACAGATGCTAACCGCAACACTACCTTTGGTGATAACAACTGGAATGGCAACCGTCAGTTAATGTACGTTCCACTTGAAAACGATCCTAACGTTATTTACAACATGTCGGCTGATGAAATCAATGAGTTTAACGACTTTATTGCTTCTGAAGGACTTAAACGTGGTGAAATCACAGGTCGTAACCAACAAAATGCTGACTGGTTTGTTAAGTTTAACCTTAAAGTTACACAAGAATTACCAGGCTTTATGGAAGGCCATAAAGGTGAAGCATTCTTTGTAATCGACAACCTTACAAACATGCTAAATGATGACTGGGGCGTACTTAAGAAAGGTCCTTTCGTAGGCGCAAGCATGATCTCAACATCTATTGATGACCAAGGTCGTTACGTTTACTCAGGCTTTAACGGTAATAACGCAAATACTTCAGTACAAACTGGTGCTTCAGTATGGGAAATGCGTGTAGGTGTCCGTTACACTTTCTAATCTAAATTGTTAGATTAGTTAAAATTATAAAAGCCCATCATTTGATGGGCTTTTTTATGCCTGTAATTTATTTTTTAGCTTATTAAGTAAGCTTATTAATAAATCCTGTTCATGTGTGTTTAACGAAGCCAATAGTTCTTTTTCCCACCTTAACGCCTCGGGTACTATTTTTTTATACCTCTCTTTTCCAGCTTCACTTAATGAAAGTATGGCTGCGCGCTTATCCTCTGAATTAATTTGAGTCATTAGCAACTTTTTTTCTACTAATATTTTTATTGCACGCGACACGGTCGATTTATCCATATCTGCCTGCGTACATAAATTTTTGGCATTACTTTGACCAAATTGCGCTAAATTCGCCAAAATTCGCCATTGAGGTATCGTTAAGTCAAATTTGCTCTGGTATACCTTAGCAAGGTCATTACTTACCAAACTTGCTACATTAATTAGTTGATATGCTAAAAAAGTGTCTAAATCCAGTTTCATTGTTATCCCGTTAAATAGGTTTACTCGCTGTTCATTTATATTTACATACACATTCATTGAGCAATTTGAAATTACTCTCACTTGAGAGTATCTTAACTTAAATAAATAAAACATAAAACTAGCCTTCTCTCACAGGAGTCAGTAATGGCAGAACAGTTAAAGTACATGACCGGTTTTGGTAATGAATTTGAAACCGAAGCGCTACCCGATGCCTTGCCTATAGGGCAATTTACTCCTCAAAAAGTTAAGTACGATCTTTACACTGAACAATTTAGCTCTACAGCATTTACCGCGCCTAGAGCAGCTAACCGCAGAACATGGCTGTATCGGTTACGCCCTTCGGTAGTGCAAGGTGATTACACCGCTGTTGATAACGGCTTGATTCGAACTGCGCCTATAACTGAAGCCGTAACACCTCCGACTATGCTTCGCTGGAACCCCGTGGAAATTCCTACAAAGCCAACTGATTTTCTAGATGGACTCGTAACAATGGCTGCTAACGGCAGTGCTAATGGGCAATCTGGCATCGGTATTCATGTTTATGTTGCTAACAAGTCTATGGTCGATCGCTACTTTTACAACGCTGACGGTGAAATGCTATTTGTACCCCAACAAGGCGAGCTACTCCTGCATACAGAATGCGGTAAGCTCTGTGTAAAACCAGGTGAAGTTGCAGTCATACCCCGAGGGATGAAGTTTTCTGTTGATTTAATACAATCAACGGCCCGTGGTTATATCTGCGAAAACTATGGTCATGCTTTGGAGCTTGCAGAGCGAGGCCCTGTTGGTGCAAACGGCTATGCCAACGACCGTGACTTTCAATACCCAGTTGCAGCTTTTGAAGATAAAGAAGGTGATTTTGAACTGGTGTCAAAATTTAATGGCAACTTATTCAGCTGTGAGATTAAGCATTCCCCTTTCGATGTTGTTGCATGGACAGGTAATAGCGCGCCTTATAAATACGATTTATCGCGATTTAATGTAATGAACACAGTAAGCTTTGACCATCCTGATCCTTCTATATTTACCGTTTTAACCTCGCCATCAGCTACTGAAGGAATGGCTAATGTTGATTTTGTTATTTTTCCACCGCGTTGGATGGTTGCTGAAAACACTTTTCGTCCGCCCTACTATCATCGTAATATCATGAGTGAATTTATGGGGTTAATTGAAGGTGTATATGATGCAAAAGAGCATGGCTTTGTGCCAGGTGGGGCAAGTTTACATAATTGTATGTCTCCGCATGGACCTGAAGCGGATGTATTTGAAAAAGCATCTAATGCGGAACTGGTTCCACAAAAATACGAAAATACCTTAGCGTTTATGTTTGAATCCCGTTATGTCATTTCACCGACTAAATACGCATTAGAAGGTAAAGAACGTCAACCAAATTACACAGATTGTTGGCGAACAATTAAAAAACACTATTCAGCCAACAAGGATTAATTATGAAGCTTTACAGTTATTTTCGATCATCAGCTGCATACCGAGTGCGTATTGCGTTAAACCTAAAAAAAATTGACCATGAGTTGGCAATTGTAAATCTTTTAAAATCAGAGCAGCTTGAGGAAGGTTACCTAACACTAAACCCACAAGGGCTTTTACCAGCCCTTGAAACAGATGAAGGTGTACTTGGTCAATCATTAGCTATTTTAGAATGGCTTGATGAAACATACCCACAGTCACCATTAATTAGCGGCTCTGCTTGGCAAAAAGCCCAAATAAGAAATTTAAGTTTTGCAATAGCGTGTGATATTCACCCAGTGAATAATTTGCGAGTACTTAAGTATTTATCGAATGAATTAAAAGTAGACGATGATGCTAAAAACACCTGGTACAAACATTGGGTTGAAGTAGGCTTTGATAAAATAGAAATACTACTTGGAGACGACGATTACTGTATTGGGAACAAGCCAAGCCTTGCTGATGTTTGCTTAGTACCTCAGGTATTTAATGCTATTCGTTTTAACGTGGATATGAGTCGATATCCAAAAATTGCAGCCATTTATGAACGATGTAATAAATTAGCTGCGTTTAATGATGCCGCACCGCAAAATCAACCCGATGCGACCTAAATACTGTTGAGCTTAACTTTTGAGCGCGCTATGAATAATCGTAACGTGCTCAATTAAATCTAAACCCAAATCCGTTAAGTAACCGCCATCTGGGCTATCTATAACGCCTTTATCGAATAATCGTTGTGCTGCTTCTATCAAGCTTGCTTCTGCGTCAGAATGTAATTTGATACCCTGCATTTTGCTATCAAGCGGAAACTTTGCAAGTAATGTGAATTCATCTATCATCAGCTGATTAAATTTCATGTGTGTGTACCTTTTATTGTTCTGTTTATTTTTTAGTGTGTAATATTACACTAGCATGTTTTTTAGTATTACGTACTATTTTTAAAGTCAATTGTAGGAGAATATTATGCGCCCATTAATAATTCTATCCGCCTGTTTTTTAAGCTTATCACTCTCGTTATTTTGTAATGCCGAGCCGCATAACAGCCGCACTTTTGTGAACGCAAGTCAGTTAAATCAGCACCAAACAATGTGTTGGTACGACGACAAACGCTATAGTGAAGGCGCATTAATTAGCGTTGATACGTTCAATTTACTGTGCGGTGCCAAAAACCCCAACCAAACCAATAGCGCATTAATGTGGCTTAAGCTCAATGAGCAAGGGAAAGTTATTTACCCAAATCGACCTAAAAAGATTACAGTGAAATAGCCTGCTTATTGTATTTAAGCTACAATATGCATAGTTTAAATAAGCAGTATGGCTATGGATAATCAACCTAAAAACCCACTACATGGGATCACACTAGAACAAATATTGGTCGAGTTAGAGCAGAGACTTGGCTGGAAAACGCTGGGCGAACAAGTAAAAATTAAATGTTTTACGGATGCACCAAGCATAAAATCTAGCTTAAAATTTTTACGCAAAACCCCTTGGGCCAGAGACAAAGTTGAAGCGTTATATATTCATACAATAAATAACAAACCACTTCGCAAACCAAAAAGCGCACCTCGTAAAACAACAAACAAGGCTCCAGATACAACTGACTTTGTTTGGCCATCAATAAAAAAGTAAAAATATAAATAAAGGCGCACTTTAATGCGCCTTTATATTTTAGTTTTACTAAATTTCCTTACTGATCACATTAAGCGATGCTGGCTGTATTTCAACCACAAGCCTATCAGCCGTTTTCACTTCGCCATCAATGACATATTTAATTCCATTCTCTGAAGATATTTCGACTTTTTTAGCATTTGTGTGTTGAGAATTAATGGCTAAATGGCTTTGCGTTATGCTGCTAAACATAAGCTCGGCAATACTCAGTACCGTAGTGGAATTTTCTTTATTGGGTATAAGCCAATTTATATCAAGTAGCCCATCACTGTGATTAGGCTGCCCTCCCCCTTGAGCAAGTAGCGTTGTAAACGGTGCTGCATTAGCAACAACAAAACTGCTTGTTGTGATCATCATTGGGTCGTTATCGTCCAATTTTACGTTGAGCTGTTGCGATTTTTGTTCCGAAAACGCCTGAAGAAATCCTGTTAAATAAGCGAGTTGCCCAAATTTATTTTTAAATTCGCGGTCAGCTTTTTCAATCATTGCATGTTCAAAACCTATACCGGCTAAAAGTAGCATTAAATCGTCATTACAATATGCTGTATCTATTAACGTAGATTGACCATCAATAATTAAATCACACGCTTGCTCTACAGGTATAAATTTTGAACTTATTCCCATTAAAACGTGAGCAAGCGCATTAGCAGTCCCGAGCGGAATAATACCTAACTTACAGGGTGTATTAACTAATACGCTCGCAACTTCCGCTACTGTTCCATCGCCACCGCAAGCAATAACAATATCAGGATTTTCACCAAGCGTTTGTTTGGCAAGCTCTATACCATTAATGTCTGGGCTTGTGGTCCTTACGGTTAAATCGTAATAAGTTGACAAGCGTGCAATGATAAATTGCTCTTTTTCTTGCCATATTTTTGTACCCGATACGGGATTTGCAATTAAAAATGCACGATTTTTAATTACTAGTTCGCCACTTTTATGTCGCTTTGCTAGGTGGCGCAGTTGGCGTTTATTTAGATTAGCGGTTTCACGTGTTTCTTTGATTTGGGCAAGCACATCATGCACGTCGGCGTGTTTATTTTGACTAAGTAAGTAAGCAGCCATTACAAACACTGAACGTCCGCGGCCCAACGCACAATGCACAACCACTTTATTGTTTTTTTGGATTTGATGATGAATCCAATTTATTGCCTGGTTAAGCTGAGAGCGTGTTGGCACGCTATGGTCAAGTACTGGAATATTTAAATAGTTAATACGCTCTTGTGTCGAGCTCCACTCTAAACCGTCAAACTCACAAGTAACATCTAATATAGCGGTAATATTATTGCTTTTTAACGTGTCTATATCCGAGGGAAATAAGCGGCATGCTAAAAAAAGGTTATCGTTAATTTGCTGAATTGGTGGCACTTTATCATGCTTACGCGACCATGCGTTGTACACTTGCGCCCCCAATAAAAAAGGAATAAACGCCCAGCGTATGTAAAATGGAATAACGCCGTTTTCTCGCTTTCTGAAAATTTTACCTATATTAAAAATGTATGCCCCACTGACCAATGACAGTGATAGCGCGGTCCAGTAAAAAAATAACGAAAAGTAAATTGAATTTATTTCCCACCCTATAAAAATAAGTACACACGCTAATATCAAATAACTAATTGCAGCCCACATAAAATCTCCATTTATATTTATTGCTATTCATTAATTAACAAACAGCTTTTATAATTGTGTTTGCAATTTACAAGCCACAAAACAGTAAAACGTACGGCACCACTTTTTTACTTATATTATTGATATTTAATAGCTATTTAAATACCGTTTTTATTGGTTTGTATGGACTTTGCTCTTTTTACACAATGAGTGTGTTAATTTTTCACACGTATCACAGTAGAAACTCACTAAGTCTTAGCTCCATATTAGTAAATCTGACTCACCAAGCTAATTTATTTTAAGTGTAACTTAGCGTGGCGACTCTGCTATAAACAAAAATCGGCTCAACCATTACAGATGCTTTTCTCTAATATAGTTTTTGAACTCACAGAATTATACCTAATAATAAACACAGATAGTCATTGCAAAAAAGAGCGAAAAGTATACTGTTGCAAGCTACTTAACTTTTTTGCATCCAAGTTCTAGCCTCAACCGTTTTTAAAAAGAGAATAAAAATAAATAGGATATTTATGGAAAACGATAATTTACTGTCTCTGTTATACGATACATCACAGGGTGATAAGCATGCATTTTCAACCTTGTATCAACAAACAAGCGGAAAGCTTTTTGCCATTAGCTTAAATATGCTTTCTAACAGAGCACACGCCGAAGAAGTGTTGCAAGACGCATTCATTAAAATATGGCATAACGCCTCAGAATACAATGCTTCTAAAGGCACTGTCATAAGCTGGATGATAAGTATAGTAAGGTATAGAAGTCTGGATGCGTTGCGTTACAACAAAGTAAGAAAAGAGCAAACAATGGGAGATGATGACTTTGATATTCAGAGCGTCGATGTCAACTATGACGAAAATACTAAATTAGTAAACTGTATAGAGCAGCTTGAACCCCAGCAAAAGCAGGCCATTCATTTAGCTTACTATAAGGGGCTTAGTCACAGCGAGCTAGTAGACCATATAGAGTCGCCATTAGGCACTGTTAAAAGCTGGATCAGACGCGGGCTTACACAACTTCAGAGGTGTTTAACATTATGAATTATACAAAACCCGAGCTGTTAGACGCGCTAGCAGGACAATATGTACTTGGCACACTCAAGGGGCTGGCACGAAAACGTTTTCAGCGCTTGTTACTTAGCTCAAGCAAAGCACGTGAGGCAATTTTTATGTGGGAGCAAAACCTTAATAATCTAGCAAGTGCAATTACACCACAAGCACCTAGCGATTCTGTTTGGGAAAACATTTTGCAAGGTATTGAGTCAAAAACAGTGCCTAGTCAAACAGTGGTGCAAACTAAGCCGTCGATTTGGCAGACATGGTCGTTTATAGCCACCGCCGCGTGTATTGTGTTGGCATTTTTAGTCATTCAACCGGCCAAAGAAGTGTCGCAATATCAGCAAATTGCACTCGTGCAAAACCAAGATAAACAGTCTTTATGGTTTATTGAAGTAAACGAAGATGCATTAACTATTAAAGCCAGTAGTCAATTAGTTGCCCAAAGAGATAAAGATTATCAACTATGGATGATCTTAAAAGGGCAAGATTTACCTGTTTCGTTAGGTATATTACCTAAACAAGGCGGTAAATTTTTGCTAAAAGATAAACGCTTTAACGCTGACGATATCTCACTACTAGCAGTCAGTTTAGAGCCTTTAGGTGGTTCGCCAAACGGCTTACCTACCGAGGTACTTTATACAACCGAACTCGTGTTACTTTAATCCCTTGTATGGCTGCTTATATAAGCAGCCATTTTTTATTTAAATAAAATGTAACTTTTTTGCATCCAATCTAAATTCCCCCCCGTTATTAGCTATGACTTCTATTTAAAACTAAAGGAAAAAGTCATGAAAGCTTTAACACCATCAATACTCGCAGTAGTAATATGTAGCACTTTTATTAGCGCACCAAGTAACGCATCAAGTCACCGAGAAGCGCCAAATATTAGTCGCTTTCCGACCTTAGATTCTACCGACTTTTATGTATTTAATAGCTATGAACAAGGAAAAGAAGAGTACGTCACACTAATTGCAAACTATATTCCATTACAGGATGCCTACGGCGGCCCTAATTATTTTGCAATGGACCCAGATGCAACTTACAGCATACACATAGATAACGATGGCGATGCCGTTGAAGACATTACTTTTGCATTTGATTTCCAAAGCATGCTACCAAACGATAATCAAGGTGTGCAATTAGCTGTAGGCCCAGAAGGCAACCAGCGTACTGTTTCTGTACCACTCAAAAATGTGGGTGGTGTATCAGCCGGTGATAATAGCGCAACTAACTTCAGTGAATCATATACTCTGAGTATGATTAATGGGCCGCAGCGCACAGGTGTTGCAACCTCATTAAATAATACCACTACGGGCACATCTACATTCAGTAAGCCACTTGATTATATTGGTAATAAAACATTTACCTCTAAAGCTGACTATCAAACTTACGCAGATCAATTTGTATATAATGTGTCAATCCCAGGTTGTGAAAGCATGGCACAAGTATTTGTTGGCCAAAGAAAAGATTCGTTTGTTGTTAACCTTGGTAAAACGTTCGATTTAGTAAACTACGTACCGGTAGAGGGCGACAGCGCTCCGGGTGCTGGTGATGCAGGTGGCTTCCCTGGAGGCATTACCCAATCGGCTGACAATGACGACCTTGCAGATAAAAACGTGACATCAATTGCTATTGAAGTACCAAAAAGCTGTATTGTAGGCGAAGGTAATGGCGTTATTGGTTCGTGGACCACTGCAAGTTTACCTCAAGCTCGCATACTAAACCCGAATGCTAAATTTGCTAATAATGCAGTTAATGGTGGTGCTCTTACTCAAGTATCGCGTTTAGGAAATCCACTTGTTAATGAGCTTGTTATTGGCATAAAGGATAAGGATACTTTCTCGACAGCACACCCTAAAGACGATGGACAGTTTTTAGATTATGTATCTCATCCAGCCCTTCCTGAACTTTTAAATATTTTATTCAAGGATGCAGTTAATACGACACTTGGCGCTAACCTCGAAACATTAGCCCCAACAAACTTTCCTCGTACCGATTTAATTACTGCATTTTTAACTGGTTTTGCTGGTGTTAACCAACAAGCAACCGTCACTCCCTCTGAAATGCTTCGTTTAAACACAAACATCGCGGCAACAGCGCAAAGTGAGCAGTCTGCATTTGGTGTTGCAGGAAACGATTTAGCTGGCTTTCCAAACGGCCGACGCCCTGGCGATGATGTTGTTGATATTGCTCTGCGCGTAGTAATGGGTCGTTTATGTCATCCTATTCCTGTTGCAGGCGAAGATACTGACCTAGGCTTATGTACTCCCGAAGATGCAAGCGTTGGTACAGTACCATTTACCGATGGCGCACCTGTTGATGCAACAATGATGGACTCAACCTTTCCGTACTTAGCTACCCCACTTGCGGGCTCTAAATAAGGAGTAAACTAATGCAACACTTAAAAATTACGCATATAGGTATTCTGCTTAGCGCATTAACGCTAGGAGCGTGTAGCAATGATGACGACAATAAAAAGCCGTTGCCTGTGGTTAATACAGCGCCTTCAGTTAGCGACATCATGTTAACAACGCAAACGGAGGTGAATATTACCGACTCACTTACAGCCATAGATAAAGAAGGTGATTCACTTACTTATTCATTGGTCAGTGAGCCTTCATTAGGCATGGTAAATATTGACGCTGATGGCAACTTTACTTACACACCAAATAAAGAGGTTACGGGCACAGATAGCTTTACTTTTGGCGTATCTGATGGCGTTAACAGCCAAGTAAGTGCAATGGTTAATATCACGATTGAAGCTTTGCAAGTGGACTTTGCTCAGTTTACTAGCGATGCATTTAACCAAGCACCGAATGCAGAGCCACTCTCTGTAAATGGAAGAGAGTTTACAAATAAAGACACAGATATTAATAATTTAATTAGTAATCAGTAAATAAGCTGACCGGCCATGGATGGCTATTTTAAGGATACAAATATGAAATCACCTCTAGTAAACCTGATGATTACATTAAGCTTAGTGTGCTCATTTGAGCTTTTTGCAGCAGCTTATACACCTAATGACAACGACGTAATAGCAGTCACTAAATCGGATTTAACTGCCTCACTATCGATAAATGAAATAGAAAATCTAGTCAATAAAAGTCAATTCGTTGGACAAACGGAGCATATGCAAGGGGTACTCAAAAACAGGCTCGCAGAAATATACTTAAATGAGCCAACGCCACAGGTAGGCTATTTATATGCACGCGTTTTACAAAAAGAGCATTTGTTTAATGATGCGATAAACATTGCTAATAGTGTTTTAAAAATAACGCCTGATCACAGCAACACTCATCTATTGCTGGCTAATTTGTACATGACACAAGGCCAGTTTGAACTTGCTAAACAGCATTGCTTAGCACTAATAACAAGGGTAAGCACATTAACGGCCAGTACTTGTGTACTAGACGTGCAAAGTCAGCACGGTAATTTATTAAGAAGTTATCAATCTTTAGTAAAGCTAACGAACAATAAGCCTATTGGACTCAATACAAAACATGTCCTAGCTGAAATGAGCTTTAGATTACAAAACTACACAAACGCATTAAAGCACCTTGAAAATATAAATTTAGTAAACTCTCCAGTAAGCCTAATTGCTTTATGGGCAGACATACAACTGGGCTTAAACAAGCCACAGCAAGTGATAACCAAATTAAGTAATTTATTAAAAGAATCGCACGATCTAGAAGATGCGCTTTTGCTGCGCTTAGCCATCGCAGAAAAAAAACTAAACACAAAACAATACAAATGGCAAAACGCCATGAAGCAACGAGTAGAGCTCAGAGAAATTCGCCACGACAGCTTTCACGCAAGTGACCTCGCCAACTATTATATTCACGTGCAGCCAAACAAATCTAAAGCCTTGTATTGGGCCAATATTAACTGGCAACAAGCTAAAATGAATATCGACCAAGCGCTGATTGTTCAAGCAAAAAGGATGTAAATGTTATGAGAATATTAATACGCGTATTTTCTATTATGTTGTTAAGCTTATTATTTTCAACAGCAGCTTTTGCGCACCAGTTAAGCACCGGCTACATTACGCTTAATAGCAACAATACAGCTCAATACAGCGGCAATTGGGAAATCAATGTTGCAGATTTAGAGCACGTTATAGCACTCGACTTAGACCAAAACGCCAACATTACCTGGTCTGAAATAAAAGCAAAACGCGACTCAATTGACGCATTTATAAAAAACAATCTTATCGCAGAACAAAACGAACAAACTTGCGCACTCACTGTAAATAACAATTACCAGGTAAGTGAGCACTTTAATCAGCCTTACTTGGTATTACCTGTGTCATTTTCGTGTTTAACAAATAACGAGATTACGCTTAAGTATTCAGCTTTTTTTCAAAATGACGCAAATCATAAAGTCATTGTTAATGTGAATAACATAGCACGTGTGTTTAGTATAAATGAGCCTAGCCAAACCTTTAATACTAACCAGTCGAGCTATTTAGATACCTTTACAGAATATGTGTATCAGGGCTTATTACACATTTGGATAGGCATCGATCATATTTTATTTTTAATTGCGCTATTACTAACTTGTGTTTTAACCCGTGATAAAAACACCTGGCAGCCCATTAGCTCTAAAAAACACATTATCAAACACACTGCATGGATTGTTACAGCATTTACGCTTGCTCATTCTATAACGCTTACAGCAACAGCGCTTGATTTAATATCTCTCAATACTCGCTGGGTTGAACTAATTATTGCAATTTCTGTATTGTTTGCAGCCCTTAATAATGTTTGGCCCGTTGTTTTGCGTTTAGGCTGGCTGACATTTGCTTTTGGGTTACTTCACGGAATGGGATTTGCGAGTGTACTTGGTGAATTAGGTTTGTCGAGTAACTATCAATTAATGAGCATATTGGCATTTAATTTAGGGGTAGAGATTGGCCAACTAAGTATTTTATTAGTAGCGTTGCCTTTATTAATTGCATTTAGAAAAACCGCTTGGTATGTAAAATGGTTAATGCCTGCAGGGTCTATAGGTATTGCCGTTGTGGCTCTAAACTGGTCTATTGAACGTTTTTGAACATAACTATACCCATTCGCCTAATTAAGTGATCTATTTTGAAGATGGAAAAACGTCTTGATAGCTAGGAAAACAATTCGCTATTTAGTTGTTATCGGCAATTTCTACTGTATTGCTCTGCATTCATGCAGTCGTAAATGAGAGTTTTTTAACGTAAATAGCGAGGCGTTTAGCCCCACAAAATGATTAAGTATTATTGCGGCTTGGTATTACTTTAAACGGTTGTTAATACTATAAACCCGCTAATATAGCGGGCGTATAGTTTATGCATTTTAATAGCACTATTTTAATCTTCAAACGGCAATAACAACGTTTTCATTGCCGGGCGAAGCGCAATTAAAACTGTCTCTTCGGTAAGTTCGGGGTAAAGCACTTTTCGCAAAAGTAAGCCTGCCATTACTGAAAAAATAACATTAATACGGCTTTCTAGCTCTACCTCATCTATGCCTTTTATCACACTGCGTTCACTTATAAGCAATTGGCGCATTCTATTTCGCGCTTGCGTGTCGGCATCACGTAATAGTTTAGCTACCTTTACGTTTCTACCAGCTTCAGCGAGCATTTCTAAATCAACCGCACATTCACCGGTATCCATATGCCTTTGAACGCCGATATTTAAACCGTTCAATAATACTGTGAGCGTATCTTCTGGTTGCCCTTCAAAATGCTCAAATATAGAAAACATTTCTTCCATATCTTTTTCAATAATACTTTCTATAATGGCTTCTTTACTTTCAAAGTAGTTATAAATATGCCCGGCACTCATTCCTGCTGTTCTGGATATTTCAGCCATACCTGCAGCATGAAAGCCTTTACGACGAAAGCATTCAGCCGCCGCAGTTAAAACCTGATCACGACGCGCTTTGGCTATCGCTGGATCTGTCTGTCTTTTAGTTTTCATACAAAGCTCCACTGCCAAGTGATTAGACTCGACAATAAGGCAAATACTTAATCATTTTGAAATACGCCTTTCACTCATAAATAAGTATTTAGCCCTATATAAATCTAGTTAATTAGCTGCAAAAAGGTGTTTACAGCTAAAACCCTTACTTAGTTGGTTTGATCGCTTTTCTCCCAGCCACCGCCCACTACTTTATACAGGCTAATTTGGCTAGCTAACAAAGCCTGTTGACCCAAAATTTGCTGTTGCTGTGCACTGTACCAGCTGCGTTGTGCATCAAGGACTTGTAAATAGCTATCAACACCTTTATCGTAACGCGCCTTTGATAGCGAAAACGTAGACTCTCGGCTTTGTAGTAACATATCAAGTGCACTTAATTGCGCTTGATAGCCTTCGTTGTCTGCTAAGGCATCGGCGACTTCGCGAAATGCTTGCTGAATTTTTTGCTGATAAGTAACTACAGCAATTTGTTGGTCGGCCTTAGCAACATCTAGCTGAGCTTGGTTTCTGCCCATATTAAAAATAGGTAAAGTAACTGATGGAATAAAACTCCACGTACCCGAACCTGCATCAAATAAATCACTTAAATCGTTAGAGGCAGTACCCGCATTAGCCGTTAAGCTAATACTGGGGTAAAAAGCAGCACGCGCTACACCAATGTTGGCATTAGCGGCCAATAACTGATGTTCTGCTGCTTTAATATCTGGGCGTTGAGTTAATAAATCAGAAGGTAAACCAACCGGTATTTTAGGCAACGCTAATAACGAGTCCAGCACCTTATTTGGCAGAAGTTCAGGGCTTACTGGTTTTCCTACTAATAAATCAAGTGCGTTTTTATCGCGCTTTAATAAACGTTTATACGTTGCAATATCAACCTTTGCGCTGGCAACGGTACTTTTCAGTTGCTCTAACGTAATTTTAGATGCTGCGCCTAAATCAAAACTTTTTTGAGTAAGCCCAAGCGATGCTTGTTGCGATTTTAACGTTTCCTCAGCAAGCCCAAGTAACTGTTGATCGGTTGCATAATTAAGCCACGCATTAGCCAGCTCTGCTACCAGCGACACTTGCGTGCTGTATTGAGTAAGCTCAGTAGAGTATAAATTTTGCAGCGCTTGTTGAGTTTGGTTACGAACCTTACCCCATATATCTAATTCGTAAGAGGTAATACCTACAGTAGCACTGTATTGCGAGCTTATAGTGGCCTCATCAGTACTTGTTAAACTTGCAGGCAGACGCTGGCGAGTGCCCGAACCATTAACATTTAAGGACGGATACAATACTGAGTTTTCTATTTGATACAACCCACGTACCCGCTGTACATTGAGCATCGCAATTTGCAGATCTTTGTTATGCTCAAGGCTTTGACCTATAAGCACCTGTAATTTTTTATCGCTAAAAAACTGCTGCCACTTTAATGTGTTAACTGTGGCTTGCTCTGTTTGAACTGAATACGTTTCGGGTACTGGCAGCGCTAAATTTTGCTGTTCAGGTGCCAACTGGCAACCACTTAAAGCAGCCAACGTAAGCACACTCAACGAAAAGGTTTTTATATGCATTATGCTGTCTCCTCGTTAGTGTTTTTTTCTTTTGCAGGGAATACACGGCGTACTAATACAAAAAACAACGGCACAAAAACAACAACCAAAATAGAAGATGCGAGTGTTCCACCAATAATTGAAATGCCTAATGCGTTTTGCGCACCAGAGCCTGCACTTGATGCAATAGCGAGTGGAATAACACCACAAATAAAGGCCATTGAAGTCATTAAAATTGGGCGTAAACGCAGCCTTACTGCAGCCACAGCCGCTTCAACTAAATCAAGCCCTTCGTCCATTTTATGGATAGCAAATTCCACAATTAATATGGCATTTTTAGACGCTAACCCTATCGTAGTTAATAAGCCCACTTGCAGGTAAATATCGTTTGATAATCCGCTACCCAATGCAGCCATAGCAGCACCAAATATACCTAACGGAACAATCATCATAACCGCAAACGGTACCGACCAACTTTCATAAAGAGCCGCTAAACATAAAAATACAAATAACAACGACAAACCATACAATAAAGGTGCTTGGCCGCTGCTAGAGCGTTCTTGAAATGAAATACCGGTCCATTCAGACGAAATACCATTTGGCAGCTGTTTTACCAAACGCTCCATTTCATCCATTGCTTGTCCTGTGCTGTAACCAGGTGCAGCGGTTCCTTGTATTTCCATTGCTGAAAAGCCATTGTAACGCTCTAAACGCGGCGAACCATAAGTCCAATAGGCCGTTGCAAAGGCAGAAAACGGAACCATATCACCCTCATTATTACGTACATACCACTTATTTAAATCTTCAGGCACCATTCGAGATTCAGCATCGCCTTGCATGTATACTTTTTTAACACGCCCACGGTCAATGAAGTCATTTACATAACTACTACCCCAAGCCGTAGCAAGGGTGTTATTAATATCGGTTTGCGACACACCCAATGCTTGTGCTTTAGCTAAATCGGTATCGAGTTGTATTTCTGGCATATCTTCTTGACCATTAGGGCGTACACCAGCCAATATCGGGCTTTGGCTTGCTAAACCTAATAGTTGATTACGTGCTGCTAAAAGTGCATCGTGGCCCAAACCTACACGGTCTTGTAAAAATATATTAAAACCATTTGCTGTTCCCAGTTCTACAATTGCTGGTGGTGGAAAAGCAAACACAAACGCTTCTTTAATACTGGAAAAGTACCCCATAGCTTTACCTGCTACACCTTGCACAGATAAATCGTCACGTTGGCGTTCATCCCAATGCTTAAGATTAACAAACCCTATTGCTGAGTTTTGGCCAGAACCTGCAAAGCTAAACCCGGTAACAGTAAAAATACCGTTTACTGCTTCAGATTGTTCGTTCAAGTAGTGGTTTTCTACTTTTTTAACCACTTCAAGTGTTTGCTCGGTTGTAGAACCCGCAGGTAACGAAACTTGGTTAAATAATATGCCTTGGTCTTCATCTGGTAAGAATGCGGTTGGTAAATTTGAAAACACATAAGCCATTCCACCTACAATTAAAAAGTATATAACAAGGTAGCGTTTAGCATGTTTGATCATACGGCTCACAAAGCTTTGCGCACCCGAATTTGTTTTGTCGAACCCGCGGTTAAACCCTGTAAAAAATTTACCAAATAACGACTTATCATTATGAACATGGCTAGGCTTCAAAAGCGTTGCACACAGTGCCGGCGTAAGTATAAGCGCCACAAGTACCGATAAACCCATAGCAGAAACAAGGGTAATTGAGAACTGACGATAGATTATGCCCGTTGAGCCGCTAAAAAAGGCCATCGGAATAAATACAGCAGAAAGCACCATTGCAATACCAACAAGTGCGCCTTTAATTTCGTCCATTGATTTGCGGGTTGCATCAAGCGCTGAGAGTTTTTCTTCGGTCATCAGTCGCTCTACGTTTTCTACAACAACAATGGCATCATCAACTAGTAACCCGATGGCAAGCACCATGGCAAACATGGTCAATGTATTAATTGAGTAACCAAAAGTGTATAAAATACCAAACGTACCCAGCAATACCACTGGCACTGCAATTGTTGGAATAAGCGTCGCTCTAAAGTTTTGTAAAAACAAGTACATAACAACAAACACCAACACAACCGCTTCTATAAGCGTATGAATTACTTTTTCAATTGAAAGCGCCACAAATGGTGTAGTGTCGTAAGGCACAACCGCTTCAAGTCCCTCAGGAAAAAATGGCTCTAATTCGGCAATGGCATCTTTTACACCCTGCGCAGTATCAAGCGCGTTGGCGCCACTGGCCAATTTAATCCCTAAGCCAGAAGCTGGTTTTCCATCATAACGCGCGACAACCCGGTAGCTTTCACCACCTAGCTCAACACGGGCAACATCACTCAACTTTACAAAAGAGCCATCTGCATTGGTTTTAACTAAAATATCTCTAAATTGCTCAGGAGTTTGTAAGCGGCTTTGCGCTGTCACAGTCGCGTTGAGTTGCTGTCCCGCCACCGCAGGCATAGCACCTAGTTGCCCAGCCGACACTTGTGCATTTTGAGCACTGATAGATGCACTTATATCTGCAGGCGTTAATTTATAATTTTGAAGCTTAGCCGGATCTAACCAAATACGCATTGCATACTGCGAGCCAAATAACTGTACTTCACCCACACCTTCAACACGCGAAACAATATCTTGCACGTTTGATGACACGTAGTCGCCAATATCAATGTTGGTCATGCTGCCATCTTTAGACATAAACGCATAAACCATCAAAAAGTTACGGGCTGACTTTGCAACCACAACACCTTGCCTTTGCACGGCTTCAGGTAATAGTGGCGTTGCAGTAGCTAACTTGTTTTGTACTTGAACCTGAGCAATATCAGGGTCGGTTTCAGCGCTAAACGACAGTGTGAGCGTTGCTGAACCGCTAGACTCTGACGTTGACGACATGTATAACAAGCCATCTAAGCCTTTCATTTTTTGCTCTATAACTTGTGTAACAGTATCTTCGAGCGTACGCGCCGATGCACCTGGGTAGGTAGCCGTAATACTTATTGCTGGCGGCGCTATAGACGGATACTGCGCAATAGGTAAACTTTTAATTGCTAATATACCTGCTAGCATCACTACTATGGCAAGTACCCAAGCAAATATAGGTCTATCGATAAAAAATCGTGACATGTAAATTCTCCGTTATTGCGCTTTAGCAGTTTGAACTTCAGATGGGCTAACTGGTGCGCCTGGGCGAATTTTTTGCAGCCCTTCTACGATCAGTTTATCGCCTTCCATTACACCATCGGTTACAAGCCAATTAGATCCAATGGTGCGATCTGTTTTCAAAACGCGGCTCTCTACAGTATTGTTTTTGCTAACAACCATTGCGGTAGGTTCACCTTTCGAGTTTCGACTAACACCGCGCTGTGGAACTAAAATAGCGTCGTTTTTAACACCTTCAACAATTGAGGCGCGAGCATACATCCCTGGAAGTAGTAACTTTTCAGGGTTAGGAAATTTAGCGCGTAATGTAACCGAGCCTGTACTTGGGTCAACTGTCACCTCAGAAAACTGTAAAGTGCCTTTATGAGAATATAAAGAGCCATCTTCCATAGTGAGTTCAACATCGGTTTGACTGGTTGAATCCACACTTAGGTCGCCCGAAACAATCGCTTTTTTAAGCTTGGTTAATTCGCTACTCGACTGCGTTAAATCAATATAGATAGGATCAAGTTGTGTAACTGTTGCCAAAGAAGTGGCTTGGTTGGCACTTACTAACGCACCTACGGTGACATTCGATTTACTAATTTGCCCACTAATAGGCGAAGAGACATGACTGTATTCTAAATTAATTTTTGAGGTTTGCAGCTGCGCTTGAGCAGTAAGGAGTTCTGCTTTTGCTTGCTTGTAGGCTGCATCAGCCTCATCGTAATCTTGCTGGCTAACCGCTTTAATTTTTAATAATTCACTATAACGAGACGCTTTAGCTTTACTGCTTGCAATGCTTGCTTCAGCGCGGGCAACAGCAGCTTCACTTGCCGCTAAGTTAGCCTCAAATGTAGCAGGGTTAATTTGATAAAGCGCTTGGCCTTTTTCTACTTGAGACCCTTCGGTAAATAAACGTGATTGCACAATACCGCTTACTTGCGGGCGTATTTCTGCAATTTGAAATGCACTAATACGTCCAGGCAACTCTTGCCTTAAAGTTAGCGATTGTTTTTTAAGCGTAATAACCCCTACCGGCACAGCTTTAGGAGCAGGTGCCTGCGACTGCTCTGTCACTTGGTCACAACCAGTCAACGCAACTGAACCTAGGAGAACTGAAAATACAAATAAAGCGGTGCTAGAACGCTGCATGTTAAATACCTTTAATTTAGAGTGAACGATCATTCTAAATTAAATGTTAGTGAGAATACATCTTAATAAGCTGATCTTTACACAAAATTACACTCAATTATGCGACCTCATACTTAATCACGAAGTAATGTTAATAAGGCTTTTATAATAAATATTTGCACCTACAAGCTAACTATAGTGCTCAGCGCACTGTATTTTTTAAAAATAGAAAAGTACTTACGCAAAAACCTTCTTTGTTTAAATTAAAGCCTAAAAGTACATAGTGAAGAGATTTTAATATTATATTTCAGTTAATTAGAGGTATGAGTCATTTAGCCAGATACCCATTAGGCCATAGCCAAATACAATTGTTATAACGAACAAATTTATAAACTTTCATTAACAAAAAAGCCAAGGCGAACTTGGCTTTTTTATACATGACGTGGTTAAGCGTTTATAAAGAGATAAGGATGGCAAGCTTTAAACTAATCTAGATACAAGCAATTGCTCTACACGAATACCTTCAACATCAACAACTTCAAATTTAAAGCCCGCATAACTAATGTGTTCAGCGCGTTTTGGTATACGCTTCATTGTGTAAATTAAAAAGCCTGCCACCGTCTCAAAATGTATTTGCTCTGGGAACTCCTCTATATCAAGCACTTTAGCTAAATCGGTAATTGGCGTCAGTCCGTCAACTAACCACGAGCTTTTATCTCGCTCGATTATTAGTTCATCCCCTTGGTGAGTTATTAAATCTCCCATAAAGCCTTTCATTAAATCTTTTACAGTAACAATACCAACAAGCAGCGCGTATTCGTTTACTACAATAGCAAATGGTTTAGCGGCGCTTTTAAATGCATTTAACGCCTCTGATAAACTTAAGGTTTCTGGTAAGTAAAATACATCGGTATCAACTAATTCGTCATTGATGTTAGCAGCTTCACCTTTGAGCACTTGGCGTAAAATATCTTTTGATTCAACAGAGCCATGTAATTTGTCTAAGTTACCCGTCACAACTAAAAAATGATTATGCGGGTGATCAATAATTTTGGTCGCAATGTCATGGCTACTTTCGTTTAAATCAAAGTACACAATTTGATCCCGCGGCGTCATTACGCTTGATAAAAAGCGTGCTTCTAAATCAAAAACATTACCTATTAAATCATACTCTTGTTTTTGCAAACTACCATACTCAGCGCCAGCTTCCATCATAGCAACAATGTCTTCTGTGGTTACATTATCTTCACGCTCTGCGGGGACTTTAAACAGTCGCAGTACAAAGTTAGTTACGCCATTAAAAAACATCACTAAAGGCGTTAATGCAAATGTAACCCAACGCATTATGTTAACGACCTTAACGGCGACAGCTTCTGGCATGATCATCGCTAATCGCTTTGGCATTAAATCGGCGAATAAAATAAATAACGAGGTAATAGTAAAAAATGAGAATAAAAAGCTAATTTTCTCTACATATGCACCCTGATAAAATAAAACCAATACTTTTTCAACGTATGGCGATAATGCTTGTTCACCTACAATGCCACCTAATATAGCGATAGCATTAAGTGCTATTTGTATCATGGCGAAGAACGCGCCCGGATTTTCTTGCAGTTTTAATACCGCAGCTGCATTTAAACTGCCTTCGTCTGCCATTACGCGAAGTTTTATTTTTCGTGACGCTGCAATTGCTATTTCCGACATAGCAAACAACGCACTGATCAAGATCAAGAGACTAATCCCGATTAAATCACCCATTTAACGCTCCAAAAAGTTAGCGCTTTTTATATAAAAAGCAGCTGATTATAGTCGCTTTTTTAATCGCAGCAATTGATATTTTTACTTTATATTTTAGTAATTATTATTCAAATAGTTAGGCAGTTTTAAACGATTAATTTAGAGGGTTATTGAGGTCAAATGCGTGGGCTAATTTCTTAATTATTTGTGGATCCATATTTGCATTACAGGCAAAGTACAAAGGAGCTTGCGTAGTATTTAAGTCAAATACCGGTTCGAGTAAATTTAACTTCGGTTCTGTTTTAAGGCGGTAATTAAATTGTTTTTTACTAAGCACCACAAAATCAAGAATTTCACGGCGTGTGCTTATCAACTTATCTATCTTATCTAGGTTATCGATAAGTAACAAATGACGGTTTTCATTAAAGCCGCGTTCTCGTAAGTAGTGGTGGCTAAAATTGTCTTTGAGTACAGCAATTTTATAACGCTTAGCGTCATTTAATGTATTGAGTTTGATGCCACGAGATTTGAGGGCAAATATTGCTGACTCGAATGGTTCAAGCTTTGAAACCCATACAAACTTGTCTTCTCTTTGAGGTAACCGAACAATCGAAAATATACAGGTGTTTTTATCTCGCAAAGCGGCGTTGTATGACACAGTCCAATTATTAGCAGATAAAGAATAATTAATATCGGTCTTATCTAGTGCATTTTTTACTTTTTCAACAGAGCGACCGGCCAACTTATTATTTGCATCAATATACTGAAAGTCAGGAAACACCTCCGTCACTATGTTAATTTCGTGTGCTTTTACCGTCGAACACAACACGCAAAGTAAAAAAACAAATCCCTTCATTGGGTAAAAGCCTCAACTAAATTAGTGCAACTATTCAATAAATATAGTTGAGGCTTTGTAGACTGCTAGTTTTGAGTATTTAATAAAATAAGATTAAGCCAATAGCATTAGTTTTGAAGCACTTATTTATTCATCGCATTAATTAAAAACGCTGAAATTTTTGCGCCTTCTTTTAATGTTGTCTCAGAACTTGCTTGGCCCACAAGTGAACTGTCGGTAAATGGTGCTATTTCCATCATATCAGCGCCCGTAATTGGAAATTCATCGGCAATGGCTGATAAAATGTCTAGCGCGTGCTTTGGTGTTAAACCGTTATCTTCCGGTGTACCGGTTGCAGAAGCAAATTCGGCATCGAGTGCGTCAATATCAAAACTTACATACACTTCATCAACCTTATCCGCTTTTAGTTGCGCGATAGTCTCTGCAGCAACAGCGGCTGCACCGCGTTCAATAATTTCATGCGCCCAATGTTGCTTAACCCCAAATGTGTTTTCCCAGTGTGATTTTGGTTTTCCACTTGAACGTATACCAAATTGAATTAAGTGATGGGGTGCAGGTAAAAACTCTAAAATATGTGTACACCAAGAGCCAAAACATAAATCTATACCCAAGCGCTCCACAAGCAAATCGGTGTGCGCATCAAAGTGAATAATAGCCGTACGCTTCCCTTGCTCGCGTTTTGCTTTTAAATACGCTTTGGTTAATGGATAACTAATAGAGTGATCGCCACCAATACCAAAAATACCTTTATCTTTAAACGTGGCATAAAAGCTGTCGCACACATCTTCAGTAATTGATAACGGACTTACGTAGTAGTCGTTATTTTCGTTTCCGTATAGCGCTTTTTGGCAATTAGAGATGGTTGTGTCGTTTAGGTACTTGTCATGTAACAAATGTGGAATAACACGCACATCGCCTAAGTCGAACGAATGACATTCAGGGTGCTGATCAATTAATGCTGAGCGAACAAACAAAGGCCCCCAATTGGCACCACGTAAAATACCGCCACCACAATCAGAACTAATTCCAAGCATTACCGCTTTATGGGGAGAGTGAGGCAACTCATTTAACGATTCGCGCCATAGCGTATCTACATTTTCGGTTTGACCATACAGTTTATTTCGAAGTGCCGCTTTTCGCTCTTTTGCAGTATTAACGGTAAAAACACCATCGCCAGGAGCACATAAGCAGTGCTCTGCTTTACTATTAAATGCTTGAATTTCTTGACTCATAATAAATCCTTATGAATTGTTCAGTGCGTATTTTAGTGATTATTTATGCAAAACGATTAAACAGGCCTAAACTTTAAATAATTAAAAGATTAAAAATTTTCTTTGTCTGTATGATTAAAAACCCTTTCAAAACCAACTTAAAATAAAAACATAAACAACTGATATTTAAAAACTTTTAATTAATGCAGGCAATTATCATTTATGACTAACCACTTAGTTGAGTGATACTTATAATGCTTGCGCACACAAGTCAACCGCACAAGTAAACCAGCAATCCATGGGTGTGCTTGAATATTCATAGTTGATGAATAAAATACGCTAAGGCCCTATTTTACTGGCTTAAACAAGCACTCAATTATATTAATACGGACATACGTCCTGTACTTAAGAAAGGTTTCTAGCAATTATGCTAGATTGATAAAAATTATTTTAAAAAGGCTTAGATATGGAAAAGGTATTTCACTTAGGACTATGTATTGACGATCTACAAGGTGCAAAACTTGCGATTGTGCCCGGTGACCCAGATCGCGCTGCACGTATTTCTCAATTCCTAGACAACCCAACCTGCCTTGCTCAAACACGTGAGTTTCATGTTTATCTAGGTCAACTAAATGGCCACTCTGTGGTTATATGCTCAACCGGTATTGGCGGCCCATCTACATCGATTGCAGTAGAGGAACTTGCTCAATTGGGTGTGCGTCAATTTTTACGCATTGGTACTACGGGTGCTATTCAGCCGCATATTAATGAAGGTGAAATTTTAATTAGCCAAGCGTCTGTACGTTTAGACGGTGCAAGCCAACACTTTGCACCACTTAGCTACCCTGCTGTGTCTGATTTTTATGCAACACAAGCCATGGTTGAAGCTTGTAAAAACTTAAACATTGACTTTCATATTGGTATTACTGCATCTAGCGATACATTTTACCCGGGCCAAGAACGCTACGACACACACTCGGGTTATGTACCAAAAGCATTCCAAGGTAGCTGTGAAGAATGGCAAAAGCTGGGCGTAATGAACTACGAAATGGAGTCGGCCACATTATTCACTATGTGTGCAGCTCTTGGCTTGCAAGCTGCCTGTGTTGCCGGTGTATTAGTTAACCGTACTCGTCAAGAAATTCCTAACGTTGACCACGGTGAAATAGAAAGAAAATCAGTGGCTGTTGTATTAGAAGCCGCCAAGGTGCTACTAGGTTAATTTTACTTTATAAGTAAAATTAATATGAAAAAGCACAGCTTATTAGCTGTGCTTTTTTGACTCTACTTAAGCGCAGCGCTAATTATTTTTAGCTCTGGCAAATCAGTAAATCCCGATAGTACCGCCTTCGAAACACCCGCTTGATTTTCGTGCCCTTTAGTTTCTAAAAGTGTGATGCCTTTCACCGTCTCTTTATCAAAACTAAGGCCAGCTAAAAAGAACTGACTCAACGCGCTTTGCAGAGGCGATAAACTTGGGCTATAGGCTGCGTTTTCTGCATAACTGCCGTAAAAATCCCCATTATTAAATGTACTTACCTTGACCGCACTAAAATTTTGGCTGTACGGTACATACGAATTTAACGCAAAGCCAGCAAAAGCCTCTTCGATCTGTTCGTCATCAAAAACCGCAAGCTGAGGCTTTGGGTTAAACAAGCTAAATTCGTTACCCAAATCGGTTGGTCCAAACGAGTGAGGTAAGAGCTCTGCCAATTTAAAATGTTGACTTGGAAGTAAAATATCAAACTCTTTCGCATCGGCTAATTCATTCATAAATTGGCGACAGTAGCCACACGGAGCGTCGCTTATAGCAATTTTAAGAATTTTTTTAGCACCATTTAACCAAGCATTATTAATGGCAGACTGTTCTGCATGAACAACGAGGCTCAGTGCTTGATGATCAAACTCTACATTAGCGCCAAAATAAAAATTAACTTGTTGCTGATCATCTATAGCTTTTACAATTGCACCAACATGAAAATGTGACACTGGAGCCACTGAAAACTCAGACGCTAAGGGTACTAAACCTTGTAACAGTGAATCGACAGAAACATTAAACTCTTTGCAAAGCTGTTCAATGTTGTTGGTGTTTAATATGCCGCGTTGCGACTTTAATTGGCTACGTAAGAACGCGGTTTGCGCTACGTTTAACGTGATATGAGAATTTGTAAGGGCTGTATCTTCTTGTACAGTAAAAGTTGCTGAAGCCATAATGTATTTTAATTATTCAATGGCTAAGTAGTTTAAAAGTTTAAGACCCAAATTGCTAGGGCCTGTTGACCTTTCAGGCTTAAAACTTGTTCAAACTAGAGACAATTTAATCGTGGCGCGAGGTTTGTAACCTAGTGGGCTAAGTAAAACCGAGCAAAGCTTCCTCAGGCAACAAAGAGTTAATCGCACCTAGAACGAACCTTCGGGCAACACGTGTTTGGTATTCATGCTGCGTTATCGCCTATTTATTGGGAATAAACACACTACATAGGCGCTGCCTTGCCTAAGTACTAAACGCATTGCTGAAAATTTAACCCTGAAAGATAAACAGGCCTAGGTTATTAAACACAAAAAAAGGGAACACGGCGTGTTCCCTTTCTAAATAACAAACGTTAACGATTAACCAGTATTACGCATACCTGCAGCAATACCCGTCATAGTGATCATTAATGCATTATCGATATCACCTTCGTTGTGCTCCTCGTTAGAGCGAGCACGGCGAAGCAATTCAACCTGCAAGACATTGAGCGGATCGGTGTACGGGTTTCGTAAACTAATCGACTCTTTTATCCAAGGCTGAGCTGCAAGTAAGCTTTTTTGCGGGCTTAACGACTGCACAAGCTCAATGGCTTCTTCAAGCTCTTTTCGCAACGTTACACCTAACGGCTTGTACATATCTTCCACCAGCGCATTATCATAGTGCTCACTTAACCAACTATCGGCTTTACTAAATACCATTTCAAGCATTTCTAAACGAGCTCTAAAAAATGGCCAATTGAGGCTCATTTCGTTTAGTGTTTCTAAGCCATATTGGTCTAGTGCCTTTTTTAAGCCTGTTAACGCACCTAACCAAGCAGGCAACATTAACCGGTTTTGACTCCATGCAAAAATCCATGGAATAGCACGTAAACTTTCAACGCCCCCATTAGGGTTGCGTTTTGCAGGGCGAGAGCCAAGCGGAAGTTTAGAGAGCTCTAATTCTGGCGTTGCCATTCTAAAGTAAGGAACAAAGTTTTCGTCGTGGCGAACAACATTGCGGTAATGCTCACACGACTGCTCACTAATAAGCTTCATAACTTCGCGCCATTGTGGTTTAGGCTCTGGCGGTGGTAATAAGTTACTCTGCAGTACTGCCCCTGCATATATATTTAAGCTTTGTAGTGCTACATCTGGCAAACCAAATTTAAAGCGTATCATTTCGCCTTGCTCTGTTACCCGTAAACCACCTTTAAGTGAGCCTGGCGGTTGCGAATGCAGTGCTTGTGCAGCCGGTGCACCACCTCGGCCAACAGTCCCTCCTCTGCCGTGAAATAACACAAGTTCAATGCCGCGCTCGTCTGCAAGCTGCACGAGTTTATCCATTGCTTCATATTGAGCCCAACCTGCTGCCATCATACCGGCATCTTTAGCCGAATCTGAATAACCAATCATTACATTTTGCGTATTTTGAATATGGCCGCGGTACCACACGTTATCGAGTAGCGTCGTGATCACGTCGCTACCATTATTCAAATCGTCTAATGTTTCAAATAATGGGGCAACTGGCAATTCAAAACTACAGCCGCTTTCTTTAAGAAGTAACTGTACAGCTAAAATATCGGATGCAGTGCGTGCCATTGAAATAATATACAAACCAAATGTTTTTTCATCTTGCTTTGCAATTACATCGAAGGTGTCGAGCACTTCTTGTACATCAGGGCTTGGTTGCCAATGCTTAGGAATAAGCGGACGACGCGAATTAAGCTCCGCTAGTAAAAATGCTTGCTTGTCTTGCTCTTGCCACTGGTTGTAGTCCCCTAATCCTAAATAGCGCGTAAGTTCAGAAAAAACGTCGCTGTGGCGTGATGAATCTTGACGTACATCCAGTTTTGCCAAACGTAGGCCAAAACTGTTTAAACGATGCATTAAATCAAGTAGTAAGCCATCGGCAACGACTTTCATGTTACATTTTAATAATGAACGATAACATACCTCAATTGGGTGCTTAAGCTGGTTAATATCAGTAACAAGATCTTCTGCGTCAGTGCGTTTGTGCTTAATTTTTGCACCTAGATGCGCCACTGTTTCAGACACTTCGCCTTTAAGCTTTTTAAGCACAGTGCGGTAGGGTTCAAAGTCTTGGCCTGCCAACTCAATGAGTTCGTCGCTGGCGTCAGACATAGATAGCTCAGCGCATAACGTATCAATATCTCGGCTGTATAAATCAAGTGCCATCCAGCGACCATGGTCAAGAACTTGCGAAGTAACCTGTGCAGTAACAAATGGGTTACCGTCTCGGTCTCCACCCATCCAAGAAGTAAATTCAATTGGGCTGTAGTCAATGGGCAACTCTAGACTTAATTGCTCTTTAGCATGCTCCGAAAACTCACGTAAAAAACGCGGTACAGCATGCCAAAGGCTATTTTCAATAACTGCATACCCCCATTTAGCCTCATCAACAGGCGTTGGGCGCGAACGACGAATATCGTCTGTATGCCACGCTTGGCTTATTAACTGAGCAATTCTATTTAAAATAGCTTCGCGCTCATGCTCCAAGTTATCTTTTCGCTCAAGCGATGCTAAACAATCGCTCAACTCAACGTGCTTGTTAATAATTGTACGGCGTGTAACCTCTGTGGGGTGGGCCGTTAGTACTAAATTAATGTGGAGTTTTGAGAGTGTGTCAGCAAGGTGGTTAGAGTCTAACTGACCTTCTTGTGCTTTAGCGGCTAACGTTTTTAATGTTTGAGTGAGAGGGTTTTGCTGGCCAAGACCAGCGTCATTAAAACGCGATACAGTATGAAACTGCTCTGCCACATTGGCTAAATTTAAAAAATGATTAAATGAACGGGCAACCGGTAAAAGCTCTTCATCACTAAGGGCATGTAATACTTCAATTAACGCCTTGCGATCGTCTTCATTACCACTACGAGAGGATTTTGATAAAGCGCGAATTTCTTCTACTTTATCTAAAATTGCTTGGCCTTGGGCATCTTTTATAGTTTGACCTAATAATTGTCCAAGTAGACCTACATTACCTCGCAGGGCGGCATATTGTTCACTCATTTCTCAGTCTCCTTTGTTTCATGGAGGACTATTAATATCATTAAGAGCGCATATTTAATAGATCCATTTGCAATGTCATGTCGTAAAAAAGTATAGATAAAATAATCACAAAGCATTGGTATGATCATTTTTTACGACGGTAACTGCCCCCTGTGTAGCACTGAAATGCAACAGTTAAAACAAGCAGATAAACACAGCTTAATTACCCTTGAGGATTTAAATGCTGCCGATTTTAGCGAGCGCTACAGGCATATAAACAAAAACCAAGCACTTACGTACCTACAAGCGCAACTAAAAAATGGCGAGATAATTTATGGGCTAGACGTAACGTATCAAGCTTGGAAAACAGTTGAAAAACACCGCTGGTTGAAACTTTTTCGCTTGCCGGTTATTCGTATTTTTGCAGATTGGGGCTATATTTTTTTTGCAAAACACAGGCACTCTATAAGCAGGTTGTTAATGCCTAACACCCAGTGCAACAACGGCCAGTGCGCCATAAAATCAAAAGGAAAAAAATGAAGACAATTATTCTTTTTGGCGCTAGTAGCGCGATTGCTAAAGCCTACGTAAAGCACCTTCAAAACCAAACAATTGAATTTAACATCATATGCGTCAGTTCAAGTAACCATGTTCCACAAGACAGTAACAACATTACTTTTTACAATACTGATTACTCTGCGGATAGCTTATTTGGCCTCACTCAACTTTTAAAAGATGAGCAAGCCGACATACACCAGGTAATAATGTTTAACGGTAAGTTACACAACTCCGAGCACATGCCAGAAAAAAAGCTTGAGGACATCAACGCTGATTATTTTAATTTGTTACTAAACGCAAATACGCTCACCCCATTGCTCTGCTTACAAAGCGTTTTGCCTTTAATCAATCATAAAACGCACTGCACTATAACTGCCTTAAGTGCACGAGTAGGTAGTATTAACGACAACAAAATGGGAGGCTGGTACACTTATCGGGCATCTAAATCAGCCCTTAACATGTTATTTAAAACTGCTGCAGTAGAGCTTGCTCGTCGTGCAAAGAACACCAAGCTTGTGCTATTTCATCCCGGTACAACTGACACTGACCTATCTAAGCCTTTTCAAAAAAATGTACCCGAAGGCAAATTGTTTACACCTGAATTTGTAGCACACCAACTTTTTGACTTAACAAATAACAACCCTGATTTAGAACTAAATGGCGAGCCAGCTTATTTAGATTGGCAAGGCTCAACTATACCGTGGTAAGGATTTAAAATGCATTTTACTAAAGCGCGTATCGACGCACTTGAAAAACGTACTCGTACACATTTAATAAACTCGTTATCTGGGTTTAAAAGTGCAAACCTAATAGGCACACAAGACCTACTAGGCAACACTAATTTATCGATTGTTAGTTCGGTTATTCATTTGGGTGCTCACCCTCCCCTCGTAGGTATGATAATGCGCCCACACAGTGTACCGCGCCATACGTTTGAAAATATATTACAAACGGGTGTTTACACTATCAATCAGGTAAATAAGTCTATTTATAAACAAGCGCATCAAACCTCAGCACGCTACGACAAAGACGAATCCGAATTTGAGGAAACAGGGTTAACACCTGAGTACTTAAATGAGTTTTCGGCTCCTTTTGTCAAAGAGAGTCGCTTAAAATACTCAGTAAAATTTGTTGAAAGTAAACATCTTGAAATTAACGGAACTGAACTAGTGATTGGTGAAATTGTCGATGTGTATTTAGATGAAACCGCTCTGCAAAGCGATGGATTTCTAGATTTACAAGCCATTGATACTGTCGCGGTTACAGGCCTTGACAGCTACCACACAGCAAATAAATTAACGCGCCTTCCCTACGCAAAAAAATAACTTTTAGGGGTGTATTTCACCCCTTTATCATGGCAAACACATAAGCCAACTTAGCCCCAACGCACTCACAATCCCAATCGATGTTGCTAATCGCAGAACATTGAATTTTAAAAATGCATTGCGCACAATAGCGAAAATTCCAAGGAGAATCCCATGAGCACAATCGGTATTGGCACGCAAACCCCAGAGCAAGCATTGGCCAGCTTAAGTAATATGACCCAATCGTTAACACCTATTCAGACTGACGAACACATTGAACGTATAGCAAAAGCACAAGCTTATATGACAGCTAATAACATTGATGCAATTTACCTAAATGCAGGGACCAACCTCACCTACTTTACGGGTATGAAGTGGTATGCGAGTGAACGTATGGTTGGCGCAATTTTACCTGCGATTGGTGAAGTACAGTACATTGCACCTTATTTTGAAATTGGTACTCTAGATGGCTTTAAAGTGATTGAAGGGCCCATACACGGCTGGCAAGAGCACGAAAACCCTTATGCGCTATTTGTTAGCGTATTAAAGCAACTAAACATTAGTGACGACGCCACCATCGGCATCGATGAAAGCGCACAGTTCTTTATATTCGATGGTATTAACAAAGCGCAAAAAGGATTAAATATAATCAATGCGCAAGGCGTTACTGCACATTGCCGCATGCACAAATCAGTTAACGAATTAGCACTTATGCAGTGCGCAATGGACATGACCTTAGCCGTTCACCAAGCCACTGCGAGTATGCTTTACGAAGGTATTACCACCACAGAAGTAGAAGCCTTTATAAAAAAAGCGCATCAAAAAGTAGGCGCTCCGGGCAACTATTTTTGCATTGTACTGTTTGGTGTAGCAACGTCGTTTCCACATGGTGTTAAAGATGCGCAAGTGCTTAAAAAAGGCGATATGGTATTAATAGATACTGGCTGTAAAGTACACGATTACCTTTCAGATATAACCCGCACCTATGTATTTGGTGAACCAACACCGCGCCAGCGCATGTTTTGGGATCACGAAAAAGCAGCGCAACTGGCCGCATTTAACACCGCAAACATTGGCACTACATGCGAAGATGTTGACGCAGGTGCTCGTAGCTATTTAGCGGCTCAAGGGTTGGGGCCGCAGTACCAAACACCGGGTTGCCCGCATCGAACTGGCCATGGTATTGGTTTAGATATTCACGAATGGCCATACTTAGTTGGCGGTGATAAAACCCCACTTGCTCCAGGCATGTGCTTTAGTAACGAGCCAATGCTAGTGATACCCGATGAATTTGGGGTGCGTTTAGAGGATCATTTTTATATGACCGACAACGGTCCGCATTGGTTTACAGAGCCTAGCCACAGTATCGACGACCCATTTGGGCTTAACGCTTAAAACTTAATACCTCAAAGAGCAGTCGTTTAGCTGCTCTTTTTATTTTATTCGTTGATAAAGTCCAGTTCATCCCAATATCGTTTGTTATACCAAAGCAATCCGCAAAAGGATGAATATGAAAAATTTTAAAATTGATATCGTGTCAGACGTAATGTGCCCATGGTGTGTGGTAGGTTATAAAAATCTTGAGACAGCACTTGGCCAACTTAAAGACGAAATGAGTGCAGATATTACATGGCATCCTTTTGAGCTAAATCCAGATATGCCAGTTGAGGGGCAAGACTTAAACGAGCATTTAATGCAAAAGTACAACCTAACGGAAGAACAAGGCGATGAAAATCGTAAAAACATGTTTGAAGCAGGAAAGCGTGCTGGATTTACGTTTAACTTTGATGGCAAACGTATCATGATCAACAGCTTTGATTTGCATCGTTTATTAATGTGGGCACGTGAAGAAGGTAAGCAAACCGAGTTAAAACTCGCCTTTTTTGAAGCGCACTTCACCGATTTAAAATACTTAAACCAAGAAGACGCTCTGCTTGATGTTGTCGAAAGTGTTGGCCTTGATAAAGAAGAAGCCCGAAATATTTTGCACTCAGACAAATACGTTCAAGCTGTACGCCAAGAGCAAAGTAACTTTAAACAAATGGGTATTACCTCAGTCCCTACGTTTATCATAAACGATAAATACGCACTCACTGGCGGACAACCAAGCGACTCATTTATTCAAGCGCTAAAACAAATTAGCGAAGAAGAAGCCAAGCAAGACGCTTGATATACAAATAAATTTTAAAACAAAAAAATGGCTGCACATTGCAGCCTTTCTTATATATTTATGAGTTCAAAAATAATACAAACTTGTTATTTACCTTCGTTCTCTTTTGGTGTCATTATAGAAACTAAATTTAACAAATCAATAATAGTACCTATAAAGGGATTTATAATGAAATATATAATTACAACACTAACTTCACTGTTTCTTTTAACTGCATGTTCGACAACACCTCTAGCTGATAGCCCTCACTCTACGCTTATAATGCCGAGTCCTCCGGAATATCCAATTAAAAACGCCCGTGAAAAGATAGAAGGTAGCGTGACAATGTCTTTTGATGTAGATACATCTGGTAAGCCAATTAATATTAAGGTGATCAAAGCTGAGCCTGTTAAAACTTTTGATAAAGCTGCAATTCGCTCTCTTTCTAAATGGCGTTACGCACCTAAAGTAGTTAATGGTATTGCAGTAGTTGATGAAGACTTAGAAATGACTATAGATTTCAATTTAGAAAAATAATAACTAACTAAAACAAAAAAGGCTGCACATTGTAGCCTTATTTATATACCCAAAGATGCATCTTTAATTAAAATAAACTAAGTACGATAAAGTACTTTAATAACATGCCAGCCAAATTTAGTTTTAACTAGGTGTGGCTCTAAAATAGCGCCATTAAAGGCTATTTTGTCAAACTGCGGAACCATTTGCCCGCGTCTAAATTCACCTAAGTCACCGCCTTTTTTACCCGATGGGCACGACGAATACTTTTTAGCTAAGGTTTGGAACTTTGCACCTTTACCTAATTGCTTAATAATGTCTTCTGCTATTTCTTTGTGCTTAACCAATATGTGGAGTGCGTGCGCTGTACTTGCCATTTCAAAGCCCTAGTAATTTAAAACGGGGCGATTTTAGCACAGCCCCTGTTTGAGAGCATCTAATTGATTTTATAAATAGTGAAGTTCGTCACTTTTAGAAGGGATACGGCAATACTGATATTTTCCAAATAAGGTATAACGGTTTAGAGCAATTTTATCGTACAGCCAATTATTAAAGGTGTTTGGGAAAACACTAAAAATAGTGGCTAGTTTGTAAGGGTAACCAAGCTGCTTCACTACTTCAAAAAAAGCGTGACTTTGTGTGAACACTTTGCCGTTTTGTAAGTACACCATCGAAGCGTATTGGGTAGTTGAAAAACCAAAGTGAGTTAATAGCAGTTCACCTTTTGGGGATTGCACGCTGCATAGTTTAAAAATGGCATTGGTATCGTTACTAATTATAAAATTACACCACGCACTACATAATTTACACTGCGCATCGAATAATATAATTTTTCGATTACGCATTAGTGTGACTGCATTTTCACTCATTTATTTTCCTTAAGCGATTAGTGCTGGACCGGCTTTTTTTGTAACTTACGTTGCAATGTGCGTCTATGCATATTTAATTGCCTAGCTGTGACCGATATATTGCCATTATTACTGTGTAGCACTTGCTGAATATGCTCCCATTCTAAGCGTTCAGGCGACATAACAGCATCATCAATACTCGTTTGAAGCTCACTTTTTTCGTTATTAAGTGCTTTTAATAATGTTGCCATATCAATAGGTTTAGTTAAATAATCGTTTGCCCCTAAGCGCATTGCTTCAACCGCAGTGGCAATGCTAGCAAACCCAGTTAATAAGACTATATGTGTATTATCTAATAAGTTGCGCAGTGGCTTTATAAGCAATAAGCCGTTGTCGTCCCCAAGTTTCATGTCCAATAAAATTGAGTCGGGTACTAATTGGCGCGCACGAAGTAACGCATCACTTTGGTTATGCGCAACATCACAGGTGAAGCCTTGCTTAGTTAAACGCCTAGCAAGCGTACTGGCTAAATTTATATCATCTTCAATTATTAGTAACTTCATTATGCTGTTTGCTCGTTATTAATAATGGCTAACTTAACCTTTGCTACGGCACCGCCTTCTTTATGGTTAAATAAGGTTAGTGAGCCATTTAGTCGCTCAAACGTGACGTTAGATAACAACACGGCCAAACCCATGCCTTGTTCGCTAGGCATTACCTGCCCCCCTAGTTCAGCTAGTTGTGAGGGCGTAAACCCATCGCCAAAATCACGGATTAATAAATCTATACATTGATCTTGCTGGTCAAGCTCCCAGCTTAACTCAAGCTCTGTTTTACCTTGTTTTTGATTTGCTATAGCCGCATTTTGCAACAAATTTAATATAGCTGGTAACAACATTGCGTCACTTAAAAGAATCGCATTAATGGAAGGTGTAGACCATTTAATTTGTTGACCGGGGTATTGTAATAAAAAGGTATCGTTAATGGCTGTTTGTAATTGCGTTATGGTTATTTGATCTTTAGCATTGTTAACCCGTATTTGCTCCGATAGCGCTCTAAAACTATTAAGTTGCTCTCGACATTGCTCAAGTGGGGTTTGCATCTGTTTAACTATAATATTGTTTGGTTGCTCCTCTAATAGCTCTTCAAACAACAGTTGTAAGTTAGCTATCGGTGTTGCTAACTGATGAGTTATTTGTGCTGCTGCGCCATCAAGCGTTACTAACTGCTCATTTCGTAGTTGTTTTTCTCGGGCTTTGGCAATGACGCGTTCGCGATCTTTTAGTGCACGGCTCATGGCCCCTATCACAAGCGCTATTACACTGGTACTTAAAACAAAGTTAACCCACATGCCAACAAAGTGACCGCTCATGTTCATTTGATGCATACTGTGATCGGGCATGTTTATTAACAAAAAGCTGTATGCAGCAATGGCAAGCAAAGCTATGTAGGCTAAGCCTTTTTCACGTAGCGTTACCGCTGCTATCATAATAGGCAGTAATAATAACGACACAAATGCATTAGTTGCGCCGCCACTTAAAGAAAGCAAAACAGTTAAAAACAAAACGTCAGCAGTGAGTTGCATCAGCATAACCGAGGGTTTAGCGTGGCTAACGTGTCGGTAAGCAAATAGACTGACTAATTGAAACGCAACTTCTAAAGCAATAACACCAAGTAAGGGCAGTAATGCCAATTGGTAATCAAGTAAAAAATAAACACTTAATACTGCAATTAGTTGTACTGCAATAGCGCCGCTTCGTAGCATAAGTAAACGGCTGATAGTGGGATCAGTTTGCATTAACAAAACAATGATTTTCCAATTTAATATATAAAAATGAGTTGAGGTAAAACGTTACTCGTCGTCCATTGAAATTGTAAAAGCAGCGCACGGTGTGCCTTGATGAAACACCATTTGCCATTGCTGTGCGCTATTTTTACGCCATAACGACATGCGAAGTGAATAATTAAATTCGGCACGTGCCGAACGTCTATACGCTGCTTGATAACTTATTTGCGCCACATCTATACTCAACATTCGGCCTTTAAAATGCTGATTATAAAACTGCGGCACCACCTCTGTGGGTAGGCGTGTGAGTACTTGGTATTTATTAAACGACGTGCCATTAGCAGCAATTTCGATAAACTCATCATCGAGTAAAGCGTCGAGTGCACGCTCTGATTGGCGAACTTCAGGCTCAAGTAATTGACGCTCAGCCTCAATTAAATGATTAAACAACGACGCTTTAATTTTGCTGCTCATGTGCTTCCCTATTGCTTGTAAATTTGCCCTGCTTTCATAACAAATTGCACGTTTTTAAGTACGTTTATGTCTTCAAGTGGCGAACCATTTACGCTGATAATATCTGCTTGCTTACCAACACTCAAGTCGCCTAACTGATGGCTTTGCCCTAACAATTTAGCAGCATACACTGTGGCTGACTTTATTGCATGCGCCTCACTCATTCCATTATCAACCATTAAACCAAACTCGTTTGCATTAAGACCATGACGCGATACACCCGAGTCGGTACCAAAGGCAATGTTTACCTTGTTTTTGAGCGCTAACTTAAACGATGCCTGCATTTTAGGCGTTACTTCTCGCACTTTATTCGCAATTGCCACTGGCATATTAGGATTAGTAAGTACCTCTTCACTTACCGTGGCACCAGCAAGCAGTGTGGGAACTAAATAGGCCTGCGTTTTATTGAATAAATCGACTGTTTTTTTATCTAAATAAGACCCGTGCTCTATTGAGTCAACCCCAGCTCTAAGCGCTGCTTTAATTCCTTCTGTTCCGTGGGCATGCGCTGTTACCTTTCGCCCTAAATGATGCGCTGTATCTACAATAGCTGACAGCTCATCATCAGTGAGTTGTTGATTCACTCCCGCTGCGGTATTACTCAACACACCACCCGTTGCAGTAATTTTAATTACATCAGCACCACTTTTAATAACTTCTCTCACAGCACGGCGGCAATCGTCAGCGCCATTACAAATGCCTAATGTCGTTTTAAAAACATCGGTTATGTCTTTTCTGTAGCCATGCATATCAGCATGACCGCCGCTTGGCGATATTGTATTACCCGCTGCAAAAATACGAGGCCCTGCAATGTCTTGTCGTTCAATTGCGCGTTTTAACGGAAAAATAACTTGATAGTCGCTGCCTAAATCACGCACCGACGTAAAGCCGGCATCAAGCGTACGCTGTAAATATTTAATAGAACGAAGCGCATAATCGGCTTCATATTCTGTAGCCCAACGGTGTGGGTTTGCTTTAGCGTCACGTTCAAAAGTTACATGTACATGCATATCAATCAAACCTGGCATAACAAACTGGTTTTTTAAATTAACTATTTCAGCATCGGGTAAATTAAGTACTGACTTTGATACATAACCGTCTTTAATAGCCGTTATTTTGTCATTGGTAACAACTAAGGTTTGTTCTTTTTTTAATGCCTGCTCAGGTGCTACAAGTAAACTACCTGCGTAAATGATTTTAGAGTGTGCTGCGTTTACATTATTAACGAACATTGCCAATACAATTGACGATAATGTTGTGAGTGCTGTTTTCATACATGCTCCTTTTTTATACTAGCTTTACTCTAAAAAACCTTTAATAGCGAATATTTACGATACAAAGCATGCTATAAACTAGTCTTATAAGTCGAATTTTGGTATAACTTGCCGGTAATAAATTGAAGTTATACCACCTTAAGAGAACACACTATGCCATACGCACATATCACTGGTTGGGGCAAATGCATACCACCAGCAAGTATTAGCAACGATGAAATTAGCGAAATAGTTGATACCACCGACGAGTGGATCACCACGCGTACTGGCATCAAATCTCGCCGTGTAAGCCATGTAAGCACGGCAGAGCTGGCAACTGTTGCAGCAAAACACGCACTTGCTTGCGCAGGTATTGACGCAAAAGACATTGATCTTGTCATACTTGCAACCTGTACACCTTCAACAGTTGTTGCAAATACGGCATCCCAAGTGCAAAAAAATATTGGCGCAGCAGGCGCAGCCGCCATGGATACGAATGCTGCGTGTTCTGGCTTTTTATACGCATTACAAGCTGCTACTGCGCAAATTCAAGCAGGCATGATCAAAAAAGCGGTCGTTATTGCTGCTGAACGAATGACTTGGTATGTAAACTGGGCGCGCCGCGACAGTGCAGTACTATTTGGTGATGGCGCTGGTGCTGTTGTACTAGAAGCTGCAGAAACACCGGCAGGTTTACTTGGCACTAAAACAGGGTGCGATAGTGAAGACCGCGACATTCTTCATATTACTAACTTTGGTAGTGATTTGAACAAATATGAACCCATTGGCCCGTCTGATCTGCTATTTGAAGGCAGAGAGATATTCAAGCGTGCCGTAAAAGGTATGAGTGAAGCCTGTGACGACGTTCTCGAGCAAGCTAATCTAAGCCTAGACGACATAAACGTACTAGTACCACATCAGGCTAATTTACGCATAATTCAGGCAATCCAGCACCGTTTAAAAGTACCTGATGAAAAAGTAATGGTTAACATTGCAGATTATGGCAACACATCAGCTGCAACCATTGCTATTGCGCTATGTGAAGCAGTTGAACAAGGGTTAATAAAGCCTCATTCAAATATTATGTCTGCGGCTTTTGGCGCGGGTTTAACATGGGCTGCAAGCTACATAAAATGGGGCGAACGTGTAACTCCAATTAGCGTTAGCGACGCACAATTAGCACCTTGCACCCAAACAGGTTTAGAGCTTGTGGCGCCAGCTGTAAAAGCATGTAAAGACGCTGAATGAGCTTGCTTTAAAAACGTATAATTAAACGCACTTTTTAGTGCGTTTTTTATTTAAGGAAGATAAATTTATGGAGCTTTTAGGTATTCATCATGCTGCAATTATTTGCAGTAATTATCCTCGCTCTAAACATTTTTATAGTGAAATTTTAAAACTCAACATTATTAACGAACATTATAGGGAAAAGCGTAATTCGTATAAGTTAGACTTAGCAATGCCTGATGGTAGTCAAGTTGAGTTGTTTTCGTTTGAGGGTGCGCCCTCAAGGCCTAGTTACCCGGAAGCACAAGGCTTACGCCATTTAGCGTTTAAAGTCGACAATGTAACTAAAGCAAAAGAATATTTAGAAAGTAAAAGTGTGGCAGTTGAAGAGATTAGAATTGATGAAATTACAGGTAAAAAATTTACTTTTTTTGCCGACCCAGATGATTTACCGCTAGAGCTATATGAAGTTTAAGCTTCATATAGCGCTAATGTTTTACGGGTAATTAATGATTAAAGCGGTTTTGCAAATAGTTAAACACGGCTCTAATGCCAAGTGCTTCACCGCCAGCAGGGCGACCTGGCAGCGCACGTAAATTCCATGCCATCACATCAAAATGCACCCAAGGCGTGGTTGGCTCTACAAATTCTTTTAAGTAAAGTGCGGCGGTAATTGCGCCACCAAATGGTGTACTTGCACTATTAGCCATATCTGCGACATCACTTTTCAAAAATCCACGATACTGCTCAAATAAAGGCAACTGCCAAACAGGGTCATTCACACTGATTCCTGCATCAATTATACCATTTGCTACATCACGCTCTGTAGAAAAGAAACCAGGTAACTCAGTACCTAACGCTACACGACATGCACCTGTTAATGTTGCAAAATCAATAATAAGCTCCGGATTATCGTTTTGTGCTTCACTTAACGCGTCACACAAAACTAAACGCCCTTCAGCATCCGTGTTATCTATTTCAACCATAATACCTTTGCGCGTTTTTACAACATCGCCCGGGCGAAATGCATTTCGCGACACCGCATTTTCAACTGCCGGTACTAATACTCTCAAACGGACAGGCAATTTAGCAGCCATAATCAGCTGAGCTAATGCAATAACATGCGCAGCACCGCCCATGTCTTTTTTCATATTACGCATACCATTGCTTGGCTTTAAGTCGAGCCCGCCAGAGTCAAAACACACACCTTTACCAACAAGCGTTATTAGTGGCGCATCATCTGCTCCCCACTTTAAATCAAGCAAACGCGGTTTATTCTCGCTTGCACGACCTACCATATGAATAGTTGGGTAGTTTTGCTCTAACAATTCATCGCCTATCCATTGTGAAAAATCACCGCCATGAGTTGAAGCCAAATCTTCCATCACTTGCGATAAATGTTGCGGCATCATATCGACGGCAGGCGTGTTTACTAAATCACGCGCTAAAAAAATAGCTTCCGCTTGCTGCTTGATACGCGTGTAAAGCTGTTCATCGCCAATACACAACTCGGCTTTAACAGTCGGTTTTTCTTTGTATTCACTAAATTCGTAGCCACCAAGAACAAATCCTAATGCCACAAACTCTATAAACGTATCGTCACCTTGAATTTGATAACTACCCACTGGTAGCGTATTGGCCAAATTGCCAGCAGCCCAAAAGTCGTTTGGGCTTTGCATTAAACAAATTACTTGGGACAACTCCCCGGAATTGCTATCGGGAATTAATGCTAAACCTTGCTTTTCAAAGCCTGTATTGTTTAGCCAATTTTGAATAAATGTAGGCTGCTTTGCTTGCCAATCAGAGAGTTCGCTTTTAAGAATAAATGATAAAGGAATACCAGAAGATGTATTGCGAAGTAATGCACTCATTAAATAGCTCATAATTTGTAAAAATTGTTCTTACGAGCATATCAATAAGCACTATTAAAAGGTATCGCTAATTGTCGGGTTTTTAGTGTTATTTATTGTGTATATTTTTTTTAACTGATTCTTGATGCGATTGTTCTATTTCGTTATCAAGTTCTTTTATTGATTTATTAATGCTAAACGAGCTGGGCAATACATCCACCCCCACTAACCGCCCTAACTTAACAACAAGTGGAATAGTAACGGGTGAAAAAGGAAGCACAGCAAATACGCCCAATCCAAGGCCTTTTAAAATATCGACAAACTGCTCATTCGCTCGTTTAAGCTCTGCACTATTTGTTTGCCCTTGTGTGTAACGCTTGTATATGGCCAACATCTCTTTAGTTTCTTGTTTTTCTTGTGCAAGTGCAATTTTAAGCGCCACCATAGCACGACGAAAACGAAGCTGTTGACGCTTTTTACTAATTTTTACTACACGCCAAGGAGCACGGTGAATAACTTTATATAATCGCATTTCTATATTTTCACACATGCTGTTGGGTTAACAAAGAATAATTTACTTGATTATGACTATACTTTATCCTTTGCACCAAACTAGTGCCAAAAAGTATTAACTATGACTGATTTAACAACTCAAATTCCACAAAAACCTGAAAAACCAAAATCTGATGAATGTTGCGGCAGTGGCAATTGTTATTCATGTGTGTGGGATGAATATAGAGAAAAATTAGCAACATGGAAATTAACAAATTTGCAAACTAAAACAAAAAAACAGGATGACATTTAAAAAGCCAACCTCGAAAACCCCTTCCCCACCTGCATTAATATTCCCAATTACATCTTAACCTGCACACAAATGGTTATAAGTAGCACTAAAATGCACCACCTTTGGATTTTTTACCTAATTAAAGTTTTGTTATTTAATAGTTAATTAATAATTGCTCTTGTTGTTTTTTATGTATAGTCTGTATTCAGGAGTTAACAGAAGGTGAGTATTTACGCTCTTTTGATTCGATACTTCAATCGCGTAAAACCACTCTGTTCGTTCCACAATTATGATTAAGGCGTGCTTTAAAGTACGCCTAAAACAAAATTATTCTAACTGGGGAAATTTAGAATGAAATTAAAAAATAATACGCTAAACCAAGCGATTAAATTTGCATTAGCCACAACCACCGCCGGATTATTCATCTCGGGCTCTGCAATAGCAGCAGATGAACAAAGCGAAGTTAAAGTTAATAAGAATGTAGAGAAAATTGCTGTAGTAGGTACGCGTTCAGCTCCACGTTCAATTGGTGATTCACCCGTTCCTATTGATATCATAGGTGGCGAAGAGCTAGAAAAGTCAGGTAACACTGACATGCTAGAACTTCTTAAAGGCTCAGTTCCTTCTTTCAACGTTCATCAAAACCCTATTAGTGATGCAGCATCACTAGTCCGCCCTGCTAACCTTCGTGGTTTACCATCAGACAGCACGTTAGTACTTTTAAACGGCAAACGTCGTCACCGTGCATCTGTAATCGCATTTCTAGGCGGTGGTATTAACGATGGTGCACAAGGCGCCGATATTTCAGTTATTCCTAGCATTGCAATTAAACAAGTAGAAGTACTTCGTGACGGTGCAGCCGCTCAGTACGGTTCTGATGCTATTGCAGGTGTAATGAACTTCCAATTAAAAGACGCTTCAGAAGGCGGTAAGTTTGAAGTTCGTAAAGGTCAATATTTTGAAGGCGACGGCGATACTACTCAAATTTCTGGTAACGTAGGTTTACCGTTTACAGACAGTGGTTTTGCAAACTTAAGCTTCCAATACAAAACAGCAGATGCAACGAGTCGTTCAGTTCAACGCCCAGATGCAGCAGGTTTTGCAGCAGCAGGCGTACCTGATGTTTCGTCTCTTGCTCAAGTTTGGGGTGCACCAGAAGTTGATGACGATATCTCACTTTTTGGTAATGTAGGCCTAGACTTAACAAACAACTCACAATTTTACATGTTTGGTAACTACTCTGAGCGCGATGTACGTGGTGGCTTTTACTATCGTAACCCGCATACTCGTTCAGGTGTATATTCAAACGATGATGGCGCAACACTCCTTGTTGCAGACCTAACTGACGACATGAGCGGTAACTGTCCTACCATTTCAATTACAGATGGTAATGTATTAGACGACCCGGCTTACGTAAACGGCGTAGCTAACAACCCAGATTGTTTTGCATTTAACGAAATGATCCCGGGTGGTTTTACACCAAACTTTGGTGGCAACATCACTGATACCTCTTTAACCATTGGTACAAAAGGTGAATTTACAGACGGCTTCATGAAAGACGTATTGTATGATTTAAGCGGTACTGTGGGTTTAAATGAATCACGTTACTTTATTTACAACACGGTGAATGCATCTTTAGGCCCAGACACACCGCGCGACTTTAGCCCTGGTAAATATGAGCAGTTAGAGAAAAACTTTAACTTAGACCTATCTAAAGGCTACGACTTTGGCCTAGCATATGATGTGAACGTAGCCGGTGGTTTAGAATGGCATGAAGAAACATTTACAATCATCTCAGGTGATGAAGCATCATACACTGCGGGCCCATTAACAGCGCAAGGTTTTGGCATTGGTTCAAACGGCTTCCCTGGATTCAAGCCGTCGCAAGCAGGTGAGTTTACACGCCGTAACTACGCAGCATTTGTCGACGTTGAAGCACCATTTACAGAAGACTTCTTAATGGGCTTAGCGCTTCGCTTTGAAGACTACGACTCGTTTGGTAGCACAACAAACTACAAATTAATGGCTCAGTATCATGTAACTGAAGATCTAAATATTCGTGGTTCAATTAGCACAGGTTTCCGTGCACCAACCGTTGGTCAAGCAAACGTAAGTAACGTTCAAACAAACTTAAGTGATGGTGTGTTAAGAGATTCTGCATTATTACCACCAACAAACCCTGTTGCTGTTCAACTTGGTGGTACGGAGCTACAACCTGAAGAATCGCAAAGTTATACATTTGGTGCAGTTTATACAATTGGCGATTTGTTCCTAACTGTTGATTACTACAACATTCAAGTTGAAGACCGTATCAGTCAATCTGAAAAAATTACGCTTAGCCAAGCTGATAAAGATACACTTTCAGCTGCGGGTGTACCTAATGTTGAAGGTCTTGCGCAAGTTAGTTTCTTCACTAATGACTTTGATACAACAACTCAAGGTGTTGATGTTGTAGCTAATTACACAGCAGATATTTTAGGTGGCAGCTCTACATTTAGCCTTGCTTACAACTGGAATGAAACTGAAGTAACTAAGTTCAGTGATATTACGGGTGAGTTTAAAGTTAAACGCCTAGAGGAAGACTTACCTAACCACCGTGCAACACTTACGTGGGCACAACAGTGGGAGTCAATCTCTGCGTTTACTCGTCTTAACTACTATGGCGAATATCAAGGTGTTCACGTTGATTACGATGCAACAGCTAAAACAGCAGACGCATCTGTAACGCTTGATGCAGAAATTACGTACTTTGTGAACGATTCAATCAGCTTCTCTGTAGGTGCACAAAACTTACTTGACCAAGATGCTGAAAAACTTGATTTCCAAGATGCAACGGGTATCCCAAATAATAACTGGGGTGGTAAATACTACGAAACATCTCCTTACGGTATTAACGGTGGTTTCTACTACGCTAAGGCCACGTATACTTTCTAATTTTTAGAATGAAAGCATTAAGGCGAAATGTTAAGACATTTCGCCTTTTTTATTTTATAGTAAATAAAAAATAAAATGCCCCACTATGCTACTAGATAAAGCCAACAAACTACTCGAACAAAACAAGCTCAAAGAAGCAGAGTTTCATTACAAAACATTACTTGCTACTGAGCCCGAAAATGGCGAAGCCTTATTTGGTTTAGGTAAAATAGCACTAAGACTAGAAAAGTTTGATGCCGCAGTTTATTTACTACAAAAAGCCTGCGAACGTTTACCGCACATGTTAGAACCGCTTCACGCATTGGCAGACGCTTTTAATGGTGTTAATTCACCACAGGACGCACTTACCGTATTAGAATATGCAAAAAGCCTAGCAAGCCATAACCCTGAACCACATTATTACTTAGCCCAGCATTATTTAACACATGGTGATTTGGATAAAGCGCACACAACATTTGCACACGCATTGAGTATGGGCTTATACCCTGTCACAGCCTATATTTTGTTTGAATTAGTACAACTTGGCCGTTTTAATAAAGAACACAATTACATTAGTAATTTGCATCACTTAGTAACTCAAACTAACAACCTACGTCTTAAAATGGTGTGTTACTACGCATTAGGCAAAAGTTACGATAAACTAAACGATACAGATCAAGCTTTTAACTATTTTGAGCTAGCAAATACGCTACAATATAAATTAAGTACGTTTACAACCAAAGAGCTTGACCCTTTTTATGATCAGATCATTAAATTCAATACTCTTGATTTATTGGCTACACGTGAAGAAGACTTTTCCGCAACAATCACGCCTGTATTTATAATTGGCATGCCAAGAAGCGGGTCAACTCTACTAGAGCAAATGCTTATAAGTCATAGCGAATGTTCAAGCCTAGGCGAAAACACGAGTATTAGTAATAATGTTGTTGCCTTTTTAGAGCAAAAAACCAAAACTCCGTATCCTCAGTGCTTAGCCAATTTAACGCCTAGCCTAATTAATCAAGCTCGTAATATTTATATTGATACACTAAAAACAGCGACACCGTTAAGGCCGATTATTATTAATAAGCTACCAAGCAATTATCAATCGCTCGGGCTGATTTATATTTTATTTCCAAACGCTAAGTTTATTAATTTATCACGTAACGTTAATGCCACAGCATTTTCTGTATTTAGTAATTATTTTGCTGAGAACGAGCCGTACTTTTGCTCTTTAACTGAATTTAAGCACTACCATGGCTTATATGAAAAACTAATGACACATTGGAATACTTTAAGATTACCTGTGTTTAATTTAGCCTATGAAGACTTAGTAAATAATCCTAAAGACCAATTAAATACTCTTTTTGAGTTTTTAGGGTGTAAATATGAGCAAAACTGCTTATCGTTTTACAATCAAAAAAGAGCCGTCACAACACTGAGCAAACAAGCTGTTCGCCAGCCAGTAAATACAAATGCCGTTAGTAAATGGGAACGATACCAAGTCCCCTTGCTCAAGCTAATGAACAAGGGTGACTCTTAAACCATTGAAGTAAATCGTTAAATTGCTCTTTGCGGGCTATTGGATGAGTTAACATATTTATGTGGTCGTAATCTATACGGTGTCCATGGCGACGACCATAAATACGCATTTGTTGGATACCAGGGCCAGATTCATCAATAAACCTTTGAATATCAATAGGCTGCGCTAATGCTTTATCTTTAACCGCTGCAATATGTAGCGTAGGTGGCAAATGAAGTGAACGTAGTGCTTTTGCATAATCAAAATTATCATCTGAATCAACCCAAGGCTTTTTTTTAGCCCACTGCATGCTTTGATAATGCGACTTTTGGGTTTCATCGTCACTTCCCCACTTTAAGCGCTTTGCAGGTAAATACCCGTGCTTTTTAGCAAGTAATGGCGCCATAAAATACCAAATAAAATTAGCTTGAAGTAATTTTTTTGGATGATTATTAAACAGTGAGCGTTTTGAACCAAAGTAAACACATGCTTTTACATCATCAATATAATGTGGAAAGCGTGCAAATACGCTATTCATTAAAACGCCACCCCACGAATGGGCCACCCAGTAATCTGGTTTAGAACCTTCGAGCTGCTCAATTTTATTAATAAACGCGGGAATATCTTCTAATATAGCTTCGGTTTGCCCATAGGCAGCAGATTTAGATATAACAGGCTTACTTTCTCCGCGCCCACGCAGATCAGCGACATAGCAACGATATCCGTGCTCAGCTAAAAATGGAGCAAGACCTTTATTACTATGTGTATAAAAAATTTTGCCATTTTCGACTGCACCATGCATAAAGAATACGATGGGACCATTTTGTTGTTCATCGGATATTTTGCGTAAATGCAGTGTTTGTTTATCTGCTAAATTTATAGTTATTGATTGTTGAGAAATGGCCACGCTTAATCCTTATTGTTACCCTAAACTCATCGTACCAGTATTTTTAAATATGCCAAAGTAATTGTCTGCACTTTAATTACGAGGATTTGTTACAATTAACTATTGATATAGATTGCTAAAATAAATTCATGACTAAAAATACACCACGTGCAAAACTACACCCACGCAATCAGCATAATAACGGTTACGATTTTAACTTACTAACAGCTGCGCTGCCGGCTTTAAGCCCTTATATAGTTAACACGCCTGCAGGTACTAAAAGTATTGACTTTGCAAATAATAAAGCAGTAAAAACACTCAACCAAGCGCTACTCAAAGCGCACTATAATATTGAATTTTGGGATATTCCCGAGCACAACTTATGCCCACCAATACCAGGGCGAGTAGACTATATCCATCACTTGGCCGATCTATTAAGCGAAGATAATAAACAAACAATCCCTCAAGGTAAGCAGGTTAAAGTACTTGATATAGGTACTGGTGCAAATTTAGTTTATCCATTAACAGGGACGAGTGAATATAACTGGCACTTCACTGGCTCAGATATAGACCCTATCTCGGTTAAAATAGCCAAGCAGATTGCACAATTTAATGCCTTAAAAATAACGGTTAAGCTGCAAAAAAAACCGGCTAATATATTTAAAGGTGTTATAAACCAAAAAGATTTATATCACTTAACGCTTTGTAACCCGCCATTTCATGCAAGCGAACAAGAGGCAAAAAAAGGAAGTGAACGAAAATGGAAAAACTTAGGAAAAGCGCCCAGTAAAACGCTTAACTTTGGTGGTAACAACAACGAGCTTTGGTGCGAAGGTGGTGAAGTACAATTTATTACAACAATAATTGCAGAAAGTGAAGAATTTGCACAACAAGTATTGTGGTTTACATCTTTAGTATCAAAAAAAGACTCACTTAGTGCACTTGAAGCAAAGCTAAAAACATACCCAATTGCGGAATATAAAATTATTGATATGGCTCAAGGGCAAAAAGTTAGCCGATTTCTTGCTTGGAGTTACTTTGATAAAGAGACGCGTGAACAAATTTGTAATGAACTTGATTAAATAAGAAAAAGGAAAAATATGATAGATTTTCGTTCAGATACGGTCACCAAGCCAACAAAAGAAATGCGCGATATCATGTACAGTGCACCAGTCGGTGATGATGTTTATGGCGACGATGAAAGTGTAAATAACCTAGAGAACTTCGCTTCTACTCGTTTTAATTTTGAAGCCGCACTTTTTTGTAGCTCTGGAACACAAGCAAATTTACTTGGTTTAATGGCACACTGTGAACGTGGGGACGAATATATTTGTGGCCAAAATGCGCATAATTATAAATTTGAAGGTGGTGGTGCAGCAGTTCTAGGCTCTATACAGCCACAACCGATAGAAAACGAACAAAACGGTTCCATTAATTTCAATAAAATAGCCGCTGCAATTAAACCAGACGATAGCCACTTTGCAAAAACGCGATTACTAAGCCTAGAAAATACCATTGGCGGTAAAGTACTTAGCCTAGAGTACCTCGCCCAAGCACGGGACTTTGTTAATGAGCATAATTTAGCTCTGCATTTAGATGGCGCACGTGCGTTTAATGCATCAGTTGAGTTAGAAGTTGATATTAAACAAATAACGAAACATTTTGACTCTGTGTCTATTTGCTTATCTAAAGGGTTAGGTGCACCGGTTGGATCATTATTATTGGGGTCGTCTTCGTTGGTAAATAAAGCTAGGCGCTGGCGTAAAGTACTTGGTGGTGGAATGCGACAAGCCGGAATGCTCGCTGCTGCGGGGCAATATGCGCTTGAAAATAACATAAGTCGCTTAAAAGACGATCATGCTAATGCGCGCTACCTAGCTGAATGTTTAAGCTCACTTGAAGGCTTTAACGTAGATATGAGTAATACGACCAATATGGTGTATGCATATTGTGATGAAGATTTTAATATTGTAGATATAGCTGCGAAGCTAAAACAGCAAGGTGTTCTAATAAGCCCAAGTAAACAACTCAGGCTAGTTACGCATTTAGGGATAACTCGAAAAGATATAGACACCTTTATTAACGCGTTATCGGCCCATATTTAAAGCGGCTTTGTAATGTTTGCGGCATACCGATACATAACGATCGTTGCCGCCAATTTCAACTTGATTACCATCGGCAATGGCATCACCATTTTCATCGGTACGTAATACGTGATTGGCTTTGCGCCCACAATGGCACACCGTTTTAAGCTCAATTAATTTATCAGCCCAAGCTAGTAGGTATTGAGAGCCAACAAACAACTCACCTCTAAAGTCGTTTCGTAAACCGTAGCAAAGCACAGGAATGCCTAACTCATCTACTACATCAGTTAACTGCATGACTTGCTCTTTGGATAAAAACTGACATTCATCGACTAATATACAATGGCGCTTTTTTTCATTGTTAAGCAATTGAATCAACTCATACACATCTTTACTTGCATCAAATACATGTGCATCTGCTTGCAAACCTATTCGAGACGAAACCTTGCCAACACCTTCTCTATCGTCAATAGCTGCAGTAAGGATAACTGGCTCCATACCTCGCTCTTTATAATTAAAAGCCGATTGTAATAAGGTGGTAGATTTTCCCGCATTCATTGCAGAATAGTAAAAGTATAATTGAGCCATGATGGTGCCAAGTTACAAAAAGTGCGCTTATGCTACCCTAATATGCACTGAATACCAATTTCAAACGCCAAATAAACTTATGATTTAAAGTATTAGTTTTGAGGTTGTTTGGCAGAATTTAAATAATCAATGTAGATAGGAGCCGAATCAAATTCACTAACCCACTGCCACATTTTATTACTAAGCGTCGGATGATTTTCATAAAATTGATGCGAAAAAACTAAATAACCAAGCGTAAATTCGTATGGGGGAAATAGTGCTTTTACATCGGTGTCACTATAAGGGTAACTAGACGTTTTAATTTTATTAACTTGGCAAATATCTATGCTTGAGTCCACAACCCCTTTGTTAAGTAGCTCAAATGCATTTTCTTTAGACACCGTCTCGTGAACAAAAAGAGGTTCTTTTTTTAAAACAGCGCTCAAGCCATAACCGCTTGGCACAGCAATTGTAAATGTTTTGGTATTAAACTTATCACGTGATTGCCATTGCGTTCGAAATTTATCACGACCTAACAAGCAGCTGCCAAACCTGCTAATAGCAAACTGAGCATTAGGTTTTGCATGTTCATTCATTGGATAAACGGCTATTCGCTCTCTGCCTTCTCTGAAGCTAGCAATAACTGCATTTACTTTATTTGATTCAAGATCTTTCAAGCACCTTCGCCAAGGTTTCCTTACAAACTCAATATCAACGCCATCAACCGCATCATCTAATAGCCGGAGTACGTCTGCCGAAGCTCCGGGCCTTTGAGTCGGGATCTCTTGCCCTGCACCTAAAAACATTGGCGCAATTTCCTTGTCTTCATAGCAAAAAAGCAGCTTTTTAGCAGCGGCGTTTGCAACATTAATAGGTACGATGCATAAAAAGATAAATATATAAAATAATGTATTAACTTGCATGGCTATTTTTTATTCGAGTATTTTCTATAGTGTAACCTTTATAATATATGATACAAAGCTTACGGCTACTAATTCACAAAACCCCTTCGTGTTTTAGGAGCCAGCGTTTTCTTTCGAGTCCACCAGCGTATCCAGTTAGCGTTGCATTTGCGCCAATAATTCTATGACAAGGCACGATAATGCTAATTGGGTTTTTACCGTTAGCTGCCCCCACCGCTCTTACCGCTTTTGGGTTATTTAATGCGTGAGCAATATCACCATACGTATTGGTTTTACCGTAAGGAACATCCAAAAGTGCGTTCCATACACTTTTTTGAAATTCAGTCCCTTTAGTATCCAATGGAACATTAAATGTTTTACGCTTTTTGTTAAAATACTCTTTTAATTGCAGCGCACAGCTTAATATCGGCTCATTAGTTACTTTAGCAAGAGGCACATGTGGGTAGGTTTCAAGCGGATAAAAGCCAACGTAACTCACCCCTTTTTCAGTTGCTTGAATTATTATATTGTCTATGGGACTTGTTATGTATGTTTGAATAATCATGATAGTTGCTGCCAAAGTTGAAACGTTAAATAGGAACGAAATGGGGTGCACTTTTCACTGTTAAACGAACTTGCCGCAGCTTGTGCTTTTTTAATTCCTAAATCACCATCAAGTAATATATCGGGTTGGCTTTGCCCTCTTAATTTTGCATAGTTCACAGTCCATGGGCCTATTCCTTTTAAATCAAGCCATAAATCTAAGTCGCTATTGCCAGGGTTATTGGTGCAAAACAAGGCTAAATTATGTAGCGCATTTTTGCGCGCTTGCGGCATTTTAAAAAAATCAAAGTTGCTTTGTGCTACCTGTTCGGCACTCGGAAAATACACATGGTTTACGTCTTTTTCTCCGAGCTCATCAACTAGTTTAGTGACTAAGCTATGCGCTGCGGCTACGCTTACTTGTTGTCCTAGCACAGCCCTAATACCAGCCTCAAACTCTGACCAAATACCTGGCAACCTAAGTCCGTTACACAGTGTGAATGCATTGTTTATGTTTGTATTTAAATGAGTTTCTATTAAATTAATATCAGCATCTAAGTCTAGAACCCGGCGTATATTATTTATAACTGTTTGCAAATATTGCGTGTCGTCTATCTCTACCTTTACTTTAAAGTGATGTTTACTTTCGATAAATTCAGCAGTGAAACATCCTTTATAAAGCGTATTTGAAAACGTACGCCCGTAGCTATTTTCCGAAATCCATTCAACAGGTTTAATTAAACGTTTTTCTATAAATGCGCGTAAAGCAAGCCAATTATAAGGAGGCCTAAAAGGAAGGGTTAAGGTAAGTGACGTACTTTGAATTTTGGTATTTTGACGCAGTGCTGATGGTGTCATATTTAATTGTTTGAAAAAAGCATCATTAAATCGCCTTGTACTTTTAAAACCTGCCGCGTATGCAATGTCGGTTAGCGATAAATGCGTTTCTTGTATCAGCTTTTTTGCAAAATGACATTGCTTAAATAAACGATATTGCGTAAGCGACAAACCAAAATGTTGTTTAAACAAACATCTTAAATATCGGCTACTCACTCCTAACCTTTCAGCTAACTTTTCGCAATCATGTTCATCGTATTGGTCAATGAGCTGCTTTGCCCTCAAAGCGGTTGTTTTGACCCCTTGCCAAGCCGCACTTCCCGGTGCACTGTCAGGCCTACAACGAATGCAAGGCCTAAAACCGTCTTGCGCTGCATTATGAGCAAACTCATAATAAATAACATTTTTTTCAAGCGCAGTAGGCGCTGGACAAATAGGCCTGCAGTAAATACCCGTACTTTTTACCGCAACATAAAAAAGACCATCAAATCGGTGATCGCGACTTTGACGTGCTTTTTGCCAGTAAGATGAAATCATAAATAGCTCTTTTAATGAGTGACCAGCACAAAGTTTAAATAAATTTTTAACCATTGCTAGCCACAATCGGAACTTAACTATTTAGCAAAATCTATTAACTCTTGACCCGTCAATCGATAAATAATCCATTCAGTTTGGGGCTTTGCACCTATACTGTCATAAAAATCTATAGCAGGCTTATTCCAATCCAAAACAACCCATTCAAAACGACCACAATTATTGCCCAACGCCTTATTAGCTAAATGCTTCATTATGGCTTTACCAGCACCTTTACCACGGCTATCTGGACTTACGTATAAATCTTCAAGATACAAACCGTTTTTACCAAGCCAAGTAGAATAATTGTAAAAATAAACTGCAAAGCCTATAGGTTCATCGCCATCTAAACATATAATACTGTGCGCTGTGGCGCCTTCGCTGAATAATGTATCTAAAATAGCTTGCTCATTTGTTTTGACCGCATCTGGCTCTTTTTCATATATCGCAAGCTCTGTAATAAAATTTAAGATAATTTTGGCATCGCTTGGCTTCGCATCGCGAATTATAATTGACTTGCTCATAGTAGTGACCCTAAGTGTGCTGCACTATTGTTAAATTAAAATATGTGTTCAGTAAGTATTTATGGTGCTGATAATGTATTACACACCATGAAATTAATGTGTGTTTGAGTATGCCATACATTAATTAGCTTAATTGATTAATAAACAAAAAATATAATTGAATTAAAAACTATTAATGTGGTTTGCTATTTTTTGCACCTGAGTTCAGCGCTATAAAGTTAATTACGACACCCGTATTACCTAAGCTGTTTTAAATATATTCAAGCTACTCTTATTCAAGCAAAAATTGATTGTGCGCCCAAAACGCAGAGAGCCTATAAAGCAAGCAACAATGCAAACTTAAATAAGAATCAAAACCAATAGTAACACAATGATTTTTATAGAGAAAACTTGCAATTACTTGGTTTTACACTACACTATCCATAATTAACAAAGCTATGGTGGCATATCATGAAAGGTAATCAAAAAGTAATCGACGCATTTAATGCGCTACTCGCCAACGAGTTAGCTGCAATCGATCAGTATTTTATACACTCTCGCATGTATGATGATTGGGGTTTAAATAAACTTTATGAGCGCCTTAATCATGAAATGGAAGAAGAAAAAGACCATGCTGACTGGTTAATCAAACGTATTTTATTTTTAGAAGGTGTCCCAAACCTTACCAAGCGTCGTGATTTGCTTATTGGAAACGATGTTAAAAGCATGATGCAAAATGATTTAACACTCGAACTAGAAGTTGTTGCCTGCGTAAAAGATGTAATTGCCATCTGTGAAGAACAGCAAGACTATCAATCTCGTGCAATACTCCAAAAACTATTGTTCGATACAGAAGAAGACCATGTTTACTGGTTAGAACAACAACTTGGCCTAATTGAAAAAATTGGCTCAGAAAATTACCATCAATCTCAAATGGGTTAGCAGGAGCTAAAGTTATGAAAGGCGACTTAGAGGTAATTAAAGCGTTAAATAGCGTACTTGCTAATGAACTTGTCGGAATTAATCAATACTTTTTACATGCACGTATGTTTAAAGACTTTGGTTTTAGCCAGCTTGATAAAGCAGACTACAAAGTGTCAATTCAAAAAATGAAAAACGCCGATCGTTTAATTGAGCGTATTTTATTTTTAGAGGGTTTACCAAACCTACAAGACTTAGGCCGTTTACGTATTGGTGAAAACAGCGAAGAAATGATTGCTGCTAACATGAGCTTTGAGCTTGATACTATAGACGAACTTCGCGCTGCGGTTAAATTAGCTGAAAGTAAAAAAGACTACATTAGCCGAGAAGCACTCGACCATATTTTAAACGAGCAAGAAGAGCAAATGGACTGGCTAGAAACACAACAACAGCTTATTGAGAATGTAGGTATAGAAAATTATCTTCAATCTCAACTTTAACAACACGTTATAAACATAAAAAAAGCAGCCATATGGCTGCTTTTTTATGTAATATTTTTTAAAAATAATTAAGCGACTTGATCTGTTATGTCTGCAATTTCAATCAGCTTGCGATTCAAAATCTTCTTAGTACAACCACAGCATTTTCCGCATTGGCTGCCAACGTTAAGCTCTTTTGCCAACTCACGCATAGTTGTTGCACCATCATCAATTGTTTGTTCAATTTTTTTATCTGTCACACCGTGACATAGACAAATATACATGATTACAAACCACTCTAATTACTTTCAATATAGTTATATTAATCTAAATAGTAATAGTTATCAATAATTTTTAGAGCGTTATTTGAATTTTATTTTTAAATCCAATTATAACTTTAGGGTAACCTCTCATACAAAAATTGGTAACTCATTGTTCCCCTAATCTTTTGTCAATTTTATTTAGTATCGCCATTGATTCAAATTAATAGATTGATCATTAAAATCTAATAATTAGTGAATATAGATTAGTTCATTTGAGAGTTGACTAATAAAACTTTCACTCAAAAGTGTGCACTAACACAAATATAAAGCACTTGCATAAAACTATTTATTACTCAGTTAGTTAGGCTCTTTTTGAAAAAATAGAGTGTGATTTAACACTCAACAAATTTACTTTAAGGAAGCGGCCCCCTGAAGCTAAACCCTATTTTTGCAATAACAGCCTTTAGTATCTGCTACGAGTAATTTTGAGTTAAACCCAGCAACTAAGTTAGTCATAGCCGTTTCTACAAAACCACTGCCCTGTGAGCAAGCCAATCCTTCGGATAATGGCCCCGCATAAACAAACTCGCCATTCTTATCCATAATTACTGCGGCTGGCGTAGCTGGAATAACGTGATGTAACTCAGCCGAATAAGGATGCTCGATAATATTAAAGCCTTTTTCGTCAGCAAACCGTTTAAGTGCGGTAATGTGTGCTTTAGCCTGCTTCGCGCAACCACAGTTTTGCTCTATGACAAGAACTAAAGACGCCTCGTGTATTTGCGTATTCAACCCTAGCTGCTTTTTAAAACTTAAAAACCAACCATCCTGTAATAATATTCTGTCACTATCAAACGATTTTAGCTGGCTAACCTGAAAATATACTAAGCCTGATATAACGAATCCTAACCAGGCTAGTATTATAAACTTTAAAAAATGTGGGCTACTTAAATTTAGCAATTGATTGCTCAAGTACGTCAATACTCACGTCGATTAACTGAACTTTGTCGGTGAGTTGCTTAACAATATTGGAATCTTCGTACTGATTTTGGCGCATTTGGTCTGTGCTGTTAGCAATTTGTTCTGTATTACCAGCCTGCTCTGAAACAACTTGTGCAACCGAGGTAGTACTACTGGATACAGCTTTTATCTGTTCACTCATTGCTGAAATGTTTTCTTTCATTGCAGTGCTTATTTCAGTTAAATCAACAACAAAGCTTACGCACTGAGTCATTGATTGGGTAGATGTTTTACTATTTGTAACAAGGTCTTTAAGAGTCAGGCCTATTTTGTCAGTAGTTGCTTTACTATGGTTTGCCAATGATCGTACTTCATCCGCTACAACTGCAAAGCCCCTTCCGTGCTCGCCAGCCCTGGCAGCTTCAATGGCTGCATTGAGCGCAAGTAAATTTGTTTGTTCAGCAATTCCAGATATTTCGTTTAATAAGCTTGAAATGACATCGCCGGCAGCAACGAGTTGATTAATTTGCTCTTCTGTATGATTTAACAAATTCAGTAGCTCTCTACTTTTACTGTCGGTCTGTAATACGTCGTCTAGAGCCCCTTTAGCAGATTGTGTGATGCTATCTACTTGTGTTTTCAACACTTCGCTTTCTTGCTCTACTAATTTGAAACCATGCGCAACTTGAGCACCCGAATTAGCTATATCATCTGTTTGCTGAGTTCGCTGCTGTGCACCATTCGCTAGTTGATCATGAACTTGAATTAATTCACCGGAATTGGTTTTTAGAGAATACGATTGAGTTTTAACTTGTTTAATAACGTCCGACAAGTAATCGAGTAAGGTGTTAAAACCAACAACAGCTTCGCTTTGCGTGTAATCGGCTCTAAGAGATAATTTAATGTGCTCAGAGTTTTCCATAATTTGCTCAGTTGCTGAGCTAAGTGATGTTCCAGCCCGGCGCTCTCTCTCTAAAGTAATTGCTATGTAACCTACAACAAGCACTTCAACTATTGCATAAGCTGCATGAATAATCACAGTGCTAAAAGCAAGCCTATCAGGGTCAAAAACATAAAAGCCCGTATTTTGGGTTTGTAAGTAGTAGAAAGAAAGGTGATGGACGGCAACAAATACAATGGCTGTAATAAAAACTCGCCACTGAACAAAAACAATTAAAATAGGCATTAATATAAAAATTTCAAAATGCACTTCAATTAAGCCAAATGCTTGCTGTATATGCAAAAAAGAAAACATCATAATTGCAGCAGCGACTATGTGGGGTGTAATAGGGTTATTTTCTTGAGTTTTAAGTAGCCATATTGGTAATAAACACAACGGCAAACCGACTATAAATGCTTGAGTTAACGTACCAAAATAAAGGCCTAATCCTATAGATTCGACGAATAAGATGACAAAAATAACTGTTAATAAACGACTAACACTAGACATAAAGACCCTAACTTTTAATTTTGCTAATACATTTAACTTAGTACAAATACAGCCAAATAGTACCGATATTATCAATGAATAATTTAAAATTTAATAATAATAAACATTTAATTTACACTATATACAACTAACCTATTTAATTATAGGTAGTATTTTCTTAAACGTAGGCGTAGCTGCAGTTTTTGTCCATTGAAATATAATAATTTCTGCACATGAAATTACCGCTCCGCCATGCTTTAGCTGTTCTATTGCGATACTTTTATGCTCAGCATTACGAGAGCCTATTGCATCTGTTACTAAAACCACTTCAAATCCATTTTTTAATAAATCAATACACGTTTGTAAAACACACACGTGCGCCTCAGTGCCCACTACAACAATCGTTTTTTTGTTAAAACTAATTAACTTATCTAAGAAGCCAGCTTCTTCACAAGCACTAAAATGCACCTTACTAAAATACGTAGCACGCGGTAAAACAGATTTAATTTTGTTGTCGGTTTCTCCTAATCCTTGGACGTACTGCTCTGAGATAAGTGTTGGTATGTCGTGCACACAAGATGCCTGCGCTAATTTTAGTGTATTTTTTAAAAGACTTTGAAAATCACTAATCATGGAGGAAAGTCGCTCTTGAATATCTATGATCAGTAAAAGACTATCTTTGGCTTGTATGTTTGTTAAAGCCATTTTAAGACCTCCCTAAAACCCTTAAATAGTGTTAAATATTAGTTCATTGCATTAAATTTGCACTGACAAAATATGTTTATTTTTTGTAAAAACAAAATAAAAACTGTGCTATATTTAACACTTAGCTGTATGTAGCTGCACCTGTTTTGGAGATCGGTCATCAGTGCCAATAAGTAAATTTTCCCTTTTTGTTCTATTTATAATGTTGTGTATGACCAATGCATTTGCATCGCAAAATTACGCCCAACAGTTACAGCGCCTTTCTACCGATGAAGGCCTCTCACAAAATTACGTTGTAAAAATACAAGAAGATGAGATTGGCTACATTTGGATTGCAACGCAACAAGGACTAAATAGGTTTGATGGCTATAACGTTGAAACATTCGACGGTGGTTTTGAGCTAGACAAACATTACATTTCTACGCTGTTAAAAACACAAGACGGTAAGTTACTTGTTTCCACTGATATAGCTGGGGCATTCATAATAGATCCGCAAACTTTAAAAACAGAAAAAATTTACTCTGGTCAGCTCGATAAAGAAAAACAGATTTATTCACCTGTTGCAGCAATGGCTGAAAAAAACGAACTTTATTACTTAGCAATTGATAACCAAATAGTCACTTACGACAAAACCACTGCTACTTTTAAAAAAACAGCCGCTTTAGCTGAAAAAACTTCGTTTATTCGCGCTTTAACACTACACAATAATACACTTTTCATTGGTGCCAATAATGGGCTATATGCGTTCAACCTTGTAAGTAATCAGCTTACAGAAATACCACTTCACTCTGCCGAAAAAACAACAATAGACAACATCAATGTAAAGTTTTTACAGGTAGATAAAGAGCTTGGCCTTCTAGTTGGCACGGTAGAAGGGCTGTATAAATTCGCATTTTCAGAAGATAACCTTGTACTCAGCTCTAAAATAACGACGCTTATTCCCGATCTCAATATCTGGGATTACATTAATTCTGAGCAGGGTGAGTTTGTAGCAACAGAAAAAGGATTATTTAGTTTTAGCCGAATAAACGGCGAAATAGAGTTCATATTAAATTATGAAAAAAGTAAATTTAATATCAACGATAACTCAATTGACGATTTAACAATAAGCCAAACAGGAGTACTTTGGTTATCATCAAGAAGCCAAGGGGTATTCACGTGGCCCATTAATACAAGACGATTTAAAAATATTAAGTTGCCCGTCAATAATACGATAAACAAAATTCACGAAGACGAAGATAATACTATTTGGTTTGGTACAAACGATGGCCTAGCTCAATACAACCCTAAAACAAAAACTACACGTACTTTTTTAAACTCAACCGACGCTAAAGCAGTGTTTGGTTCGTCAGCAGTTTATGATATTTTTGCTTCCTCTCTTGGAAACAACCAATATTTATGGCTATATTCTTACAATGGGTTTGAATTGTTTGATAAAAATAGTAAGCAATTAGTATCAAACTTAAGTACTAATAACGATTTACTTACTCAACCAACTGTTTTTGGTTTTGCCAAAATTGGCACTCATCAATATGCATTTGCAAACGACAAAAACTTTTACCTATTTAACGAAAAAACAGGTGATATAAGGGTTATTAAAGGGCTTAAAAACTTTTTAGACCCAATATATGCCTATGTCTTTCTGCCACCGCTGAAAACTCATCCTAATGAACTTTTAATTAGTATGACCAACAGCCTATATAGGTACAATGAGTCCACACAAAGCTTAACCCAAATATTTCAGTCATCAAAGAATAGAGACGACATCTATTACACTGTAGATAATTATTACCTTGACTTAAAAAGAAATGTTTTATGGCTTGCAACTACTTATGAAGGCTTAATTGGCATAGACCCACAAAGCTATGAACGTAAACATTCTCTGGGGCTTAAAAGTTCTTTAAATTCAAGTTCAATTTTGTCTTTAGTGCCTGATGAAAACAAGTATCTTTGGGCAAGCTCTGAGAATGGGCTCTACAAGGTAAACCTCAACACACTTAATGTTACAAGTTTTTCTGTTAAAGATGGTTTAAGCACCAATAAATTTACAGACTACACGCAAAGAAAATTGAATAATGGGCAAATAATATTAGGTAGTAATGCAGGCGCGCTGCTTTTTAATCCTGCTGATTTCAATACAAAAGCAACAACTAAAAAAGATAAATTAGCAATTACAGATGTCAGTCTATTGACAAGAGAATTACCTTTTTCACCTCTTGCATACAGTAATCAACCACTCAAATTGAGCCATGATGATATGGGGTTAACGGTAAGCTTTTCTGACTTTTCTTACCCAGATACAAATAAAACGTTATATGATGTGGTTCTTGATGGCCCAACATCACTTACCTATGACAACTTAAAATCAAATCAGGTGTTTTTTACTAAACTTCAACCAGGAAGCTACTCTCTCACCATAAACGCACATTTTAAAGATGGTGTAATTAAAGCCCCACCAGTTAAGCTGAGCATGAATGTAGCCTATGCTCCTTGGAAGTCTCCCTTTGCGATATTCACCTATATTATAGTTATGTTAAGTCTCTTCGCTTTATTTTTCTGGCAATACCGTAACCGCCAAAATGTTATTCAACAAGCGCATACAGATACTATAAACTCGAAAAAACAAACAGAGCTCGCTCTTAAAAATAATAAAAGTGGAATATGGGATTTTCGATTTAAAGATGGTTCTGTAAATACCTTACGCGGCATAGAACTGGGTTATGAGAACCTTGAAGAACGAGTATCGATAGAGCTGTTTTATTCTATTATACACCCTGACGATAAGCGTCGATTTGAAACCAAATGGCAAAGCTTTATAAGCAAAAAAAGTAAAAATAAAAATTGGCAATTAACATATCGTCTCCGCCATAAAAATGGGCAGTGGTTGTGGTATCAAGACACTGGCCAAATAATTTTTGACACTCAAACAGGCAAACCTTTGTATGTATCTGGTATTTATACCAATATTACAGAGCAGCGTGCCAATGAAGAACAAGCCAAAATACTAGGTGAAGCATTTAGCCAAATAAACGATTGGTTACTGATTTTAGACGATCATTTAATGCCATTTTCAGCAAATAATAGTTTTATAAGAACGTTCTCTGATTCAGAGGAATTTACAAATATTAGCCCGAAACTATTTATAAAGTCTATTGGTAAAGAAAACTGTAAAGAGTTCGCAAAAATACTTAAAAAATTGCAACCAACTGAAAACTGGCATATTGATACGTTAATAAAAACAACTAAAAGCAGTAAGCACCCAGTGCATATTAATGTGACTGCTGTAGCAAAAAGTACAACAGAAGTAAGCTACTATGTAATTGTTATTTCTGACCTAACAGAGCAAAAAAGAGCTGAAAATGAGCTGCGTTATTTAGCCAATTACGACGCACTAACAAAACTGCCAAATCGTAGTTTAATGTATCAAGAAATTGAGGAAGCCATTAAACAAGCCGAAAGTTCAAATACACATTGCGCACTCTTATTTATAGATTTAGATAAGTTTAAGCCAGTAAATGACTCTTTTGGTCATGCTGTAGGTGACAAGCTTCTTTGTAATATTACTGAACGGGTGAGTAATATTCTTAACGAAAATGCACAGCTTGGCCGCCAAAGTGGAGATGAGTTTTTAGTTCTTATTAAAAATGTAGAATCTCAGGACTCATTAAAAGAAACAGTTATGCTAATTAGTAAAGAATTAGCAAATAAAGTGATGATTGAAGACTTTGCGATTAATATTTCTGCCAGTATAGGCGTTGCTTTGTACCCATTTGATGCAATAACAACCGACATTTTAATTCGTAACGCAGACGTCGCTATGATGCAAGCAAAGCAAAATGGCAGGAATGGTTTTAGCTTCTTTAGCGATGAAATGAACGAACAAATAAAACAAAAGCTAATGCTCGAAAATGATTTAAAAGATGCAGTAAAAGCCGACTTATTTTTTAATCATTATCAGCCAATTGTTGATATTGAAGCAAGAACAATAAATGGTGTAGAGCTACTAATGCGCTGGAAAAACAAAGAGCAATTTGTTTCACCCGCAGTGTTTATTCCAATTTCAGAAGAAACCGGTTTAATCGAGCGCTTAACTGAGTTAGCCCTTAAACGCGCACTTATTGAATTAGCGCCACTACTGAATGACAATCCACTATTTTATATTTCCTTAAACCTATCACCAAAACATATTTTAAAGGAGAATATAACCGAACGTTTACAATGCATACTAGCAGACGCGGGTATTCTGCCAAAGCAACTGAGGCTCGAAATTACAGAGACTATATTGCTTGAAGATAAACTGAAAGCTGCTAAGCAGTTACAAAAATTAAAAGCAGCAGGATTTAAATTATTGCTTGATGACTTTGGTACAGGCTATTCATCGCTGACTTACTTGAGCCAATTCCCAATTAACGTCATAAAGATAGATCAAAGTTTTGTAAATAGTATTGGTGAGGACAAAGGAGACGAGTCAATTATTAAAACTATTATTTCTTTAGCTGAAAATTTAAACTTATATTGTATTGCTGAAGGCGTTGAAAATCGTGACCAAATGGAGTTTTTAGTTAACGCTGGTTGCCATGTGCTTCAAGGATACTACCTTGCAAAACCAATGAGCGCTGAAGCACTTAATGAAAATAGTTGTTTTAGAAAAATTATTGAGCTTATTTGAAGCAACTAGCAAGGCATTAGAGCCCCCATCCACTAACACACAGTTCTAATGACCTTTGTGGGTTAGTGTTTGTTAAAACTTAAAGCGGTTTAATCGCAGCACCAGGTTGGCTACTACTCCTGCACTACTCTTCAGCCTTTACACGGTGTAACAGTAAACCAAAGCCGAGCAACAAGAATTAAACTGCCCCGGGAGATTCCTTTGGGGCCGCGTCTGCTTGCATTAATTCTGCGTTATCAACTATTTGTGAATGTACACACCTTATGTGCACTGTCTTGCCTAAGCACCATGTAGGCCGTTGGAATTTAACTTTGAAAGGTTAATAAACTCTAGTGAATATGATGGCATTCATGGCTTTCAATTTGCAGTACGCTACTCGTTACTCTAAACCTTTCAGCAAGCAGATTCTCTACCTTTAAGCGACATGCTTCGTCATGCTTTTCAATAGTACAGTGCTTTTTGAGTACCACATGAGCCCCCACCACTAGGCCATCGTAATTACGTGTTACAGTTACATTATGTACGTTATGTACGTGTTCTATGCTTGTGATTTCGCTTTCAATATCTGTTACCTTGGGAAGCTTTGCTTTATTTAAACGCAAACCTTTAATACAACTTATAATTACTTTAATGCCCGTAAACAATACAAACGACGCTATAAGCATACTCGATAAAATATCGATGACCGCAAGGCCTGTGAAATATATTAGTACACCAGCAACAAAAGTGGACACAGTAGAAATCAAATCAAAAAACGAATGTAAGAACACGGCATAAACATTAATGCTTGCTTTTCGTCCCTTGTATAATACCCAAGCAGCGGCACCGTGGAACAAAAAGCCTAGCCCCGCAATTACCGACATTAAGTAACTATTTATCTCAAGTTCGTTACCTTCATGCTGATGAATAAATCGCTCCCCACCTTCATATAGAATCACCAAACTAATTACGAGATATAAAATGCCATTAATAAGCCCACCCATTAACTCAGCCCGTTGATAGCCATCATTGAAAGTTTTAGCTAAGTGAATAGCAAAACTTGAAGCAATTAAGGCAATAAATAGCGAACTATTATGCACAAACAAATGTCCTGCATCAGCTAATACAGCAAGCGAATTAGCATAATACGCGCCAATTACTTGTATGATCATAAATGAGCATGTTATTGCAAGCGCAATGAGTAAGCGCCTACGAGAAGCTTGGTGTGTTGTAATTTCGGTCATGAAATACTTGGGTTACCTATACTTAGAATGCAAGTAAGCCGCTAAAGGCTCACTGAAGAAAGGAGTAATGATATACAGTATCAATTATAATGCGTGACTCACATAAACGCACTAAAAAAGTTAGTAATATCAACAAAACTGTACTAAAACTATATTATAAGAATAAAAATCAATCGGATATGTCCTATCTTTTATAGAAAATGAGGTAACTTAAACGTTGAACTCGATTAAAGAGATCTGGAGTACATTAAAGTGTCTCCCTTTTGCTGTTTTGGTCCACGACTCAAAAACACGCAACTACAAAGCAAACGAATCCGCGTTAAACCTGTTTAATTTAAAGCAGCATTCTGACTTGAATGAAAATCACTTTAGTCACATAAAGCTAATAAGCCCTTTAAGTAAAAAAACTTTATTATTACAGAACCTTTTTGATGTTTATCTTATACCTAATGTTCAAAATAAAGTGGTGCTTGAAGTAGATCAAACAGCCTTCTTACTGAACATTAAATTTGCCAATATTACCGAGACCGTTTCAATGATCACCTTTGAAATAGAAAAACAAACAATTGATGAACAATATAATTTTGATGTTGTTATATCGAATATATCAGCCGATCTCATTGATATTCAAAACGATGATGTAGATAAACATATTAATTATGCATTAAAAGCAATTGGCACTGTATGTCATGCAGATCGCAGCTATTTATTTAAATTTAACGACGAAAACACACAAATGAGTAATACACATGAATGGGTAAATAAAGGCATAATGCCTTTTAAGGATTCGTTGCAAAATGTACCTAAAAGTGAACTACCCTACTTTTTTAAATTAATGAACGACACTTACCTTTTTAAAGTAAATGATGTTGCGGATTTACCAGCCTCTGCAGGTGGTGAAAAAAAGGAATTTGAACTACAAAAAATCAAATCAGTAATGTGCATTGGCTTAAGCTACGAAAAAGAGCTTGTTGGTTTTATTGGCTGTGATTGTGTAGCAGTAAAACGTGAATGGACAAACCTTGATTTAATCCGAATAAAATTAGTGGGTGAAATACTAACCAACGCGTTCAAAAATATAAACTATAAACAAAAATTAGAACTTACTCAGCAGCAACTTATCACAGCCAATCAACAATTAAGTGAGCTGGTCAATACAGACGGCTTAACAAACATAGCTAATCGTCGATGCTTTGATCAAACTATAGATGACGAAATACAACGATGCGTTCGTTACCAACAACCCATTAGTTTACTTATTTGCGACATCGACTTTTTTAAAAAATACAACGATAGTTATGGTCATCAAAAAGGGGATGAGGCATTAAAACAAGTTGCTGAAACACTGCAAAATTTATGTAAGCGCCCTGGCGATCTAGCAGCTCGATATGGTGGTGAAGAATTTGCACTTATTTTACCCTGTACCAATACTGATAATGCATATTGCTTTTCCATTCTAATTCAAAAAGAAATAGCCAAGTTGGGCATAGAGCATAAATATTCAGAAGTAAGTGATATGCTTACTTTAAGTATTGGTTTTTATAGCCTAATTCCTAACACAAAAACAATAGCAGAAGACATTATTGCAAAAGCAGACGCTGCTCTTTATAACGCTAAAGAAACTGGTCGAAATAAAATTTCCGAGAGCCCCCCTCGATAATATGTACTTCTTAAGTGCCCACTTTTTGTAGGTAATTACATTGAAAAGTGGTAGTCTTTATTAGTTTAAAATTAAAACAACACACCATTTTATGATTAATTATTATAAGGAATATTTAAATGGATCCAGTGTCACAAATTCTCGATGTCGTATTTACTGTTGAGGCATTTTTACTCATATTTGTTATTGTGCTTCTAAAAAGCAGTGTTAAATTTGTCCCTCAAAATAGAGCTTGGCTAATTGAACGTTTTGGTAAATACCAATCAACCAAAGAAGCCGGCCTTAATTTTATTATTCCGTTTATCGATAGAATATCTGCCGACCGCAGCTTAAAAGAACAGGCCCAAGATGTTCCATCTCAATCAGCTATAACAAAAGACAACATCTCGTTAATTGTAGATGGCGTATTATACTTTCGAGTATTAGACCCGTACAAAGCTACCTATGGTGTTGACGATTATACATTTGCGGTTGTTCAGCTTTCGCAAACAACAATGCGCTCAGAGCTTGGTAAAATGGAGCTAGATAAAACTTTTGAAGAGCGTGACCTACTAAACACAAATATAGTAGCTGCAATAAACCAGGCATCTGAGCCATGGGGTATTCAAGTACTGCGTTACGAAATTAAAGATATTGTGCCACCGAACTCGATTATGGAAGCTATGGAAGCACAAATGAAGGCCGAGCGTGTAAAACGTGCTCAAATTTTAGAGTCTGAAGGTGACCGTCAAGCAAATATAAATGTCGCTGAAGGTAAAAAGCAAGCACAAGTGCTTGCTGCAGAAGCAGATAAAGCTGAGCAAATTTTACGTGCAGAAGGTGAAGCTACCGCAATTACAACCGTCGCTGAAGCACAAGCCAATGCACTATTAAAAGTCGGTGAAGCCGCTGATACAGAGCAAGGACAAAAAGCGATTCAACTTGATTTAGCAACCAAAGCCATTTCGGCTAAAGAAGCCATTGCACGTGAATCATCTGTTGTTCTACTCCCTGACAACGCAACAGATGCAAGCTCAATGGTTGCGCAAGGCATGGCAATCATTAATAGTTTAAACAAGCAAAATAAAGGTTAACACCTAAAGAGGTTTGTATGGATTTTTTTATGCAAAATTTACCACAAGCACTTATGGTGCTTGGTATAATTGCCTTAATAATAGAAGTAGCCGTGCTGGGTCTCTCTACTATTATTCTATTATTTTTTGGCTTATCACTACTGATAACTGGCTTTTCAATGAGCTTAGGAATATTGCCTGATTCATTAACAACTGCACTATGGAGTAACACAGTGGTAACGGCTATTTTAGCCATTGGCCTGTGGAAACCTCTAAAAAAAATGCAAAACCGTGTGGATACAAAGCCCGTAACAAATGATTTTGCAGAGCTTACTTTTACCCTAGATGACGACGTTACCGATCAAGGGTTAACTACGTATAATTATTCAGGTATTAGCTGGAAATTAAAAAGTGAGGAAGCAATTACTGCAGGCACTCGCGTATACGTTATGAAAAAAGATGTTGGCGTAATGTGGGTCAAACCGGTTTCACAGTAATTTGTAAGCTAATTATAAAATAACGGGTGGCTCGAGTTGCCCGTTTTTTATCCCGCTAATTTTAAGTGTCGTCCCTTGTATATTTTGTAAGTCATTATTAGAGTCGCATAATGCTGAAGTGACAAATAGCAGCTCACCTTTTTTGCCGCCAAATGCTGTACATGTAGGATTGAGGTTATTTACTTTTATTGTATGAATTACTTCTGCATCAGGCGATAAACACATAATACAGCCCATTCCCCATACCGCTGACCACAAGTTACCAATACTATCGATTACGCAACCATCGGGATCTACATCGGTGTTATTAAATTGATAGAATACCTTCGCTGTGCCAGCAACTTCACCTGTATTAACATCAAGGTCAAGAACGTAAATACAGCTTGTAAAAGAGTCACAATAGTAACCACGAGAGCGAGCTTTATCAAAACACAAACCATTAGGAATGGTTAAATTAGTCACAATGCAATTTAGCTTTTTTTTGTAATAGCGGTATATCTTACCCTGCCCTTTTTCGGCAGTCTTATCCATTGTACTTAACCAAAAGCCACCCCAGGGATCGGCACGCCCATCGTTTGAGCGCCTATTCGAGTCACCACTTTCAAGTTCCGTAATTAACTGAGGTGTTTTACGCTTTATATTGTAACGGTAAATTCCAGATTCAGTTCCTAAAATTAAATGCTCTTTATCTTGCCAAGCTATAGCTGTCACTATAAAAGGCATTTCAACCGAGTAAGCATTTGCTGGTTCATCGAGTGAACGACAAAATAACAGTTTTCCATTGATATCAACCCAAAAGAGTTTTGCCAACATTGGGTGCCATAGCGGACTTTCGCCAAGCTGATTTTGCGTATTATTAAATAAGGTGATTTTAAAATCGCTCATTATAGAGTTTATTTACCTTTTAGGAGCAAACTATGACCTTGGTACAATTATTCGCAGTACAAGGCTCTTAAATTATCGGGCTCGAAAGCAACAACGGCTAAATTATGCTGACTTACGTTCGCGATATAATAACTATAACAATGTCAATTTATGCAAAAATATTGACGCATATTATCCATCTTAATGTTGCAAAATCAGTGACCCTTTTAAAGGTTTATTTTTAACATAAGCTTGAAGCCTAACATTAACAAAAAATATAACTCAGTGCGATGTAATTACAGCCATAAAATTTCTAAAAATAGTATGCCGCTTAATTAATATATTAACTACCAACATATTTATTAAATTAAATGTCTTATTTATTGTTTACTTATTATTGAATTAACCTTTAATAGGAATGCAACTTATTGATAATATGTGTTTTATAGCTCGCCCTCACTGGCCTTAGTTGGTAACATAAAGTCAGATTAAAAGGAGTTACAATTATGGCTAAAAATATAAAACATGCACTTGTAGTCGAAGGTGGCGCAATGCGCGGTATATTTGCTGCAGGCGTCCTTGATGAATTTTTATCACAAAATCATCAGCCCTTTGATTGTTACTTTGGCGTTTCTGCAGGAGCAACAAATGTAGCTGCATTCTTATGTAAGCAACCCATGCGAAACTACAAAGTGATCACCGATTATTCATGTAGGCCGGAGTTTATTAATCTGGCTCGGTTTTTAAAAGGTGGTCACTTATTTGATCTTGATTGGTTATGGGAAGAAACTATTCGTGAAATTCGTCTACAAACCGAAATATTTGAGCAAAACCCACAACCGTTTTATATTGTTACTACCGCTATAGATTCAGGTAAAGCCTATTATTTAGAAGCAACAAACGACAATATGGTTGAGCAATTAAAAGCATCCTGCGCAATTCCTATTGCATATCGTGATTACCCGATTATAAATAACACACCTATGACGGATGGAGGAGTTGCAGACTCTATTCCTGTTATCAAGGCGTACGAAATGGGGGCGCGCGAAATAACGGTTATCTTGTCACGTTCACGAGGGTACAAAAAAAAAGCGACAAAAACGTCTTGGCTCACTAAACAAATTTATAAGGGCTATCCTGCACTCATAAATGCAGCATTAAATAGAGCTGACGTTTATAATAAAAGTATCGATTTTATAGAAAACCCACCAAGCGATTGTATAGTTAATATTATTGCACCACCAAAGCACTTTAAAGTGGGCAGAACCACTAAATCGTTTAATATTTTAAATAAAGGATACCAAATGGGCATAACTGAAGCGCGTGCTCACTTGCAAGCACCCTAAAATAAACAATTAAAGAAAATACTTTAACCGCCGATATTAATTATAATTTAGTCAGGAAAAAAATATGAGTGAAAAAATAAATGACGATGCACTTCATGCTCTTAAAATAGCGTTTACATATATGCCAAAAGCTATTGAAGTGACTAAATATGAATATGGTGAGCACTATCAAACGGTCCTTGATCATATAGAAGCCGTAAGAGAAACACTTATGATAAACGATGTTGATCCAGAAGAAGTTGATGGAGATATCAACCCAGAGTACACACCTAACTCAACATACTAAATTACAAATTAGATAACGTGCACACAAATACGCTAAATCTATGTTTTAATAAAATCGTTTTTTATGTATTTAGTTGCCGAGATAGTAATAGCTTTTTATCACTTTTTAACGTTATTCTAAGCTTGCTAAATAAAGTTTAAAAAAATTAATACTATAGGGTTTTTCTATTGAATTTTCTTAGGCAATTTCACGACATAGTCTCTGATCAAAGTTTAACATTTGACAACAAAACGCAAAAGCTTTTAACGTTTGGGCTTAACGTTTTTCATCTTAATTTAGCTATTATCAGTAAGGTTGAAGACCAGTGTTACACTGTTTTATATGCGGTTACCCCCAACAACGATCTTGCTATAGGTACACAATTTGACCTAGAAGGTACTTACTGCACACACACCCTCAAAGCAGGCTCAGCCCTCGCTTTTCACAATGTATCTCAGAGCGAAATTGCAGACCACCCTTGCTTTGCTAATTTCCAACTGGAATCCTACATTGGTGCTCCTATTAAAATAGGTAATGAAGTGTTTGGAACCGTTAACTTTTCTTCTGCTGATTCATCGCCTGTTTTTACAGACCAAGCCTATGACTATATAGAATTATTTGCACAATGGTTAGGTGCGGAATTTGCCAGAAGCCAAACAAAAGATCGCCTAATAAAAAATAGTAATAGCCTTATTAAGCTTGAAAGTGTTGCTAATATAGGAACTTGGGAAGTTGATATTGCCCACAATAAAATTTATTGGAGCAGACAAACTAAGCTTATTCATGAAGTTGATGAAAACTATCAACCTATGATGGAAACAGCAATTAACTTCTATAAAGAGGGATCAAGCCGAGAAAATATTACCAAAGCAGTAGAGTTAGCCGTTAGCAAAGGCGAAAAGTGGAATTTAGACCTTGAAATTGTTACTGCAAAAAATAACAACATTTGGGTATCGACCTTTGGAGAAGCTGAATTTGAAGGCGACACCTGCGTAAGGTTATTTGGCACGTTTCAAGATGTAACAGAGTCGATGACACTTCGTGAAGAACTTAAAAGCAAAAAAGCAGAGGCTGAACGCTTACTTTTTGATAGAAGCATGCTTTTTGCAAAAATTAGCCATGAACTTAGAACGCCACTCAATGGTATTACAGGCATGCTCACCACCTTGATAGATGAGCATGATGAAGAAAAAAGAACAGAAAAAATTAAAGTTGCGCTACGCAGCTCAGACATATTATTGAATATTATTAATGAGGTTCTTGATTTCTCAAAAATTAATCATGGCGAGCTTAAGCTTGAACCAAACAATGTTTTATTAAAAACTGTTTTCACTGACCTTGTTTCACTTTATACCCCTTTATTTACTGAAAAGCGTGTCGCACTTGAAGTGAAAAATGAAATTAATGACGATTGCTGGGCCTTTTTCGACAACACACGCCTAAGCCAAATTACCTCCAATTTACTCAGTAATGCATTAAAGTTTACAGAAAAAGGTAGTGTAAAGCTGGACACGTTTTTAACCAATATTGACGACGCTTTGTCACTCACTATTACCGTGACTGACTCAGGCAGAGGGATGACTCCTGAATTTCTTAAATCGCTATTTTCTCCATTTACGCAAGAAGTCGATGCTAAAAATACAAAAGGCGGTACAGGTCTAGGCTTAGCAATTGTAAAAGAACTTGTTCAGTACATGGGCGGTAAAATTGAAGTCAGTAGCGAAATTAATAAAGGCTCTACATTTTCAGTTTATATCCCTATAACCCGAGGTGAAGAGCAAGCACTTGAAAATAAACCGCTCGCTAACATTGATATAAACACAAGCGAGTTATCTGTGCTTGTTGTTGATGACAACGACATCAATAGATTAGTGCTTAACGCATCCCTAAATAAGCTTAATATACACCCCGACTTTGCGGTTGATGGTCAAGACGCTGTTTTAAAATGTAAGCAAAAGCCGTATGACCTTATTTTTATGGACTGTATTATGCCTATTTTGGACGGTTTTGAAGCAACTAAGCAGTTAAGAGAGCAAAAAATTTGCCCCGCAGATAAAACGTATATTGTTGCGTTAACGGCTAATACGTCGTCGCAAGATAAACTTGCCTGTAAACAAGCTGGCATGGATATGTTTATATCAAAACCTTTTAAAATGTACTCACTTGAGCTCGCTATCGCATCAGCAATAAAAACCGTTAAGCCAAAATTACATTAAATATACCTGACAGTAAGTAAAAGGAAATAACAATGAAATTAATAGCTCGGACCATTTTGATTACTATTTTAGCTTTGTCACTTTATACCGGTTATTCGTCACAGGATTGGCAGTCAATCATGGTAATTTTAATTGTTAGTAGCTTTTTGCTACTACTTACCTTTGTCACTGCAAACTCAAAACAAGGTGCAACCACATACAATACTAGTACAAGTTACTCTGATAATAATTGCAGCGGTTCAGATTCTGGCTGTGGTGGCGGTGGCGATTAACCTATTTATATATGATTAATTACGCCATAAAAAAGCCGCCTTTGGAGAGGGCGGCTTGGGTTAACAAACAGCGATGGGTGTACCTTGCTGTTATATCAAGAGAAGTTTTGCACGTTAAGCAGCTGTTTTGTCTTGCTCGCTTTCTTCGCTGTTGCGAATTAAGTAATCAAAAGCACCTAAACTTGCTGTTGCACCGCTGCCCATGGCAATAATAATTTGCTTAAATGGGGTATTTGTTGCATCACCTGCGCCATAAACCCCCGGTAATGACGTAGCACCTTTTGCATCAATTAATATTTCACCAAATTTACTTAGCGCTAAGTCACTAATTTTTAACCACTCAGTGTTAGGAATTAAGCCTATTTGTACAAAAATACCCGCTAGAGTAAGTGCCTTGCTATCACCTGATACTCGGTCTGTGTACGTGAGTCCTGTTACCTTTTTACCATCGCCAAGTACTTCTGTAGTTTGGGCGTTTTTAATAATAGTAATATTATTTAAGCTTTTCGCTTTGCGAATAAGTACTTCATCGGCGCGAAGTGTATCTGCAAATTCAAGCACTGTTACGTGCTCAACAATGTTTGCTAAATCGATTGCCGCTTCAATACCTGAGTTACCACCACCAATTACTGCTACAGGCTTACCTTTAAACAAAGGGCCATCACAATGCGGACAGTATGCTACACCATGTCCGCGGTACTCTTGCTCACCGGGTACGTTCATTTCACGCCAGCGTGCACCGGTTGCTAAAACAAGTGATTTAGCTTTTAAAGTAGCCCCGTTCTCAAGCGTAATTTCGTATTTGTTATTAACGCGTTCAAGTCCTGCAGCACGTTGGTTATGCATTACATCAACATCGTACTCTTTAACATGCTCTTCAAGCTGTGCAACAAGTTTTGGCCCTTCAGTGGCTTTAACAGATATAAAGTTTTCAATAGCTAATGTGTCAGCAACTTGCCCACCAAAACGTTCAGCTACAACACCTGTATTTAAGCCTTTACGTGCAGAGTAAATAGCAGCTGAGGCACCCGCAGGCCCACCACCAACTACTAGTACGTCAAATTCATCTTTTTCACTCAGTGCCGCTGCTTGGCGTGCTGCACCTTTACTATCTACCTTGTTTAAAATGTCAGTTAGGCTTAATGCACCTTGGCTAAATGGTTCGCCATTTAAATAAACAGCCGGTACGGCTAAAATATTGCGCTCTTCTACTTCCTCTTGAAATAGTGCGCCATCAATCATGGTTGCTTTAATTTTGCTATTAGTCGCGGCCATTGTATTTAGCGCCTGCACTACTTGAGGGCACGTTTGGCAGCTCAAGCTAATGTAAATTTCAAAATTAAGTTCTTGATCAAGTGATTGTATTTGTTCAATGTCTTCGCTTTTTGCTTTACTTGCGTGTCCGCCAGTGTGTAAAAGCGCCAACACTAAACTTGTAAATTCGTGTCCCATCGGTACGCCTGCAAACGTAATGTGGGTATTTTTAACTGGTGAATGTACAACCATAGATGGACGACGAGCGCTGGTATCTGGGTTGTTAACTACCGTAAACTTATCGCTTAATGATGCTAAATCGTTTGCTAAGCCTTCTACTTCTGTTGATTTTTTGCTGTCATCCAAGGCAATAAGCAGCTCAACAGGTTGAGTAAGCGATTCGAAATGGCTTTTTAATTGATTTTTAATGTTGTTATCTAACATGGCTTAACCCTTTTTAGGAAAATTTAAACAGCAAGCCTCCCATGCCAATTAATGCATGTGCTTAATCATCAAATTGAGATAGGAGGCACCAATAAACGAATATTTATTGGTTTAAGGGCAGTTACCTGCCCTTACAGTTGAGGTAATCTATACTTAGATTTTACCAACTAGGTCTAGTGAAGGAGCAAGTGTGTCTTCACCTGGCTGCCAAGATGCAGGACAAACTTCACCGTCGTGAGTTGCAATGTATTGTGCAGCTTGTACTTTACGCACTAGCTCTTTAGCGCTACGGCCAATGCCTAAATCGTGAGTTTCAATTACTTTAATTTCACCTTCAGGGTTCATTACAAACGTACCACGAAGTGCTAGGCCATCATCTTCAATCATAACGCCAAAGCTGCGAGTAATACGGCCTGTTGGGTCGCCAATCATCGGGAATTTAATTTTACCAATTGTGTCTGACGTATCGTGCCATGCTTTATGAGTAAAATGAGTATCAGTTGATACTGAGTAAACTTCTACACCCATTTCTTGTAGTTGCTCGTAGTAATCAGCAACATCGCCAAGTTCAGTAGGACATACAAATGTGAAATCTGCTGGGTAAAAGAAGAAGATTGACCACTTACCAAGTACATCTTTTTCAGATACTTCTACAAAATCACCATTGTGGTATGCAGTTGCGTTAAAAGGTTGAATTTTTGTGTTGATTAATGAAGTGCTCATAGTATTCCTCATTTATATTTAATTTATTAATTTAAGTTACCAAGCAAAGCGAGATTTGTTGGCTAACCTTGCTGGCTTGATTAATACAATAAGCCCATCGACAAATTAAATAAAATTGATTGTTTAGATTAAAACAATCGATTTTTAGGATGAAACTAAATAATAACTAGATTCGTACTTAATTTATTGCAACATATCGGTTTGCACGTGTAAGGCTGATACAATTGCCTCGCTTACTATTAAAAATACCCAGGGCACACTGTTATGAACAAGTTTATCAATCACATCCAATTAGGCTATCTTGGCCTAATACCATTTCTAGCCTGTTTAGCGTGGCCGCTGATGCTCGGTAGTAACAGTGTTAACTTAGAGTTTTTTACGTTTTATAGCATTGCTATTCTTGCTTTTATGGCAGGTAATCTTTGGCATGCCGGCCAGCAAAACTATGCTGATGCAATAAAAGCGGTACTACCTGTTATTCCGGTACCATTTTTAGCATTTTTACCTGTTGAATGGGTTTTAGGGTGGTTATCGCTGAGTTTTTGGCTTGTTCTACTTTTTGAAAAATCAACATCACAGTGGCAAACCTACGACAAAGACTATCAAAAAATGCGCTTTGTGCTGACGTCGGTCGTGTTTGTATGCCATATATTTATTATTGGTATGAGTATTTACCCAAAATAGTAGCTATTACCTTAAATATTGCGCGGTAATAATGTACCATCCGCGCACAGCTATTTGAGGACTCACCATGATTGACCAATTACGCCAGCAGCTTGACGAGCTTGGCGAAAACTATGTAGAAAAAAACGCCGCTTTCAAAATCAAGGTCATTCCATTTTTTTGCGCTATTAGCATTAAAAAAGATCACAAAAATGAAAACCGCCTCAACTTTTATTCAAATCAACTTATTGAGATATTTTTAGTTGTTTTGCTCATATTATTTGGCGTAACGTTATATAAAGCGGACGGTGGGTTTACAGATGGGCCGCTGCATTTTGCATTTGCAATTGTAATCACTTTTAACTTAATTATTAAACAAATAGCCATCGAAGGCCTAAAAACAAGGCTTGCTTTTGAGCGTTTAAATTCGGCAAATAAGCAACTTCAAAACGTTAATAAGCAAAACACGTAGCAAAGTATGTACTTAAACCCTAATTGGCGAATACTTACTGTTGGCGATGGCGACCTATCGTTTTCTCATGCGATTTTTGAGCACGTAAAACCAAATAAATTAGTCGCCTCAACTTACGATAGCGCACAAACCATAGAACAAAAATACCCTGATAACGCTTTAAAAAAATTGCGTGAATGCAGTGTTGACGTTCTTAATAATTTTGATGTGACGAGCAAAGCGTGTTGGCAAACATTAAAAAGTAACAACCAATACTTTGATGTAGTCATTTTTCAGTTCCCACTTATTCCTGCATTTGTAGGTAAAGAGGCGTTTGAAGCTAGCACTCGTCAATCAAGTATGAACGTTTTAAACAGAGCCCTATTACATCAATTTATTAAATATGCCACTGAGTTTGCGTTAAACCCAAATGGCCCAATGCTTTGCTTTATAACCTCTAAAGATGTAAAACCTTATCGTGAATGGAACATAGAAGGCAGTTTAAACGAACGTTTAAGCAGCAAATATTGTGGCCAAATGCCATTTGATATAACACGTTTTTCGGGCTATAAAATTCGTAATGTTGACCGTGACAAACACGTCAAAGACACAAGCGGGATCACGTATGTATTTAGCCCAAAAAGTAGCACCTTAGAACCCCAACTAGCCAAACAATTAACCAAACCCAGCTACTTAACATCAAACCATTGCGCGCTTTGCCGAGTTGGACCGTTCATCGCAGAAGAAGACCAAGCAAAACATCTTAAAGCTAAAAAGCACTTACAAATGTTACGCCTAGAATCTGATTGGCAACACTGGCTAAACACCTTTTACAGCTAACTATTGGCTGCCTTAATTAAGTCAGCCGCTTTTTCTGCAATCGCTATAACAGGGGCATTAGTGTTACCTGTGACAATTGTGGGCATTATCGACGCGTCAACAACACGTAAATTATTAACGCCATGCACTTTTAACTTGCTGTCAACAACCGACATCTCGTCCTTACCCATTTTACATGTCCCAACGGGATGATATTCAGTGTCAGCTGTTTCACGAATAAACTCTATTAACTGCTGATCATTATTTATATCGAGTGGATAAACCATATCTGCACGTATTTCATCAAAGGCTGGGCTATTCATTATTGCGAGTGTTTTTTTCAAACCCAACAACATTATGTTTAAGTCATCTTGATGGATTAAATAATTAGGATCAATCAGTGGTGCTGCATAGGGGTCATTGTTTGCAAGCTTGATAGTCCCTCTACTTTTAGGTCGCATAATACTGCTATGAATACTGTACCCATGCCCATAATGCAACTTGCGACTATGATCGTCTACTAGCCCAATTACAAATTCGAGTTGAACATCAGGTGCCGGCGAATCTTTAAATAATTTAATAAACGCATGAGACTCCGCAAAGTTACTTGTTAAACATCCGTTTCGTTTACTAAACCAATCTGCAACCCCTTTGGTAACTTGAAGCGCACCTTTTGGGCTTATACCAAACGTACCGGCACTATTATTGGCTTTAAAAAGTGGAACCACTGTTAGATGGTCTTGTAAATTTTCACCAACGCCTTCTAACACAACCTTCACATCAATATTATGTAATTTTAAATGCTCTTTTGGTCCAATCCCCGACAACATTAAAATTTGCGGCGAATTAATAGCCCCCGCACTCAAAATCACCTCTTTATTAGCCGTTAACTCTATTTGCTGTTTGTTACGTGTTATTTGCACTCCTTGCGCAGTTTTATTTTTTATATTTATTTTTTTAACGTGGCAATGTGTGAATACGGTTAGGTTATCCCTATTTAAATTAGGTGTTAAATACGCTTTCGCTGCACTACAACGTTCTCCTTTATGCTGTGTAACCTGCGACAAACGTGCACCACTTTGTTCTTTACCGTTAATATCATCATTTAGCGGTACCCCTTGTTCAGCGCAAGCATTTAAAAAATACTGATTAACAGAACTTGGCGTATTTAGCTCTTGTACATAAAGCGGTCCACCAACTCCATGCAAAGAGTTATTTATAAATACACTGTTGTTTTCAGCTTTTATAAAATAGGGCAACATGCTTTTATAATCCCAGCCCATGTTCCCCTGCTTTTCCCACTCATCATAATCGTGTTTATTACCTCGAATATAAACCATTGCATTGATTGAGCTTGAACCACCGAGCACTTTACCCCTTGGCATAAAACCGCACCGATTGTTAAGTGCTTTTTGGGGTACTGTATTATAGTGCCAACTGTTAATACCATAAGGCACGCTGGCAGCAACTGCAGCTGGCATTTGAACAAGAGCGCTTTTATCTCCCCCGCCGGCTTCAATTAAACATACACTCACATTTTTATCTTCAGATAAACGCGAAGCAATAACACACCCAGCACTACCTGCCCCTATAACAATGTAATCAAATGTTGTGCTCTGCATGTGAGCCCTTATGAAAAATTAATACCTTATTAATACTGCATAGAAAAACACATCAAAACTTGATATTTTTAGACACCAAGTTGCTGGAGTAATGCATGAAAAATTTTATTAAGGCCACATCACTACAAGGGATAGACTCGCTTGTTAAGAGCTTAGGCGCTGACATATCACAAATAATGACACAGCTTGGCCTTAACATTTGCTTTAATAACTTAGAGCAACAATACTTGCCCTATAGTACTTACGCCGAACTCCTTGAACATTGTGCACATACGCTCAACTGCCCAAGCTTTGGGCTGCAACTAGCCAATAAGCAGAGCTTTGATATACTTGGCCCTATTGCTATAGCAGCAAAAAGTAGCACTAATTTAGGTGACGCCCTCAACTGGGTTATTAAATATTTGCACCTACACACTCCCGCTTTAAGCTTAACTATTCATCCGTTAGAGGCTGATAAAACACTCTTTTTATCATTTCAAATAAACTTAACCCCATTACCTAAAACAACCCAGGTTTTAGAACTAACTATCGGCCTCGCCATGGGAGTAATAAAAAAATTAAGTGATAACACCTGTAAACCACAATCGGTATTCTTACCTCAAAAGCAACTTGCTAATACCCGCGCATATAACACTTACTTTAGCTGCAAAGTCACGCACAATAGAAATAGTGCCGGTATTGTTATTTTAAAAACAGATTTAGCATTATCAATTGCACAACCCCAGTACGATAAAGTACCTGCCGCGCTGCAGTTTTTAGCTCAAAGCGAACAGCAAAATCAATCCCTGCCAACTCAAGTAAGCGCGTTAATTAGGCCCATGTTGCCAATATATCAATGCACAAACGAAACCATAGCAGCAGCGCTGGGTATGCACCCAAGAACATTGCACAGAGAGTTAAATAAACACAACACAAGCTTCGTAAAACTAAAAGACTCAACCCGGCGCTCATTAGCTGCGCACTATTTGGCGCAAAACCATTACAGTATTTCAACCATCTCAGAGCTATTAGGTTATCAAGAACAAGCAACTCTTAGCGCCAGTGTAAAACGTTGGTTTGGTTATTCTCCGCGAGCATACAGAGCTAAAAAAATGATAAACTTAAATAAACATAATTCTAAGGAATGAGTATGAACTTTGTAATTGTAGGTACTAATTTTATCAGCGACACATTACTTGACGCTGCTAATACTCTCGCTGATTTTAATTTATACGGGGTTTGCTCTCGCGCGCTTTCAAGCGGCGAAGCATTTTTAGCAAAGCACCCGCAAAATACACATGCAAAAACGTTTACCAGTATTGAACAAGTTTGCCAAGACGAATGCGTTGACGCAGTTTATATAGCCGCGCCCAACAGCTTGCACAAACAGTATGCGGTTAGGTGTTTAAACGCAGGTAAACATGTACTCGGTGAAAAGCCGTCCGCAGCCAATAGCCAAGAACTAAAAGAAATCATAGCCACCGCTAAGCAAAACCAGTGCTTATACATGGAAGCAATGATGACCACCCATTTACCTAACTTCACATTGTTAAAGCAAGCACTTAGCAGAATAGGCACTCCTCGAAAGTACATAGGTCAATACAGTCAATATTCATCTCGTTACGATAAGTACAAAAATGGGGAGCGCCCTAACACCTTTTTACCTGAATTTGCCAACGGTGCTTTGGTCGATTTAGGTATATACCCTCTTTACTTGTTAATTGCACTTTGGGGCGCGCCGCAAAGTGTAAATGCAAGTGGCGTATTACTAGATACCGGTGTTGATGGCGCAGGCGATGTACTGCTTAATTATTCAAATAAGCAAGCTGTGATTAGCTACTCAAAAATATCGCAAGGCGACAACATAACAGAAATACAAGGTGAACTAGGCAGAATGCGTATTGAAGCCGTATCGCAACTCAAAAAAGTAGAGTTTATTGCTAACAATGGCGAATCAGAAATTATATCTGAACAATTTGATGAGCATTTTATGAAGTTTGAAGTTGCTCACTTTATGCAACTCATAGAAAAAAAACAGTGGGAATCTGATGTAAACACCTTCGCGTTGTCATTAGATGTTATGAATGCGCTTGACGAAGCTCGTAAACAATTAGGTGTGATTTATCCAAACGATAAAACACATTAATTTAGCCCTTGACTGGGGTAAGTTGTATATGGGCGTTAAACAACGACAGTTAACGCCCATGGGGAAATGCAAATCACTATACCAACTACACACTTTTACTTACGCACATTACAACAACGATCCCCATCCGTGGGCAATCAATTTGATATAACGACCTAAAGTATTTACCAATTACTGACTGACAATAGAGCTATTACTCAATCTTAATCAGAAAACAGTCATTACTCATTTTATCGGTGTAAATCCAAACTAACACACAAAAACATAACCAATCAAGCTAGCCAATTATTTAATTTTAAACTAAATTGGTATTACACAAACCAAAGCAACTAACAATATTGTTTTATAACCAAATCATAACACTAGAATTTTGACATATTAGTGGGGTTTGGGGTAACCTTGTCGGTTAATAAATGATATAAATTTTTAGACCTAAATGGTCAATATTCCTTAGGGTATGAAGGTACAATATGGGTAATCGTCGCTTATTTTGGCGCATTGTTGATAAAATAGAGTCTTTAATAAATCAAGGTGAGTTTACTGCTGGGAGTCGTTTACCTCCTGAGCGTGAACTTGCAGAAATGTTTGACGTAAGTCGCCCAACAATTCGAGAAGCAATTATTGCATTAGAAGTACGTGGACGGGTTGAAGTTAAAACCGGTTCGGGTGTTTATGTTGTTGAACAAAAAAATGCCTCTATAAAATCAAAAGAGATCAGCGCATTTGAATTAACTCAGGCCCGCGCACTCATCGAAGGCGAAATTGCAGCACTTGCCGCTCAAAGTATTACAGAAGAAGAACTTGAGCAGCTAAATCAAACGCTAATAGTAATGGAAAAAGGGCTTTATGTAGAGCAAGCAGACCGAGAATTCCATGAAATAATTGCCAGAGCAACACGCAATAAAGCGCTTGAATTTGCTGTTTCTAATTTGTGGGATTTACGATTAAAAAACCCACAAATTGTCGCTGATTACAGTAGTGTTTGTACTAATAACAACGAATGTGTGATGGATGAGCACACCGCTATTTACACGGCACTTAAAGCACATGACGCAAGTGCAGCCCGTGCGGCCATGCATAAACACTTCAACCGATTAATTAATGCATTGTTTGACGCTGTAGAAGCGCGTGCTCTAGAAGAAATAAAACGTAAAAATGACGAAAAACGCGGTCTTTACTCTTTGGACGGTCTCGTTAATAAAAGCGCTCACTAAGTTTAAACATACTAGCAAACACCTGTTTGCTAGTATGTTGCCCTTCATTAGGTCTTACTCTAAAAAGCCACACCTATTTTTTAATCGCAAACACTTACCAATCGCACTAAAAGCAGATATTATCCCGCCACAAAATATAGCCATTGCATCTTAAATAGTGGAAATTTATTAACCCCTATTAACAGTGCTTTAAATTAGGGACAACAATGCAATCAAGTACCAAAGACTTCATATTAGCAACTGTTTGCTTATTAATTGCCATGATGACCATTCAATCGGGTGCGTCGTTTGCAAAGCAACTATTCCCAATTGTTGGCCCCGAAGGGACGACCGCGCTTAGGCTTGGTTTTTCTGCACTTATATTATGTTTAGTATTTAAACCATGGAAACATATACCTGCCAGAGGAAACCGCTTAGCTATTGTGGTTTATGGTTTAAGCTTAGGTGGAATGAACATTCTGTTTTACTACGCTATTGAGCGCATACCCTTGGGTATTGGTGTCGCACTGGAGTTTACTGGCCCCCTTGCCGTTGCTTTATTTAGCTCTCGCCGTAAACGCGATTTATTTTGGGTTGCCTGCGCCATTGCCGGTATATTACTTTTATTGCCCGATATGAGCGGTGAAGAGAGCTTAGATCCTGTTGGTGTTATTTTAGCTTTAGCAGCAGGTGCATGTTGGGCTGGCTATATATTGTTTGGTAAAAAAACCGGAATGCAAAGCTCAGGTGGTGCAACGGTTGCCCTAGGTATGACCGTTGCGGCCATTGTGCTTGTGCCCTACGGAGGCATTATGCAAGCGAGCGCATTCACATGGGAAGTTATTCCTCTGGGGATTGGTATTGCAGTTTTATCAAGTGCGTTACCCTACACGTTAGAGATGGTGGCACTGCGTAATATGCCTTCTCAAGGCTTTAGCATAATGATGAGCCTTGAACCTGCCATTGCATCACTTGCTGCCTTTGTTATTTTAGGCGAGCTACTCACACTCTGGCAGTGGTTAGCCATTTTATTAGTAATAATAGCCTCGGCAGGAAGCTCTTTTTCTGGTGAATCAAAAAAGTAGCCTAAACCAAAAGCCATCAACCACGATGGCTTTTTTGTTAAGCTGTATGTGCTTTTTGTTTTTCTTTTTTAGAAGAATAAAAAAATCCTATTAACGCAATAAGCGGCATTGCAGCCGCAACTAAAGCTATACTTTCCCACCCGCCAAACTCATATAATGAGCTAGCAATTAATGACCCAACAGCACCGCCCAAAAATATACTGGTCATGTAAATGGCGTTAAGCCGAGCACGACTTTGTGGCTCTAGCGAATAGATTACCCGTTGGCCAAGTACCATATTGGCTTGCACTGCAAAATCAATTAAAACACCGGTTAGCGCCAATATGATAATGCCGTTTGGTAAATCAAATAAGCTGGGCAAAAAACACGCTAATGCAATCACTTTGGCTAATAACGACATTTCGTAGGTATAGCCTTTGTCAGCTAAACGCCCAACAATAGGCGCTGCAACAGCACCGGCTGCGCCTACTAAAGCAAACAATGCTATTTGAGTTTGCGAAAAACCATATTCTCTGGCAAGCACAACAGGCACTGTCGTCCAAAACAAGCTAAATGACGCAAACATTAGCCCCTGGTAAAAAGCACGTTGACGAAGCACAGGTTGACTTATTACCAGCGACTTTAACGATCGTAATAAAGCAAAGTAACGTGTGTTATGCGTTGGCAACCTTTTGGGTATAGCAAAGTGAATAACTAAAGCAATAAATACCATGCATCCCGCGGCAAAAAAGAACACGGCACGCCAGCCAAAATGATCAGCAATTATGCTGGCTACAGGTCTTGCTAACAAAATACCCAACAACAGCCCCGCCATAATATTACCTAAAACTTGCCCCCGCTTTTCGTCTGACGATAAATGCGCCGCCAACGGAATAAGTACCTGCACCGATACCGAGCTTGCCCCCACTAGCAAACACAAAAACAGCATTGTATTTGGAGTTTGAACAACCCCCAGTCCAATTAGGCTAAAAAATGTAATACACAGAGTAATTAACATTAACCGTTTATTTTCAACTAAGTCGGCTAACGGCACTAAAAAAAATAACCCAATGGCATAGCCAATTTGAGTTAAAGACACAATAAAGCTGGCACTGTGTGCACTTAAACCCACATCCGGAGCTAACAATTCTATAATAGGTTGTGCATAGTAAATGTTGGCAACAATTAAGCCGCAACATAGTGCAATAACGCTTACAAGAGTACGGCTGATCTGCACAGGGTCTGCGCTTAAATTAGACATGGCATTCTCAAAATTAATTAGATAAAACCTCAAAAAAATGAGGTTTTTTTATTAGGTCACTTTATGGGCGAAGGCTTTCCGTGCGGGCTTGAACGTAAATATTGCTTAGGTGCGTTAACTGTTGCACCCAATTCAGCTGCTGCATGCCATGGCCAATGTGGGTTATATAAAATACCTCTAGCTAAAGCCACTGCATCCGCTTTGTGCTCGCTTAAAATATTTTCTGCTTGTTGCGCTTCGGTAATTAAACCCACCGCAATAACCGGCATATTAACGGCCTGTTTTATTGCAGTAGCAAAAGGCACTTGAAAGCAAGGCTCAACAGGTATTTGCTGTAAAGGGCTTAAACCCGCTGTACTTACATGAATAAAATCACAACCAAGCTCATCAAGCGCTTTAGCAAGCGCTATTGATTGCTCTAAATCCCAACCACCCTCAACCCAGTCAGTCGCTGAGATTCGAATACCCACGGGTTTATTAACATTAAACTCAGCGCGCACCGCTTTAAAAACCTCCATTACAATGCGCATACGGTTTTGTAAACTGCCTCCATATTCATCGTCACGCTTATTACTCAAAGGTGATAAAAACTGATGCAACAAATACCCATGAGCACCATGTAATTCGATCAGATCAAGGCCTAGCTCGTCGGCGCGTTTAGCAGCGCTTGCAAAGTCCGCAATTAATTGCGCTATATCTGCTTTACTCATTGCAACAGGTTCAAACGAATGCTCATCATAAGCCTGTGCTGATGGCGCAATAGTCTGCCAACCATTTTTATCGCTAGGTGAAATAGCACCTACGTCGTCCCAAGGTTTACCGGTTGACGCTTTACGCCCTGCATGCGCAAGCTGAATACCTATAGGCATGTCACTATATTGCCTAACCGTGTTTAAAGTTTTACCTAATGCTTGTTGGGTTTCATTATTCCACAGACCTAAATCACCATAGCTTATTCGCCCCTCAGGGCTTACAGCCGTCGCTTCCATAATAAGTAAACCGGCTCCACTTAAACTCAGTTGACCTAAATGAATAGTATGCCAATCAGTTGCCTCACCATTAATAGCTGAATATTGGCACATAGGTGCAATAATAATGCGGTTAGGTAAACTGAGCTTACCCAAAGATAACGGCGAAAAAAGCTGGCTCATAACAGATCCTTGATGCATACGAATTAAAAATTAAATTGAGTGTACGAACTAATAAACACATTCGCCCATTTAGTCATATAAAAACCTTTATTTAAAAGTAGGTTATGGGGAGGTAAAACTTTTTTTAAACCGCTACAACTTACTAAAAAATAAATGGCTCCTGCCCAACCAAATAAACTTACAAAAAATTAACACCACCAAAATCCAAGCATACAAAAAAGGATGAATAGTCATTCAAATATTCACAAAAATTAAAACCGTACATTAATTGTACCTTGCACGGGTAAAGCTAATAATAAATGGGTGATAAATTTAACAAACCCAACAAACCACACTCATCCAACCCTTTTTTATTCTAAAAAAGTGAATTTTAATTCAATTTATACATTCCCTGATTCGATTGTGACTGATATCATATTCACTGTACTTTACTTATGTTAAATCTTTGAACTAGGGATCATTTTTATGTTTAAACCAAGCTTGTTAACCTTGGCTATGTCGGGCGCCCTATCTAGCGCTTTTTTACTTCCAAATACTGCGTTTGCCCAAGAGCAAGAAGCCGCAAAAGACAAATCACTTGAAGTTATTGAAGTAACAGCAACACGACGTAGCGGCTCAGTGCAAAACGCACCGCTTAACATTACAGCGCTTGATGCCGACATAATGAAAGACCAAAACATCAGCGAGCTCGCCGATGTAGCACGTTGGGTACCTGGTTTAACAATTACCGATCAAGGTGGTCGTTCTGGTTCACCTATTATTGTACGTGGTTTAAACACAAACTCTTCAGGTCCATCATCAGACGGTGGCACCGTTGCAACTTACATTAACGAGATCCCAGTCGCCATTGATATGCGCCTAGTCGACGTAGAGCGCGTAGAAGTTCTTATTGGGCCACAAGGTACGCTGTACGGTGCAGGTACATTAGGTGGTGCTATTCGTTACATGCTTAAAGAGCCTGAGCTTGATTTCACATCACTTGAAGTATTCGGCAATTTATCGCAAACACAAGAAAGCGACTCTATTGGCGGTGAAGGTGGATTCATATTTAACTTACCATTAATTGAAGACACACTTGCCGTTCGTGCTAGCTTAAACATTTACGAAGACCCAGGTTTTATTGACTATGGTTACGTAGTGCGTGAGCCGGGCGTATCGTTACCTGACCCAGATTGGACCGACAGCGCAGCAGTTAACAACAACCTTAAAAATGTAGAAGACGCCAACGGTGAATCAACCACTACAGGGCGTATTTCTGTTCGCTTTAAACCAAGCGAAACATTTGAAGGTACACTTAACTACTTTTACCAAAATCAAGACAGCGAAGGTCGTTCAATTGTTCATTACAATACATTAAGTGCCGATAACGGTCTTAGTGATTTAATTGGTGAATACGAGTCAGGTTACCGCTACGAAGAGCCACGTGAAAAAGAAAACCAACTACTAAGCTTAGAGTTAAAAGCAGACCTAGGTTTTGCTGAATTAGTATCGGCAACAGGTATTTCGAATTTTGATGCAGACGGCCAACGTGACCAAACCGATTTACTTATTCGCCTTGATTACGGCTACGAAGAATTTCCTGCGTTTTCATCGTTCACACGTGAAATTGAAGAGCAAGATACGTTCACACAAGAAATTCGTTTAGTATCACAAAACGACAGTGACATTAACTGGATTGTAGGTGGCTTTTACAACAAAATTGAAAGCGATGCGTCTAGCCAAGAATACACGCCAGGCTTTGGCGACTTTGCAGTAGAAAATTTTGGCGCAGATCAATCTCGTCCAGATCAACTTGAGTACTACTCAATTGACCGCGTTGAAATAACAGAATCGGCTTTATTTGGTGAAATTGGCTACCAAGTTACCGACAAACTCGATATTACTGTAGGCGCTCGTTTTTACAAGTACGATGTTGAGTCTGAGTCAGCGGTCGATTTTCCATTATTTAATACCTTATTCGGCGGCGCAGGCCCAGACGAAGTAACACTTAACTTTGAACAAAATGAAGCAAGCGACAACGGCAGCCTATTTAAATTTAACGCCAAGTATCAATTTACTAATTCAGTAATGGGTTACGCAACAATAAGTGAAGGCTTCAGAATTGGTGGTTCAAATGGTTTAGCACCTTGTCCTGATCCATTACCAGCTAACCAAGCGGGTTGTGGTAACCCAAGTGAAATGCTTTACGATGCAGATACAACAACTAACTACGAGCTTGGTTTTAAAAGCACATGGTTAAGAAGCCGTTTACACTTTAACGCTGCATTATTTAATATAGATTGGGACGACGCACAAGTTGCCGGTGCAACTGAGGTAGGCCAACTACCGTACTTGTCTAATGCCGGTTCAGCCAATGCGAAAGGTATTGAAATATCGTCGCGTGCAATTTTATCTGACTCATTCTCTGTGTATTCTACATATGCATACACAAAAGCAGAGTTAACATCAGACGCACCATTCTTATTTAATTCAGACGGAACAGATGGTGCAGAAGATGGCGACCGTTTACCAGGCTCGTCTGAGCACCAGTTTTCAATGGGTGTAAACTATCAGACCGATGTGTTTAACGACAAAACGCTTGATATTAACTACGGTATTACCGCACAAAGCGATGTAATTTCTCGTGTTGGTTTACGCGATAACGGTGAAACATTACCAGGTTATAGCTTAAGCAATATTTCAGCTAAACTAACCGCCGATGAGTGGTCAGCGACCGTTTACGTAGACAACGTATTTAATAAATACGCCGTTACGTCTGTTCGCCGTTCAGATGCCGATATTACCTCAGCAAATAGAACTGATATACAACGTAACTATGGTTACTTTATCAACCGTCCATTAACGGTAGGCATTAAATTTAATTATAAGTTTGAAATATAATTAACCGTTAAGTTTAAGTACAATCAAAAGGCTCAAATTTATTTGGGCCTTTTTTCTTTATTAACGCGTAACTAAACAATACAAATAAAAAATGCAGCCAAATTTAAAACAACTCCATCAAAGCGCTATTAAATATTTAAACGAAGGCAAAGTACAACTTGCCCACAAAAGCTTAGTTGAACTGGTTTCGCATAAACCTGACTTTGCCGACGGCTATTTTTTACTGGCAATGGTTAACTTGCAAGTAGGGCAAATTTATAAAGCCATCAAGCTAATCGAAAAAGCCTTAACACTTGGCTCTAGCATTGAATATACTGCTCAACTGGCAAAATGTTATGCGCTTACCGGTGACTTAAAAAAAGCAAAGAATGTAGCGCTGTCGGTGCCTATTACACAAATAAAAAAAGCACTCGACGCCGATACTCTAGGCGTTGCACTTACGCAAGCAGGCCTACACGAACACGCTTTACATTATTTTGAATGTGCACTCACATTAGCCAATGCCAAACAACAACCTCAACCCCAGTTTTATTACAACTTTGCAGTAAGCGCCAAGTTTTTGGGCCTATTTGACAAAGCACACACCGCGTTTGGACATGCCATTGCACTTAACCCGCTTCATCATCAAAGCCACTTTGCACTCAGTGATTTAACTAAAGTAACAAAGCAAAAAAATAATATTACACGGTTAAAGCAAGTGTTTGAGCAGGTTTCACACCCTGATGCTAAATTACACATAGGCCATGCACTGGCAAAAGAATACCAAGATATTGGCGCATTTTCTGACGCCTTTACCGCGTTACAACAAGGTAAAGCAGCAAAGCATGCACTTACCCCGTTTGATAACGCATCGTCAAATGCGTTGTTTGAACATATAAAACAACTCAGTGCTAAACACAAAAACCAACAAGTAAACGGCAATCCCACCGCTGAGCCTATTTTTGTATTAGGTATGCCCCGCTCTGGTACCACATTAGTTGAGAGAATATTATCGAGCCACAGTGACGTGCAGTCAGCCGGTGAATTACAAGACTTCGGCCTAAGCGTAAAAAGATTAAGCAACACACCCACACCTAACGTGCTCGACATGCAAACACTCACTAAAGCGTATGAACTTGATTTTAATCAGCTTGGCTCAACATATTTAAACGCCACCCGCGTTACTACCGGTAGCCATAAACATTTTATAGATAAACTCCCGTTTAACTTTTTTTATATCGACTTAATCACTAAAGCACTGCCAAACGCTAAAATTATTTGCATGCTGCGCGACCCAATGGACACCTGTATTGGTAACTACCGCCAACTATTTACTATTAACAACCCTTACTACGCGTATTCGCTAGACCTACTCGACACTGCTAAATTTTATAGCCGTTTTTATAAACTCATACAGCACTTCAGCACCCTGCACAGCAATATAAAAATTGTGAAATACGAAGAATTAGTCGCACAGCCCGAGCAGCAAATAAAAGAGTTAGTCAGCTTTTGTGATTTAGAGTGGCAAGAACAGTGTATAGACTTTCACTTAAACACCGCACCGGTATCTACTGCCAGTAAAGTGCAAGTACGCCAACCGCTAAACAACAAAGCCATTGGGCGTTGGAAGGCATTTAAACCCCATACTGACGAGGCTCAAAATTACCTGTTAGAGCAAGGAATTACGTTGCAATAGCCATTAATTATGCATTGCTTTAGTAAAAGTGAATTTATAAGCCAAAGTTAAAGCTTAGGTTTATAAATTCATAACACAATAAACTTCCCAGCTTTAACTAGAGAGTTTTTATATATTGCAATAGAGAGCATTTAACTTGGCTTTTTAGATTGAACTTTTCTTATTTGAGAAATAGCTTCCATTAAAAAAGCCGTATTAAGCCCTACAATTATTAACCCATTTACAGCCGTTAAACTGCCAAGCAGCCGCCATTGAGTGCCCAACACAACATCGCCATAACCAAGTGTTGTAAAGGTAACAACCGAAAAGTAAAGTGCGGACTCTAATTCGCTAAAAACATCAAAAATTAAAAATATAGCAGCCCATAACCACGCACTCGCCGTTAAGCCTCCTACCAACCAAATTACCATTGCCGTGACGACTAAAATCATCTTTAGAGTTTTTGAGCCATTTAGTAACCAATCGTTAATATTAGCCAGCACTTTAGACAAAACACCAATAAACATTGCTTGTATTAGCACCGTGCCACAAATAACAAATGTTCCAATAATAAGCTGTATTAGCATTTTGATCCCACTGCTTAAATCCTTATATTTTAAGTAACATTATACATAAAATTCACAACAGGGTAGGAACCTACATTCACTATAATAAAGTATTTTTCCTACCGTTATTTAACAGTTTATTACTGCTATTACTACCGTGCTAAAACTCAGCCAAAACCTAAGTAAGACAATATTTAGGTAAATAAAAACAGAAATAAACACTTAAAACCAAAAGGAAATGCAGTAACCGTAAACATCACTGTACCACTACACACTTAACCGCTAAGTAATCACCGGGAAAGCAATAACAAAAATGTTTGGCGTAAATCATCAATTTAATAAAACTACAGATAGTTATGCCTGTACTTGCTTTAACTCACCTGACTCATATTTCGTTAAATTTTCATTTAACTCGATAGATTAGGTTTAATCTGCAAAGTGCCATGAGCAGACATCGAAGGCTTTAATGTCTGAAGTCAAAATTTGACCCCGCTTGCTTCCTTATATTTTATTATCCCGCTATTAGGTTTCTAAATATACCGCATAAAAACCTTTAGAACATCCAACTTCCGTTATAATCTCAAAGCTATCGATATCAATGTAATGATCTTTTTCACTAACAAGTCTTTGAGGATGTATCTCTGAGTAACTTATTGTACAAACCCCCTCATCAACTAATCTGAGCCTTACCTTGTTGAGCTTGGGTGCCATCAATTTAACCATAAAGCCAGCTTCTGATATCGCTTGATTATACTGAGCAATAGCATCAGTAACTTCCTTGCTACGCAGTAAACTTGATTTATCATTTTTGATCAATATATCCAAACCAATATGTACTCTACCTTTACCTGTTTTATTTAAATATGCTTTCGGGTTTTGAACATAAAGCTTTTTTGAAATTTCCATTCCGATATTGCCGTTATGATCAGCTAGAAATGTCTGTTCCCAGCCAGCTCCTTTTAAAGTAAGCTGTAATTCATTTTTTTTTAGAGAGGTGTCTTCTGGGGTTAATCTTATTTTGAAAGCAAGCTTATTAAACTGGCTTAAGTCTTGCTCCAAGAATAAATCCATTGAAGTTGCTTCGATGATATTTTTATATTCAATATAGCCCTCACTAGCTCTCAATAAAAATACAGAAAATAATGTAACAAATAAAATTATAAATTTAGTCACTTATAACACCACTCAAAAGTCTTTTAAATATATTTATGCTGTTAGTTTGAGATAATGAAGTATCCAAGGAAATTATTTGTAATGAATCTTCTTTTACTAGTTCACACAAAAGTTCAATTGCAGAAAACAAGCCCCCTAAATGGTCTATGTACCCTAAATCAAAGCCTTGCTTTGCGTTTATAACTTCTCCATTTTCTAAACATTTTAACCTGTGGTCATCAAGAGACCTAAACCGTTTTATATTATCTAGAAAGTTATCATGGTTACTTTTAATAACATCTGCGATAGAACTATCTGCACCTTTATTAATAGAAAAGTAATTTAAAGAGTCTTTTTCGTTTCCGCTACTTACTACTTCATATTCAACCCCAAGTTGCTCTAGGAGAGAAGATATATTAAATTTCCTATAAATAGCACCAACATTTCCAATAAGAGATGAAGGTGAGGCTACTACCTTGTCACATGACATTGCGACATAAAAAGCGGACGACAATGCACTATCCGTTACAAGTCCAATAACTGGAATATGCAATTCTTGCTTAACAAACCGCAAACCCTCAACTAAACTTTCTGCTGCACCTAAACTCCCTCCAGAGCTCGAAATACGTAAAATAATACCTTTAATTTCGTGGTTATTTGAAGGCAATGCTCTGATCTTAAAAAGCATATTCAAAACATCCTTTTCAGATATATTATTCACTAATGATATCATCGCTATTGCCTTATTTTTTTCGGGTTTTTTTTTAAACATCTTAACTATTCACTATAAGATAAAATACAGCAATATCTGTAAATATATGGGCTAAAATAGGTACTAAAAGTGAGCCGGTTTTTCGTACAAGAAAAGTCAAAGCACAAGCGTATACAAAGGTCATGGCAAAACCAATACTTCCACTAGGAACTCCAAGCTTATAGTGGGCAATTGCAAAAAGCGTAGCTTGAATGAAAGTTGCCAAGCTAAAATTTAAATTTAACTTCAGTAAAGTTTCTTGAAAAACACCTCTAAACAGCCACTCTTCGAGAAAAGCATTTATAAGTGCAAAGCCCAAAGCAACAAATACTAGCTGTATAGCTGATGAGTCAGGAATCATCCTCCGTAAGGGTTCAAGCTCAGAGGATGAGGTATTAGCCCATATGAACAATGCCGAAACAGATATGATTAAAACAATTCCTCCTTCTAGCACCCCTTTGTTGAGTTTGAGGGCGGTGAGATTCAAATAATACTCTTTTTCATCGCTAAAATAAGATATTGCTACAAACGCTATAAGTGGAAAAATTAAATGGATTGGCCACACAAAAAAGTGTGGTACAAATATAATCATTATATATTTGACGAATAATATAACAGATATACTTTTTAGAAAGCTCTTCAAAGCAAATGTCAATACCGTAGAAGAAAACAGAATAACAGAGAGAAGAATGTAATTGTTAGTTGAAAGATATACCGTACCAATAAAGTCAGTAAAAAAAAGAATAGCGATTAACGAAAATTCTACCCAACGTTTAAGCTTCAATTGCATCATCCATCTGCTCTTCAAAAATTTTATAGTAGTTTCTCTCCCTTTTTACCAACAGTTCATGGTCGCCAGATTCTATAACCTCTCCCCCATCCATAACCATAATTTTGTCAGCGTGCCTAACTGAAGATAACCTATGTGAAACGATAATGACTAATTTAATAAACTGATTATCTTTAATTAATTTATATAGCTCATGCTCTGACTTAGAGTCTAAAACAGCAGTAGCTTCATCTAAAATTAAAATTGGCTTCTTTGACAAAATAGCTCTAACAAATGCAACTTTCTGTTTCTGCCCCGTAGAAAGCGTATTAGTCAACTCTTCGTCGTAGATATCAATGCTACTCAATCCCAATTTACTCAAAGTAAGCTTAATCGAGCTTTCATCACTGTTACCTGAAAGTGAAATATTGCGCTCTATACTGCGATTTAATAAATTTGCTTCTGATCCCAAATAATTAATAAAAGAAGATAATTCAAAATACCCAGAACAAGAACCATTAAAATCTATACTACCCTCGTTTGGTGTATACCATCCTCTTATTAGATTCAATAAAGAACTTTTCCCAGAGCCACTTTGCCCAACAATGGAGTATATTTTACCTTTATTAAACTCAACTGATAGACCTTTAATACGAAAATCAGAGTTAGGGTATAGAAAGCTTACATTATTGAGTTTTATATTCGGTTCTAACTTATTTTCGCGGGGGGGGGTGACTTTTAAAGTTAGAGAAATAAATTGATTAATCTTGTCAAAAGAACATTTTGCTCTCCTAATTGAGGAGTAATTAGCCGACACTTGGTTAAAAGCTCTTCCAGCTAATAAAATATAACTAACAAATCCTACAAGCGATCCTGTTGATATATGCCCAATTGTGACTAAATAAGAAGATAAACTTATAAGTAATACTAATAGGAGCAGAGAGGCTACTAATAACGCCCCTCCAAACACAGACTGAAATCGATTTTTCTTGTAAAGAGCATCAAGCGCACCCTTTTGCCAATCAGTCATGTTGCGAATTTCACTTCCCATTACATTAAATGACTGAATTAATTCAACTTTATTTAACAGCTCTAAAGTTTTTTCTGTAGCCTGATTTGTTTTTTCCTGAACAATTCTTGTAAGAACTTCAATTTTTTTCTCGAGTAAGAAATTTAAATAAGCTAATCCACATATTGCAATTATAATTACAACTGTCAGTAAAATAGATATAAAAGAAAGGAATAGCAATGAAAATAGTAACAATGCTAGATTAAATATAATCGGAATTATTGAATTTCCAATTGCAACAGACAATATTGAAATATCATTCATAAATATAGCGTTTGGTTTAGGTAAACGTTTCTCTCTATCAATGGGAAGCGTTTTTAACCACTTTTCCATAAACTCTATTTGAATAGAGGCACCTATTTCGCTAGATAATTTCGAAGAGAAATAAAAATTGGTATTTACAATCCCTCCCATAAATACAAGGTATGCACAAATTACAAAATATGTCCTCGTACCTACATTAGAAAAGTCATTTGATATTATAGATTGAATAATACTCGGTAAATAAAGCAGTAGTATGGCTAACAAGCATGATGTTAAAAGGCAAACTAGAAAATTTCTTTGTTGTTGAACGTATTTGTTTACAACATATTTAAACAGCTTAGAGGTCATTTTTTGCGACCTCTACTTCGAGCTTCTGAGCAAGCCTAATTTTGTCAAGCAAACCAGACCAACCACTATATTGATATGGTAATTCACTGACTTTATTGAACATTTCAAAATCAAGGTTTCGTGAGATAATACTATAGTCTTCATTTTGTAAGTTATTATTTACATATAGTGGCTCACCAAATTCAGTAACATATTTCTCTTCTTGAATGAAAATATGAAAAGGTATAATAGTTGCGTTAAATTTTGAAGCTAGCTCAAGAATGCTTAATGGAAATACCGATTTTTGATTAGATATAGTTGAGAAAACAAATCTGTTAGTTTGAGTCGGGAGACTGTCCACTCGCATAGCTAGTATTTCATTTTTCTTCAGTGACTTAACAAGCTTAATGCCAACTCTTTTATTGTCTGCTTCAATTCCTGATATTGAATTACCAGAAACAATAGATAGCTTTTCATAAAAGCCTACTTTATTAAGAATATCCAAAGCCTCCTTAGGCTGCACGATCTTAATTTCGCGTCCTATATGTGAATTTTTTAGTAAGCCTAAATAATGAACTGTAAAAGAGTTCAGCAGTAGCAATATTGGTTTATCGCGATTAACTGCATTTAGAAAATTATCATATTTTTTGTATATAATATTATTCTGGCTCCAGATTTTAAGTTGCTCTACATCCTGTTCATGTAAAAAACAGTTCAAAACAATATTCTTTGCATCGTTAACCTGCAAATTCCAATAGCCTATATAAGCCTTAAAGCTTCTTAAACAAAGTAGAATTCGCATAGCTTCTAATGATTTAGGTGTACCTTTTTTGAAAAGTAAACTGTCAAAAAACCAATAAGAACCTACAATATGTGAGACAACCTTCCAAAATGGTCTAGGAAGCTTGCAAGTAAAAATTGCCCATTTGGGCAACATTAGAGAAGAAGAATCATCCATAATAACTCCAAAAATAGCGAGCGTTACACGCTCGCTAGAAATATAAATTTGATATTAGTTTCCATCCTTAGGCGGCTCTGGCGCAGGTGGTGGTGGTGGTGGTGCAGGGAATGAGCAGTTGTCTCGACAAACACATGTCGCAGATGATGAAACAGACGATAAATTAGAGCCTTCGACTACAGAAGCTTTATCACCGTTAATTACCTTAACTTTTCGCTTCATGTTTAAATGACTTTTTTCCATAAGTTTAATCCTTTTTCTTTGTGTAATATTAATCCTTTAAGTCTTTTTTTGACCTACAACAAAGGTATAAAAAAAAATAGCGCATCAAAGGGGGGGGTGTCAACCCCCTTTTTTACTTAACTGATGTTACGCAGTAACAGTAAACTTTCATTTAAAAAGTAGTTAAAATAGAGTTATGAATAAAAACAAACAAATATTTGAGCTGTACATTGATTATCTTGTCACTTCATTCAGCTATACAACAGCAACAGGCTTATCGGATCTTCTTGGTGGAGATATTAGTCATGATCAAATCACGCGCTTCCTCTCTCACAAACAGTTCAGCTCTGCTGATTTGTGCAAGTCGAGGGTCAAATCTTGACTTCAGACATTAAGATTTTTGACTAACTATTTCTCGCTCATCACTGCCCTTAATAACCATTCAAACATGATCAAAGTTTAAAGCTTTGCTTTAAACTAGGCACGTAACCTATCGCTCATTCAAAACACTTAATTTAGTTAGCTTGGGCGCCCCACCACAACGCTTATTTACTTTTGTGTCGGTTCAACTGCCAATAATGTCGATTCAGATAAACATTAATGAAGCAGGTTATAAAAGTCGCTAACTTTCTTATCAACAAAACGCCAAATACCTATTATTTGATAAGGAATACAGTCATGAACATTATTACAAAAACAGTTATAGCACTGAGTTTAGCAAGCCACTTTAGTGCTCACGCCATTGACCTGCGAGTCGATAACATTCGTTTATACCAAAGTAGTTCGCAAAGCTTTTCTGCACCAAGTTCGCTATATATTGATGAGGGCAAAATTGTAAGCATTACTAAAACGACTGACCCACTACAAAACGCAGATAAAACAATTAACGCCAACAACCAGTATGCAATACCCGGTTTAATTGATTTACATGTACATTTAGGCTCATCGGGCAGTAACTTTACTGAATTTCAGTATTTGCCGGTTAAATCGCACTTTAATTCTAATTTGTATTTAGGCGTAACTAACATTGTTGATTTGTTTTCGTTTGAACAAACCCTAAACGAAGCAGCTCAATTAAAAGCAGCCCAACTAACCCCTAACCTTTTTTATGCGGGTACTTTGTTTACCAACCCTGGCGGGCATGGCACGCAGTTTGGTGGCCAAGCATACGAAATTGCAAAAGATGAAGACATAGCAGCGCTGTGGCAAAAACATATAAGCACTAAGCCACATGTAACTAAAGCGGTTATTGAAACCTTTGGCGGTGTAGGTAAATCGTTAACTGATAGCCAACTGGCTGAGCTAGGTAAGCGCTCTAAAGCCGCTAATTTACCGTATTTTGTGCATGTTTCTACACTAAATGATGGTAAACGTGCTATCAAAGCCGGTGCAACGGCTTTAGCGCACGGTATTAATAGCGAAGCGATTGACGATGAATTTATTACGCTAATGAAAGATCATAACGTAACTTACATTCCTACCCTTGCGGTGTACCACAATCATAGCGATGAAAAGCATAACCATACTATTAGCTCACAAAGCGAGTTACTAAAAACCATTCCTGAAAAGCTTCAAGGCTGTTTGTTCGAAAAGGTGCCTGCACCTTCAAAATGGAAAGAGCACGCGTGGGATGAGCGTAAAACCGCTTATGCAAATATTCGAAAGCTACATAAAGCTAATATTGCTATTGGCACAGGCTCTGATGCCGGAAACCCATACACGCTGCACGGTACAGGGTTACACAACGAGTTAGATGCGCTTAAAAAAGCAGGCCTAACTAATGGTGAAATAATTAACGCAGCCACAGTTAACGGCGCAAAAGCGATTAATAAAGCCGAGAGCATTGGCAAACTTGCTAAAGGTTTTGAGGCAAGTTTTGTACTGCTTAAACAAAACCCACTTAATGATATAAATCATATTCACACTATCTCACAGGTGTATAAAACAGGTTTAAAAGTAGACCGCCCAGCGCTTATTGCTCAAAACAACGCCATTACACCACAAGGCCCTACCTGCAATGAAGAAGTTAAAAGCAGCCAAGCACAGCATACTATTGATGATTTTACCGGTGATACACCATGGCAAGCTATGAGCGATTCGGTAATGGGTGGGCAGTCTGTTGCAACGCTTACCACGCATAAAAATAGCTTAACTATTGATACAACCATTACAAAGCCTACAAGCTTTGGTGCATGGGCAGGCGCTGAAATTAAGTTTTCGTCACCGGCTGATGCCTCAACATTTAAAGGTATTCGCTTAACCTATAAAGGCTCAACTACACCTTTTGCTATGTCTGTTTATCATAGTGATGTAAAAGATTGGGATCACTTTAGTGTACTTTTAAAACCACGCGATGAGTGGACCACGCTTGATATACCTTTCACTACATTTAAACAGTTTGGGTTTGGTAGCCCCGTTACGTGGTCGGCAACAGAATTAACAGGGGTTAACTTAATGTGGCGTAAAATGCCAGGCGCAAGCAACGAGCCGTTAAAAAATACATTACAAATCAAAGAGCTAACTTACTTCTAAATAAGTGACAGTCAAAACACAAACTCTTTGGGTTTTGACTGTTTTTTGTTATGGTTTAATCACTTACAAAAAGAAGCACCTATTATGCTCAAACATCCTTTTTACAAATACAGCTTTTTTATTCTACTTATTGTTGATATTGCTTACGCCCTTGGGCTGATAATTGCTAACTCTGCGCCCTTAACAGGCGGCAGTGCACTCGCCGCAACCGTGTGGTTTATTACTTTTTATTGGGTTCCGGTATGGAGTGCGGCAGCGGTTATTTTTTATCTGCGCAATAAGCACATTAATAAAACAGCACTTGAATGGTTAATTGCCGTTGTATTTATGGCCCTCGGTAATGTGCTTACCGATGTATTACTGACACTGCTTTTTGATGGGCATAAATCAATGGGGATATTTGTTGTATTTAACGGCTTACTTTGGGGCTCGTGTATTTACCTTACCAGTATTTTTATTGAAAGCAAAAAACGCGTAACAGCCGAAAAGCATGCGCTTAAACAAGCCCAGCTTGCTACATTGCGATACCAGCTAAACCCTCATTTTATGTTTAATAGCTTAAATACAATTTCCGCTTACATACACACAAAACCCGATTTGGCCGATGAAGTACTGCATGAACTGGCTGATATTTTAAGGTACTCGCTTGATACCGCAGAGCAACAGCAAATACCTTTACAGCAAGAGCTTACCATAATAGAAAAGTACCTAAATATTGAAAAAGCACGCTTTGGCGATAAGCTTAAGGTTAATTACCACATTCCTAATACCCTTAAAAACAAAACGCTACCACCTCTACTTATTCAACCTATTATTGAAAATGCAATTAAGCACAATGCTAAACAAACTTCACTTACACTTAATATTACCCTGAGTGAAATGTCTAACGGGGTAAAAATTGTGATAAGCGACAACGGAAAAGGCTTTACTGACGATGTATTAAAATGTGGCTACGGAAAAGGTATAGGGATGAAAAACATTATGCTACGCGTTAATCAACTTGGACAAAGTAAAGTATTGCTCAGTAATGATAATGGTGCTGTTGTTACGCTGGAGCTAGCGTTATGAACAATATAAACCTGCCAAATAAAACGACTAAAATGCGTATACTGTTTGCCGATGACGAGCTTCCTGCTCGCGAAAAATTAAACCATCAATTAAGCTTAATGGAGCATGTTGACGTCGTAGGTATAGCCACAAATGGCAAAGAGGCCATTGCATTAATTAATGAGCTGACTCCTGATGTGGTATTGCTTGACATTCAAATGCCTGAAATTAATGGCCTTGAACTTATTGATTTACTTAACTACCAACCCATTATTATTTACACAACCGCGTATGACCAATTTGCGATTGAAGCATTTGAGCACGCCTCAACTGACTATTTACTCAAACCTTTTCCAATTGCACGATTAAAAAAAGCGTTAGCCAAAGCACAGCAGCAATTAGATCAACAACGAGCGCACACTCATGTAACTAGCTGCGCAGGTGAACCCGCTTTTACACTTACAGAAAGTTCATTAAACAAACTGGTTAGTAAAAGTGGCGAGCGCATATTTTTACTTTCCCCAAGCGATATTAAATTTATTAAATCAGAGCAAGGAAATAGCCTAGCGTGGAATGGAGAAACGTTTAATCACTTGAGCGACACGCTCGATCAGCTTGAACACGCCCTAGCCATGCACAATTTTGTGCGTATTCATCGCAGTTATTTGGTTAATATTGACCATATAAAAGAAATACAGCGCTGGTTTAACGGCAAATTGATGGTGATTGTAAACGACGATGTAAAATCGGAGCTTAGCACCAGCAGAGCCGGTGCCGATAAGCTAAAACAATTACTGCATATTTAGGCTTATTTTAAAGTTAGCTACTGATCATTACTTGAGTAAACACTTAAAATAGGAAATTTATATTCAGCAAACGAGACAGTTACCGACTGCGTTTCGTTACCCTTAAAACTTAATTTAAAAGGTTGAGGAGGTAGTCGTGTTCCATCAGCGAACAAAGCCATTAAGTGGTCTTCGTTAAGCTCACGATTGCCCGTCGATAAATTAGTGAGTGTTATTACTGCCCAGCGTTCACCCTCGTTATTACTCATTAATATGTAATTTAAAACATTGAAGTCGCCTTTTTTAGGCGTAATGTTAGCATCGTTTGGAAATGCTAAATGCAAGCTATTAGGTATGGCTCTGTCTACGTTTATTACGTTCTCAGTATTTGCCAATACCGAAGACGACAGTATAACCAACATTAAAATCCATGCTTTAACCATATTAATAATCTCCTTCAAGCGTACTTAATGACGTTTGTATAGTCTACATAGTTAAGCATACTCTCAGCATTTACCTATTATGTAAACATACACAACAAATACAGTAATGCTCACTAAGCGCTCATTCAGGGTGGCTTGTGTAACCTTAGCTTTAATTTAACCTAATAAACATGGCGATTAAACGGAGACAATTACATGGCAACCACATTTAACAGTTTAGGCGCGATTGAAAATTCACAATCGGCTTTATTAAACACTGAGCACAGCATTCAAGTAAGAGGCGCACGTGTTCATAACTTAAAAAATGTGGATGTAAACCTGCCCCGTAATTCGCTTGTGATGTTTACTGGTATATCGGGCTCGGGTAAATCATCGCTCGCCTTCGGAACATTATTTGCTGAATCGCAGCATCGTTACCTTGATTCGGTGTCGCCTTATGCACGAAGGTTAATCGATCAGGTTGACGAACCCGATGTAGATTCAATTGAAGGGCTGCCACCAGCAGTAGCAATGCAGCAACAGCGCGGTGCGCCTTCTGTTCGTTCATCGGTTGGCAGCGTAACTACTATTTCTAACGCGCTGCGAATGCTTTACTCACGCGCTGGCGAATACCCTAAAGGGCAGAGCATTTTGTATGCCGATGCGTTTTCTCCAAATACCCCCGAAGGTGCATGCCCACAGTGTTCGGGCATTGGCCGCACTTTTGAGGTAACCGAACAACTACTTGTGCCCGACAATACAAAAACGATACGCGAAGGCGCAATAGAAGCTTGGCCACCAGCATGGCAAGGTAAAAACTTAAGTCGCATACTGGTATCACTTGGTTACGACATCGACATACCATGGTATGAGTTACCGCAAAAAGCACGCGATTGGATTTTATTTTCAGACGATACCCCCACTGTGCCTGTTTACCCAGACTACACTATTTTAGAAGTTAAAAACGCCATTAAAAATGGCGAAAAACCTCGCTATAAAGGTACTTTTACCAGTGCTAAGCGCTTTGTTCTTAAATCTTTTGCTACAACACAAAGTCCTCGTATAAAAAAACGAGTGTCGCAGTTTATGCAAATATCCCCATGCCCAAGCTGTAAAGGTAAAAAGCTTAAAAAAGAGTCGTTATCGGTTAAAGTCGCAGGCCTTGATATAGGCGAAATTTCGCAGTTAACATTGAACGAACTTGCAGATAAATTAAGATTTGCCGCTAATCCACCTTCTAAAAGTAACGCTACAAACCCAGAAAAAGCCATCGTCACTAAGCGTATTACAAGCGATATTATTAAACGTATAGAATCACTGACTAAACTTGGCCTAGGGTATTTATCGCTTGAGCGCACCACCCCATCGTTATCACCAGGGGAGTTACAACGTTTGCGGCTAGCAACGCAACTTCGCTCAAAATTATTTGGTGTTGTGTATGTATTAGATGAACCTTCTGCTGGTTTACACCCTGCCGATACACAAGCACTTTTAAGCGCATTAGATGAACTAATAGCTGCTGGTAACTCTGTATTTGTGGTTGAGCACGACGTAAGTGTTATTAGACATGCCGACTGGGTAGTCGATGTTGGGCCAAATGCGGGCTCCCATGGCGGTAATATAGTTTATAGCGGCCCCGTTGAGGGCTTAAAGCAAATTAGTAGCTCACACACTAGCCAGTATTTATTTAAAAATAACCAAACCCAGCAGGCTCCCATACAAAACAAGCAGCGCCAACCTAAAGCGTGGTTATCGCTTAAAAATGTTGAACGTAATAACTTACAAAAGCTTAATGTAGAATTTCCGCTTGGGGTTATTACAAGTGTTACGGGAGTATCTGGTTCTGGTAAATCGAGCTTAGTAAGCCAAGCACTTGTTGACTTGGTATACGATGCACTGGGGCAAAAATCGCAGCCACAAATACCTACCGATGAAGCCGAGCTACTCGAGCAAGAGCTCAACGTAGCAACCGGCGGGCAAATAACTCAGGGCATTGAGCACATAAAGCGCCTAATTACGGTTGATCAAAAAGCCATTGGCCGTACGCCTCGCTCAAACCTTGCAACGTACACGGGCTTGTTCGATCAAGTACGTAAGCTATTTGCAAACACCACTGAGGCAAAAAAGCGAAAATACGATGCCGGTCGCTTTTCGTTTAATGTTAAAAAAGGCCGCTGCGAAAACTGCGAAGGTGTAGGCTTTGTAAGCGTAGAACTGTTATTTTTACCCAGCGTGTATTCGCCTTGCCCTGTGTGTAATGGCAAGCGCTATAACCAAAAAACACTCGACATTACCTATAAAGAGAAAAACATTGCCGATGTGCTCAACTTAACCGTTGAGTCTGCGTATATATTTTTTGCCGATGAACCCGCTATTTTGCGCGCGATCAATGCGCTTTTACAAGTAGGCCTTGGCTATTTACGTTTAGGGCAACCTGCTACTGAGCTTTCGGGCGGCGAGGCACAACGTATTAAACTTGCCACTGAACTACAACGAACACAGCGTGGCGATACGCTTTATATTTTAGATGAACCAACCACAGGCCTACACCCAAAGGATGTAGCCATGCTAATGGCGCAGTTAAATGGCTTAGTTGATGCTGGCAACACCGTCATTATGGTTGAGCACGATATGCAAGTAGCCAGTAACAGTGATTGGGTTATTGATATTGGCCCAGGAGCTGGCGACGAAGGCGGGGTAATAGTTGCACAAGGAAAACCTGAAAGGGTCGCTGAATCACAAAAAAGTAAAACGGCACCATTTTTAAAAGCGCAGTTAAATCACGCAGGTTCTAATTAAAAATTAATAGTCGTTATGCGCAAAATAATAAAGAGCCACGGGCTCTTTATTATTAATCTAAGGCTAACCAAACACCTACAAGCATCATTAAACTACCTGCAATTCGGTTCATCCATTTAATATTATCGCCTCGGGCTAAAAACAAGCGCAGGCTTTTACCACCTGTTGCATACGCTAACATACTTACAAATTCGGTTATCATAATTACGCTAAGTAAAATAAATAACTGTGGCGCAACAGCCTGGTCAACATTAATAAACGGCGGCAATAGTGAGATCATAAACGCCCACCCTTTTGGGTTAGCAACAGCGGTAATAAACCCTTGCGTAAAAAGCGACTGCCTACTTACATCACTTGGGCTATGTGTATTAACCGACATTTTACCTTTGGCGCGCCACATATTTATACCTATATAAATTAAGTAGGCACCACCGACCCATTTTAAAATAGCGAACGCATCAGGATAATTTAGCATGACACTTGCAACCCCAAGTACCGCCGCAATAGCTACACTTGCAACCCCTAACAGCTCACCTATCATCATCCACAGGGTGCGGCGCACACCGATGCTCATACCTAATGTCATGGCAAGGGTCATACACATACCCGGTGTGATAGATACAAAAAAGAACGTAGGAATAAAAACTGCCAGTGCTGCTACATCAATCATTAATTTACTCTCGTATTCATAACAAAAGCGCGGCTATAAGTAGCCGCGCTGTTGCTTACCTATGTGTATTGTTATTGCTGGGTATTAACAGCAGGCTCGCTAACGACCTCTACTGGCTGTGGTGTATCATTTAACAAATACTTATCTAGCCACTGCTCTTGCTCCCACAATACATGTAATAAGCTTTTACGTGCGCGGTAGCCATGAGCTTCGTAAGGCAGCATAACTAAACGGGCATCTTTTCCTAAGCCTTTAAGCGCGGCATACATGCGCTCACTTTGCATTGGAAAAGTGCCTGAATTAGGATCCTCTTTACCGTGTATCATGAGCATTGGCTCATCGATTTTTTCGGCGTGAAAAAACGGCGACATATTAGCGTATACACTTTGCGCCTGCCAAAAATCACGTTCTTCCCCCTGAAAACCAAATGGTGTTAACGTACGGTTATACGCACCACTTCGAGCAATACCTGTTTTAAATAAATCACTATGCGCCAATAAGTTAGCAACCATAAATGCACCGTATGAATGCCCTGCTATGGCTATTTTGTCTTTATCAGCAATCCCTTTATTAACTAACACATCTACTGCTGCTTTGGCGCTAGAAACCAGCTGTTTTCTGAAGTGATCATTTGGCTCGCTGCCATCAATACCAACAATGGGCATTTTAGGATCGTCAAATACGGCAATACCTTTGGCAAGGTACGGCATTGGGCCCCAGTAACCAATATACGTAAACTCGTAAGGCGACTCGCGAACTTGCGACGCTACTGCTTTGTCTTTGTATTCAAGCGGGTAAGCCCACATAAGCACAGGCAAAGTGCCTTGTGTTTTGTCGTACCCTGGTGGTAAATATAACGTGCCAGAAAGCTCAACACCGTCGTCGCGCGTGTAACGCACTTGTTCTTTTGTTACCCCTTTAAAAGCAGGGTATGGGTGTTCAAATTGCGTTAGTTGGGTTAACGAATCGTCATCTAAATCACGAATGAAAAAGTTAGGCTGCTCAGTTTTAGACTCACGAACAGTAATAAAGCGTTCGCCTTCGTCATCAAGCAGCGCCCTTACACGCTCGTAATAAGGCGCTTTAGATTGCCATAAACGCTTGCTGCTATTTGTTTTTACATCGTACCTGTCTAAAAACGGGATGTTACCTTGTTCTGACGCACCATTGCCACGCAGGTAAATATAACGCCCACCAACCACTTTAATTACATTAGCGCCTAAATCGTTACGCTCGTAAATAGCATTACCGGGATCTTTATAAGCATCGTTATAACTGCGCTCTGAAAACAGCACACGGTTACTATCGGCATTACGTGGCTGAATAACATACGTACGCAATTGACGGTCGCTAAAGCGCCAATCGCTCAGCATAGCAATGTCGTTATTAGCCCACTCCATACCCGCATAACGACGTTCTACTTTTGCAAATAACTTTGGCTCGCGTTTAAACGGTGCACGTAGGCTATAAATGTAGTCATGGTGCGGTACGTCAGTTTTCATGTCGCCGCCATCTTGCGCTTCTGCCCAAATAACTTCAGCACCCTGGTCTGCTCGCCATTCAAAATTACGTCTTCCTGTACGTACACTGTCGTAACCTTGTGGAATATTATCGGCCAAAGGTTGCTTAGCAAGCTCGGCTAATGCAAAACCACGCATACCCCATATTTGCCACGTTGTCGCAAAGCGGCTGTAAGGCACTTGATACGAAAACGGCTCGTTAATTCCCGCCACCAAAATATTAGTCGAGTCGGGCGACACCGAAAACGATTTAAAAAGTGCAGGACTGCCAATAGCTTGGGCTTTTCCATCAAGGGTAATGTAAGCCAACTGGCCTTGGCCAAAAAACTTAAATTGAGCTTCATCAAATGGGCTCGTTAATAAATTTTGATACGTGCGTGCGGGGGCTTTTTCACCAGTACTTTGCTGAATAACTGGCACAACATTTTGGCTGTTGTTTTCTAGTCGTGGTTTACCCACATTTACAGCTAGGTTTGCAATAATGGCTGTGCTGTCTGGTAACCATTGGTATGGCGATGCCGTTAAAACTGAATTTAACGCAGCACTTGAAAGCATTTTTGCTTGTTTACTTTCAACACTATAAAGCCATAAATTTGCTTCGTTTGTTTGTTCAACAATAAACGCCAAGTATTTGCTATTTGAAGACCACTTAGGCGAGCGAATAATACCATTTGGTAAGTTATTAATATTAATAACAGTGCCACTTTGCACATGTTTAAGTTCTACAGCACTAAAATTTGCGCGCACCCGTGTGCGTGAAAAATTAGCCGGGTTTAGTTTAATCCCCGCAAGCTTTAACTCTTCAATTGCAAGCTCATCAAGCGATACAACACGCCTGCGTTCAAATAGCGCAAGCCACTGACCATCACTTGATAAGTAACTTGTGGGCGCCAATTTAGCATCTACCACTGCCGCTAAATCAGGCGAAGGAGTTTGGTAGCCCTGCTCTGCATGACTAAATGGTAGTAATACAACACAACAAATAAAGGCAACTAACAGCCTAAAAGCGTTCATGTTTTTATCCTTTTGTTATTTTTTACACAATTAAGTGTATATAAACACGTTTTGCTTTGTTCATAAAGCATTAAGGTGGCTCAACACATGGCAAAAGATGACTTAACAGCCCAGTTTAAGCTACACTAATGCGTTTTTAATTTATCACTGCGACAAACACTACTATGCATAACAAAGCTAAATCTGTCACAATTTTTGATGTTGCCGACCTTGCAGGTGTGTCTAAGTCAACGGTGTCTTTGGTGCTGACTCAAAGTAAAAAAGTCAGCGATAAAAGCAAACAAAAAGTATTAAAAGCAATTGATGAATTAGGCTACGTTTATAACCGCGATGCCGCAGCTATGCGCTCAAAGCGCTCTAATTTAATCGCTGTGGTTATAAATGATTTAACTGACCCTGTTATGGCACAGTTGGCCACCGAGCTTGAGCTAATATTAAACAATGAAGGTTTTCAGGCCGTTATTGTTAGCAGTAACAATAACGTTGAGCAGCAAACACAGGCAATTAATAAACTAAAAGAATACAACGCCGCCGGATTTATAATTTGCCCTGTGACTAATACATGCACCCAATGGTTAGACACATTAAGTTCTCAGCATAGCGTTGTTACGTTAATGCAAGAGCTTGCATTTAGTAATGCACCTTGTGTGTTACCCGACTACAAAAAAGCAAGCCATATAGTTAGCATGCATTTACTTTCTCAAGGGGTTACAAACATTGCGTTTATAGGCAGCAATTTACAATTAAGCAGCTGCTTAACACTTCAACACGGCTTTAATACCGCATGTGCACAACACAGTATATCGCCACTAAACGCAATCGAATGCAGTGAAAATTCCGCTCTTAGTGCCAAAAATGCTTTTGCACAGGCTTATAAAAGCACCCCTGCTATTAACGCCATTGTGTGTGCGAATGACATTATCGCCCACGGCGTGCTAGCAAGCATTAACACATTAAACTTAGCAGCTAATCAACGCATTAAAGTAGTAAGCTGTCAGCAAGTTAAAAATAGCGCCTTACTTGACGATACATTAACGAGTGTTGCAATCAGCACGCATGAAATCGCAAAACGTTGCCTTTTAGTACTACAAGAACTATTACAAAATACAGCCCCACCGGTTAAAACACTGGTAAATGTTAACTTACAAATTAAAGAGTCTAGCCAATGAAAAAAGTGCTGGTAATTGGCTACGTATGGCCAGAGCCCAACTCATCCGCTGCGGGTACGCACATGATGTCATTATTAAACGCATTTACAGCACAAAACTGGCAAGTGGAGTTTGCTACTCCCGCTCAACGCACAGAGCACATGGTAAACCTTGACGACTTTGGTATAACAAGTCAAAGCATTGCCCTTAATTGCGAAAGCTTTGACGAATACGTTAAAGCCTATAACCCCGACATTGTAATGTTTGACCGATTTATGATGGAAGAACAATTTGGTTGGCGCGTTGATAAGCATTGTCCCAATGCCATTAAGATTCTCGATACCGAAGATTTACAGTGCCTGCGAAACGCACGCCATGAAGCGCACAAAGGCGAGCGTGAATTTACAACAAGCGATTTACATTCAGACATAGCAAAACGCGAAATAGCGGCTATTTTGCGTTGCGACCTAAGCCTAATTATTTCAAGCTACGAAATGGAATTACTCAATAGCGTATTTAAGGTCGAACCAAGCTTATTACACCATTTACCGTTTATGGTCGATTTAACCTCGCTGCCCGAAACCACAAAAAGCTTTGATGAACGTCAGCACTTTATGACGATAGGCAATTTTAGGCATGCGCCAAACTGGGATGCAGTACTTTACTTGCAAAAAATATGGCCGTTAATTCGTAAACAACTACCCAAAGCTGAGCTACATATTTATGGCTCTTACCCGCCACCTAAAGCAACTGCGCTTAACAACCCTAAAACGGGGTTTTTAATAAAAGGCTGGGCCGATAACGCCTATGATGTAATGCAAAGTGCGCGAGTATGTTTAGCCCCTCTTAGGTTTGGCGCTGGTATTAAAGGTAAATTACTTGAAGCCATGATAATGCAAACACCCAGCGTTACCACCAGTATTGGTTTAGAGGGCATGCACAACGATTTACCTTGGTCTGGTAAAATGGCTAATAATACCGAAGACTTTGCAAATGCAGCCGTTGAGCTTTATACCAATGAAACCGATTTTAAACATGCCCAGCAAGCTGGCAATACGCTACTTAACACCGTATACGACAAAGTAAAATTGAGCGCGGCACTCATTAATAAAATAGATGCAATAAGCAGCGATTTAAGCACGCATCGTGAAAAAAACTTTACCGGACAAATGCTCAAACATCATACAATGCGAAGCACACAATACATGGCGCAATGGATAGCGGAAAAAAATAAAAAATTAGATTAAAAATGACTAGACACACACCAATTAGTCTTTAAAATCGCGCCCATTACATATGGGCGTTTTAGCCTATACTTTTAGCTAATTTATTTACACACTGGCCTAAATAAGATTTGAAAACTGCAACCTTTACAGAAAAACGCAAATTTATCGTTAAGTTGGGTAAAATGCTTCATAAATACGGTACGCCTGCCTACCGCCTAGAAGCACACTTAATGGAAGTCGCCACATACTTAGGCCTCAAATCGTCGTTTGTTATGTCGCCCACCTCGGTCACCTTTGTCATTTGGACCGACGGCCATGAAGATGAGTATACGCATGTGGCACGAGTTGACCCAGGCGATCATGATTTAGGATCACTTGCCGATACCGACGACCTTGTAAATAAAATGCTTAACGAAGAATTGTCTCTTCAAGAAGTAGACCAACAGCTAGATATAATTTTTGATGCCCCTAACCCTTACAATAAATTAACGACAGGTATTGCATTTGCAACCTCGGGCGGCGCATTTGCAATGCTTATGGGCACCAGTTGGACCGATGTAATTTGGTCTGCGTTACTCACCCTTGTGGTGTATATATTTGTATTGTGGTCTATGCGCTCTAAACGTGTAGCGCATATGCTTGAACCACTTGTTGCTATTGTTTCAGCAATTATGGCTTGTGCTGTAAGCGTTTATATAACACCCGAAGTAAACATACGCTTGGTGGTGCTTTCTGCCATTATTGTATTTATACCGGGCCTTGCGCTTGCACTTGGATTGGCAGAGCTTGCAGCTCGCCACTTGGTATCGGGTACAGCAAGAGTAATGGACTCATTTATGTTGCTGTTTAAACTCTATTTTGGTGGCTTTATAGGTATAGGCATTGGCTTTGCACTTTTTGGCCAAGCAGACTTTGTTCAACCGGAGCCTTTACCCAGCTGGACACCTTGGCTTGCTATATTTTTACTGTGTAGCAGCCTAATAGTTATATTTAGAACCAAACTAAAACATGCGGGTTGGTCTATTGCATCAGGCTTTATAGCCTATGGCACAAGTATTGGGTCAGCAATGTATTTAGATTACACATTGGGTACCTTTGTTGGCGCGTTATCGGTGGGTATTTTTAGTAATTTATTTAACCGTGTTGCTAATGCGCCGGCTTCAATTGTGGCAATGCAGGGCTTGATTGTATTAGTCCCAGGTAGCAAAACCTACATTGGCTTAAATTCACTCATTGAAGGCCAAGACTTTATATATGCAGAGCATATAGGCCAGCAAACATTTTTAATATTTATGTCGCTTGTAGCCGGGCTTATATTTGCAAACGTTGCCTTACCGCCTAAAAAAAGTTTATAAAAAGCAGCGCGGTACATTCCGCGCTATTCATTATTTATTTTATCACCTTCATTTAACGCCCTCTTTTGAGCATTAATCGCATTTTTTAGTTTATTAACCTTAGCTTGTTATACTAATCTGGATTTTAAAAATAAAGGATATAACAATGCTTAAGACAAGCTTAGCGCTAGCAATCGGGCTTTCAAGCAGCCTTGCATTTGCGCAATCAGCAATCACAGTTGAAGACATTCCAAAAGTAAAATCGGTAATACAAACAAGTATTAGCCCAGATGGTGAAAGCGTTGCATTTACACGCTCGTTACCACGCAAACTTTACGTTGACGAAAATGGCAGCAATTACAGCGAACTTTACGTTGTAGACGATGAAGGTGTTGAACGCCCATTTATTACCGGCTCGGTTAATATTAAAAGCCTACAATGGTCAAACGACAGCAAAACAATTTACTTTTTAGCAAAGCTTAAAGACGATAAATTTACCGCGCTTTACCAAATTCCTGTTGATGGCGGACAAGCACAAGCAGTTATGTCGTTAAAAGGGACTTCTATTTCAAGTTATCAACTAAGCCCAGACAATAAACAGCTTGCGTTATTAGCGATGCCCGCTGCCGACAAATCAGATAAAGAATTAAAAAAACTTGGTTTTAAAGCAGAAGTATACGAACTAGGTTTAAAAAACAAACAACTCTTTGTTGTTGATTTGGCCAAAGAAGATAAACCATTATCGCCAACAGCCATAAACATTGATAGCTATGTAAGCGATGTTAACTGGTCAGCCGACAGTGACAAGCTACTCGTTAAAACTCAACCTACAGCACTTATTGACGATCGCTATACTAAATCAATGTGGCACCTTTACGATATTGCTAACGAAAAAGTAACCTTATCGTTTAAAACACAGGGTAAATTGGGCGATGCAGAGCTGTCGCATGATGGTAAATACGTCGCTATTTTAGGCGCAGAAGATCAGCACGACCCAGCAACTGGCCGCTTATTTATTGCTGACACTGAAACCGCAAAAATCACTGAGTGGCTACCTAACTTTATGGGCCACGTCGTTGATTTTGAATGGTCGCATAAGCGTAACACGCTTAACTTTATTGCCAATGTAGGTACGCAAAGCTTTGTTGCCAGTATCAAAGCAGGCTCTAACAAATACAAAAAGCTAGTTGATGAAGGCCAATTTATTGCAACGCAGTTAAGTGTTTCTGACTCAGATAAAACATTGGCACTTCGTGGTAACAGTGCTAAGCATCCTAACGAAGTGTTTATTGTGCGTAGTAAAAAAGCAAAGCGTTTAACAGACTCAAACAGCTGGCTGAACGATAAACGTTTTGCTAAACAAGAAACGATTAAACTTAAAGCGCGTGATGGCGTTGAACTAGACGGCGTACTTGTATACCCGCTCGATTACAAAAAAGGCACACGCTACCCACTTATAATGTCAGTACATGGCGGCCCAGAAAGTCACGACAAAGATGGGTGGATCACCAATTACTCTCGCCCTGGCCAAATGGGTGCTGCACGTGGGTACGCGGTATTTTATCCAAACTATCGTGGTTCTACAGGTAAAGGCGTTGATTATTCAAAGCTAGGGCAAAACGATTACGCTGGTAAAGAGTTTGACGACCTAGTGGACTTTAAAAACCATTTAGTCGACATGGGTCTAGTTGACAGCAAACGTGTTGGTATCACAGGTGGTTCTTACGGCGGTTACGCCTCTGCTTGGGGTGCAACAAAACTAACTGAACATTTTGCAGCAAGTGTTATGTTTGTGGGTGTCACTAACCAACTTTCTAAGTTTGGTACCACTGATATTTCAAACGAAATGCACTTAGTGCATGCCCGTTCATACCCGTGGGATAAATGGCAATGGTATTTAGAGCGCAGCCCAATTTACTGGGCTGGTCAGTCAGAAACACCGTTGCTTATTATGCACGGTAAAGACGATCCACGCGTTCACCCTGCGCAATCTATGGAGCTTTACCGCTACATGAAAGTACAAGGTAAAGATGTACGCCTTGTTTATTACCCGGGTGAAGGCCACGGCAACCGTAAAGTGGCAGCACAATACGACTACAGCTTACGTTTAATGCGTTGGATGGATAACTATTTAATAGAGGGTAAAAAAGACATGCCTGATTACGAAATAGACCACGCAGCAAAACTTAAAGCAGTAAAAGATGCCAATAAATAATTTGTGGTAAGTTAAAATATCAAGGCCGGCATTGTTGCTGGCCTTTTTTTATTATTTGTAGAACCAATATCCCCTAGCAAGCTCATGCTGTGATAAAATCTAAATTAATTCTTCGCCTCAATTTCATGATTCGACCGCTATGTCTAACAGCCCTTGTTTTACCCCATATGCTCAACCTGTTTCCACTATTCCTTTACCGGAACAGTTTACTTACCCCTTTTTTTACGAGCCACACCCGTTAACTATTGCAGCAAGCGAACAATTGCAACAGCAGCTCGAAACACTGCCACATTTAAAAGCTGAAAACGCGGGTAAAATGTTTGGCGTGTTAGTGGTTAAAAATGAGCAAAACGAACTGGGCTTTTTAGCAGCCTACTCAGGGCAAGTTGACGCAAACAAGGAAAATATTAACTTTGTGCCCCCTATTTCAAGTATGCAATTAAACGATGAAAATTACTTAGCTAAAAGCAAAATAATAAATGACATAAACGCGCAAATAAACGAACTTGAAAACAGTGAGCAGCTAAAGAGCATTAGCCAATTATTAGCTACCGCCAACGAAGGATTTGAAAAAGAGCTGCAAGCGCAGCATGCTTTAATGCAAAAAAGCAGAAAAAAGCGTAAAAAACAACGCAGCGACGCTGAAAAAAAATCGAGTAAAACCAAAATTCAACAACTCAAAAAAAAGCTAGCAACACAAAGCATTGAAGAAAAAAAGCAGCTTCAGGCATTAAAGCAAAAATGGCAAACACAGCTAGTCACACTTGAACAAGCGCATAGCAAAATAAACGATGAACTTGAACATTTAAAAAAACGCCGTAAAACGCTCTCCAAAAGCTTACAAAAAATACTATTTGCTCAATATCAATTTCTTAATATTGATGGCGAAATAGAAGACCTCAATGCTATTTTTGCCAAATTACCTGAGCATACGCCGGCATCGGGGGCAGGTGACTGTGCAGCCCCTAAATTACTTCAATATGCGTTTAAACATAACTTAACACCTATAGCCATGGGTGAATTTTGGTGGGGAGCCCCGCCTAAATCTGCGGTTAGGCAGCATAAAAACTACTACCCATCTTGCTTTAGTAAGTGTCAGCCTATTTTAGGCCACATGCTAAAAGGCTTAAATGTAGAACCTAGCCCACTGTTGAATAACCCTGCACAAGGTAAAGAGCTTACTGTTGTTTACCAAGATGACGATTTGGTCATAGTGAATAAACCGGCAGAGTTTTTATCGGTCCCGGGCATTACCATAGACGACTCTGTATTCTTGCGTATGAAAACACAATTTCCAGAAGCTACAGGCCCACTTATTGTGCACCGATTGGATATGTCAACCTCAGGACTATTAATTATTGCCCTAAATAAACGGGCACATAAAGCCATTCAAAAACAATTTATTGAGCGCACAATAGAAAAGCGCTACGTTGCTTTAGTTGACGGGAATATAGAACAAGAAAGCGGTACTATAGAGTTACCACTAACACCAGATTTTGATGATAAGCCGCGTCAAAAAGTGTGTTACCAAAAAGGAAAGCCTGCACTTACAACATGGCAAGTACTTGAGCGAAAAAACAACACAACTCGCTTGCAGCTCTACCCTAAAACAGGGCGCACACATCAACTGCGTGTGCACTGCGCACATGTATTAGGTTTAAACACCCCTATTATTGGTGATACACATTATGGTAAAAAAGCAGACCGGTTACACCTGCATGCTGAGTATCTAGCATTCACGCACCCGATTAATCACGAGCGCTTAGAGTTTAAAATTGATGCTGATTTTTAAAAGATAAATACTAAAACCACCATAAATAAGGCTGCTATCACGCTTATACTAGGATTATAGGCGTAGATATTTTTATAAAATAACTTTTATGGTAATGTAATTGGATAATTAATGGTTAACCAATACTTAATAGAGATTGAAAATGCTAGATATAAACGTCTCTCAAGGCTACAACCTGCTTAAGTTTTTGATTACTAAAAGTATATGGTTAAGGTATAGCCAAAATTTAACTAACCCTACGTTTTTCAAAAAAGCTACACGTATCAAGTTAGTAAGGGCTTAATATGACTAATAACATGCAATTTAAAGCAAGTTACCTATCGGTGTTGGTTAAACAGCTTGTTGTTGTGTGTTTTTTACTCGCCGCCTTTCAAAGTATTGCTTATTCAAACAACTCCGCTACCCCTGAGCTTAGTCAGCAAGACGTACGCGCGCTGATTAAAAGTGTAAGAACAGATAAACTTGATTACCTGCAAAACAAAAAACAAATCACTCAAGCTTACGAGCAAAGTAAATTAAAACAGAATGGCGCTTTGCATTTAGAAGCTGCAGCCATTTATGCCGAACTGCTTTTTAGGGAAGAAAAGTACGAAAAATTAGATAAACACCTCACTGTTTACTTATCAAATCAGCAATTATCTAAACAACCTGACGTATTACTGCTATTTTTGGAGTCACAATTAAAACTGCTTAGCCTACAAAAAGAACTCCAAAAGGCAAACGATGTTGTTAATCAACTAAAAACGCGATTTTCTCAATCTACACCGGCTGAAAAAATCATTATTTTAAGAGCCTTTGCATATTTTTATACCGAAACAGATGAACTGAAAAAAACCTTGAGCGTGGCACTCGACGGATTAGAACTGGCGATGCAAAACAACGATATTGCATCGCAAGGCTATTTTTACAGGAAGATAGCCGATGCGTATAATTATTTAGAAAACAAAGAAAAAGCAATAACATACGCTAAAAAAGCGCTGATCGCATATCAGCAAACTCAAGATGGCTTATATACAGCTAAAGCTTACTGGAGCTTGGGCAATGTATTACTTGAAATAAATAAACCAAACGAATCCCTCATTTATCTAGACAAAGCACTCTCTTACTTTGAATCTGTTAACATGCAAAAAGGACTGTCTTTTGCTCAGTATTCAATTGCTAATATTTTATACAAACAAGAAAACTACGAAGATGCGCTCGCCTTAGCCACAAAAAATATTGAGGTTGCCCACCTAGCCGGAATAGGTGATATGAAACTCGCATCGATGATATTGATGCTAGATATTTATAAAAAACAAGGTTTACTTGAAAAAGCCGATAAAATGAACGATGAAGTATTTTCGATGATCGATGATTTTAGCCGCAGCATTTATAAAGCCGATTACCTTCAAAAGCGATACCAGTTAAAACGAAGCCTCAACAAAACAGACGATGCATTTGACGCAATGGAGCAAATGCTTACATTTATGAAAAAGCATTACGAAGCCACCAGCGAAACAAACATTAAAACGCTGCAAATAAAATTTGAAGTAAAAGAAAAAGAAGAAAAAATACTCCAACTAGAATACGACAAAAACATTAACGAATTACTCGCCAAAGAAGAGTATCAACAAAAAATAATTTGGCGGTTAAGCGCAACAATTGCGTTTATTTTAGTTATTATGTCGTTATTACTTATTTATAAACAAGTACTACAACGTAAAAAATATTATAACATTGCGCTGACTGACTACTTAACTAGCAGTTTAAATCGACGCGGTATTATGCAAAAAGCGGCTCAAAAACTTAAGCAAAGCAATGCTACAATTGCCATTGTCGATCTAGATTTGTTTAAGCACATTAACGACACTTACGGCCACGATGTGGGTGACTCCGTTCTTAAAGCTTTTGCTCGTGCAGCACAAAATACACTTGCTGGTGACGACCAATTTGGCCGCTATGGTGGTGAGGAATGGTTATTTATTTTAAACACCGTTGATAAACAAAGCGTTAAAACAACGTTCGATTCTATTGCCAATACACTGATAGATATTTGTAGCAAAATAGAAGGCTTAAATAATACTGAAACCATTACGTTTAGCGCAGGTGCAGCAATTAGCTCCTCCTCTAACCGCTCACTTGAAAAACTGATCATTCATGCTGATGAGCTTCTTTATAAAGCCAAACAAAGTGGCCGCAATCAGGTTAATGTTGAGCAGCCCTAGGCGTATTAAAGCTTAACAAACACATACCCCCCAAATATGTTTTTAACAAGCTAATTGTAAATAGCTGCACGTGAAGTATTAGCTCGTATTAAAAGTAAGAAATTATTTCACCCTCTCGTCTGTAAAAAATACACAAACAATCCAAAAACATAGCCCAAACCCTATAAAGCCATTAATTTCAACAACTTAAAATCTGGCACTGCGTTTGCTTATTAGTTGTTAAGCAACGTAATTGATTAGGATGATTTATGAATATTTTTGAAGCACTGTGATTACCAAGGGATTGTGTCGGTCTAATTACCGAGCGACTTTGTCGTAAATAGCATATCAGCCAGTTGTTAAACTGGCTATGATTTATGCCTATTCTTACAACGCTTGCGACCTTGCAACTCTCAGTGCAGTGGTATTCAAATTGTTTCTTAACCACATGCTACGCACACCGCCTGCGCTAATATCAATACCGAGGGCTTCAGTCAGCTTGATGGCCACTTTCTGTTGACCAAGGTGGGGATGCTCAACGGAGAATTTTACGACTGCATCTTCGATGGCTTTATCTACACAGTTTTTATGTCTTATATCGGGAGTTTCTTGGCGTTTTAAGGCATCAGGACCGCCTTGCTTAACCAGTCTTAAGTGTCGGTGAATAGTGTCTCGTGAGACGCCACTTTGTCGTGAAGCTGCACTGATACTTCCAAGCTTTTCGATTAATGCCAACACCTCTAGTTTCTTTTGTACTGCTAAGTCTTCTGATTCAAGCTTACTTGGCTCATTTACTTCAGATACCTTGAGTTGCCGCCCTGCGAAGTGTGCGGTGAAGCCTTTCTTGCTGGTGTTTCGGATCTCAATTTTCTGATTAGCTATGGAATGTTTTAGCGGTGAATCAATCAAATAGAACTTGTTACCGTAGCTGAAGGTGTGGTCATTGCGGATCTTACGATGGTCTTTAATGACGCAGATATCATCAAGGTTGGTGTGTTTCGATAATGGTGTAAATTCAGGCGCTTGCTTTGATTTCACTTGAATTCTAGACTGCCAGAATTGTGGGATGAATACATGTTTCAGGTATGCATTAGCACTGGCTATATCTTTAATATTGTTAAGCCTTAGCTCAGGTACAAGACGGTCTTGAAATGTATCAAAGGCACGTTCAACACGGCCTTTACCTTGAGGCGAATTGGCGAAGATAATCTCAATACCCAATTCTTCACATGCACGCTGCATTTGTGAGAAGTTGCAACGCTTAGGGCCGCCGAAGATACCCGCTCTATCCACGTACAGCGTTTTAAACACGCCCTTAGTTTCGATGCAATCTCGCATGACTTTCATACAACCAGCGGTGGTTTCAGATGGGAAGAACTCTGCATGTACTTCACTGGTGGCATCATCAATCATCGCAATCAAACAATGCTTCTTATCGCCAAACCAACGATGGGGACTACCATCCATCTGCATCATTAAGCCCGGCGCTGCCATACGCTCTCTGCGTTTTCGAACATTGCTACGTCTTCGTTTGGCTCGTTTAACGTGATGAATATCATGTGCCCAACCGCGAAGGGTTTCACGCTTAATAACAATGTTCTCATTCGTAGCTAATTGTTCAGCCAAGTGCAACAGATTCAAATCGTAATATTTTTCCTGAATCAATTTTTGAACCGCTTTTTTTATTGATACCGGCGTTTTGTTGGATGGGGCTTTGCCACTGTTACCATGCACAACAAACTGAATACCGACTTTCTGATATCTCTTCACATAGCGTTCTATTGAACGTCTAGACTTACTGAGTAACTTAGCAGCATTGGTAATTGTTATTCTGCCTTCAACCACTTTGGCAATTATATCAACGGTTAGTTGAGCTTTAGAATCCATCACAATCATCCTCAACATGCCTTCTAGTATTCAAAAACAAGAACACTAACAAACATGTAAAAAAGAGACCGACAGTTTCCCTTGGTAATTAGCAATTACGACAGAATTGCTTGGTAATTAAGATACGACAAAGTCGCTTGGTGTTAACAAATATTTTTGAAGCACTACGTAATGATCATGACAAACAACGCAAACTAGTTGACGCGCTTATTCAAACCAAGGGCGACACAAAAAAACGTCATAGCTTAATGGATGAGCTAAAAACAGAGCTAGAAGAACATGCAAAATTTGAAGAGCGCTACTTTTATAATCCATTAATTTGCGAAGATCTAACGCAAGAAAAAGCACGCCACAGTGTTGCAGAGCATCATGAAATTGATGAACTAATTGAACAACTTGAAGACACCGAAATGAGCTCATCAGCATGGTTAGTAGAAGCTAAAAAACTACACCATTTAGTGCATCATCACTTAGATGAAGAAGAACATGAAGTATTTCAACTAGCAGGTAAAGCGCTGTCTGAAGGGCAAAAAGAGCGCTTAGGCGACAAATACAACGACGCAATGCATTAATCGTAAAAGTGAGAATTCATACACCTCCCTGTGTACTTTTGGTTATAAGCTAATTGGCTTATAACCATTTTTTTGTCTGGCTGTTTTATTTAACAGTATATTTTACGTCTTGATCCCGTAATAAATAAAGTGCAAAACACGCTGCCCACATTGGCCACGCAGTAAAAAATAATAAGTTATTAAAGCCATCAATGTACTGATTGTAAGATGAAAGCGTTGATAAGCCGTGCATTATGAAAATAATACCGTAAGTTATACGTTTTTTAATACCTGCTAAAAACGCTAAAACAAGTACTAGCTGCACCGCACCAATAATGTAAGCCACCATATCTGTAGAGCCACTAATCCCATAAAAATGCTCAAAAATACGTGCGCTATGTCCAGGGTTAACAAACTTATCGAACGTCCACATAACCATTACAATAAACACACCTACACGCAAAGATAAAAGTGACCACTGCAAACGATTTTGAACATCACTACTTAAAGAATCCGTCATAAAATTTCCTTTAAAAATATATAAATAAACCAAGAACAGAACAAGACCGTATAAGGTATGATTAATTTCAAACTATTTAGATTTAATCCAAGTAGGTATTCAACAACATTTAAAGCTTAAGACTATAATAAGAATAATTTGCACGCATCCATTCTAAAAATTAAAAAAGTTATACTTTAATTGAAAGATATTTTTATTCCTTTCGGTCTTTATCGCCAATAACTAATTACACTAGAGAGACAACCCTTGAAACACGCATACTTAGCACTATCGTTAGCCACCATATTAAACACTCCCCTTGTTGCTTTTGCAGCTGAAAAATCGCAAGTAAAAGATTCGATTGAACACATAGAGGTGGCTGGTCAAGTTATAAAGTCTCAAGGTCTTTCTGTTAAAAATGAAACAATTGACGGTCCTTTTGGTGATAACTTAGCACTTCAAGACATAGCACGCTCAGTAACGCCTATTTCAAGCGAACTTATAGAACAGCTTAACATTACTACTTTACAAGATGTATTAGCAGTAAGCCCAAACACATACTCTGCAAGTGGCTTTGGCGCGCCAAGTTTACCTACTATTCGCGGTCAATTGGGTGAGCTTTTTCAAGATGGTACACGTCGTCAAGCAGGTAACAATGGGTTTGGCGTGCCGTTATCGTTCAATTCTGTCGAACAAATAGATGTAGTAAAAGGCGCACCGCCGGTTTTGTTTGGTTCAAGCCAACGCAACGGTGGGTTTGTTAACTTACAGTCAAAAGTAGCGTCAACGGACGAAAGTAAAGGCAAAGCGAGTTTATCGGCCGGTCGTTGGGACCAATACAGTGCGCAAATAGATTACACTGCGCCAATTATTAAAGACAAAGTCGGGTTTAGAGTAAGCTATGAACATCTTGACCATGGCAGCTATTACGATTATTCAGGTACTAAAAGCGACAGTTTATTTGCAGCACTACGCATTTTGCCAGACGATAAAAGCACTTGGGATATTAACTTTGAGCTATACCAAGTCGAATTTACCGACAACGCCGGTATTAACCGCCCTACCCAAGCTTTAATTGATGATGGCCTTTATATTACTGGCCAAGGCGTGCAAGCAAATGGCAGTACAGTACCGGCGGCGGGTTCGATTGTGTCGCCTACTGGGCAAGTAAACATTGATCGCAGCACTGTACTTACTGACCCTGATAACCAAAACGAAGCTACAACCTATTTAATTCACAGTATTTATAAACGTGAGCTAAGTGCAAATGCCTCACTTAAAAACATCACCTACTTTCAACATTTACAGCGTGAAGAGATTGCCCAAAATAGCTTTGTTGAAATTATTGACGGCGCCGACACGGCGCAAAATCGAACAGAACTAACGTATAGTTGGAACGACGAACAACAAACTATTTTTGCTTTTGACGTACGCTATAACAAAGTGCTTGGCTACAGCCAGTTCACCACAGAGGCCGACTTACCTATTGATTTAACAGGCCCATTATCAAATCGGCGCATTCCTTTAACAGACGCACAAAAGGCACGTTTGGTTGAGCTTCGCCCGGGTGTGTTCGTATCACCTGGTGCACAGTACGATATAGATAACGACGGTAGCGGCGACTTTAACCTATCAGACACCACTGACTCTCGTTCATGGCAAACAGGTTTTGCTATTCAGCAAGACTCGGATTGGACAGATAAACTTCATACAAGCGTAGGTTACCGGTTAGATTATTATGATGTAGAAGCACGTGATCCTATTGCACCACAAGGCCAAACTGCAGCAAGTGATAGCATTAACGACACACTTCAGTCAGGTCAGGTAAGCTTTAATTACAAACTAAACGCTGATTTCACAGGCTACGGTGCTGCAAGTTATAACGAGGCCACATCAAATAGTATGGCTGGCGGTAATGTGCTGGGTGGCGGCAACGTGATTAGTGCACAAAACTTTGCAACAGAAAACACACTCGTAGAATTTGGTTTAAAATACGCCCCAACCAACAGCGACTGGTACGCTGATGGCGCGGTATTTAGCCAGCGCCGTAGTTTACGTAATCGCGATGGCAGCAATACGGGTATTCGTACCACGGGCTTTGAAAGCCAAGTATTTTACGATGCTTACCCTTATTGGCTAAGTGCGGGCTACAGCTACATAGATGCCCGCTACGATAACTCTGCAAGCAGCCAAGATTCCGCTCAAGTCGCTGATGCGTTTGATAACTCACGCCCAGACATTATTGCTGGTACGGGCGTTGGCGCGCCAAGCTTTACACCATTTGCACCGTCAAACAGTCAAGTACAAGGTATTCCAGAGCAATCGTTTAGTTTTAATGGTAATTATTCAATTACCTCGAAATGGCAAACTGGTTTTTCAGGTCTATATACAAAGAGTTACCCATTAGACTTTTTACAAACAGTTAAAATTCGTGATCAGTACACGCTAAACGTAAATACTAGCTATGCATTTACGCCTAGTACTAAGTTACGTTTAGATGTAAATAACATCACAAACCAAAAAAATTGGCGTCCTGTTTTTGAAGGCGGCTACTTTGGCGCAACCTTAGCATTCCCTGAATTGCCAATAAATGCCAAGCTGACTCTGACCCATAAGTTTTAAAATTTATGAATATTTAGCTTTAAAGGTTAAATGTACATAAATTTGCTTCTTATAAAACGAGGTAAAGCCTATGTGGTGTGGTCATCCCTCATAGGCGTTTTAAAGTAAAATTACTGCTAAGCAGGCGCAGCCCAAAGGATTTACCTAGTGCAATCCAAAAAGGTTAATAGGCCCTAATTAAGAGAGAGAACATGATAAAAAAATTATTATTAATAGTGATTGCCGCCGCTGCTATTGGCGCGTTCTTTCATTTTAATTTACACCAGTTACTAACACTTGATGGCTTAAAAGGGTCAATGGATCAATTTGATCAGTACAAAGCAGAGTCACCGTTGCTTGTTATTGGCGGCTTCTTTTTGCTTTATGTGGTAGTAACGGCTCTCTCTTTACCGGGTGCGGCTATATTAACACTGGCCGCAGGTGCATTATTTGGCTTAGTTGAAGGCTTATTGGTTGCCTCGTTTGCCTCTACGGTAGGTGCTACGCTTGCCTTTTTAGTATCGCGTTATTTACTGCGCGATACAATTAAACAACGTTTTCCTGAGCGCTTAGACGCTATTGACGCAGGCGTTGAAAAAGAAGGTGGGTTTTACTTATTTACCCTTCGTTTAGTACCCGTATTCCCGTTCTTTTTAATTAACTTACTAATGGGTGTTACTGCAATTAAATCGTGGACCTTCTACTGGGTAAGTCAGGTAGGTATGCTCGCAGGTACTTTTGTATTTGTAAACGCGGGTACGCAACTTGCGCAAATTGAAAGCTTATCAGGCATTTTATCGCTCGATCTTATTTTATCGTTCGCTTTATTGGGTGTGTTCCCATTCATTGCTAAAGGAATCCTAAACGTGTTTAAAAAACGTCGCGTATACAAAAATTACACCAAGCCTAAAAAGTTCGACCGTAACATGATTGTTATTGGCGCAGGTGCTGGCGGCTTAGTGACAAGCTATATTGCAGCAGCGGTTAAAGCCAAAGTAACCCTAATTGAAGCCGGCGAAATGGGCGGCGACTGTTTAAACTACGGGTGTGTGCCAAGTAAAGCCGTTATTAAAAGCGCTAAAATTGCTGAGCAAATTCGCCACGGTGAACACTACGGCTTAGAAAACGCCACACCGCAGTTTTCGTTTAAAAAAGTAATGGCACGTGTACATAAAGTAATTGCCGACGTAGCACCACACGACAGCGTTGAGCGCTACACAAACCTAGGCGTAGATGTTGTAAAAGGCTACGGTAAATTATTAGACCCGTGGACTGTAGAAATTAAACTTAACGATGGCGGCACACAAACATTAACCGCCCGTACTATTGTTATTGCCACTGGCGCACGCCCATTTGTACCGCCATTACCTGGTATTGAAGAAACTGGCTATGTAACAAGCGATACGTTATGGACTAAATTTGCAGAGCTTGAAGAAGCCCCTAAAAAGCTTGTTGTACTTGGCGGCGGCCCAATTGGGTGCGAACTTGCACAAAGTTTTGCACGCTTAGGATCAAGCGTTACGCAAATTGAGATGAGCGAACGCATCATGATCAAAGAAGACCTAGAAGTGTCTACCTTTGCTCACGAAGCGCTAACAGAAAGCGGCGTAAACATTTTAACCTCGCATCAAGCACTACGCTGTGAAGAGCGCGATGGCAAAAAGTTCATTGTGGTAAAACATAACGATACCGAAATCGATATTGAATACGATGAGCTACTATGTGCTGTGGGCCGAAGCGCTCGTCTTAAAGGTTACGGCCTTGAAGAACTCGGTATTGAAACTAACCGTACTGTAGTCACTAACGAATACCTTGAAACGCTTTACCCTAACATTTTTGCCGCTGGCGATATTGTAGGTCCGTATCAGTTTACGCACGTAGCCGCTCATCAAGGTTGGTACGCAGCAGTAAATGGCTTATTTGGTAATCTTAAAAAGTTTAAAGTAGATTACCGTGTTATTCCGTGGACTACGTTTATTGACCCAGAAGTAGCACGTGTTGGCTTAAACGAGCAAGACGCTATTGATAAAGGCATTGACTATGAAATCACTCGCTTTGAATTTGAAGAGCTAGACCGCGCCATTACCGACAGCGCCACCAAAGGCTTTATTAAAGTAATTACACCAAAGGGCAAAGACAAAATACTCGGTGTTACAGTGGTATCTGAGCACGCTGGCGATTTAATAGCTGAGTTTGTACTAGCAATGAAACACGGTTTAGGCCTTAACAAAATACTGGGTACTATTCACAGCTACCCTACTTGGGCTGAAGGTAACAAGTACGCAGCAGGCGAGTGGAAACGCGCTCACGCACCTGAAAAAGTACTTAACATGCTTGAAAAATACCACACATGGCGCAGAGGCTAATATGTTTAAAACACCTTTTAAAGCGCTATTGTTAGGGTCTGCTTTGCTTGCAACATCGTTTGCAAGCAAAGCTCAAAATATGCACGAGGGCTGGAATACATTATTAAACAACCATGTTGTGGCTATAAACCATGGCCACAGCACTGAGGTTGATTACGCAGCAATAAAAGCTAAGCACAGCGAGCTTAAAACCTATTTAGATTCGCTATCGGCTGTTACGCAAAATGAGTTTGATACATGGGAAAAACCTAAGCAGCTGGCGTTTTTAATTAACGCATATAACGCCTTTACTGTTGAGCTGATATTAACAAAATACCCAAACCTTAAATCAATTAAAGATTTAGGCAGCTTTTTTAGCTCACCATGGAGCAAAGAGTTTGTGCCATTACTTGGTAAAACTCGCAGCCTTGATGATATAGAACATGGTTTAATACGTGGCAGTGGTAAATACAACGACCCACGTATTCACTTTGCTGTAAATTGCGCAAGTATTGGCTGTCCAGCACTTCGTGCAGAAGCCTACACAGCCACTGATTTAGAAAGCCAATTGCAAGAGCAAACGGTGCGTTTTTTATCAGACATGACCCGCAATATAGCGCAAGATAACACGCTAAGCGTGTCTTCAATATTTAAGTGGTACGGCGATGATTTTGAACAAGGCTTTAAAGGCGCAAACTCGCTGCAGCAGTTTTTTATGCAATACCCTAAAGCACTAAAACTGATACCCGCTCAGCAAAAAGCGCTTAAAAATAACGACATGAAAGTTAAATTTTTAGACTACAACTGGGATTTAAATGCTCGCCAATAAATGTTGGCAAACATTATCGCGATACAGCTTTTGCTGTGTCGCATTTTGCATTTGCCTTGTTATTAGCTTTAAAAGCCTAGCAAGTACACAATTACAAAGCCGGTGGCAGCAAGTTGAAAGCTTAGGCAAAGACCAAAGCGTATATTTTTATGCGTGGGGCGGCGATGCGCAAATAAATGCGTATATTCAATGGGCTGCTCAGCAAGTAAAAACCAAATACAATATTAACTTAGTACATGTAAAACTCAGTGATACCAGCGAAGCCGTAAGCCGCGTACTTGCCGAAAAATCAGCAAACAATAACGATAAAGGCAGCGTAGATTTAATTTGGATAAACGGTGCTAACTTTGCCACCATGAGTGAGCACTCATTATTACTTAAACAATGGGCTAATAAGTTGCCTAATTTTAGCTACACCGACCCTAGCAATAACCCTGCTGTTAATTTTGATTTTGGAATACCCACTAATGGAATGGAAGCACCTTGGGGCCAAGCATCGCTCACCTTTTATTACGACAGTTTAGCAATTGACGGCACTGCAAATAACACACTTCCAACAACCCTAGACCAGTTACTTAGCTGGAGCGCACAAAACCCAGGACGATTTAGCTACCCAAAGCCCCCTGATTTTTTAGGCATGAGCTTTTTAAAATACGCCCTTGTTATGCTACATCAGCAAAGTGATGATACACTTAAAGCACAGTTAAACCAGCCAGCTACTGCACAAAACACAGCCCAAGTATTAAACCCATTATGGGACTTTTTAAATAAACTGCACCCAACACTTTGGCGCGGCGGTAAACACTTTATGCAAAGTGGTGCACAAATGCGCCGCTTAGTAGGCGACACAGAGCTAAGCATAGCGTTTACGTTTTCAGCACCCGAAGTCCCCGCAGCCGTTAAACGTTATGATTTACCTAAAAGTATTCGCAGCTATGCAATGCAAGATGGCAGTTTAAGTAACACTCACTTTGTAGCCATACCTTATAATGCAAGCCACCAGCAAAGTGCGCAGTTAGTGGCTAATTTTTTATTAAGCCCAGAGGCGCAAGCTCAAAAACAAAAAGCGCCTATATGGGGCGATAAAAGTGTACTTATTCAGTCAACGCTAACACCACAGCAGCAAGCCTTATTTAAAACAACGCAACCACATCCAAGCGCGCTGCCTTTGAATAGTATTAAACGCACGCTAAGTGAGCCTCACCCAAGCTGGGTAAACGCTATTATGGAAGGTTGGCAAGCGCGTTTTGGAGTAAGCCAATGAGTGTTGTTTCAAATAAGTTAGCAGCAAGCCCAACGCTTAAACCACATAAAAGCGCCGATATGTTTAGTAAATTAGTTAAATTAAGTCCACGCTTTTTACTGGCATTACTAATTTTGCCGGTAATAGGCGGCCTAATTAGCGTGCTACTGCCCGCTTTTGGCTATGCGCCAGTACTTGAGCAAACAACACTTGGCCTACATGGCTTTACTATGCTTATGCAAACACCCGGCCTAACACACATGGTTATGCTAAGTGTTGGCACCGGATTAATAAGTACCTTACTTGCCTTTATCATTACGTTAATGATTTTAGCGGCATTTTTTAATAGCCCGTGGCTTAACCGTATTCAGCGTTTACTGAGCCCAATACTCGTAATACCCCACGCAGCAGCGGCTATTGCGGTTGGTTTTTTAATTGCTCCTTCGGGCATGATCTCGCGTTTAGTATCGCCTTGGTTTAGTGCATGGGAACTTGCGCCTAACGGCATGTTTCCGCATGACTCGTTTGGTATTAGTATAATTTTAGGCTTAACCCTTAAAGAGCTGCCTTTTTTACTGTTAATGGCGCTAGGTGTGCTTGCCCAACCTGAGCTTGGCAAAAAACTTCGCCAACAACATAAAGTAGCGCTTAATTTAGGCTACTGCCCTATGACTGCTTTTTTTAAAGTGATACTGCCAAGCCTTTACCCATTACTGCGCCTACCCATTTTAGCCGTATTGGCTTATGCCAGCGCAAGTGTAGAAATGCCACTTATTCTGGGGCCAAATACACCACCCACCTTGGCAGTCGCTATTATGCACTGGTTTAACGATGTAGATTTAAACCTGCGTATTAAAGCCTCTGCAGGGGCATTATTGCAGCTTGTACTTACTGGTGGTTTACTAGCTCTTTGGCTTGGAGGCGAAAAAACCATAAAAGCATTATTTAGTGATTTACTCACCAATGGCGAGCGAGAATATGGCGGTGTTTATTGGCAAAAAATAACAACCGTATTAACAGTATTTGTAATTGGCTTTATTTTGCTCTCGTTAATTGGCTTAATTATGTGGTCGGTTGCCGGATTTTGGCGTTTTCCGGCGGCACTGCCCGATCAGCTCACGCTACTTCACTTTAAAAGTGCGCTAATGCAAATGCAAAGCCCGCTTTATAATACCCTTGCTATAGGGCTAGTTACTACGTTATTTGCCATTATTATTACCCTTTTGTGCTTAGAGTCAGAGCAATTAAGTGCAAAACCCATGTCGCGCTTTACCAGCTTAATTATTTATTTACCGTTGCTTGTACCAAGTATTGCGTTTTTATTTGGCCTAGTGTGGCTGCAACAACTAGTAAATAACCAAGCCGCGTTTTTTAATGTGGTATTTACCCATTTATTGTTTGTACTGCCGTATGTGTTTTTATCGCTTGCGAGCAGTTATAGGCGATTAGACCCTCGCTTTGCTCATGTAGCAGCAAGCCTTGGCGCAAAACCCTGCAAAGTGTTTTTACACGTAAAGTTACCCCAGTTGTTTGCCCCTATTTTGATTGCAGCGGCACTGGGTTTAGCCATTAGCTTTGGCCAATATTTACCGACTCTTTTAGCCGGCGGCGGGCGCATAGCAACAATTACAACCGAAGCGGTTACCCTTGCAAATGGCGCAAGTAGGCGGACCAGTGCGGTGTATGCCATTATGCAAATGGCATTGCCACTCATTGGCTTTATCCTAGCGTGGGTGTTACCTAAGTACTTTTTTAAAAGCGCACATCGCTAACCCATAAATTAAAAGGTTTTTAATGCAGTCATCTTTAGAGATTAAAAATTGTGAGCTTTATCGTCAACACGAGCAATTACTAAGCTTAAACGAGCAAGTAAAAGGCGGCGAAATACTCACTGTTATGGGGCCATCAGGCAGTGGTAAATCAAGTTTATTAAATTGGCTTACCGGCACATTACCCAGTGGTTTCAGCGCAAATGGCGAAGTGTGGCTTAACGGCGAAAATATTAATAACTTACCCGCACATTTACGCCACATAGGCGTGCTTTATCAAGATGCGTTATTATTTTCGCATTTATCGGTAAGCGGTAACATTGCCTTTGCTATGCCTAAAGGCAATAAAAAACAGCGCCTTGAAAAAATAGAGCACGCCCTTGAACAAGTTGGACTAAAAGGCATGGCTAATCGCCACCCCGACAACCTCTCTGGGGGGCAACAAGCCCGCGTTGCTTTATTGCGTATGCTATTAAGCGAGCCAAAAGCGATTTTACTTGATGAGCCCTTTAGCAAGCTCGACACCCAATTAAGAGTAGATACCCGCGAGCTGGTATTTAGCCAAATACGCGAGCATAAATTGCCCGCTATTATGGTCACCCACGATCATAGCGACGCAGAAGCCGCAAACGGCAAACTGATCACCTTAAATTTAGCCAAATAAATACACGCACAAAAAGCACAAGGCACTAAGCATGTTAGACAAATACATAACCCCGGTAATAAAGCCACTGTTAACCCCTGTTGTGGCGTTAATGCACAAGCGTGGTATAACGCCCGACCAACTCACTGTGGTTGGTTTTTTAATAGGGCTATTAGCTGTGCCATTAATTGCGTTTGAAATGTGGTACGCAGCGTTAACAACTATTGCTTTAAATCGTATTTTAGATGGGCTAGATGGCGCATTGGCACGCCATGCAAATTTAAGTTCAAGCGCTGGCGGTTTTTTAGATATTACCCTCGATTTTTTATTTTACGCGGCAATTCCGCTTGGCTTTATTTTGGCAAACCCCGAGCAAAACGCCATTGCAGGTAGCATATTACTTGCCACTTTTATAGGTACAGGCTCAAGCTTTTTAGCCTTTGCCATAGCCGCCGAAAAATTTAAGCTCGAAAAACCTCAGTTTAAATACAAAAGTTTTTACTATTTAAATGGCTTAACCGAAGGCACAGAAACCATAGCGCTATTTATAGCCTTTTGTATTTGGCCGCAGCACTTTGCCATAATGGCGAGTATTTTTGCCACTGCGTGCGCTATTACTATTTTTACACGTATACATGGTGGTTATAACACGTTAAAACTCCAAGAAGCTGATGAGGTTACACAATCCAATGAATAATGAAATTTGGTGGCGTTTAGGGTTCTTTTTTAGCATTTTGGTTATTATGATGCTGCTGGAATCGCGTATGCCCGCACGCAAATCGCCTATAAAAAGTAACACTCGATGGTTTGCTAATTTTGGACTCGTGTTTGCTTCATCACTAATTGCCCGCTTAAGTGTGCCAATAGGCTTAACTGCCGTAGCGCTTTATAACCAAGAGCACGGTATTGGTTTATTTAATCAAATAGCCACACCAAGTAGTGTTGCTATTATTTTAAGTATGCTACTGCTTGATATACTTATTTATTGGCAGCATAGGTTATTTCATAACGTGCCTATTTTGTGGCGTTTGCATCGCGTACACCACGCTGATGCGCACGTAGATACGAGTACAGGCTTGCGTTTTCACCCTATCGAAATTGTACTCAGCATACTTATAAAATTGATTGCCGTTACCGCTTTGGGTGTACCCGCTATTGCTGTATTAATATTTGAAATAGCACTTAATGGATTAGCGCTGTTTAACCACGCCAATATACGTTTACCCAATGCCATAGAAAAACCACTTCGGCTCATATTAATGACCCAAATACTGCACCGTATTCATCATAGCCAGCGCGTGAGCGAAACCAATTCAAACTATGGATTTAGCGTTATTTGGTGGGATAAATTATTTGGCAGCTACAAAAATGAAGCGCAAAAAGCCGATAACGACATAGATGTAGGCCTAAAAGAATACCCAAGCGAAAAGCAAAACGCCTCTCTTTGGGCTTTGTTAACCATGCCATTTCATAAAAAGTAACAACTATCCTCTTAAAAAATAAAATCATTAAACAAAATTACGCAGTTTAATGATTTTAGAACTACTATTTATTCGTTAAACAGTAAATTAATTGTAAATAATTTAGACAAATATGTTGACCAAATCACAACTGCACAATACTATTTGTAAGCGCTTACAATTACACGCGCAAATGTAAGCGCTTACAGAAAGTATAAAAGCTATAAAATCAACTAAACTTAAACACATATTCTGACAATTATCAGTTGAACGGGGTTCAGTTATGAACATTGAAACAACACGCATTACACGCCTTCTGGCAGCTATTTCATTAGCGTCTTTGGCCGGCTGTGGTGGTGACGCTGCAACAACAAACACAAATACAGAAGTCGTTAATTCTTCAGAGCCAGTCTCAGACTGGCGCATGGTATGGAATGACGAATTTGACGGCACTAGCATTGATACAAACAAATGGAACTTTGAATTAAACTGTGCTGGTGGTGGTAACAACGAAAAGCAATGTTATACCGATAACGAAGAAAATGCCTTTATTAAAGATGGCATGCTGAACATCGTCGCACTCCCTGCAGAAGAAGGCGCAGCTAAACCTTACACATCAGCCCGCTTAAATACCCGTTACAATGCAGACTTTACATACGGCCGCTTTGAAATGCGCGCAAAATTACCGTCTGGTCAGGGTAGCTGGCCTGCATTTTGGATGATGCCAACTGATGAAGAGTATGGCACTTGGCCACGTTCTGGTGAAATTGATATTTTAGAAGCTGTAAATCTTAAAGTAGCCGCTGAAGATGGCACTATTGAATCTTACGTGCACGGTACTCTTCATTACGGTCGTGAGTGGCCAAATAACTCTAGCTCAGGTAAAGCTTATTTGTTACCTGAAGATATGAACCCAGCTGATGATTTTCATACTTACGCTATTGAGTGGCAAGAAGGTGAAATCCGCTGGTATGTAGATGATTACCTTTACGCTACACAACGTCGTTCTGAAGTTCGTTACAATTCAAAAGACGAAGCTGTTGGCCTTAAGCACAAAGGCTGGTTTGCGGAATACTTTGAACAAGGAAGCGGCGAACTTACAACACATTGGGATAACGCCCCTTTCGATAAAGATTTCTACCTTATATTAAACCATGCAGTGGGTGGAGATTGGCCTGAAAACGTTAACAACCTAGGTATTGATGCAGACGCATTTGCACAAGGACAAAGCTTTGAAATTGATTACGTTCGAGTATACGAATGTGCATCAGACCCAAGCACAGGCAAAGGCTGTGAAACAGTTCGCCCAGGTTACGACAGCCTAGACGACGCACTTGTAGAAGGTGCAGCACCTGTACCTACCCCACCTAGCGACGGCGTAGCCCGAAACCTTGATGTATTTAACGGTAGCCTAGACGCTAACTGGATTGCATGGGATTGTTGTGGCGGCACTGTACCAGAGGTTATTACTGATGCAGACAAAGGTGACGCTGTTAAATTTAATATAAATGATAACAACGGAACTGTGCTTGGCTTCTCTACGCGCGGTGGTCACTTTCCAGACGACTTTACAGGAACATCGTCTCCATTTGATGCATCTCCATTACTTGATTTAAACGGCCGTTTAACGTTTGACATGAAAGTGGTAACACCTCCAACGTCGGATACTACATGGATACTTAAAGCAGAGGCAGGTGACGGTGGCCCAAATACAGGCGACGTACCATTAAGTGAAAGCAATGAAGGTGTAACACCTGTAACTGGTCAATGGCAAACATATACCTTTCCATTATCACTACTTCAAGAAAAAGGCCTAGATTTAAGCGCAATTGATGTGCTTATGGTATTCCCGGCATGGCAAACAGGTGAAGGTGCTGAGTACCTTATTACTAATGTAGCAATTGAAGGTGACTTGGGTGCTTCTCCTGAGGTTGTCTTATTCGACAACGGACAAAGTTTAGATTGGCCTATGTGGGATTGCTGTGGTGGTTCAACACCAGTTGAAGCATTAGACGACGAAGAACACGGTTTAACTGCAGAGTTTAGCATTGGTGAAGCACCTACAGTAATGGGCTTTAACACACGCACTTCTGCAGGCGGAAGCGGCACACCATTCGATGCGACTAGTATTTTGGAAAATGGCGTTCTGCAGTTTGAACTAAAAGTAATGTCAAACCCTAACAACCCTGACTCAACTTGGTTAATGAAAATTGAATCTAATGAGGGTGACTCAGCGGTAGAGCTTCCGTTAACAGACGCAGGTGACGCGCCAGTTGCAGGTGAATGGAAAACTTACACTTACACCTTAGCCGACCTAGCAGGTGCAGGCCTTGATGTTAGCGCGATAGATGTTGTTATGATTTTCCCAGCATGGGGAACGGGTGAAGGCGCAGTTTACCGTGTAGATAACGCTAAAATTTATGACCCAAGTGCAGCATCTACTGCAGGAAGTGAAATTACAATATTCCAAGATACTGCTGCAGAGCAATGGAGCATATGGGATTGTTGTGGTGGTTCAACACCTACTGAAGAAACAGACGATAGCGATCACGGTACCGTTGCTGAATTTGTAATTGGCTCAGCGCCAACTGTTATGGGCTTTTTAGCCGATGAAGGTGTTTCTTTTGATGCCTCGTCTATCCTTGCAAATGGGGTTGTACAATTTGAAATGAAAATGGTAACTCCACCTAACGCAACAGACGCTCAATGGTTATTTAAAATTGAATCAACTGGCGCTGCGTCTGCAGTAGAGCTTCCTCTTGCAGAAAGTGTTGAAGGTCAAGTACCGGTTATTGGTCAATGGCAAACGTACACATTTACATTGCAATCACTTTTTGACGCCGGTTTAGACATTAGTGATATCAACGTGTTAATGGTTTTCCCAGCATGGAGTACGGGTGAAGGCGCGGTTTATCGTATCGATAACGTAATTATCGCAAACCCGTAGAACAACCATTGAATGGTAGGTGCCTTTAAATAGGCACCCACTAACTGTAATAAATTTAGAAAAGCAGAGCAATTATGAACACATTCACTTTTAAAAAGAGCCAGTTAGCAGCTTCTGTGTCACTTATCATCGCTGCAAGTACATTTAATTTAGCCTATGCAGCAGAAGAAAATACTGCTGAACCTGAACTAGAAATCATTGAAGTAAAAGGTATTCGCGGATCATTAATCCGTTCAATGGATGTAAAACGAGATGCTTCTGGTGTAGTTGACGCCATCTCAGCTGAAGAAATGGGTAAGTTCCCAGATACAAACTTAGCAGAATCATTACAACGAATTACTGGCGTATCTGTCAGCCGATCAAACGGTGAAGGTAGCCAAATTACTGTTCGTGGTTTTGGTCCATCGTTTAACTTGGTAACACTTAATGGTCGCCAAATGGCGGGAACAGGTTTTACACGCTCATTTAACTTTGAAAACTTATCATCAGAAGGTGTAAGTTCACTTGAAGTAATGAAAACTGCACGCGCTGATTCACCAACCGGTGGATTGGGTGCAACTGTAAATATTGTTACCGCAAAACCATTACAAAAGCCTGGTGAGCGCTTTTCTTTTATGGCTAAAGGTATTCACGATACATCTGTAGAAGAAGGCGATAAAGTAACACCTGAAATTGCAGGTATCTACAGTAATACCTTTGATGACGAGCGTTTTGGTGTGTCGGCTAACTTTTCATATCATCGTCGTGATTTTCAACGACAAGCAGCAAATGTTCGCTCTTGGTTAGTTAATCCAAATCTCTCGGTTGATGCAGCTAATATTGTTGATAACCGCCCAATGGATGCTGAAGGTAACCCGGCTAAACAATTCTTTGACCCAAACGCTGGGGAAAATGGTGAATTTGTTTCAGCCGCTTTCTTTCCGCAAGAAGTTAGTTTTGCAAAAGATGACATTCAGCGCGAGCGCTTAAATGCGCAAGCAACATTTCAGTTTGCGCCAACAGATAACCTAACCTTTACGCTTGATCATACGATTTCACAAGCAACAACCGGTAATAACTCATTGTCTTGGGGTATTTGGAACGGATCGTTTGGTGGTAATGCCAATGCTTATGAACTTGATGAAAATGGCACAGCTGTTTATTACAACTCTGCAGGTGACGATGCATCATTTACTGCATTTCGTGAAACATCAGAAGTAGATTCAAAAGCAACAGGTATTAACGTTGAGTGGTTAGCAACCGAAAACCTGAGCTTTAACTTTGATGCTCACACATCTAAAACAACGACCGATAATGGTAAAGATCCTGGCTTAGGCGCTAACGCACGAATCATTTTAGGCTCGGCAGACATTTCAACTAAAGAGTACTCTTTCCGTGAAGGTGACGTACCTGGTTTTAATGTAAATTGGAATAACGGCACGCAAGAAGTTGACCCAAACCAAATTGGCTCTAACTTTAGTATATTTACAAGAACACCCGGTGAATCAGAAGTATCTCAAGTACAACTAGACGGTAAACTATTTACTTACACTGACATTGGTTTAGAAACAGTAAAATTTGGTGCTGCATACACTAAGCAAACACTTAGTGGCTGGGGTGGCTCTAATAATGCCAATGCACCAGGCTTTAATAACGGTACATTTGCTGAGATATTCCCAGATAGTATGTTCGAGCGAGTTGATTTAAGTGGCTTTCTTGACGAGTTTTCATTTGGTCCTAACGGTGTAGCGCCAGGCTATGCTTACACTTATGATCTTGATGAAGCATTTGCTCGCCAAAGCGCTTTTTTAACTGAAGACGTAATAGGCAGTGATGTTTACCAAATAGGTACTTTTGATGGCTTCCCAACTAACAAAGTAGAAGAAGAAACAATCAGTGTTTACCTGTCTACAAATTGGGTATTTAACGTTAGCGACTACGACGTTTTTGTAAATTTAGGTCTTCGCTACGAAGAAACTGATATTGTAAGCCCAGCTAAAAGCCGTGTTGCTCAGCAAGTATATTGGGCAGGTGGTTCTGAATGGCTAACTGAATTTGCCAGTGGCGGCGAATTAGTTGAGGTTGATTACCAAGGTAATTACGATCTTCTTCTACCTATGATAGATGTAAAAGTCGACCTTTCTGATAACTTAGTGTCACGTGTATCTTGGGGCCAAACAATCACACGCCCTACCCTTGGCGATATGCTTGGTAACTTAAGCCTAACACCATCACCTAAGTTAAATTCAAGAAGCGGTAGCCGTGGTAACCCAAATTTACAACCGTTTAAATCAACAAACTTCGATCTTAGCCTTGAATATTACTACAGTGAAGGTAGCTACGCTGCAGTGGGTATGTTCTGGAAAGATGTAGATAATTGGATTGATAACACGCAAGTAACGACCACGTTTGAAGGCCTGCATGATGTTTATTTAGGTCAACGCTGGAACAATGCAGTAACCGCAATTGAAGGACGTGGCGAGCAGGCAACTGACTCTGCTATCTATAATGAGATTGTGGCAAATGGCGTAGGAATTGGCGAAAACAACCGTGTACTTCCTGACTCAGCAACTGATCCATTAATTGAGTGGACAATCAACTCACCAGAAAACGTAGGTTCTCGTAAAGTAAATGGTGTTGAGTTTGCGATACAGCACTTATTCGGCGAGTCAGGTTTTGGCGCTGGTTTTAATGCCACTATTGTTGACGGTGATGTAGAGTACGACAACTATTACCTTGCATCTCAAGCTGTATTAGCTGGCCTGAGTGATTCTGCCAATCTACAAGGTTTTTACGAAAAAGATGGCTTATCAGTTAAAATTACTGGTGCATGGCGTGATGAATACCTAATTGCGCAAGGCCTACCAGATTCGGGTGCTACGGCTCCTCCACAATATGCTGAAGAATATTTACAGTGGGACATTAGCGTTAACTACGAAGTTAATGAAAGCACTACCGTATTCTTTGAAGGCGTTAATTTAACAAACGAGACAGAGCGTTCGTTCAGTCGTTTTGAAAGTCAGTTCTTAAGCGCTGCACAATACGGACCGCGTTATGCATTTGGTTTTAGATACTCAATGGGTAACTAAACTTAAATAAATACCAAATAAAAACCGCTCTAAGAGCGGTTTTTTATTTTTGAGCTATGGAATGCGCTTAATCTGCTCTAATAGTATATTCGTTGTCCAATCAACGCCGTTATACGCAATATCTGGCTTGTAAAAATCACCTGCCCCTCGCGCTCTATTTACATATACTTTATTTGGCACTACAACTTTACCTAAGCCTGAAGGTAAATCGGCTAAACGTACCTCCATATACAGCGAGTCTGCGCTACTGGGTGCACCAAACAACGTGGTATTTTCAAAAAGCTTAAACTTATCTAGCGCATCTAAACAAGCGCTGGTGCATTGCGGCGGCACTATAACAAACACCTTGGTTTTAAAGTCACTCACTAAGATTTTTTGTGGTAGGTTATTTAGCGTATTAGTCTCTCGTTCTACATAAAATGGATCACCACTTTTAAGCGATAAAGTCATACCCGCAGCTGCAGTTTTAAATATTTCGGGTTGATCTTTTACTATGTCTAATATAGACATTACATGATACCAAACAGACTGCTGCAAATTTAACCTGAAGGTCAACAGACCCTAATCATTTAATGCTTGAGTAAACGAATCCATTCATCAGGGTTTGCTATAATAAAATCATAAGTATCTTCATTTTCTAATGTGATTGTTATTGCATCGCTTGTAAGTGCTAATATGCCTGCACCTGTACCTACCGATTTTTCAATTTTTACGATTGCGCTGCGTGTTAAAGTATAAGGCCCTAAACCAGCACTTTCATTGTATGGCTCAAAACGTACCTCACCTTGCGTTATATAAAATTTACCATCGGCTTTTGCCACACCGCTTTGGTACGTAGCAGTAGATGATTTGAGTATTTTATTGTTCATTCGGCTTTCCTGCTGATTGATTAATTTACTTTTATAGGATGTATGCACCTTAATAAGTTATATAGTTTTGTGTTTTGAGGCAATTAATTTGTACCTAAAAAGTCAAATTCAATTAGTACTGCGAATCTCTAGCAAAGTATTAATTAATCTTGGTACAAACCTTGATACCTAATTAATAACAAAACGACTTACAGGTACGGGTTATGGCGAAATTTTTTGGAATTTATTGTGCATCTGGGCTAACTCAACATCATGATTTTATTATTAATAAATTTAAAGCTGAAGATGCTAAAGTAAACAGTGGCACAATAAACGAAGTACATGAACAGGCTCTTTACTTAGCTAGTTTAGATTATGAAACCTTTGGCCCACATGCTTTTTTGCAAACAGATTCGCATATTGCAACACTGGTTGGTCACCCACTTTTAAGCGCGAACCGAAATAATGATTTAAACACCCTAAACTCACATTATACCAATGCAATGCTCACAGAATGTGAAGGTGTTTTTTGTATGGCACGGTATAACAAGGTTACGAATGTATTAAACTTAGTTACCGATTCCCTTGGGGTTCGCCCTTTTTATTATATGTATTATGAAGGTGCTTTTATTTTTAGTACCCAATATAGCTTACTCAAAAACTTAGGCTTACCACTTACCTGTAATCACGAAGGAATGATGGAATATGCAACACTTGGCTATTACCTATTTGAGCATACCCATTACAACGAAATTTCGTGTATTCGCCCAGGAACTCGCCTAGAAGCATCATCTAGCGGGGTTACTAAAACACAGTATTTTGACTGGAGCAGCCTCACTAAAAATAATGATAATTACGAAAAAACACTGCATAGCTTAAAGCAAGACCTATCTAACAATGTGAACAAATATATTGATAACGATAATCACGTGCTTACTACGCTATCGGGTGGATTAGACTCAAGGTTGATTGCGTGCTTACTTAAAAGGCAAAATGTAAACATCACCGCGCTTAATTTTTCACAGCATCAAACACAAGACTTATACTGCGCAACGGCGTTCGCAAAAAGCCAAAAAATTGAGCTTGATGTTATTCGTGTTAACGATACACAGGCAAAAACAATTGAAGACAGACTAGGCGAGCATTGGTTAAACGGCCAACATCCAGACCGCCCTAAAGTAACACGTCCTCGTTTAGCATGGTCTGGCAATGGAGGCAGTGTTGGGCTGGGTGTTATTTACTACTCAGATGAAGTTTACGAAGCGGCATTAACACAAGAACCTGAGCGCCTTGCTGACGCTTATTTATCGCAACAATTTGCTTATATCCCCAAATCAATAATCCATAACGCTGAAAAAATGCAAGCCAGACTAAAAGCTAATATCGTAACTTCATTAAAAGAGTTTGGAGATATTCCTCTTGAAAAAGCTTACTACCTGTTTTTATTACTTAATGATCAGCATCACCATTTAGCCATTCCATTCGATAAAGTGGACGAGTATCAAATGGATTTTTGCCTGCCCTTTTATTCCTGGAAAGTACTTCGACATGTTTTGTCGCAGCCAACGTCACAAGTAAGAAAGCATCGCTTTTATCATGATTTTTTACGCTATGCATTCCCCGAAGCCCTAGATTCGCCTTGGCAAGCATACCCTGGCCATGTTCCATGTTTATTACCAAAAGAAGGTATTGATCAGTGGCAAATTAAACGCCCCAAGCAGTTTAAACCCACTAAGGTGTACCATATTTTCACTCAGTTAATGACAAGCCAACATAAGCAATTAGTTAACCTAGCCTCGTTTAGTGCGGTTGCCTTACTACATGCTTCTGGCATTAAAAGCTATAACGATAAGCTAAAGGTTATTGAAAATATGCTTAAGTGGTAACATTAAAACACCTTGCTGTAGGCCTCTACTCAAGGTGTTTTAAGCAAGCTGTTGTTATTTAGTTGGTGGGAACCATATGCTAACAATTTTGCCATTACGCACTTCATACACCGCAACGGCGAACATATCATCTCGACCCTCACCAAGCCCAGTTAACCGCTCATAATCAACAACCACAGGCCCATTCACAATTCGATTTTCAAGAATCACTTTAAATGATTTTGGCGCTGTTTTTAAAAACTGATACGCTTTGACTAAGCTTTTTTGCCCAATAATGTCAGGAGCGCCTTCTTGGCTATTTTTAATTTTTATATCTGCCGAGTGACAGCTTGCAAATAGCGCTATATTTAGTGCGTTATAAGCCTCTAGTTGCGCTTGCACTACTTGTTCAGGATCGGTACTTGCCGAGCACGCTAACGCATCACTCGCATAAAAAGGCTAAACTGCGTAAGCATTGAGACAGCTTTCATAACAATAAACATCCTTGAAAATAAACTGGGTAGTAAAAAAGCTAGTTGGGAAAATGACTACGAAAACTTAAAAAATACAATACTAGCAAGCAAAACAAACACAACATAAAATATAAACAGCTTACCAGCTTGGCGATGCTTAATAGCAAGCCTACACACTCTTTTATCGGTCGCACCTTTTAAGTGATTTAAACCATCCCCTGAGACGAACATTATGGGAATCATTAAAAATTTTGGCTGCCCAAGCGCTTGCCATATTTCAGGCTCAAACATTTTAACTGCTTGATAATATTTATATTCAGCAATTACTGCGCGAGCCATAAATAATGCCCATAGCAAAATAACAATTGTTATAATCATTTGCTTAGCTCCTCAATACTCTAAAAGTAAGTATTCAATCAAGCCTAAATTAAAAACACGAACTTTAATTAATAATTTTTGTGTAAAACACGTCCAAACATAATAACGCAACCTCCTTATTAACCAAATCAATACATATATTAACGATAAAACCCAAATTTTTTATTATGTTAAACAGCTCAATATGTTAATTTGTGTAATGTAGTTTTACGGCAAAGAGTAGTTAATGAGTAAACAAATTCGATGGACCCTAAAAAGTATTGCCAAAGAGTTAGGTGTGTCTAATGCAACGGTATCTAATGCATTTAATCGACCAGATCAGCTCTCTGAAAAACGCCGAGAAGCGATACTCAAAGCCTGTAAAGAGCTTGGTTACTTTGGCCCAAATAAAGCAGCGCAATCATTAAGAAGCGGTACATTTAACATTGTCGCTTTGGTGCTACCCGACAGCGTTGAATACATGGTATCAGACCCAGTTGCCAGCAGCTTTATGCGAGGCGTGACTTCTGTACTCGAAAAAAACAATATTAACGTTTTATTGTTCTCTGGTAGTAACAATAACCTCAATAGTGTTGTTGATTTTGTAGATGGTTTTATTTGCTACGGTCGCCCTCGTAACCACGCATTAGTAGAACAACTTAAAACTACGCCAAAACACGTCGTCACAGTCGATTTTGACATTAACCGCAATGCGTCGGTTAACATTAATAACGAACAAGCTAGCTACGAAATTGCCAAGCATGTTTTGCACAATATAAACGATAAGGTCGCCATTCTAGGGCTAAGACTTCTCGATGAAAACGTATTATGCCGCGTTTATGAACATCACGAGTTTCAAACCGGAGAGTCAATTTCTCATCAGCGTTTACGTGGCTATCAACGTGCATTAGTTGAGGCAAATATTAGTGTTGCTGACGACCGCATTTGGAACATACCTGAAAGCAGCGAGCGCTTTGCTAATATAGCTGCAAAAGAAGTACTATCAGCTTCACCTCGCCCTAACGTTATTATCTGTATGAGTGATTTAATTGCACTCGCCACAATGCGAGAGGCAATCAAGCAAGGTATAAAAATTGGAAAAGACCTACGTATTGTTGGATTTGATGGGATTGATGAAGCAGCACGGTTCGTGCCTAGGTTAAGTACTATTCATCAAAACAGTGAAGAAAAAGGCGTAATTGCTGCAAACTTATTTATTTCTAAAGAAAACAAAATACAAGAAGTCAGCTACGAACTCGACATTGGTGCCAGCAGTTAATAAAAAAGCCAAGCTAACTAGCTTGGCTTTTTGTTAAGCAAAACTCTATTCTTACAATAAAGAATCCAAACTTATCGATGTTTCTTCTTCACCATTTACTTGCGTTATAAGGGCGGTTCTTGCTTCAAAATCTACACTTAATGAAATAGATTGCTCACCAAGTTGCCACGTTAAACAACACATACTGCCTTCACCTTGCGCTGAAAACTCCCCAGAAAACGCTGGGTGTTCATTTCGGATTTTAATCAGTTCAATTAAACCTTTTACAACGGGCTTATCAAGTGATTCGCTTATTTTATCTGCATTTAAATATGGGCGGTTAATATCACGGCCAACATTTGTTTTAGCTAAAAGCTCCATGTCGTTTTCGCATGCAAATAAACCACCGTAGTAAACTTGTGGAACACCTGGTGCAAAAAACTGAATGGCGCGAGACAATAAATAATCAAAATCTTTAGCCCCCAATGCGTTGTAATAAGTACAGTTAACTTGGTACAAATCAACATTACTGGCTGCAGCCCCAGTTGCTTGTCGGCTTTCGTTATTACTATTTGCATGCATTGTTTCAACAAGGTTATCAATTTGCTCAGCGTTTAATAAACCTGGTTTGTCGCCCATTGGCCCAGCATCAATAATACCAATGCCATCATGTGTATCGAGTACAGTTAAACAGTTACGTGGTGATATTTTTAGCCACTTTAAAAGTGCATCAACGTCGTTATTAAACAAGCTATGTAAAATAAGCGGCGGCAGTGCAAAGTCATAAACCATGTTAACGCGTTTAGCCACTTCAACCTGAGTTTGATAATGGCTGTGTATTTCAGCAATTGTTTCCATACCTAATTCATTTGCTTGCTTAGATAAGTTATCTAAGTAACCAAACGTTTCATCTAGCATAAAACAGTTAGTACCCGCTTGCTTAATAGCGTAACCCGCTGCATCTAAGCGAATAATATTTACATTGTTAGCAGAGAACTTGGTGAGTACATTATTTAAATACGCAACGCCAGCCTCTACCTTTACATTAATGTCAATTTGATTATCGGTAAATGTAGTCCAAAAATCATACGTTTCGCCATCACCACATTTCATTGGTGTAAAACAACTGCCAGGACGAGGACGATAAATTGCTTTTTGCTCCGCGTCGCTCATGCCATTTGGAAATACGTCTTCTTTGGTTAAAAACAAATCCCAAAATTCAGAGGCTTTACCTTTAGCAAGCACATCCTGAAACTGAAAAGATTGCGCCGAAACATGGTTAACAATTAAGTCGGCCATTAAATCATGGTTGTTACCAAGCGCTTTAATGTCTTCCCAAGAACCTATTCTTGAATCTACTTCACTATGGTCTATTGGGTCAAAGCCAGCATCACTGCCGTCAATTGGGTTATAAAATGGCAACAAATGCACACCGCCAAATACGCCTTTTAAAGATCCATTTAAAAGTGTAGTGAGTGCATTAATGTCTTGGCCAGTGATTCGATCAGCATATGTGATCAATTGAACTTTGTTTTGCATCATTGTGTGATTACCATGTTGAATCTTAATCGATTAAGATATATCTTTAACTAGAGAGTGAGAATTTACAAGTAATTTTTAAAAATTTTACATACAAATATCGTTGCATGAATAATACTTCACTAAGTAACTAACTGACTTAGCGCGTATTAGTCTGCATTTAACGAGGATTAAATAAAATGACAAAACCACACACACAAGTAAGCAGCGATCCGTTGCGACAAATACGCTGGCTCACATACATGATGTTTTTTATGTTTGCCATGACCTCTGATGCGGTCGGCATGATCATCCCTGAGCTTATAAAAGACTTTGGCTTGAGTATGACCCAAGCCAGTGCCTTTCATTATGCGCCAATGGCTTTAATTGCTTTTAGTGGACTATTTTTAGGCTTTTTAGCCGACAGCCTTGGACGAAAGCAAACCATTATGCTGGGGTTACTCATTTTTTCTGCGAGTTGTTTTTTATTTGCAGTAAGTTCTAGTTTTAATTTTTTCTTGGTACTTCTTTGCTGTATTGGTTTGGCAATCGGTTTATTTAAAACAGGTGCATTAGCTTTATTGGGTGATATTTCACACAGTAACGAAGAACACACCAAAACAATGAACAAGGTAGAAGGCTTTTTTGGAATAGGTGCTATTGTTGGTCCTGCACTGGTAGGTGTTTTACTCGTTCAAAATGTAAGTTGGACATACCTTTACATTATTGCTGGTGTTATGTGTTTGATCCTTGCGCTTCTGGCGTGGCGTGCAGATTATCCGCCAGTTGTAAAAACAACCGAAAAACCCGCTTCACTTGCCACCACCATGAAAATGATTAAAAACCCTTATGCACTGGGCTTTTCAATGGCTATCGCACTATACGTAGCAACCGAGGTGGCTATTTATGTATGGATGCCAACACTACTACAAGACTACACAGGTTCATGGCCATTACTTGCAACCTACGCACTAACCATATTCTTTATACTTCGCGCAGCGGGTCGTTTTATAGCGGTATGGTTACTTAATCGCTTTAGTTGGCAAGGTGTAATGACCTACCTGAGCCTTGGCATAGCACTATGTTATGTAGGCACATTAATTGGCGGTGTAGATTGGGCCGTTGGATTGCTTCCGCTTTCAGGTTTATTTATGTCAATGGTTTACCCTACTTTAAACTCTAAGGGCATTTCCTGTTTCCCTGTTCAACAACATGGTGCTGTAGCCGGCGTTATATTATTTTTTACCGCATTGTCAGCAGCATTAGCCCCGCTTTTGATGGGCATGATCAGTGATTACTTTGGTCATGTGCGTTACGGTTTTTACTTAGCAACTGGTTTTGCAGTTATTCTATTTTTGGCTATGCTATTTAATTATTTACGTGACCCATCAGCATCAGCTTTAGAGCAAAATAACGTAGTTACTAATTAATTTGATAATTATTTAACAAAAAAATTACCCTATAAATCAATGGGTGAGTAAAAAAAGAGCAAATTAATAATAAAATAATTTGCATCTTGTAAAAATTTTGTTATTTTTACTTAATCGATTAAGTAAAAATAAATAACCATTTAGGTTCAACATAACGAGGCGTTCACATGACAACACACAACACTCCTTTATATTTAATCAGTGCATTAGCACTTGCAGTAAGCCAAGGCATTAATGCTCAAGAAGCAGAAACAACTCAGCCAGAAGCATCACAAAACAAAGGACTTGAAACAATCGTTGTAACCGGTGTTCCACGCCGTACAACAATTATGGCTTCAAGCGTATCTGTAAGCAGTGTTTCGCTTGAACAAGTTCAAGTTTCAACACCTCGATCTACCGCTGAAGCATTTAGAATAATTCCGGGTATCCGTTCAGAATCTACTGGCGGTGAAGGTAATGCAAACATTGCAGTTCGTGGTCTACCGGTTGCATCAGGTGGCGCTAAATTTTTACAGTTACAAGAAGACGGTTTACCTGTACTGCAATACGGTGACATCGCTTTTGGTAATGCTGACATTTTTATGCGCCTTGACAACACGGTACAAACGGTTGAGTCAATTCGTGGTGGTTCAGCGTCTACAGCAGCAAGTAATGCACCGGGCGGTATCATCAACTTTATCTCTAAAAACGGCGAAAACGAATCGGGCAGCGTTGCAACCACTGTTGGCCTAGATTTTGACAGTGTACGTACTGATTTTGAATACGGTACTTATTTAACCGACAGCGTTCGCTTTCATGTAGGTGGCTTTGTACGCCAAGGTGAAGGCCCACGTGAAACAGGTTATACGTCAAATAAAGGTGGTCAAATAAAAGCTAATTTGACTAAAGATTTCGAAAACGGCTATGTGCGTCTTTACTACAAACACTTAGACGACAAAAGCGTTGGCTACCTTCCAATGCCAATGTACTCAAATGGTGATTCAGTTCCTGGGTTTGATTCTCAGTCAGATACACCTCATTCAGCACTGTTCACTAAAACAGTTCGCTTAAATGGTCAAAACCAAATTAGCAATGGTGACATTCGCGATGGTATGAACCCAAATGTTGATTCTATTGGCTTTGAAGCTGTATTCGACCTAGACAACGACTGGCGTATTGAAAACCGTTTTCGTAAATCGTCAGTTGGCGGAAACTTTAATTCTATTATTCCAGCTGAAGTAGGCGATGCATCGGCAATGGCTGCAAGCATTGGCGGAGCAGGCGCAACACTGAGCAATGCAAACACAGGTGACGCATTCAATGGCGATTTAGCTATGCGTATCCATACGTTTGACGTAACAATGAATGACTTTGACTCTATTGTTAACGACTTTAAACTAACAAAATCGTTTGACGATGACACAAGCCTTACGTTTGGTTACTACGCATCAACGCAAAACATAGCGATGTCGTGGTTGTGGAACTCTTACGTTATGGAGCTTAAAGGTGACAACGCAGCACTGTTAAATGTAACGGCTGCCGACGGCACTGAGTTTTCAGAAAATGGTTTATACGCATACGGCACGCCATTTTGGGGTAACTGTTGTCAGCGCGACTACGACACTGAATACGACACACGTGCACCCTATGTTGCTTTCTCAACTAAACTTGGTGACTTAAGCATTGATGCAAGTGCGCGTTACGACAGCGGTGAAGCACGCGGTAACTACGCAGGAGCAGTAACATCTACTGTTGATATGAACCGTGATGGTGTTATTTCAGTACCCGAGCAGAATGTTGTCGGTATTGATCATGCTAACTCAAGCCCAGTAAATTATGACTGGAGCTACTCGTCTTACTCAATTGGTGCCAACTACCAAATAGACCCTAGCCTTGCAACATTTGCGCGTATCAGTAAAGGCGGACGTGCAAACGCTGATCGTCTTTTATTTGGTAAAGTACGCTCAGATGGCTCAGTAGCTGATGAAGATGCAGTTGATGAAGTAAATCAATTTGAGTTTGGTGTTAAAAAACGTTTTGACTCGCTATCGGTATTTGCAACAGCGTTCTACGCAGAAACTGAAGAGCAAAACTTTGAAGCAACATCACAAAAGTTCTTCGACCGTGAATACGAAGCCAAAGGTATTGAGATTGAATCAACGTACTTCATGGATGCGTGGGATTTTCGTGGTAACTTGACGTGGACTGATGCTGAAATTGCTAAAGATGCACTATCTCCTGACGTTGTAGGTAACACACCACGCCGTCAAGCGGATTTAATTTACTCACTAATGGCTCGTTATAGCTATGAAAAAGGGGCGGCAGGTCTAAGCTTTATTGGTACAACTGACGCTTACGCTCAAGACAATAACGACCTTAAGTTCGATGGTTACACACAGGTAAATGGCTTTGTGAGCTACGACCTATCTGAAAACCTTAGCCTAGCACTTAATGTTAATAACCTATTTGATACAGTAGGTATTACAGAAGCAGAGGAAGGCTCTGTACCAGCAAACGATATTATACGCGCACGTACAATTAATGGCCGTACAACATCACTAACGCTTAAATACGCGTTTAACTAACCGAGTCTGAGTGTGTTAAGCGCTGAAATGCAGTTTTATTTCAGCGCTTTATTCCTCGCTTAACTCACACTTTATTACTCTCCCTTACATTTAACCTAGCCTTGCTAGGTTTTTTAGGATTTATAACATGACCAAATTACTTAGCCTTGGCGAGCTGCTTATTGATATGTTGCCACAAGACTCACACAACACAGCGTATTTACCTATTCCTGGCGGCGCACCTGCAAACGTAGCAGTCGGTTATGCAAAGTTGGGTGGAAACGCAGCTTTTTGTGGTGGTATGGGTGATGATTACTTTGCAAAACAACTTACTGACGCGTTAAAGCAATATAATGTCGGCACCGAGTATTTATTCACTATAGAAAATGCGCAAACAGCGATGGTTATTGTCAGCTTAGATGAAACTGGCGAACGCAGCTTTAATTTTTACCGCCATAACACCGCCGACCTACTCCTTACTCCTGAACATTTACAGCAAATTCAGTGGGATGAAATAAGTACCCTACACTTTTGCTCAAATACGCTAACAAGTATTGCCATTGCAAACACAACATTAAGCGCTTTAAAACAAGCAAAAAGTCATAATAAACTTGTTAGCTTTGACGTAAATTTACGATACAGCCTTTGGCATAATATTCGTGATATTGAGCCTAATGTGCGTGCCTGCTACGCCCATTGCGACATTATAAAACTGTCACGTGATGAGTTAAATTTTTTAGCAGAACACACCAGTCAATCAGGTGATGAATATTTACAATCGCTATTAGAGTTAGGTGTTAGTTTAATTTTCTTAACCGATGGACCCGAGCCTGCCACTGTTTACCATAAAAAGTTTAACGTAAGTGAAGCTGCACCGATTATTAATGCAATAGATACAACCAGTGCCGGAGACGCGTTTATTGCAGGTGTGTTATATCATTTAAATCATTACAACGAGACGCTATTACCAATCGACAAACTCAATAATAAACAAGTAATTAAAGACGCATTAAGTTTTGGCCTTCGTTGTGGCTCAAAAGCCTGTTTATCAAAGGGTGCTTTTCCTGCATTGCCCGTTTTAGACGATGTACTTTGAGCTAACACACCCTGCAACATTTTAAAAATTAATCTAAAAAAGCCCCTGTAGATAAATACCTACAGGGGCTTTTTTAACTATTGTTAATCTGAGTGCTATAAAGCAAGCTCTTCTTTAGCGCGCGTTAAGTTATGCGATACCATATCGTTGTTAGATAGTTGTTTTGCTTCGTATAGGTCAGCAAGGCCGGCCGTTTCGTTTTTAGCTTTTAGGCGCGCTACACCACGATTGCTTAATGCAAATGATGTAAGCTGACGAACTTTAAATTTAGGGGCATCGGCATCTTGTAATAGTGCAATTGCTTTAGTACAAATTTGTTCTGCTTCAGCGTAGTTTTTTGACTTAACATTAAGTGCACAGCTATTAAAAGATTGCTCAAGTGGCTGCGGCGCGGTTTGCGCTTCAATAACCATTAATTTGTAATCACTTTGATCAGCCATTGCAGCAGCTGAACATGTTAATAGTGAGCCAAGAGCGATAGTTTTGATAAGTGTTTTCATGGTCATAATCCTGTTAAGTTAAGTCGTGCTTGTTGCCGACAACTGAACTTTAGAGGATCCCTATAAAACCGACAAACGATAAAAAAAACTAATAAGTGAAGAAATCTAACCTATAGACTTTAGTCTAATAACACTAGCCTAAACCCAAAATAATAGGCCCATTTAAAACTAGTGTTCAAGCCAATCAATTGCCGCAGTGGCATTTTCAAAGTAAGCCATTTCACCACAAATAATACGATTCCCAATGTTTGCAGCGGTTGCTTGCCATGTTTTATTACCGTAAATAGCTACTTTACTTAGCGCTTTATTATGCTTTATCCCTAAATTCAAATCGTCAAATATCGATTTAAAACCCACGCCCTTTAACTCAATGCCATCTATAAATAAATTAATAATCGGGTTGTTTACCTTTAAAAGCGCGGCTTCAATTTTAGGGGTGATTGCATTGTAATCAGCGTGCTTTAAATTACCCACGGCTTTTAACGTTATAAAAATTTCGCGTCCAGCGCCTTCTATATCAAGTGTTAAACTAGGAGTTAAATTTACCATTACATTTGCTCATTCTTATAGTAAGTTTTGAGCATAAAGCACTTTATATTAATCAATGATGAAGCAAATCAGCAAAACCGTATTTAAGCTGAGCTTAAGTTAGTTAAGCTTGCTGCACTCTCGCAATTTGGTTATCTACATCGTTTAAATGCCCTTCTTTAACCCATAACTTCGCACCCAGCTTGCCTGCTTTTGCTAAAACATTAGAATTTACAGGCGTACGCAACCAGCTACTTTTTTCAAGCAAATCTTGCCCTTCTGTTACGGCGCCTTCAATTACTAACAACTCAGCTCCGCACTCAGCATCTAAAACAAACTGCGCATTAGGCGCTAAATGAATTAAGCTAACTTCCTCAAACTCATCTTTGTATAAAGGTGTTACCGCAACCCCTTGTTGTGTTGAGTGTTCAACGCTTCCCATAAAGTGAGTTTGCAACCGAACGTGTGTTCTATCCTGTGGCTGAAACTGCCAAAGCTTAACAAAAATAATACATCCCTCTTTTGAACCCGGCTTATGTTGTGATTGCGGCGGGTTTCTAATGTACGAGCCAGCAGGAAAATCGCCATATTCATCCTGAAAAACACCTTCTAACACAACAAACTCTTCCCCGCCGGTATGAACATGTGGCGAAAACTCACTACCTGGTGCATAACGAACAATACTCGTTGCACGCGCAACCTCATCGCCTATGCGATCAAGAGGTCGCCTATCAACGCCTGCCATAGGCGATTTTACCCACGGTAATGTATTACTGTTCACCACTATACGCTGACTAAAATCGGCTGCTATTTTCATGCTTGCCCCTTAAATTTTTGTTTTGCCAATGAAACTCAATATACCGAGTTTAATTGGCCTATTGAACCCACTTTTACTTATAAGCCCGCTACGCTTGGTCGAGCTGCAACTGCTTTTTGCCACGCTAGCAAATGAGTTAAATGACTCGGTAGCGCAATGTTGGCAAACCCAGCAAACACTAATCCAGCATAAAGAGTTATATCGGCAATGCTAAAATTATCGCCCGCAACAAACCTTGATTTAGCAAGTATATCGTTAAAATAATTTAAGTTAGTACGCGCCTTTTCACCTTGCTTTTCGCCCCATGCAATATTTTGATATGTTTCAAGCTCTGGGCCTAATCCATCAGTAGCATGATGAAAATACGTTGCAACAGCATCAAGTACCATAGACTCAGCACGTTTTTGCATCATATTTATTACTGCGCGCTCTTTTGCCGAAATGCCCATCAATGATGGTCCTGTAAAAGCAGCATCAATATATTCAGTAATTGCTGTGCATTCTGATATAAATGTTCCGTCATCAAGCTCTAATACTGGCACACCAGCTAATGGGTTTTTAGCTATAAAAGCCTCTGTCCGGTGTTCACCATTAAGCAAGTCAACCGCAATAAATTCAACTTCAGTTGTCGCATTTTTTTCTGCTAGCGCAATACGAATGCGAAGCGGGTTTGGAAAGTTTTCTACATCATAAATTTTCATTGAGTGTGACCTTTTTTAATTTACCTACCTACTGATAGGTATTTATATTCTTTATACCAAACTAAGTCAAACTTTAAAATAACTACATAAGCAGAGTAGTTGCTAACCGCATGAAACTTAATATTTTATTTATAAAAATAATAAGGCTTGAAAATAACTACCTACTGGTCGATAATTTTATGGTCAACAATAGGATGAAGATGTATGAGCAAAAAAGAGGCCCTACTCAAAGCGGCAGAGAATAAAGTACGCCTAGGCGGATACAGCAATTTTAGCTTTAGAGAACTTGCTAATGAAGTAAGTATAAAAAGTGCCAGTGTACATTATCACTTCCCTACTAAAGCCGACTTGGGCGCAGAGCTTGCACATCAATATACGGATGCGTTTTTGCTTTCATTAGGGGAGCCCGCTGAGTTAAAAGCGCAAGGTAAAAACCCTATCGACTTTTATACGTCGCTATTTAGAGGCGCATTGGTGACCGATAAAAAAATGTGCTTATGCGGTTTACTTGGCGCCGAGAGTGACAGCTTACCTGAAAAAGTACGTGAAGAAGTAAAGCGCTTTTTCACTCAAAATTTAACCTGGCTAAGCGCAGCGCATTCGGTCAACGGTGAAATAAACCCACAAAAAGCAGCTATTCAAACGGTAAGTATGCTTCAGGGTGCGATGATGATCAGTAAAACACTCGACGATCACAGCTACTTTGATTTAGCAACGCGAGACAGTATTTAACCAGACGATTTGACGAATAAAAAGCGAGCTTAATTAGCTCGCTTTTTAGTTTTACACGGAAATTATTTAAACTGCTGGGCTCGCTTTATGCTTAGCATGCACAATGGCAAGTATGATCAGACCAATCACCGCGACCCCTGCACCTATGGGTTTACCTAAATCGCTCGATAAGTTAAAACCAATTGCAGCTGTTGTGATATACGACAAGGTCACAGCCGTTGCAATAACCGCAGGTATACTCGCAATCCAATGAAAGGTGCCACGGTCAAACAAATACTTAGTAGCAAGCCATAGTACACTGGTAGAAAGCAACATATTTGAAAACGCAAAGTAACGCCAAATTAATGAAAAATCCAACTTGGTCATAAAGTAAGCAATAGTTAGAATAGGTAAAGCCAACAACAGACGATTACGTATACTTTGCGGAATATTAAAGGCATCAACTACCGTTAAGCGCAGTGAACGAAATGCGGTGTCGCCTGAGGTAATAGGGAAAACAGCAACCGCAATAATTGCCATAATACCGCCAAATACACCTAAGTAACTATTTGCAATATGGTTTACAACTAAGCCTGGACCACCTTGATCAAGCATTGCTTTTAAACCAGCATAACCTTCAGGGAAAGCCGCAATACCAGCCAATGCCCAAACACAACCAACAATGCCTTCACACATCATGGCACCGTAGTACACCGGGCGTACATATTTTTCGTTTGTTAAGCAACGAGCAATAATAGGTGCTTGCGTTGAATGAAAACCACTAATAGCACCACAGGTAATGGTTATGAATAATAGGGGCCAAGTTGGTAACCCGTCGGGGTTTGGTGCTAAAAAGTCATGCGCGTGATCGGCTTCAAAATACGCCAAAAAGTCGCCAGCAACCGGTAAATGTGGCGCGTTAATAAGTAACGACACGGCAACAGCGACTGTCATAACAATCATTAACAAACCAAAAATAGGGTAAAAACGTGTAATGATCTTATCAATTGGTAGCAGCGTCGCTAAAAAGTAATAAGCCAAAATAGCCAATACCCAAAAAGTATTATTGGCTAAAAATGTACCTTCAAATAAATTTAAGTTACTAAGTAAACCCGCTGGGCTCATTATGAATACTACACCAACAAAAAATAACAGCATTGCGGTGAAAATAAGCATAAAGCCTTTAAATACAACATTGTAATAGTGACCAGCTATTTCAGGTAAGCTTTTACCGTCTTCTTTTATACTCATTACACCTGAGAAAAAGTCGTGAACAGCGCCACCTAATACATTTCCTAACACAATCCATACGAGCGCAACCGGACCATATAAAGCGCCCAGTATAGGGCCAAAAATTGGACCCACACCCGCAATATTTAAAAATTGAATTAAAAAAGCACGAACAGGGTGAATAGCCACGTAATCAACACCTTCACTAAAGCGTTTTTGTGGTGTATCAACCGTTGAATCCATGCCTGCTTGTTTTTCTACAAATGGGCTATAAAACTTATATCCCAGAATTAATATGGTGAGGCAAATAAAAAAGATAATCATAAAGCACGTTTCTCTTTTGTATGGGTATTTAGAAGCGCAGTGTGTATCGCTTCGCATAAATGTGACTTAATAACTTTGGAACAATATCAAAGCTATTTATTACAAACAATTAGACGTTTAGCTAATACCTTAGTCGCAATCGTTCATGATTTGTTCACTTTATGAAGTAATTTGATAACTCGTTTAGAAACCTGACGAATACCGCTGTCTAAACGTTCAAAATGTATGTTTACCACACTATTTTTAGGCAAAAAAAAGCGGCTAAGCATATTGCTTAAGCCGCTTTCAACACACAATTTTTTTAAAGAGGACGCATAAATTCGTTAATTTTTTCATGAGTCAATGTAGGTGTAGCACCTGCACTTTCTGCAACCATAGCCCCTATCGCACAGGCAAAATCAACCGCATACTGAGCACAATCGCTGCTACATAACTGATATATCAATGAACCTAAGAATGAATCCCCAGCGCCCACTGTGTCTACAACACTAATTAAATAGCCTGAATTATAATAATTTTGGCCCTTAACAGTTAACAGTGCGCCGTGACTGCCTTTGGTTACACATAAATATTCAGTGTTAGTTTGCTCTGCAATAAATGCTAGGTTTTGCTCAAGCGAATGGAACTTACACCCCATTGCTTTGGCAATTTCGTAAAGCTCTTCATCGTTTAACTTGATAAAATCTGCTTTATTCATTAAATCTACTAGCGTGTCTAATGTGTAATGCGGGGCGCGTAAATTTACGTCAAACACTTTAAAGTTAGCTACATCAACTAGCTGGTTTAGCGTAGCAAGTGAAGCTTCACTGCGGCCAATTAGGCTGCCAAATACAAATACATCACTGGCTTTTACTTTTTCAATAAGTGAATCAGTAAGAGTAATGTTGTCCCATGCCGTATCAGCGACTATTTCGTAGCTGGCTGAACCGTTTTTGTCTAAAGTAACTTGTACGGTGCTGGTCTTTTTGTCGTTATTAACGGCAATATAATCGCAACTAACGCCTTTTGCTTTAATTTCGCCAAGAAGCTCAGTACCTAATTCATCGTTACCTACTGCGCTTATCATGTCGGCTTTAATACCTAATGAGTTAATGCGCACACACATGTTTAATGGTGCACCACCTAAGCGTTTACCTGTTGCAAAACAATCCCATAGCACTTCGCCAAAACAACTTACGCTTACGTCTTTACCTTGTTTAGAATCAATTAAAATGCTCATTATTAGTTACCTTTAGGCTCAAGCACGTTTTTCATAATTGCTTTTATTTTGCTTGCTGGTGCGTATAACGCGTCTACATTGTTTTTGTAGTGAGACGTAAAGGCGCTTTGCGTGTTTAAATCGCCAAATAAGCTTGTTAGCGATAAAAATGCAAGGTTATCAGTCGTCGTTTTAGCAGCAGCTTCATGAAGCTCGCTTTGCATTGCATCAATGACTTCAAGCGTATTGCCTTGCTCATCTTCCCCTTTGTCGCTATAAAAACACCATGCAGCAATAACGAGTGTAGCTAGTGATACATCTCGCCCTTGCGCTAGGTTTTCGTTAATAGTGGCAATTAAAAACTTAGGTAGTTTAGCTGCACTCTCCGAACAAATACGCGATAAGCTGTCTTTAATATTAGGGTTTGCAAAACGCTCAATAAGTGTGTCTTTGTAGATTTCAAGATCAATGCCTTCTAATTGCTCTAGGTTAGGCGTTACTTCTTTATCCATAAACGCACGTAAGTACTTTGCAAATAAGGGATCTGATACTGTTTCGTCAATTGTGCCATAGCCATGTACAGATCCCAGTAAACCCAGTACTGAGTGGCCTGCATTTAATAAGCGAATTTTCATGGTTTCAAAAGGGGTTACATCTTTTACAAATTGAGCACCAGCGTTATCCCAATTTGGCCGCCCGTCACAAAATGAATCTTCAATTACCCATTGTGTAAACGATTCACACGTTATTGGCCATTCATCGCTAACACCGTAAGCATCAACAACGTATTCAATATCACTTTGTTTAGATACTGGCGTAATTCGGTCTACCATAGCATTGGGAAACATTACATTAGCAGCAATCCATTCACTTAATGCTGCATCTTGCTCTGCGGCAAAAGCGAGTAACATTTTGCGCGTTACATTGCCATTATGTTGAATGTTATCGCAAGACTGTACTGTAAACGCATTAAGGCCTTGTTCTTTACGTAGCTTCAACGCAGCTGCTATATATCCAAATGCAGTAATAGGATCGTTTGGATTATTAATGTCATTAATTATGTCTGGGTTTGCATAATCAAACTCACCCGTTACTGGGTTAAAGTTGTATCCGCCTTCAGTAATAGTTAAAGACACAATTTTAGTATCAGGGTGTGCGAGCTTATTAATAACAGCTTGTTTGTTTTCAGGCGCAAACAAAAAATCAATCATAGAACCTATAACGGTATTGTCTATTGTCCCATTTGGGTGTCTTACCGTTAATGTGTAAAGGTAGTCTTGCTGCTTTAATACATCGCGAAGTACACGATTTGCTTCAAGCAAGCCTACACCACAAATACCCCATTGCTCAGAACCTGGCGTTTTTAATAACTCATTAATATACATGGCTTGGTGAGCACGGTGAAAACCGCCAACGCCAATGTGAACTATACCTGCTTTTACTTTTCTGCGGTCGTAGCTAGGGGTGTCTACATGGCTTGGCATATATGCCAAGCTTTGTTGGTTTAGCCCTTTAACAAGGGCATTAGTGTGATGTTGTGTCATGGTGCGGCCTTACTAAAACAAAAATTAAAAAACGTGTAAATTACAATGCAGCATTGAGCGCTTTATGGCGTTTTAATGACCAATAAGCGGTAACAAAATAGATAACCGTACAGATGAAACACGCTATCTCAAACTGCAATTTGTTTGCGCTATATATGCTCATTGTGTCGCTAAAAAACATGACTTGGCTTGCAAATATACAAATAATGACAAGTGAAATAGTCGAAACCGCATTAAGCACTTTAGTAAACATGGAACCATCAACTACAGGTTTTGGAATGTCTTTCGCCTGCGCTGCTTGATACGCTTTAATATCACGTTGCTCTTGTTCCTCGGCAGCTATATGTTGTTTGTAGTCTTCACCAGCGCCATACTTTTTCGCTAACAGCGTGTAAACAACAATGGTAAAAAACCAGGTAGGTATAAATAAGTAATAAAACGACATAACATCTAGCGCATTTAAACCAAAGCCAAACACTAACGCTAACGCCCAAGACGCAATGGCCGGCACACTTCGAGTTCTGTTTTTGTATTTAGCCCAGTAGCGCGTTAAGCCAATTTTAGGAAATAATACATGCTCGGCAAATACAATCGCCCCAACAGGCACAACCAATAAGCCAGCGTAAGTAAGTAAAGGTAGCATTTGAGAAAATACGAACGGGAAACATGCAATAACTACGGTCACAATCCCTACAATAGCGGTTGTGCGCTCACGAGAGTGGTTTACAAAAATAGATTGCGCCGCAAGCCCCGCACGATAAAGGTTTGCGTTAGCAGTAGTCCAACCGGCAATAATTACAATAACAAACCCAGTCCAACCTAATGCGTGGTAAGCCACATCGCCCGGATCGAGTGATGAAATAGTTGTTTTAAGTAATACCGCAACACCTGCACCCATAATACCGGCAGAGAACCACGCTAAGTAATGACCAAAAAACATGCCTACGCCCGAGAACAAACCATAGCTTTTGCGCTTGGCGAATCTAAAAATCGCCATATCAATTAAACCAAAGTGAGTAATAGAGTTAGCAGCCCACGCAAAACCAATTACCTCTAGTGGCCAATTCCCTGCTCCCCTTCTGCATTCGTACCTGTCCATATGGATGAGTCGCCAATGGTCATAAAGTCACTAAAGCTGGTTAAAGTGGTTGACCCAATTACATGATTTGAAAGTTCAGGGAAAAGTGCAAACGAGCCCGCTATAAAAATAACAAATAGCCAAGGTGCACAAATTTTAGAAAAGTCAGCTACAGTAGAAAAACCATACATAGCCACAAATACAACAATAGAGCCAACGGCTAAAACAATACCCACAAACGCTAAACTATTTGGGTACCAATCTAACTGTGCGGGAATATCAAATAAAAATCGAACCGCAGTGGACGATACCGTAATCATCGCCGCCGATATAACACTAAAAATAATGACGTTAGCCTAGTTATAGAGCTTAGTCATTGAGTTACCAGCAATTTTGTTCAAATAATTATATAAACTTAAACGCGTCTCTACTGCAATTGGCGCTGTAATTAGCCACCAAGAACACATTGCTAATAAATTACCAATTAATAGACCTAGTAAAATGTCGATGGTTGATGCACCCAGTGCAACAAATGTTGCACCAATAACAAACTCAGTGGCTGCAACATGCTCACCCGCGTATAATCCGGCAAAATGCTTCCAACCATGAAGCTTATTATTAGCAACGGGAAGTTGCTCTTCGTTCACATCTTTAAATGTGTGTGTGTGTGGACTCGTTGCCATGGTACTTCCTATTGTTTTAACACGATAATAATCACAAAAACGTGCATTTAGTTGTGTGTGCGGCTAAGCACACAACCTCGAAAATTCTTAAACAACGTCATTCATGTCAGTGTGGGACTAAATCAACGCTGTTTTTATATTTTTAGGGTTGGATACATTTCATAAAACGCTTTCCAAGCTGTTAAATGAGCAACCTCGGGGTATGCCTTGTGAACAAAATTAACAGCTCCTTGCATATGCCCTCCACCGCTGTAATGAAGTACTTGCATGTTTGCGGCAAGCGCCGCACTCACGCCCGCTATAGAGTCTTCTATTACCAAGCAATGGGCTGGGTTAACCCCCATTTTTTTAGCGGCGTGTAAAAATAAATCCGGCGCAGGTTTGCCATTTTTTACTTCACTTGAAGTAAACACCTCATCAAAATAATGACTCAATTTAACGACGCTTAATGCCTTTTCTGTTCGTGCAGGGCTACTACTAGTTGCTATACAGCTAGGTGTAGCTAAATTAGCCAATACCTCTTTAATGCCATTTGTGGGCATTAGGGCTGTTTCAAACTCATGTAAAAGTGCATTTCTATAATCAGCTTCAAATCGCTCTGGCAATTCAACATTAAAAGCATCAGCTATCTTTTGAGTAACCGCTTTAAAATTGCACCCTAAAAAATGTTCTTGTACATAAGCACGGTCAATAAACACCGCTTTATCAACAAGCATATCGATGAGCACTTGCGCACTTAAAACTTCGCTGTCAATTACAACGCCATCACAGTCAAAAATAACCAATTCAATTTTAGGGTTCATTTTTTTACCTTATTGCATTTAGTTTTATGCAAACACAACCTTGAGCATAAACCCATATAGTGAGCATATTCTCTTTATTATTATGATATGTCAACACGGTGTGAACTTAAAAACTCGCTACATAGTTCAAATAATCAACACCTCAATACAAAAGCTGTTGATTTACATTAGTTTTGATTTTAGCTGTCACGACTAAAATCGCATGCCGTATTCACAGCAAGTGTATTTACTGCAGATGCCAATCTACTTTTGTGATTATTACAATCTAAACAATCAATTTTACCGAAATAAATTTAACCCATACACTCGTTAACAGTTAAACAGCCAGCAACACTGCCGGCACTTTTAAATAATGAGGTCGACAATGAAAACTCAAATAAACACAACAAAAACTAAATTAACTTTAAGCGCATTAGCCCTTGCAGTGGCATTACCTGCAAGTGCGGTTACCACTCTTACAAAGGACAACGGCGCAGCTGTTGGCGATAATCAAAACTCAATGACCGCCAGTGAGCGCGGCAGTGTATTGCTTGAAGACGTACACCTAATTCAAAAGCTGCAACGTTTTGCACGCGAGCGTATCCCTGAACGTGTAGTGCATGCGCGAGGAACTGGCGCACACGGCGTGTTTGTAGCCTCAAAAGAACTAGACGATTTAACAATTGCGGCGCCATTTGCAGAAGCAGGTAAAGAAACAGACGTATTTGTTCGTTTTTCATCAGTAATTCACTCAAAAGGTAGCCCTGAAACGCTGCGTGATCCTCGTGGTTTTGCTACAAAATTTTACACAGACCAAGGTAATTGGGATTTAGTAGGTAACAACTTACCTGTGTTCTTTATCCGTGACGCGATTAAATTCCCAGATATGGTTCACTCGTTAAAGCCATCTCCGGTAGATAACATTCAAGATCCTAACCGCTTATTTGAGTTTTTCTCGTACGAGCCAGGTTCTACTCACATGTTAACGTGGGTATACAGCGACTACGGTACACCAGCTAGCTTACGTAAAATGGATGGTTGGGGCGTACATGCATATAAAATGATTAATAAATCAGGCGATGTTAAATATGTTAAGTTTCATTGGGTGAGCCAACAAGGTATCGACAACCTAGATTCAAAAGAAGTAGCCGAAGTACAAGGAAAAGATTTTCAACACTTAACACGCGACCTGTACACCGAAATTGGTAAAGGCAACTTCCCTAAGTGGGACCTATACATTAAAACACTTGACCCATCGCAGTTAGACGACTTTGATTACAACCCATTAGATGCAACAAAAATGTGGTTAGACGTTAAAGAAACAAAAGTGGGTACAATGACCTTAAACCGTATGCCAACTAACTTCTTTCAATCTACAGAACAAGTTGCAATGGCACCGGCAAATGTAATCCCGGGTATTGAGCCATCTGAAGACAGACTATTACAAGGGCGTGTGTTTTCATACTCAGATACACAAATGTACCGCTTAGGTGCTAACCACCAACAATTGCCAATTAACCGCGCAAAAGTTGATGTGGTTAACTACAACCAAGACGGCGCAATGAACTACGGTAATACAACAAGTAATGTGAACTACCAACCAAGTCACGAAAACGTTGCAGAAAACCCAATTGCACGCAGAAGTAACACTGAACTTAAAGGTTTTGTACAACAAGCCGCGATTAAAAAGCAGCAAAACTTCGCACAAGCTGGCGTACTTTACCGTGGCTTTAGTAAGCAAGAGCGCACTAACTTAGTTGACAACTTAGCTGGCGATTTAGGCAAAGTGAAAGACAGCAAAGTAAAGCACAAAATGCTCAGCTACTTCTACAAAGCCGACAGCGAGTACGGTACACGTTTAACTAAAGCCGTAAATGGCGATATTAAAATGGTTAAACAATTAGCCGCTAAACTTTAATAATTTTACCCAACCAAGAGGAAGGATCGACTCTCCTTCCTCTTTTTTTAAAAGGTAAACCGTATGCGTAAATTCCTTATTATATTTACTTTAGTAATGAGCTTTATAAGCCTTGGTAATGAACAACAAAATACTGTGAATGAGCCAACAACCGCACAAGCACAATACGACAGCTTACTTGCATATTACTTTGCTGCCGCACGTACTGACGACACCGCCGTAATAACGCAGTTTGTTGATGCTGGCATTCCTATTAATAGTTACAACAACAAAGGTTACACCGCGCTAATGATTGCCACTTATCACGGTAATAAAAGCACGGTTAACACGCTTTTACAGTTAGGCGCTAATGCCTGCCTTGAAGATAAGCGTGGCAATACGGCCCTAATGGCCGCTATATTTAGAGGCGAATTTAGCATTGCTAAAACACTTGTCAGCCTTGATTGCGATAACGCCCATCAAAACAAAGCCGGCCAAACAGCAGAGCAATTTGCACAAACTTTTGGTCAACAAAAAGTACTCGACTTACTAGCGCAGGTGAATAGTGACGCAAAATAGCTTGTTTTTGATTTTTTGCCATTAGGACATGAACACGGGAAAAATAGTATTATTGCCTCTACTGGTCTAACCAGCTATTCTTTTCACCTGTGTACTTTATATGGAAAATAATAACTCTAATGGCCACACCACACTTTGATCACATCACTATTACCTGCAATAACAGGCAAACATTAAGCGCGCATGTATTTAAACCAGAAGGCACCATAAAAGGCGCAGTAATGATTGCACCTGCAACGGGGATTAAGCAGCAGTTTTATGCAAACTTTGCTACTTACTTGCAGCAAAATGGATTTGCCGTTATTACGTTTGACAACAGCGGGATAGGCCAATCACTTAAAGGCAGCATTAAAAATAGTAAAGCGAATTTGCAATCGTGGGGCGAGCAGGATATGCCCGCAGTGCTAGAACAACTTCAAAAAACATTTCCGAATACCCACTACCATTTGATAGGTCACAGTGCCGGCGGGCAGCTAGTAGGTTTAATGCACAATGCCACTCAACTCAGCTCACTGTTTAACTTTGCGTGTTCGTCGGGCAAGTTAACCAATATGCGCTTGGCGTATCAGGTTAAAGCACACTTTTTTATGAATGGGGTTATTCCGGTGAGTAATGCACTATTTGGCCATACTAAATCACAATGGTTTGGTATGGGCGAGCCTTTACCTATAGGCGTAGCTAAACAGTGGCAAAAATGGTGTAACGCACAAGGGTATGTTAAATCAGCATTTGGCAATACAGTATTTCAACATTTTTATAATGAACTAGTCATGCCTTCGCTTTGGATTAATGCCAGCGATGATGATATAGCAAATAACGATAATGTTGCTGATATGCTTTCTGTTTTTCCAAAACTTAACGCACAAACGCTACATTTAACGCCCAGTGAATATAACCTGAAAGATATTGGCCACATGAAGTTTTTTAGTAAAAGGTCTGCCGCTTTATGGCCTTTAGCACTAGACTGGCTAAACAAACATAGTATTTAACACCATGGTGTGTTTAGCTCCCTATACGCTAAACACACACCTGCTAACTCCATCTAACCTCTGTATACCTAAGCATATTTACGTGCTGTTAAATTTAAAGCCACTTTAGTAATTGACCTTTCGGTCAGTAAAGCTACAATCAATCAACACGTTAAACACGCACAATCAATAATGACTACACAAATAAAACCAAATAAAAAAGAAGTCACTCGGGAAAAAAACCAACTGCTTATATTAAATGCCGCCGAGCAATTATTTTCTCTTAATGGGTATGACGGCGCAAGCATGAGCATGGTTGCAAAAGAGGCTAACGTTCCAAAAGCTAACATACTGTATTACTTTAAAAGCAAAGATGGCCTTTACGAAGCGGTAATAGACAGAATAATAGCAAATTGGAACTTAGGCCTTGATAACGTCACCGCTGAAGACGACCCCGCAGCAGTGCTTTATAACTACATAAAAAGTAAAGTAATACTTGCCGTAAACCAACCTCTTCAATCTCGTTTATTTGCCAATGAAATTTTGCGTGGCGCCCCCTATTTACAAAACTACTTTAGAACAAATACACGGCCTTGGGTTAAACAAAAAATTGATGTGTTTCAATCCTGGATGGACGCAAAAAAAATAGACCAAGTGGATCCCCATCACCTTTTATTTACTATTTGGTCAACAACACAATACTACGCAGACTTTCAAGCAGAAGTACTGCTAGTTATGAATAAATTAGAATATGACGAAACCGACGTGGCACAAATAACACAATCAATTGCCCACATAATTTTAAAAGGTATTGGCTTAAAAATACCCGCCCCAAACGAGGCCTAACACATGGAAAACTTTACAACCCCTGACCTATTCGACGATCACCGCAACTCGGTTCAAGTAGCAGATAGTGGCTTGCGCCACTTTGGTAAAAAAACCACCTTTAGTGGCCAAGCAGTAACGGTAACCTGCCCAGAAGACAACTCGCTTGCCGCCGATGTTCTCCATCAAGATGGTAAAGGGAAAGTGTTAGTAATTGATGGGTTTGCTAGCAAACGTTTTGCTTTTATTGGCGACATTATGGCCGAACGCGCGCTACAAAATGGCTGGGAAGGTGTTGTAATAAATGGTTGTTGCCGCGATATAGAAATACTTGCAACAATGGATTTACCTGTAATGGCAATTGGTTCAACCCCTCGTAGCACACTTAAGCGCGGTTTTGGCGATCAAGACCAAGTTATTAATATGCTGGGTACCGCAATAGCACCAAACGATTGGCTGTATGGCGACGTTAATGGCCTAATAATTAGTAAAGCCCCCCTTATTTAATAAATTAGTGTAAATAATAACAACCAGTTTGGTGCAACAATGCACCAAGTTGGTTTGTTTTGCGCTTAAAAACACCCGCTTTAAAACTTCAAAATTATAAATCCCTCTCTGCAACGCCCAAAAACCTGACCAATCGGACAAGAATTTATTTTTGGCATTTGTTTTGCTTATACTAAGTTCGCTAAAACCACAACCACCGATGCAAAGTACAATTAGTGCTCAGTTAATAAAAATAAGATGTTACGTAGAGAGCTGAAAAAAATAACAACACTATTCTCTTTTACTCAATTTAAAATTAGTAAATAACCATTTGGTCAGTTTTATGTAGATGGGTTACAAAATGAACACGCAATTAAAAAATAAAAACACAGGTATATTTTGTGACCATGGACCCAGTAATTGGCAATCAAGTCAAACGGGCATACTAAGCAATAAGCGCCTAGCCGTAAAAGATGTATTTGCCGTTAAAAAGCAAACAAACAGTGCAGGTAATCCCTGCTGGTTTAAAACACATCCACCAGCCCAGCGAACAGCAAGTAGTGTTAACAAATTAATGGATGCAGGCTGTATTTTTAAAGGTTTTACCCATACCGACGAGCTTGCCTATAGCTTAGAAGGTAATAATACTCACTATGGCGCAGCACAAAACCCCAAAATAAAAGGGCATGCATGCGGTGGTTCTAGTATGGGATCAGCCGCCGCAGTAGCCGGCAATTTAGCTGACATCGGGTTGGGCACCGATACCGGAGGCTCTATTAGAATACCCGCAAGTTATTGCGGTTTATTTGGTATTAGGCCAAGCCATAACGTAATTGAAAAAGACGGCCTAATCCCGCTAGCACCGCCTTTTGATACTATTGGTTGGCTTACCCAAAGCGCAGAACTATTAGAAAAAGTAGGCAATGTACTGTTACCAAACCAAGCTATTAATAGTGTAAATACCTTGGTTATTTGTGAGCCCTTATTTGAGCTAGTCAGCCCAGCTTTACAAGCACCACTTAAACAATTGCTTAAAAAAACCAAACCTTATTTTAAACACCACAAAAATTTTGAACTACCTAACATCAGCTTATTAAGCGAACTCGCTGATAGTTTTAGAATATTGCAAGGACGTGCTATTGCTAAAGTGCACAAAGATTGGCTTCAGTTGCCGGAGCACCCTCCCCAGTTTGCTCCGGCAATTGCGGCCCGTTTTAAAATGGCATTGGCACTAACCGCCCAAGAAGAAAAAGAAGCACTTAACGTTCAAACCCAATGGCAAACATTAATTGCTAAAAACCTAAATTCAACTAGCTGCTTATTTTTGCCAACAACCCCAACAACCGCACCTAAATTGGGCGCCGACACAAGCGCCTTACGCATGCAAATAATCACCTTATCGGCTATTGCGGGCTTGAGCCGCTCGGCGCAAGTTCACTTACCATTGGCTAATCTAGCAAATGGCCATCCATATGGGTTTTCACTCATGATGAGCCACAATAACGATAAAAGCTTACTTGCCTGCGCAACACAACTAGCTGCATATTTTAAACAGGAAACTCTCACATGAACGCACACAACATTGCCTTTACGGCCCCGCACTTCTCAGCGACCGAGGCAGGCACCTCAATACTAAAACAAGGCGGCACAGCCACCGAGGCTATGGTTGCAGCAGCCGCTGCTATTAGCGTGGTTTACCCACATATGAACTCAATTGGTGGCGACAGTTTTTGGCTTATTGACAACCCAAACCAAAGCACACCCACCGCAATTGATGCATGCGGACGTGCACCAAACGACATCAGCGCCTACAGCAATGAGCAACAAATACCAGATCGTGGCGGTTTAAGCGCATTGACTCAAGCGGCTACACTTCGTGGCTGGCAAAAAGCCCTTGAATTAGATGAGCACGCAGCCCTTTCGCTAAGTACTATTTTAGCCCCAGCTATCAAACTTGCCCGCGAAGGGTTTACTGTTACCAAAAGTTTGCAAGCAGGCTGTGAAAAACTCGCGACGGTTACCAGTACAAACGATGCCTTTAAAGCACTATACATCCCAAATGGCAAACCGTTAAAAGCAGGCCAACATTTTAAAAACCCAAAACTTGCCGATACCTTTGAGCATTTAGCTAAACATGGCTTAAATGCTTTTTATGAAGGCGAACTTGCCGACTCGTTTGCAGCCGACTTAGCCAAAGCTGGCAGCATTATTACCCCAAATGATATTGCCAACACGCAAGCCGATGTAGTAAGCCCGCTAAATGCTAATTTGTCGGGTATTAATTGTTATAACTTACCTGCACCTACTCAAGGCGTACATTCGCTACAAATAATCGGTATCGTTAATAAGCTAAAACACAAAGCTAACACCGAGGCCGATTGGACCCACTTAATTGTAGAAGCTACCAAGCAAAGCTTTACGCACCGCCCAACGCTTTGGGCCGACCCTAAAGCGCTTGGGGATGATTATAAAAACGCATTAACTGATGAGCGTTTAACCGAGCTTGCCAACAATATTGATATGAATACCGCCAAAAAATGGCCGTTTGATGCTCAGCCCGGCGATACAGTTTGGATGGCAGCACGCGATAAAAACGGCCAACTAGTGAGCTTTATTCAAAGTATTTACTGGGAATTTGGTAGCGGCATACTCATGAGCGAAGGCGGGTTTGTATGGAATAACCGCGGTTTAAGCTTTAGCTTAAACACTAAAGATACCAATGCACTAGCGCCAAATAAACGCCCAGCGCATACCCTTAACCCAGCTATGGCTAAGTTTGACGATGGCAGACGCCTTGCCTACGGCACTATGGGTGGTGAAGGCCAACCACAAACTCAAGCAGCTGTATTTGCCGGATACGCGTGGCGAAATAAATCAATTAACCAAGCGGTAAGCGATCCGCGCTGGTTACTGGGCCGCACATGGGGCGACACCAGCACAAATTTAAAAATAGAACACAGCCTCGCTGCCCAAATAGACAATGAATTAAATAAACGTGGCCACGACTGGGTAAGTGTCGAAGACAACAACGAAATGATGGGTCACGCGGGTGCTATTTTAGATACACCTACAACCCTTGAAGCTGCAACGGATCCTCGCTCTGATGGCCGTGCAACTGTTTCATCAACGTAGTAGGAACACACATGACAGAAATAATGAATCAATGGCCAATTATTGCGGCCTTAATAGCAACCGGTATTTTTGCCGGAATTTTAGCAGGACTTTTTGGTGTAGGCGGCGGTATTGTTATCGTACCTGTGCTGTATTTTTTACTGCAAGGTTTTGGCGTAAGCCCTGAGTCGGCCATGATGATAGCCACCGCGACATCGCTTGCCACCATAGTGCCTACGTCTATTTCGTCTATTCGCTCGCACCATGCAAAGGGCAACATTGACCTTGCTTTAATTAAATACTGGGCGCCGTTTATTTTAGTAATGGCCATTGTAGGCAGCTACTTAGCGCACTCAATACGCGGTAATGCACTGGTACTTATGTTTGCTTGTATTGCTATTTTAGTCAGCCTTAACATGTTGTTTAGAGCCGGCGCACCAGCCCTTGTAAGTAAATTACCGGGTAAATTTGGCCAAGGCGTAATGGCAAGTATTGTTGGTGGCTTATCGGTAATGATAGGCATTGGCGGCGGCACAATTGGTGTGCCCATGCTTAACGCATTTAACGTACGTGCCCATGTTGCCGTTGGCACAGCAGCTGTATTTGGCTTATTGATTGCGCTACCGGGCGTAATTACCTTATTAAGTATTGGCACCACGCCAACCGATGCTCCCCTAGGTACGTGGGGGTTAGTTAACCTCCCTGCCTTTTTACTTATTATTCCACTCACTATTTTGTTTGCGCCTATTGGCGTAAAAATTGGTAGTAAGCTGGATCAAAAACAATTAAAACGCGCCTTTGCCGTTGTATTAATGATAACGGGCATTCGCATGCTTATTCAGACAATCGGAGCCTAAAACATGTTTAGCAAAACGCAAATTCAAACTTTAAACCCGCCGCAGCGTTTACTCATGGGGCCTGGGCCAATTAACGCAGATCCACGCGTCCTGCGTGCTATGTCGGCGCAGCTAATTGGCCAATACGACCCAGTAATGACCGGTTTTATGAATGAAACCATGGCGCGTTATCGCGAAATATTTAAAACCAAAAACGAATGGACCATGTTAGTTGACGGTACATCGCGCGCAGGAATAGAAGCCGTATTGTGCTCTATTTTACGCCCTGGCGATAAAGTACTGGTGCCCATTATGGGCCGCTTTGGCCACTTGCTTGCTGAAATAGCCGAGCGCGTAGGCGCAAAGGTACACACCATAGACGTACCCTGGGGCGAAGTATTTACCCCCGAACAAATAGAAAAAGCCATTGTTGATGTAAAACCCCATGTACTTGCCATGGTGCAAGGCGATACCTCTACAACCATGAACCAGCCGCTTGAATACATTGGTGATATTTGCCAAAAGCACGATGTATTATTTTACTGTGATGCGACCGCCTCAATTGTGGGTAACGATTTACCCGCCGATGAGTGGAAACTCGACGCGCTGTCGGTTGGTTTGCAAAAATGTTTAGGTGGCCCGTCTGGTTCTGCGCCATTAACACTAAGCGATAAATGCGCTAATTGGATCCAAAAGCGTAAAAAAGTAGAAGCGGGGATCCGCACCGCGGAGCATACCGACGGCACCGAGCCATTTGTACGCTCTAACTACTTTGATTTAGGCATGATCATGAATTACTGGGGCGAAGAGCGCCTTAACCATCATACCGAAGCCACCAGCATGCTGTACTGCGCATCAGAATGTGCTCGCATAGTCATTGAAGAAGGCGTAGATAACTGCGTAGCACGCCACAAATTACACGGCGATGCCATGCTAACAGGCATTCAAGCGCTGGGGTTAAACGTATTTGGCGACTTAAACCATAAAATGAACAACGTAGTGGGTGTTTATATACCCGAGGGCATTAATGCTGACCACGTACGCGCTCAAATGCTAACCGACTTTGGTATTGAAATTGGCACCTCGTTTGGGCCGCTGCATGGCAAAATTTGGCGTATTGGCACTATGGGCTACAACGCCCGTAAAGATGCCGTATTACAAACATTAGCAAGCCTAGATGCCTGCCTGCATGCCAACGGTTACAAAGGCCCTAAAGGCGAAGCCGCTATTGCCGCCCTTTCCCATTACAAATAATAAAAAGGATTTAGCATGACGATTGCAAGCCCACTCCATGAGCCATTATTAAACAGCGAGCTGGCTAATAAATTTGCTGCACGCGCCTTAATGCGTTGTAAAACACTTAGTAGCCTATCGCAAATGCAAGGCGGCATTCACCGTGTGTATTTATCTAAAGAGCACAAAGAGTGTAATAGCGTTACTGCCACGTGGATGGCTGAGGCAGGCATGCAATCGTGGCAAGACGAAGTAGGCAATTTATGGGGGCGCTTAGCATCATCAAACCCACACGCTAAACGTTTAATTATAGGGTCGCACCTTGACACCGTACCAAATGCCGGCGCATTTGATGGTATTTTAGGGGTATTACTTGGTATTGAAATAGCCGCCCTTGCACATGAATTAGAGCTAGATCTACCGTTTCATTTAGATGTTGTTGGTTTTTGTGATGAAGAAGGCACCCGCTTTGCCACCACATTAATTGGCTCAAAAGCACTAGCAAACGAGTTTGATCCGCAGTGGTTAAATATACAAGATACAAACGGCATTACTATGCGCCAAGCCATGCTGGATTTTGGCCTAAACCCAAATGATTACGCAAAAGCTGCGCTTAACAAAAACGAATTACTCGGTTATTGGGAAACCCACATAGAGCAAGGCCCTGTGCTTGAATCGGTAAATCAGGCGCTAGGCGTAGTAACCGCTATTGCTGGCGCCAAACGCGCTATGATCACTTTAACAGGTCAAAGCGGCCACGCGGGTACAACCCCAATGAACTTGAGGCAGGATTCACTAGCAGGCTGCGCTGAATTAGTAACCGAAATTGAAAAACTAGCAAACAATGCTAAAAATGGCGAAGTTGCCACCGTAGGACAAATACAATCGCGCCCCGGTGCAACAAATGTAATTGCAGGTAAAACAACCATAAGCCTAGATGCACGTGCACAGAGCGACGCCGATCTCGCTAACTTACTAAGCGCTATACAAAGTAGCGCTCAGTCTATAGCAAGCAAACGCAATTTAACGCTTGATTGGCAATGGACGCATGCAGCCGCTGCCGTAGCGTGCGACACCACTATTCAACATTTGTTTTCAAGCGCATGTAAACTCAACAACCAAGCATCGCCTTCACTTGCCTCTGGTGCAGGGCACGATGCAATGGCAATCGCTCCAATTTGCCCCGTTGGCATGCTATTTATACGCAGCCCTGGCGGCATAAGCCATCACCCAGCAGAAGCTGTTATTGATGAAGATGTAACAAAAGCACTCAGCGTAATGTACAGCGCGCTTGTACTTTATACACAAACGTTAAAAGAATAGTGAAACTAATAAGTAATACAGGGGTTAAAATGTAAGTATTGCTCTATTTAACAATTAACCTTGTGAGGTTTTACTCGCATATCTCCAAAATGAGTTACAGCTACAGCTACAGCTAAAGCAGTAATAGTAAATACCTGCTTTTTATATTCAATTGTAATATTACTGATGTTTAAACGGCGTATTTACGTCAATTATTTAATAATGTAACTAGGTGGTAGGTTAGCAATCAGATTGCGGCTGTGTTTCCATGTATTCTTCCACAATTTCTAGCTGCCCCTTCTCCGTTCTTTTTAGAAGCATATAATAGCCTTTATCGGTATAACATTTCTTTTCAGAATATCGGTGTGCCTTGATCTTATAGCCATTCCCTTCAGGCTTTATTGCTATGTTTTTGAATGTGCTTTTGTCATTTTTCATTTTTGCCAATGGCATTACACGTTGGACAAGCACCTTCCACTGTTCACCCGTAATTTCCATTTGACGCTCCTTACCATGCGGGTAAACGCGATAGGAATGAATTTTGGCATCGTTTGCATATAAAGAAGCAACTTTCACGTCAAAATTACTACCTAACTTCGTATATTCATCAAAAAAACTTTTCGCATTTTCCGATGCATGTGAAATGCTCGATATTAAAACTGCAACAGCGAGTATAACTTTTTTCAAATGTTGGCTCCTTACTAAGATTGATGATTGCTAACGCTCGCATATAATGCGGGGAATGCTTGGCTATAATTAGCAGAGAATGAGTCTCAAAAGAGCATTTAACGCCATTTTTAATGCGCTTGATATATGCTGACTATGCCTGCTGCGGTAATTTTAATTGCTTATAAACTTTCTTACACTTACTACAGGTGATATCTAATTCGAACTTATAGTTAACGCACTGAAAAAAGAAGCCATACACTTTACTTCCAATTTTTATAAACGTCAGAACAAACGCTGTTGCCACCATAAAACTAAATTCATAAGCGCCATTTTCGTAGAGTGCTGAATCTATACACAACTCAACAAATAAAAGTGCCACAACCTTATAGTGCTTGCCAATTACCGCAATAACAAATGTAAAAAAAGCTATAAAATAAGCAAAACCTTGTGACTCTTCAGCTAAAAAAGCCAAGAAACCTATTGGAATAGATAAACAAAGGCTAAGAAAAAGAAATCCCACCATATCGATTTTTGACATCCAAAAATCAGTTTTAAAACTATTTTTTGTTTTGCACTTACTACACTTTAACAACAACTACTCCAAATAAAGGATATGACGCTTGCCGTAAACGGCACACATAATATAGCTTAATAATCCCACCTAATAACTACAATGTAAACAGGCAATTAGGGGTTATAAAAGTGACTTTTCATAAGGTACAAAAGCCGTATTGATAAGGTTATTGGGTTGGGTTGCGAATTAGAGTAAAAGTTGCGGATTATATACATTGTTTGTTTTTAATAGGGCTTTACAGCGCTGCCTTTGCAGCATTATTAATAAAGCTATAGTGGAGTATTTAATTAACCTCAAAGTTTATATTATCAAAATACGGGTTGTGAGTGAGCGCTTTAATTACACTAATGCCGGTAAGTTCTATGAGCTTTAGCTCGCCACTTGCATTTATGGCAATGCACTCTTGTTTGAGTGCATTGCGTTTTATATCAGCTGCTACACCACATACACTATCACCATTTTTTAATACAAGCTCAATATTCAGCCTGTGCATACAAGCAATTTCGATGTAATCGTAATGGTTGCAACTGATCATAAGGTTCTCTTTACATTATTTAGCTGGTTTAAATAGTATTAAAGTGGCAATAACAATTAAGTTGCCTACATACCATAAATCTTTAATTACAAATTGGCCTAATCGATCTAATAACGCGCCTGAACTTAATGCGCCGGTGGCGGTAATTAAAAATGTTTGGGTCATTAAAAAAACACTTAAACATGCTAAACCACTCACTATAATGAGCTTTTTATTGTTAATTAAAATGCCCGCACCGAGTAACACTGCAAATAATACATCAAACCCGCCAATTATGTTTGATGCGCCTTGTACGCTAAATACCGTGTATAACCACGACATAAACGGTGAGGTTTCTACTAACCCCACAATGGCTTTAGCTTCAAACTCATAAAATTTCATGCCGCCAATCCACAGTAAAACCATCGCAACCGGTATAAAGTTTAAAAAAACATGTTGTTTGTCGGTGAGCTTATTTTTATAAAACAAAAATAAATACAAAGGAATAACAGCAAAGTATTTAATAATGCCTTGCCCACTGCCAATAATTGGAAAGCCTCCTAACTGCGCCATCCAACGGTTACTGGCCAATAAAGTAAGTAAAGGCACAATGCAAACAATTAACGCTAAAACAGCTACTGGCATAGGCTTTAGTAATTTTAAATGTGCGGCTAGAGTGGCGAGTGCTAATGCAATCATAGCGGTGCCTGTGAGCAAACCTAACGTATTTACACTGAGTAAGATATCAAGTTCATAAAAGCTAAAGGTCGCTGTAAGTGTGTTTGGGTTTGCACCTAAAGCAAGCGATACACCAAGTAATGCAAAGCTGAGTGTAAGTATGAAGGTGAGTGCGTTATTTGTGTGTGTTAGGTTCATTGTGTGCTCATTAAATTTGTCATGCCTAATAAAGACCTTGTTATTTATAAAAAGCATTCAACCTAGCCAATTAAATATTCACACATCTGTAACTTAAAAAGTTATGTAAACGCACTTTTCAAAAGCAAAAAGCTCACAAAAATAAACATATCCTTTTGGTCAGGTTTATACATAAAAGCTATTTAAATTTCACCCAAAAGCTAACAAAAAAATTTAATCACCTCATATAAAAAAGAATAAAAACAAAATAAACATCTGATATAAAATATAAAAATAAATACACCCCCTTGCTTTTAATGCTTGTTAAATTAACCAAACACAAAAAAGCTAACCGATCGGTCAGATATGGCATATTAACTGCAAAGTATTAATCATAATAAAACAGCTTTTTTCTTACTTGCGCAATAACAATACGAAAAAGCAAACAACAAACCTTATTAAAAACAGGGTGTTAAAAAGCTAAGGGGGTCTGTGTGATTCAGTTTCTATTAAATGACACGCCAATTGAAGAACAAGAATGCTCGCCAAGTCTCACCATTTTGGACTGGCTTCGCACCAAAAAAGGGAAAATGGGCACCAAAGAAGGGTGTGCTACAGGCGATTGCGGCGCGTGCACAATTTTAGTTGGCGAAGAAAAACTAAACTCAAACGGTAACCCAGTTTGGCACTACCAAACTATGAACAGCTGCCTGCTTTTATTAGGCAATGCACACGCAAAACACATAGTAACCGTAGAGGCTGTAACAACGGGGCTTTACCCAGCCCTTGATGACTTACACCCAGTACAACGCGCATTAGTAGAGTGCCATGGTTCGCAATGCGGTTTTTGCACCCCAGGTATAATAATGAGTATGTTGGCGCTTTATATTAATAACCCGAGTTACCCAGGTAAAAAAGCCGCTATTCATGCTTTAGGTGGCAACTTGTGCCGTTGTACTGGCTACAGCCCTATTTTACTAGCGGTAGAAAAAGCCTACAGCTATGAGCGTAAAAATGAGCCTTACTCAGCCATGGCAGCTCAGTTTAAAGCCTCACTTAATACGCAACATGATGACGATGTTCCATTTTTAAAAAATGGCCCTTGCAAATTCTACTTGCCACAAAATGCTAAGCAGCTTGTTGAACTAAAAGCGCTTTACCCGCATGCACACTTGGTTGCTGGTGGCACCGATTTTGCCATTGAGCTTAGCCAAAACATGCTGTTGCCCGATATTATTATATCGCTTAGCCAAACCTGTGAGCTGTGCACTTTAAGCGATAACAACGGCGAGCTACATATTGGTGCAGCACTCCCTTACAGCCAGTTTGTATATACTTTTTACAATTACTACCCAGAGTCTAAAGAGCTATTTGAACGCCTAGGCTCTAACCAAGTACGTAACAGTGGCACCTTAGGTGGCAGCATAGGAAATGCCTCTCCAATTGGCGACCCAGCTCCTTTACTCATTGCACTTAATGCCACTATGGATTTATTAAGCGCAGCAGGCACACGCACTATAAACGTGGCCGACTACTTTGTTGATTACAAAAAAACAGTCATTAATAGCGATGAAGTAATTAGCAAAATTACAGTGCCAAAACGCCCAGACTCGTTAAAGCTTGCGTGTCATAAAATTTCAAAACGCTTTGAAGATGACATATCTACTGTGTGTTTAGTACTGGCTATAGAGCAAACGCAAGGCGTAATTAGCAATGCCCGCTGCGCCATGGGCGGTATGGCAGCAATACCCAAACGCGCCGCGCACATAGAGCAAAAACTTAATGCTCAGCCCTTACAAGTAAGTACGTTTATAGATGCCGCAGCCGCTATAAGTGACGACTTTTCCCCAATGAGCGATGTACGCAGCAGCGCACATTATCGCACTTCGGTAAGCAAAAACTTGCTACAGCGTATTGATATTGAGTTTTGCGGTGCACAGCCTAGTAGTAATAAAAATAATAACAACATTGCCATTACGAGGATCTCACATGCGTCACTTTGAAATGGATAAACTAAAAGCCCAAGGCGGAAGCGTTGGCCAATCTAAGTACCACGAAAGTGCAATAAAACAAGTATGTGGCAGTGCAAACTACGCCGACGATAACCCAGAGCCTCATGGCTGCTTACACGCCTACCCTGTACTTGCGCCCATTACCAGCGGCTTTATTAAATCAATTGATACAAGCAAAGCGCTTGAAGTGGCAGGTGTTAAGCGTATTTTATCGGCTGATGATGTACCCGGTAAGCTTGATATTGGCCCAATATTCCCAGGTGATGTGCTATTAACCAATCACGAAATTCAATACCACGGGCAACCTGTGCTGGTAGTCGTTGCCGACAGCTACGAAATGGCGCGCCGCGCTGCTCGCTTAGTGGTTATAGAATGCGAGCAAACCACCCCAATACTTGATATTAAAGAAGCCATAAAAAAAGAGCACTGGGTAAGGCCGCCCCATTCACTTAACCGCGGTAATAGCGAACAAGCCATAAATAAAGCAGCCCACCAACTTAAAGGTGAAATACACATAGGCGGGCAAGAACACTTTTACCTTGAGGGGCAAATAGCACTCGCTCAGCCCGACAACGACGGCGGGATTCATGTGCAATGTTCTACGCAGCATCCAACAGAAGTGCAGCACTTAGTTGCCAAAATTTTAAAAAAGCCATTTAACTTTGTTAACGTAGAAACCCGCCGTATGGGCGGTGCTTTTGGTGGTAAGGAAACCCAAGGCGCACCGTGGGCTTGCCTTGCAGCGCTTGCGGTTTATCACCTTGGCTGCGCCGTTAAAATGCGCCTAGCGCGCAGCGACGACTTTAAACTTACCGGTAAGCGTCACCCATTTTATAACCAATACCATGTAGGGTTTGACGAAAATGGCCTAATTGAAGGCGCTGATGTAACTGTAAATGGGTTTTGTGGTTATTCGCCTGACTTATCCGATGCCATTGTAGACCGTGCAATGTTTCATGCCGATAACGCGTATTACTATCCAGCTGCCACCATTAAAGGGAATCGCTGTAAAGTTAATACCGTAAGCCACACCGCGTTTAGAGGATTTGGTGGCCCGCAAGGCATGATCATGGGCGAGCTGATAATGGACGATATAGCCGCTAAATTGGGTAAAGATCCGCTTGAGATCCGAAAACTTAATTTATACAAAAAAGGCCGCGACACCACGCCGTACCATCAAACAGTAGAGCAGCATATTTTAAAAGATATGATAACCCAGCTGGAAGAGTCGGGTGATTACTGGGCGCGAAAAAAGGCGATTAAAGCCTTTAACGCATCATCCCCTATTATAAAAAAAGGCCTTGCGATGACGCCGGTTAAATACGGTATATCGTTTACCGTACAGCACTTAAACCAAGCGGGTGCGTTAGTGCATGTATATAGCGATGGATCAATTCATTTAAACCATGGCGGCACCGAAATGGGCCAAGGATTAAACACTAAAATAGCGCAAATTGTCGCCCATGGGTTTGGCGTTGATTTTGACGCAGTAAGCATAAGCGCGACCCGTACCGACAAAGTACCAAACACCTCGCCAACCGCCGCATCAAGCGGGACTGACTTAAACGGCATGGCGGCGCTAAACGCGGTAAATACTATAAAAGAGCGCTTAATTAACTTTATCAGCGAGCACTTTGAAGTAGACAGCCAAAGTATTGTATTTAAAGATAACCTTATTACCTTTAGTAAAGGCGAAATTAGCTTTAGCGAACTTGCAAACCTTGCTTACATGAATCGTATATCGCTTTCATCAACCGGTTATTACGCCACCCCTAAAATTCATTACGATAGAGCGAAAGGCGAAGGTCGGCCATTTTTTTACTACGCGCACGGCGTAGCACTGAGTGAAGTAGAAATCGATACGCTAACAGGCGAAAACACCGTAACCCGCGTGGATATACTGCACGATGTGGGCAGTTCAATAAACCCTGCACTTGATATAGGCCAAATTGAAGGGGCTTTTGTGCAAGGTATGGGCTGGCTCACCACCGAAGACTTACAATGGAATGATAAAGGCCAGCTTGCCAGCTTTGGCCCTGCTAACTATAAAATTCCTGCAATTGGCGATACCCCAGCCGAATTTAACGTCAATTTATATAACTCGGCCAACCCAGAAACCACCGTTTTTAGATCAAAAGCAGTTGGCGAGCCGCCGTTTATGTTGGCCTTTAGTGTGTGGAGTGCGATTCGTAACGCCATAAGCAGTGTGGCTGATTACAAATACACCGCCCCACTTGATACGCCTGCTACACCTGAACGTGTATTAAATGCAATTGAGCAAACCGCTAGCTGGTTTAAGGAGCAGCAACATGGCTAATTTAAATGAGTCGTTTCAGGGTTTTCATACGCAAAATTGGGCACAAGCTATAAACGAGCACGAACAAAGCGGCACTAACTATGTTATTGCGACAGTGCTTGGAACTAATGGCTCAACCCCACGGGGCACAGGCTCTAAAATGGTAATAAGCGGCGAGCATATTTACGACACCCTTGGCGGTGGTCATCTTGAATACGTAGTAATAGAAAAAGCACGTGAGCTACTTGCCAAAGGCGAGGCCGCTCAAGTGATAGAGCAATTTAACCTAGGCGCAAATTTAGGCCAATGTTGCGGCGGAGCTGCCACAGTAATGCTTGAGTGCATGCAAAGTGAGCGCTTTACGCTTGATATTTATGGCGCAGGCCATGTAGCACAAACGCTTATTGGTATATTGGCACAGCTGCCTATGCGTATACGTTGGATAGATAGCCGCGCCGATGTATTCCCACAGAACATTCCTAATAACGTAGTAAAAGTGGTTGATGAAGAGCCAACAGAGCAAGTAAAACGCGCGCCCAAAGCTAATAATTACTTAATATTAACCCATAACCACCAGCTCGATTTTGCACTCACACAAGCCATTATTAAACGCGCTGATGCCAATTGGCTTGGCGTTATTGGCTCAGATACCAAAGCAAAACGCTTTAAACAACGCTTAGCTCATCGCGATTTTACCACCGAGCAAATAAAGCAAATGACCTGCCCTGTTGGGCTTGAAAATATAACGGGCAAGCTCCCTATGGAAGTGGCTATTTCAATTAGCGGGCAATTAATTGGCCTTTATCAAGCTATGCAAACCCATCCACCCAAACGCCAAGGCCTGCAATGGCGTGCACTTAAAAATGCCTTAATTAGCACCACGCACGAGGAAGAAAACGCATGAGTAGCTTAAAAATTAACGACCTAAATACAGCTCAAGCGCATCAAGCCTTAGAGCACTGCTGCGCCGCTCCTAACTGGGTAAGCGGTATGCTAAATATCATGCCATTTGAAAATAAAGATCACCTCTTTCACAGCGCGCAAACCGTATGGGATAACCTGGGTGAGAGCGATTATTTAGCCGCTTTTGAAGGCCACCCACAAATTGGCGATTTATCAACATTAAGTAAAAAGTACGCCGCTACAGCGCAAAAAGCGGGGCACGAACAATCGGGTATGAGCAAAGCAAACGAGCAAACCCTAAAAAAAATGATTGCGCTGAATAAACAATACCTCAGTAAATTTGGCTTTATATTTATTGTGTGTGCCAGCGGTAAAAGTGCTGAGCAAATGCTTGAACTTATTGAGCAGCGTATACACAACACCCGCAGCACAGAGCTTTATATAGCCGCAGGCGAACAAGCAAAAATAACAAAAATAAGATTGGAATCCCTGATATGAATAAAAGTATGAACAAAAGCCCTATCACTACCCATATTTTAGATACCAGCACAGGTAAACCGGCTGAAAATGTAGCTGTACAATTGTTTGTATACGCTAATAACGAGTGGGAATTAATTGCCCAAGGTAACACAAATAGCGACGGGCGTATTACCGACTGGCTCAACACAGACGTAGAATTTGCAACCTATAAGTTGGTATTTGATTTAGATAGTTACTATGAAAACCAGCCTACCCCAGCGTTTTACCCAGAAGCGCAAATAACCTTTAGATTACAAGATCAAAAACATCATCATATTCCGTTATTGCTTAGCCCATTTGGCTACTCAACGTACAGAGGTAGCTAACAATGAGCACGCAAAACAATAATAAATTAACCGTAATTTGTGCCAACCTACTCGACTTTGTTGACGACCCGGCCATAGCCGGCGACACCGCCCATCGCTATTTTGAAAAAGGCGCGTTAGTTATTCAAAACGGCAAAGTCGTTAACCTTGGTTACGAGCAAGACATACTGCCAAGCTTAGATAAATCAACCACTATTATTCGCCACGATGGCAAATTGGTAATGCCCGGCATGATAGACACACACATACATTTGCCGCAAACCGAAATGGTCGGCGCGTATGGCGAGCAGCTTTTAAGCTGGCTTACCGAATATGCCTTCCCAACCGAAAAGAAGTTTGCCAGTGAAGTGTACTCAAGTGAGGTTTCAAACCGCTTTTTAGATGAGTTATTACGTAACGGCACCACCACCGCATTAGTATTTGGCACGGTGCATCCACAATCGGTTGATGCATTTTTTAACGAGTCTCAAAAACGTAATTTACGCATGATTGCCGGTAAGGTAATGATGGACCGTAATTGCCCTGACGATTTATCAGATTGTGCGCAAACCAGTTACGATCAATCAAAAGCACTCATAGAAAAATGGCACAATGTTGATAGGTTAAGCTATGCGGTAACGCCACGTTTTGCGCCTACATCAACCCCTGAGCAACTACAAAAATGCGCTCAATTATTAGAAGAATACCCCGACACTTACCTACATACGCACTTATCTGAAAACAAAGACGAGTGTGAATGGGTAAAAGGGTTATTCCCAGAGGCTGGTGACTACTTAAGTGTTTACGAGCAAGCTAAAATGGTGCGTAAACGTTCGGTATTTGCTCATAGTATTCATTTATCTGAACGTGAACTTTGCTGCCTTGCCGATAACAACGCAGCTATATCTCATTGCCCTACTTCTAACTTATTTTTAGGATCGGGCTTATTAAATTTAAAAGCCTGTGAAGAGCACGGTATTAACGTAGGTATGGGCACCGATGTTGGCGCAGGCACAAGTTTTTCTATGCTACAAACCGGTAATGAAGCGTACAAAATTCAGCAGCTTCAAGGTCAAAAATTCTCAGCTTTTAAGGGCCTATACTTAGCAACGCTTGGCGGCGCACGGGCGCTGGATTTAGAAGGCACCATAGGTAATTTTGCAATCGGTTGTGAAGCCGACTTTATAGTAATAGATTACGCAGCCACCTCGTTTTTAAAGTTCAGAATTGGCCACGCAAAAACCCTACACGAGCAACTTTTTGCCATGATGATGCTAGGCGATGATCGCTGTATTGAGCAAACCTACATTATGGGTAAAAGCGTGTATAAGCGCGATGATAAAAAACAGTTTATAGCCACCCACACACCGCAGTTAGAAGAGGCTTAACCTAATGGAAAACTATTTATTTGAGCTTGTTCATTTAGTGCTTCGTTATTTTCATGTCATTGCAGGCATTGCGTGGATTGGGGCGTCGTTTTATTTTGCGTGGCTTGATAATAACTTACAAACCCCGCCTCAGTGGAAACAAGACAAAGGCATAAAAGGCGATTTATGGGCCGTGCATGGCGGTGGCTTTTACGAAGTGGCTAAGTATCAAAATGGCCCTGAAGAAATGCCACACACCCTGCACTGGTTTAAATGGGAAGCCTACACAACGTGGATCACGGGTATTTTATTATTTAGCCTACTTTATTATGTTGGCGCCGATGTTTACCTAATCGATAACAGTAAAAGTGAGCTCAGTAAATTTGCCGCTATTGGCGCATCGCTTGGCTTTATTGGCTTAGGTTATGGTGTTTATCGTTTGTTGTGTAAAACCCCACTTGTTGAAAACGGCAAAGCGTTTATTGCTGTGGTTATTGGCCTATTGGCCCTTTGGACTTACGGGGTTGACCAGCTATTTAGTGACCGTGCGGTTTATATTCATGTAGGTGCGCTTATTGGCACGTGTATGGTTGGCAATGTGTATCACATTATTATGCCAGGGCAGCGCTACATGGTAAGCGAGGTAGAAGCTGGCCGTATTCCTGATTCCGCACCGGGTTTAAAAGCAAAGCTGTGCTCTATTCATAATAACTACGCCACGTTACCAGTGGTATTTATTATGCTGAGCAACCACTTTCCTTATACCTACAGCCACAGTTTTGGCTGGCTTATATTAATTACGTTATTTGGCATTGGCATGTGGATACGCCATTACTTTAACTTAAAGCACCAAGGCGTAAATAAACCCTCGGTACTTATAAGTGGTATTGCCGCCTTTTTTGCCTTAATGCTTGCCATAGCGCCTTGGCCTAGCAGCCCAACAAATACAGGCGAAAACGCACCCTTACAAGCAAGCATTACCGACACTCAAGCGTGGGATATAATCAGCAAGCACTGTACACAGTGCCACAGTGAAACACCTACATCAAAGCTTTTTCAAACAGCGCCACTTGGCTTTAAGCTCGACTCTATCAATGATGTAAAAAAAGCCAGCACGCTTATTCATACCCGCGCGGTTATAACCAAAGACATGCCATTGGCTAATATGACCAAAATGACTGATGCTGAACGCGAAACGCTAGGCTCTTGGCTCACAGCGCTTAAAAAGGAGCAATAACATGAGCGAGCAATTTAAACACTACCCGCGCGATTTAATTGGTTATGGCTCACAGGTGCCCCATGCAAATTGGCCCAATAAAGCCCGCATTGCTGTACAAGTGGTATTAAATTACGAAGAAGGCGGCGAAAACTGTGTATTACATGGTGATTCAGCGGCCGAAACATTTTTATCCGAAATAGTCAGTGCCCCACATGTAGAAGACCGCCATATAAGCATGGAGTCTATTTACGAATATGGCTCGCGCGCGGGGGTATGGCGTTTACTTAAACTCTTTAAAAAATACGATATACCGGTCACCATTTTTGCTGTGGCAATGGCCCTTGAGCGCCATCCCGATGTAGCTAAAGCTTTTGTTGATGCAGGGCACGAAATAGCAAGCCATGGCCTGCGTTGGATTAATTATCAACATATAGATAAGCAAACCGAGCGCGAGCATATGCAAAAAGCCATTGAGATCATTCAAACGCTTACCGGTAAAAAGCCTACAGGCTGGTACACCGGGCGCACAAGCCCAAATACTGCTGCCCTTGTGGTAGAGCATGGCTCGTTTTTATATGACGCTGACGATTACAGCGACGATTTACCCTTTTACAGTATTAAAGAAGGTAAACCACAGTTAATAGTGCCTTACACCCTTGATGTAAACGACATGCGCTTTGCTGCAGTGCAAGGCTTTAATGCCGGCGATCAATTTTATAATTATTTAAAAGATGCATTCGACACGCTTTATGAAGAAGGCGATCCACAAGGTGAAAACGCCCCAAAAATGATGTCGATAGGGCTGCATTGTCGCTTAATTGGCCGCCCTGGGCGCATTAAAGCCCTCGCACGTTTTTTAAAATATGCCCGCTCGCATGAGCAGGTATGGTTTGCCACGCGCGAGCAAATTGCGGAGCATTGGCTTAAAACCCATCCATACAAACAATTATAATTATGACGGCGCTTCTAAAATAATGGCATTGTAAAACAAAAAAGCCCAGCATAGCTGGGCTTTGGTTACTCTAAGGGGTTATTACTTAATTAAATGTGACTGTTACGATGTTAGAACAAACGTTTTCAGAAACACATAATTGGTAATCGTAGCTAGAAAGTGAAGCACCACGCTCGTAATCACGGTAGCGGCCATTATCCGACGTAGTATCAATTAGCTCACCATTACGGTAAACGTTCATCGATTCAGCTCCTACTGTGCCCCAGCTAAGATCTACACGCATAGTACCCAAGCGTGATTTATTAGCGCGTTTTAATGTAAGCTCAATATCTACATCGCTGACAACAACCGTTTGCATTGACGTGCTAGTATTACCTTCGCTGTCTGTTACGGTTAATTCAACGTTGTAGCTGCCAGAGCCTGCGTACACATGAGTTGGATTTTGATCAGACGATGTTGCCCCATCACCAAAGTTCCAGCTCCACTGTGTAATATCGTTGTTGGCATCAGTACTTGCATCTGTAAACATGGCCGTTAAGCCTTCTATTTCAGTGTCAAAGCTCGCTTGTGGTGGCTGTGGAGTAACTTCTCCAATCGCACTAAATGTAAGAGACCAACCATTGATGTTACCAACATCAGCACCCGCTGTATCTACAACGTGTAACGTCCAATCACCAGTTGCAACTTCACTGTTGAAGGCGCCTGATGTGAATGTTTTAACAATATCATCGTCACTACCACCTTGATTACTTTGTAACGTAACTTCAGAACCTTGAGCCGATGTTAACGTTAATACCAAGTCACCAGACCACGTGTGAGTAATGTTTACATCGGCAGAAGTGCCAAAAATAGTTAAATCATCAGCAACAGTAATTACAGAGCTTGCACCTTGTGGATCGTTATCTGGAATAGATACGTTATCATCACTGCTATATGTAAAATCGTTTAAGCCTGCAGGCTGTAGCATTAATGACACAGTTTGTGTTTTTAACTGCTGATCTGTACTTGCCTCAACCGTAAAATCATAATTACCCCAAGGCGTGTCATCAAACGTATTTACAGTTAAAACAACCTCATCATCTGGGCGTGCCGTAGAAGCACTTAATGTTGCCCCCTCTAAACCAGCGCTAAGAGAAAGCGCTACATCGCCATCCCACTGCGCAATCGAACCAATCTCAAACGTGTAGGTAACTGTATCGCCAACGGTTGCTTGCTGAGTACTAGGAGTAACCGATAGCTTAAAACCAGGTGTAGGATCGGCATCTAATAATGCCTGGTTTGCATTTAAACGCGTACCTGCAACAGTTTTACCCGTTAAAGCAGTATTGGCATCGCCGCTGCTCATTAGCAGCTCTTTTAACTCTACTGTTGTTAAATCTGGGTTTACTGAAAGAACAAGAGCAGCCACACCTGCAACATGTGGTGTTGCCATTGAAGTGCCAGAATAAGTAGCGTAACCGCCACCTGGAATAGTTGAAAGAATAGCGCTACCCGGCGCGCCCATATCAACACTTTCTAGGCCCCACTGCGAAAAACCAGACATGTTATCACTGCTATCGGTACTTGCGATCGATAGCACGCTGTCGTTTTCGTAGTTAGATGGGTAGTGCGGGTTTACATCGTTATCTACTGCGTCATTCCCTGCAGCAGCTACAAATAAAATGTCTGCATCTTCACTGGCCGTTATCGCATCGGCTAAAGCTTGGCTATAACCGCCTCCGCCCCAGCTATTATTTAAAACGCGTAAGTTAACACCTGAGTTTTTAAGACCAACCATGTAGTCAATACATTTAATGGCATCAGACGTTGAACCACTACCTGAAGCATCTAAAAATTTACAACCAGCGATAGATACATCATGGTTTACACCCACAATGCCTTCGTTATTGTTGCCACTTGCACCAATGGTTCCTGAAACATGCGTACCATGCCCTTGGTCGTCCATCGGGTCGCCTGAGTTAGTAATTGCATTGATGCCATAAACATCATCAACATAACCGTTACCGTCGTTATCAATTCCATCGCCAGCTATCTCACCAGGGTTAACCCAAGCATTAGCTACAAGATCGGGATGACTATAATCAACACCGGTATCAATTACACCAACAACCACATCCCTACTACCCGTAGAAATTGACCATGCTTCAGGTGCATCAATATCGGCGTCAGCTACACCGCCAGTTTGACCATCGTTATTTAAACCCCACAAGTCACCAAAACGCGGATCATTTGGCGTAGTGGCAATGCTTACACGATAGTCTGGCTCAACATACTCAATAGCCTGATGAGTTTTAAGGCGTTTAATCGCCTCTTTAGTACTCATACCCGTTACTTTAAATTTAGCTAAGCGGCCTGAAAGTAAAGACTTATAGTTATCATCAACCTCATCGCTGTTCATGTCAGAGATTTTGGCCCTTACTAACGACCGAGCTTGCTTACGCATTTTAGCTGACACATTTTTTTTATATTTAACAATGAGCGAATCACTGCTTGCAGTAACTGATTGTTTAATACTTGTTTCCGGTAGTTGCGCAGCAGCTAAACAAGGAACAAGCGCTAGTGTAATAATAGATAATTTTGTTTTCATTGTTCTATCCATAGTTGATTAAGCTTAAAAAAATTTTAAGCAAGTTTACTGACAACATTGAATAAGAAAGATCACATGGCATGTACCCAGCAAACTAACAAATCAAAAATTACTCAAGTCTTTAAATTGGAAACAATAAAAAATCAACATTTTTGACCAGTGGCGCAGCTAAAAAAACACTAAAAGCAGTCTTTTTTATGAGCCAAATTCTTATAATCGGACACTTAAATAGATCAACAATTTTTACTGGTTTTTTAATAAAACAGTGAAAATAAAAATATAAGCACCATAACCAATTGTATTAAAACAATAAAAAAATTGGTAAAAAAAGATGATTTAAGAATTAACAATTCAAGAATACAGTGAATGTGCACTTAAAAAACGCAACACAACATTGAATAACATTTAGATCACAACTTTATACCGGCACGGCATGCTGGAAACGCGAATACTCTATATAAACAAAATAACGTAGGGCATTCGGTATTTTTATTTCAAGGAGAAAATAATGAAGTTAAATAAATCACTTTTAAGCTGTGCAGTGGCAATTGCAATGGGCACAAGCTTCTCTACCTTTGCAGATACAGCAACTAAATCTGGCTCAGTATCTGATTTAAGCACAAAAGTGTCTGTGCAAAGCACGAGCAATTCAATGGTACTTGCGCAAACCCAAGTAGGTAACACAGCATTACTGCTGCAAGATGGTGATGGCAATGCAATGCAGGTTACCACCATTGGTAATGACAATACGACCGAGGTATCGCAATTCCAAACAGGTAACTTTGTAGAAGTAACCACCGTTGGCGATAACAACGTACAAATATACTCTCAGGACGGTTTGTACAATGGTGCTTTAACTACAGTCACCGGCAACAATAATCAGCTTTATGTTTCACAAGAGGGCGAAGGTTTATTTTTTAACAATGAAGCAATTAACTCTATTGTGGGTGATGACAACATTGTTGATATTGAACAAGGTACAGGTGGTCATTGGTTTTACAACATGGACATGCAAGGCAGTGGCAATGAGCTAAGCGCATTACAAACTGGTGAATGGCATGAAGCTGTAATTACAAGCGCTACAGGCGACGATAATGCAGTAATGGTAGAGCAAGATGGCTTTTATAATACGTTCAGAGTGACCTCGCTACAAGGTAACGATAACGAGTTAGACATTGAGCAAGTTGGCGACCAAAATGCTGTAACACTTACAGATCTTTACGGTGACAATAATGAGTTTGGTGTTGAGCAAGAAGGTGCAGACAACACCGTTAATTTCACAGCTATTGTAGGTAATGATAACGAAGTAGGTATAGACCAAGAAGGCTTAGCTAATAATGTTGATTCAGCTTTATTTGAAGGCGAAAACAACGAAGTAATGGCGATGCAAAATGGTGACTTTAATACAACAACTGCTGAGTTAATTGGTAACGACAACGAGCTTACAGCCATTCAAAATGGTAGCGAAAATGAAGCATACATGGGCGTATTAGGCTCAGATAATGAATTTACAATTAGCCAATTTGGCGATGTTAACTCAGCTCATTTAGTAAACTTTAATGGCCTAGGAAATGATGTAAACCTTACCCAACTTGGTGAAGAAAACATCGCCGTTGTTGAATCATCTTACCCTGACGTTTCACTTACATCTAATGAAAACGACATCGAAATTACACAAGATGGCTTGCAAAATGAAACCATGGTTACACTTGCAGGTATTCTTGATAGTAACTTTAACCAAATTGATATTGCGCAAAATGGCGACTTTAACCTTATCGATATGATGGTAGAAGGCAGTGGCCACAGCATAGATATTTCTCAAGAAGGTGAAAATAACTGGGTTGTTGGTACTGAGCAATCACCGTTTTTAGTAGGTGGTGAAAACGTTACATTCAATGTAACTCAACTTGGCAATGACAACATTGTTGAGGGTGGTGTTATTGGTGTTAATAGTACTGTAACGGTTACTCAAATTGGCGACGGTAATACAGCCACAATTACACAAATGTAATTAATAACAATGAAGGGGAGCTTCAACTCCCCTATTTTAAACTATGAAAATAAATAAAAAAATCACTCTCCTGCTCTTACTCGCTTTGTATTTGGCCCCTCCAGGTGTTGCTGCAGATGAACTTGAAATTGATGGGCTGTTACTTGATAGAAGCATTAGCCGATTTGGGCATCAATTTTACTATGAATTTTCAAATTACTGGCGAGACTTACCTTCAACGGCTGGTTTTAACATTGAAATCAAAGAAACAGTAATACCTAAAGCTGGAACAAAGCTTACCTTAGTGATGAACAATCAAACTATATATGCAACCTATTTAGGGCGCAGATTAGAGCCATTAGATGCACGCGTTGAACAAGCGGTCTATACGGTGATTGATGCAATGGCTCGCTCAAACATGGCTACATCTTCTAAAGATATGGCTTTAAATGGATGGTAAAATGAAAAAAATAATATTTACAATAATAACAACATTATCCTTTTGCGCATCAGCAACTGAAATGGTTTATACCCCAATAAACCCAAGTTTTGGCGGTAACCCACTTAATGCCAATATGCTATTGAGTAAAGCACAAGCCCAAAATAAGCATAAAGCGCCTTCAATCGAAAAAGGCTATGCTGAACAATTTCAGGACTCACTTGAACGTACTTATTTAAACCGTATGGTACGTGAAATAACAGACATGGCCTTTGGGGAAGATATAGAAGACAGTATTTTTGACCAAGACTCAATTTTTATGAGTGGCGATTATCAAATTGAAGTCATCACCAGCACCGCTGATACCATTACAGTCAAAATAACAAATATTATTGATGACACCGTCGTGATTATTGAAGTACCGAGGTTTGGATAATGAAAAAAATAATAACAGTAGCAATACTATTACTGCTAAGCGGTTGCTCAACATTAGGCAAATTAATTCCACCGTCACAACAAAATGCAATGAGCCTTGAGCCAACAGAAATATTCAGCGATCTAAAAAACTTACCAAAGCCAGCAGGCAGTATACCGGTTTCAGTTTACTCATTTAGAGATCAAACAGGTCAATACAAACCCCAAACAAATGTAAGCTCTTTTTCTACTGCCGTAACACAAGGCGCTAATTCTATTTTAGTACAAGCGCTTCATGAATCAGACTGGTTTACACCGGTTGAACGAGAAGGTCTGCAAAATATATTAACGGAAAGAAAAATTATTCGGGCAGCCCAATCAGAAAACCCAAACAGTGTTGAACTTCCTCCATTAACCACCGCTAAAATAATTTTAGAAGGCGGTATTATTAGCTACGATACCAACGTAAAAACCGGTGGTTTAGGGATGGAATACTTTGGTATTGGCGCCTCTGAGCTTTATAGAGAAGATGCTATTTCAATATATTTACGCGCCGTAGACGTACGAACAGGCCAAGTGCTATTGAGCGTTGCCACCAGCAAAAAAGTACTAAGCCAAGAAATGAGAGCAGGCTTTTTTAGATATGTAAGCTACAAGCGCCTTGCCGAAGCCGAAGGTGGCTTTAGCGACAACGAACCCATGAGTATATGTGTTACTCAAGCAATAGAAAAAGCACTGACCGACCTAGTTACAAAGGGCATTGATAAAGGCTTATGGGCTCAAAAAGCAGCTTAATATTTTATTTAAAAAAACTAAAAAGGCTACATTACGTAGCCTTTTTTATGTGGTTTATGTTGTTATTTAGCCGCAATAAGCTACTTACTCATAGGTAATAATACCGCTACATAACGCTGGGCCCAGTTTGCAAGCTCTATTCTATTTCGTGAATTTGTTTTTTTGAAGGCACTATACAAATGAGTTTTTACGGTGTGATCACTTATATTAAGTTTATCCGCGATCGTATTATTACTCGCGCCTTGAGCAATTAAATGAATAACCGACTTTTCGCGTTTGGTCAGGTGAGCATAATCGTCTTGCTTTAAAGTAATATCGTCTTTTAAAGAGTTAAAAGAAGAAGCAACTAATAAAATATCACTAAATGCTTTAGAAATTACTTTTCGGGTAAACCACAGTTCATCGGATGTGACCCTAACTAACCCCTTAAAAATAACTTCTGGCGCATCCGATTTATAAAAAACACCATTAACATGATTTAATAGTAAGTTTTTTTCGCAAACAGCCTCTTGCTCAACATTAAATAAAACAACCTTATGCTTTTTTGCTAAACAAAGTAAATCAGCAGGTAATAAATCAAGCCAGTTATTTTTAGCACCATCAATTAAATATAAATCAAACTTGTCGCGCGTGTCAGGTTTAGGCAATGCATCATCCATTTTTATATCACCAAAAATAGCCTGCATAGTTTTTAATATAATTGTGTAACTTTCACAGTGAAAAGAAGATTGAAAGGTGGTTTTAACAAATACGGTGTGCGGTTTTAGCATAGATTTCATCCTTGAAACTTTGATACTAGATTAACTAAAATATCCGAGGTTTACAATGCGATTTTAGTATTAAGAATAAAGAGAAAAAAGCAGCGAAAAAATAATACATATAAATAACAATAGCTTAAAAATTAATTTATACTATACCTCATATATTATACTGCTCTGATCTGTTGAGCATTACCTATTAGCTTTATCTCAATACTCAGTACTGAAAAATTATACTGAGCCGTTATTTAAATTTTCCATAAATAACGACCACACTTTAAAACGTTATATTTTTGCCTTTAATTTATTGAGCGCATCAACGGAGAAACCACGGTCGTAAAAATATAATATTTTCCCTGTGCTATCTATAAGAATAACGCGCGAATTGTTAGGACTTTGGTTACCAGTAAACTTTTGCACCGCTTCACCGTCTTTATAAATAGTAATAACACCACCCCATAACTCTTTAGGAATCCCTTTGCGCATACCATTATCAATAAACGTGCTAAACATTCGCGGTGCCATGCCGGCAATGGTAGGTAACTCATAGGTAGGGAGTGTTACACCTGCCATATCTAAACCGATTAACCAGCGATCAATATCAAACTGGCTATCTTGTTTATAGCCTATAAGCAGCAAGGTTTTTTCAGTGTTAAAATCACTCGGAATAACAAATTCTTTCTTCTCTAAGCTTTCGCCAGTAATCGTTGGAAATTGCTTTCCGACAACTTGCTGATTAGGGTATTGCGATGCGCAGCCAGTTATTAAGAGTAACAAAAGCATTGTAAATATTGATCTAATCATTCTAATTAGCCTGTTTTTATAATAAATTTAACTGCTTATACGCTTTAAAAAAGATCGTCGATCTTTTTTAAAGCGTTTGCTGTGCTATATACCGTTTAAATTTATCGACCTTCATTGGCCGGCCGTATTTCCAACCTTGCCCATAATGTACACCCGCGCTTTTTAACATAGCTTCTTGCTCAGTTGTTTCTATTCCTTCAGCTACACAGGTGTAATTAAACTTACGCACTAACTCCATTATATTAGGGATCATAGACGCCTTTAAACCTTGCGTGGCTATATCTTGTACAAAAGTTCGGTCTATTTTTAACTGGTGGAAACTTAAATTTTGTAAATTTCTTAAATTAGAATAGCCAGTACCAAAATCATCCAGCGACAAATTAAATCCAGAATCAACCAGCGTTCTAAAATGAGCATGTGCAATGCTAGTATCGAGGTACTCGTCTTCGGTTATTTCTAGGCAAATAATAAAGCGTGAATTAATAAGTGCAGGTTCTTGTGTCAACAGCGATACATTTCCAAGCTCTACATCGCAAGGAAATATATTAATAGACACCTTAAAACCCGTTGGTAAATCGTCCAACTCTGTAAGCTCTTTAAGTACTTTCGCTACCATTGCTTGAGTAAACGACCACGTTAAATTATTTTTTCGTATCACCGGAATAAACTCATCGGGGTAAAGTGGCCCGTATTTGTCTTCAAAGCGAGCTAGCACCTCACAACCAATTACTTTACCTGTGTGCAAACAAATAATAGGTTGGTAAGTCCAATAAAATGAGCCCTTTGTTAAGCCTTTACGCACTCTATTATTAGTAGAGCGACGAGCGGCAATTTGATAATCCACTATTAGCGCGCTCGACACACCCGTTAGGCAGGTTAATATAAGAGAAATAATCAGCAAAAATTGATTGTCAGCGAAAAACTCACTCCATGGCGTTCTAACCGCAACGCAATATCCAGTATTTTTATCGCTGCACATAAGTGCGGTTTCAAACGGTATTTGTTTGTGGTTTGCAAGCTCTTTACTCAAGCCGCTTTTACCTGCCAAATGAAATGAATCAGAACCTGTTTTATACGTTATTTCCCAGTACGGTGCTGCAATGTTACTGCGACTAATGGCTGCAGTATCCATAATTAAATTATAGTTACCCTGCCTAACTATCACGACCTGCATTATTCGTTCTTCAAAAAGTAAAATTTTTAACTTAGGCTCAAACCGAACTCTGATGTTATTGTCGTTTTTACTTTCAAGATTGTTACGAATATAGTCGGGGGTTCTATCGTTTATTGGGTTTTTTAGTACACCCGAACCTGTGGTACAAACAAGCTGATTATTTTTAAAAAAGCCAATATCTACAACATACTTGGCATCAAAAAGTGCACGTCGCATTTCAAGTAAGTTTTCGTCGCTACACTCAGAGAAGTTTAATGCATTTAAAGGAAAAAGAATTTGGCGTCGCTCGCTTACAGCTGCGTCTATGTGGTTAACAATTTGCTTTGCATCTTTATGTATTGCAGCCGCTAATTTTTGCCCTGCAAAATACAGTAAAACGAGGCTACCTACCACAAAAACCAAAACACCGGTTAAAACTGCAATTAATGACTTTTGTTGGTATTTTTTCATTATGTCCTTATTGCCTATAAAGCATTCACTATCAGTGTGTTCTCCATCATTGCATAATCAGCCTTAAATGCAAATAAGCTCACAATATTCATAGTAAATAGCGTACTTATAATTTAAGCGTTAGCGTTAATTAAGCATCAACTTCATTTATTAAATTACACACTAAACCCGCTATTTTAGCATGGCTATTGGCTTCTATATGTACCCCATCAATGGGTGAAACAGAAACGATTTTTTGTAAATCATAAAAGTTGGCATTTTTAATACACGCTACATTTTCAAACTCTTTACTCAAAGCTAGGTTTTTACTCGGTGCGCCCTCGTAAACATGTTTATATTGCCCTACACAACTAACATAGGGTGGGCTCAATATTATGAGCTTGGGTTGTTTATTCCCATCGTAAAACCCTTCAATACCGTCTATTAAATTAGCCAAACCGTTCCCTATTTGCTCAGGCGTTAATTTAAAGCGCTTTTTTAAATCGTTAGTACCAAGGGCTATCACTATAGCAGTCAAAGAGTGCGCTTCTAAAAGCGGTTTTAAATAACTTACCCCCGATAAGTCCCCATTAAATGGTGGATTATTCACAAGCGTACGATTAGGCTGCCCTGCTTCTATAATAGCAAATTGGTCACCTAGCCTTTCTGCTAATACCGACGGCCACCTTACTTTTTCCTCAAAACGCTTTCCCGTTGCGGGGTTTAACCCCCACGTATTTGAGTCACCAAAACATAAAATAGATTTTTTCATTAAAATGGATTCAAAGTGTAACCTTGCTGCTGAAGTTGAGCATGCGCGGTCATAGCAGATAAAGACATGGTAACGCCTTGTATAAGCTGTTTAGGCGTTACTTTAAAGTGAGTAGCCGACTGCCCGCAAACAAATACCTGCGTGTTATTTGCCAATAATTGTTTTATTAAGCTCGCGTTTTTATTATCAACGTTAAAGCGTTTTTTATATTCATCGTTCGATAGCACATCTACACTTGCACCACCATGTACAACTAATGCTAACTTAATGTTCTCTGGTTTAATGCCATGTGCAACATGCATATTTATAAAGCGGGCAAGTGAGTTCATCGCATTATTTTGCTCGCCTTTTTTAGCGCCATCGGCCACATCAAACGCTATTTTAAATTGAGTCGAATCATTAATCGCTGCATGCTCTGGTACTTTATAGTAATAACCAAAACCGTTAATAGGTTGCTCATTAGCGAAAGATAATGGGCTTAACAACAAAAGTAATAGTAAATATTTCATAAACAATCCTTTGGCTTTTTTAGTGTATAAATAAAGTACCAGATGCTTTGTACAAAAGGCAGTTATTCACGATAAAGTGTGCGAACTTTTATGGTGATGCGTTAAAAAACGCATGCCTAAATAACTAAATGTGTTTTTAAACATCGCAACAAAAGCATCTGGCGCCTCACTCGACGACGCATTAGACAGCAACGAAAAATCTTTACTGCGCAGTAAACGCAACTTTGGTTTTAAATGTTCGTCATCCATGTAATCGGTAATTCTGTCTATGAATGTTTTCATTTGTGTTGTGGTGCTATACCAATACACTGGCGAAGCAAATACCCAATGGTCGTAATTTAAAAGTGATTCAAAAAGCGAGAAAAATTCATCATCAGTATATTTTTTACTGTAACTGTAAGGCGGTATTTTAAATTCATCTAAACACACAACATGCAGCTCATTTTGCTCAGCAAAACTTTTAACATGTGCGGCTGTGTTACCATTTTTTCGTGCCGATGAATAAATAATAACGGTGTTACGACTAAGTTTTTGTTGCATTTTTCCAGCTCCTTTTTTAATGTTGAAGGGAGCTTAAAACCTCAAGTTATATTGAGGTCAATACATGGAATAAAATTAATGTCTGCTGAGCAAAAAAAGCTGATCGACGCCACTTTAACAGTAGGTTACGTAGCAAAAAGAAGTGGTGTAAAAGTGTCTACATTACACTTTTACGAAACTAAACATTTAATAAAAAGCTGGCGAAACAGCGGCAATCAACGCCGCTACAAACCCGACGTACTTCGCCGAGTGGCCGTTATAAAAGCAGCACAAGCCATGGGCATTTCGCTAGACGATATAAAACAAACACTTGCCTCACTCCCCGATAACCGCACGCCCACTAAAAAAGATTGGTCTGCGCTTTCAAAACGCTGGCAAGCTCAATTAGATGAACGCATAGCGTATATGCAACGCATACGCGACCGCGTAGATGGATGTATTGGCTGTGGGTGTTTATCACTTAAAAGCTGCCCTATTTATAATAAAGACGATCATTTAGGGAGTGAGCAAAGTGGAGCAGTGTTGTTAAAAAGTGGTTAAATCAAGCAATGTGATTAGTGAAAAAAACTAGGGCGTGTTGATCTTTGTGGTATGAAAAACAAACAGCATGAAGATAAGGTATAATTGAATTCGCCAGAAAACTTTACACCGAACCTACATGCCAAGATTAATGCTAACAGACGGGACATGGAATGTCTTATCAAAAGTAATGTACTTAAGTGGTCGAATTTATAATAAGCCCGACCATAGAAAAACGCTCGAAGGCATACTGTATAAGATGCGCACAGGTATTCCATGGCGAGATTTACCTTCTGATTTTGGCCGTTGGAGTGCTATCTACAGACGGTTTAATTTATGGTCCAAAAAAGGGATTTTGAATGAACTGTTTCGCGCATTATCTCGTGATGCGGACATGGATTGGGTCTTCATTGATGGCAGTATTGTCAGGGCTCATCAACATAGTTGCGGTGCAAGAACTGCTGACAATGAATCAATTGGAAAGAGCCGAGGTGGAAATTCTACGAAAATTCATCTTGCAGTCGATAGCGGAGGGTTGCCTGTTTATTATGAATTATCCTGTGGAAATACGCATGATATCGTCCATGCAGAGTCACTCGTAGCTAATTGCCCAACAAGTAATATGGTTGTCGCAGATAAAGGCTACGACAGTGAAAAACTGAGAGCGTTTGTTCGTGATAATAACGCTACACCCGTTATTCCACGTAAGGGCAACAGTTTAGTAGGCAATGAAGATATTGACTGGTGCATGTATAAATATCGGCACTTGGTTGAGAATGCATTTGGCCGTATTAAGCAATATAGAGGGATAGCCACGCGGTATGAAAAGCTTGAACGAAATTATCATTCAATGCTCGCTTTAGCATTTACTATGATGTGGCTACCAATGTGGGCTGATTGATATATGTACTACAAAGATCAACAGCCCCTAGTGACATGAATATATTTCGCTTCAAAGGAAGTAAAAAAAGGATTTTGCAGTGAACCCCACAACTCCGTCATCTCAAAGTGAGCCCAAAAACCCTGCGGCCACTCAAAAACTAGCTCAAGCACTTAAAACAGTTGATAACAAAGAGCTAAAGAGCACAGGCTTTTGGTTAAATCAACTTTTTATGGTTATCTCTACCATATTTGGCGTGTATTTAGCCGCTCAAAGTGGTTTAGAACAAGCTTTAAAATTTGATTCTTTTAGTAAAATGGAAGATAACTATTATCTACGTACTTCTTTATTTGATGAAGTTAACGATAACGTAAATGCCGTTACGGAATATGCAGAGCGCTTAGCAAAAAGCCCACCAAAATCTGAAATGGAATTTTTTAAACCTACTTTAGAGAAGTACATATGGAAAACAATGCAGTTTTCACGTACTACACTTGAAACACCCAGTGAGTTTTTAACTAAAATTCGTCGGTTTTATTCTAGAGCAGACTTTGTAATCAATGCAGCAATATCAAGGAAAATGTCAGCTAAACAAGCCGCAATTGAACTAAAAAAAATTACTCATTTAATAAAAGATGAAACTTTACCCGCATTAAAACAAAATGCGGAACAGTTAAAAATGGAATTAAAACAAAATGATATTTCTGTTGGATCGCTAAAGGAGCTAAAAAATGCCAACTAAACACTGCCCACATTGTAAAACACACGCTTTAGAAGCTACAAACTACCAAGGTGAAGAAATAGACATCTGCCTTGAATGTGGTGGCCTTTGGTTTGAAAAAATGAAGTTAATCGCATGATTGACGAAATCAACGATGGTCCTGTCGGTGAGAAATTTGAAACCAGCTTTGGTGATTCATTAGGTATTTCAGAACTCGACTGTCCTGATTGCAATAAAAGCTTGGAACGTTTTCATCTTCTAGAAGATTTTCATACCGAAATTGATATTTGTAGGCATTGTGATGGTACCTGGATTGATAAAGATGAGCTTGAAAGCGTTAAAAAAAGTCCAGAATTAAAAGCTTTTCTAAACGAGCTAAATCAAAGAACAAGCTGGAAAACGTATTTTTTTCAATTTTTAACTCAAATGCCTGTTGAATATAATATAAAACCTCAGCGAAAAGCATGGGTCACTTTCAGTTTAGTAGCACTCAACACATTAATTTTTGCTTTATACTTTTTCAATAGTGAAGCATTTGGCTTCGCCATTGAGTTTTTTGCCATGACACCGTCAGATATAAGTGAAGGCAATAAAGTATGGACACTACTCACTTGTATGTTTTTGCATGGCTCAATAATGCATTTGCTAGGGAATATGTATTTTTTATATGTGGTAGGTGACAACTTAGAAGATGTTTTAGGACACAAGCGCTTTTTAATCTGGTATTTAGTGTGTGGGCTAATAGCTTCTCTCTCTAGTTACCTTGTTAGCCCAACATCAGCAATACCTAGCGTAGGTGCAAGTGGTGCAATTGCGGGCTTATTTGGTATGTACTTAATGTGGTTTAGGCATGCCAGCCTCACTTTTATGATTATTATTTACCAGAAAAAACTGTCTGCTGCTTGGTTTTTTTGCAATTTGGTTGATTATAAATATATCTGGTGCGTTAAGCGGCCCTGATGGCATTGATTATGGCGCACATATTGGGGGCTTTATTGCCGGGTTATTGATTGGCTATTTTTTAAAAAATAAAATATTAGAACAAAACCCTATTATTAGATTACTTAACCAAAGCGAAGCACAGTTAAAACGATAATGTTGTGATTCAATCATCGCCCCACTGATTTAGTTGTTTTTCAGTGGGGTCGTTTTTTTAAAAGCTTGCCTTAGCTATTTCCAAATACCCAAAAAACTCTAAAGCAAAAAAATATAAAACTATATTTAATAAAATGCACACCCAAAGTACCGTTATAAAACGCTTTTTTTGTGATTTATGACGCAACAATTGCTGAGCAATTAACGCCCCTGGCCAGCCCCCACATAGTGCTAATAAATGAAGAGTTCGCTCGCTCGTACGAGTCACTTTTTTATTTACCGACTGCTTAGCTTTGTGTTTATCCCACGCATACATAATAAATGTTATGGCACTAATAGCAGTTATATAAGTAGGCGCCAAAATAGTTACGCCCCACTGAAAATGTACAAACCATACTATGGATATAAAAAGTAAGGATAGAACTATTAAGATTTTCTTTATCAAGTAATTATCGCCTATACTGGTCTGTATCAATTCAAATAATAAGAGAATAATTATGACATATTTTAAAGTGCTATTTTTTACTTTGTGCTTTTTAGCTTTTACAACTCACGCAAAAGAACAACCACTTAAACTTGATAAACACCTTAGTGTATTTCAGCCTTATTTAGGCTCGTGGCAAGCTGATTTTGATGTTGCACCAGGCACTAAACCAGTTCAAGACGTAGGCTTATGGGAGCGTGCGCTTAATGGTAAGGCAATAAGAACAAAACACTCTATCAATGAGGGTGAATATGGTGGCGAGTCGATGATTTTTTACGATAGCAAAAAAGACTCACTAGTTTTTTATTATTTTACAACAGCCGGTTTTTATACAAAAGGCACTATAAAAGTACTCAGCCCTACGCAGTTTGTTGCTTACGAAGAGGTTACAGGTAGTAAAGAAGGCATTACTAAAGTGAAGTCGACCAGCGATTTAAAAGATGGGAAATTGGTTGTGTCTACCTCCTATTTAAAAAAAGGTGAATGGACCAAACCAGAGTCACGCATTTATACGCGTAGCAATCAAGCCGTAAAATTCAAATAGCTCCCGGTGCTTACGGCACAAAAAAGGCAGCTTTCGCTGCCTTTTTTGTTAATTATAACGCGATTATTTTGCGAATTTTTTAAATGGTTCGTCCACTGGCGTATTTGCTAGGTGGTTAGTGTAGTTGCTCATTACCTTTTGCGATAAACCTACAATAATCTCAAGTAGTTGCTGTTGACCGTAACCCGCTGCAAAAAACTTTTCTATTTGCTCGTCACTAATTACGCCACGTTCACGCGTCATAGCCAATGTTGTTTCACGTAATGTTTCGAGTTTTGCATCTGCAAGCGGTGTTTTATTCACTAAAGCATCAACAATACCTTGGTCAACTTTCATTGACGCTGCAATGGCACTGTGTGCTGGTACACAGTAATGACAGTCATGTTCAACGTTAATTGATTGCCATACCACTGTTAACTCTTCTGCGTTAAATGAAGTGTTTTGAAATAATTCGTGAAGTACTTGGTAACCTTTTAATAGCGTTGGTGCTTCAGCCATTACTGCGTGTAAATTAGGTAACATGCCGAATGCAGCAACTGAATCGGCTAATAAAGGTTTTGACTCTTCAGGTGCATTTTCTGCTGTATATAAAGTAAATTCTGCCATTGTTAGCTCCAAAAATAAGTTGTTTAAGTAACGTCGAAGCACATACTATTTGATTTTGAGCGACTGCTCAAGTTAAAATTGAGCAAATGTTCAAATTAATTGAGAAACAGCATGGTCAACAAAGTTAAATTTGAGCGCGAGACTGTTGTCCGCCTTGCCAGTCAGCTATTTTGGGAAAAGGGATTTAATGCCACTTCGACCCGCGATCTACAGGACGCAATTAATATGCGCCCAGGTAGTATCTATTCTGCGTTTGGCTCAAAGGAAGGGTTGTATATTGAGTCTTTAAAAAATTACACCATGCAAATAGAAGATCAAATAAAAACGTGTTTATTGGCTTCGCCTACTATTATTGGTGGTTTACAAACGTTTGTTGAAAACGTCATCATTAAAGATAAAAAAAATGCCCCGAGCGCTATTTGTATGCTAGTAAAAGCAAATTGTGAGTTTGCCGATGAAGACAGCTGTTTGTATTCATTAAGCCTTGATTTATCAGACAAATTTGAAGATTATTTAAGCGATTTATTTGCACAAGCCATTGCGCGTGAAGAGCTAAAAGGTGAGGTTAGCCCAAAAGACTATGCTCGCTTTTTTAAAGTGCAATTTACAGGCCTACGCGGCTATTTTAACCGCCCGGGTGTTGAAGAGCTTGCACAACCTATGATCGATCAAATGTTTAAAATTATGAAAACGCTGTAAACTAAACAACTCAATTAATGAAAAAACGGCGGTAATATAATTACCGCCGTTTTTTATTTTTAGGAATTATATACCTGTTAGGTTTTTAACTTATTGAGTTCGCTATCTTGTTGAGCAACCAGCTTATTAAGAACTTCGCTACTATCGCCTGCCTGCGAAGATAAACCAGACAACTGAGATGCCGCATCAGAAATAAGCGTTAAATTACGATTTATTTCTTCTGTTACTAAGCTTTGCTCTTCAGCCGCTGTTGCAATATGCGTTATTTGATTGGTTATTTCATCCACTTTTACAACCACACTGTGCAACGCGTCAAAGGCGACAGAGGTTTCGTCAACCGCATTTTGTGCTCTTACAACACCTTTTTCTATAACGGTGGAAGCATTACCAACCTCATGCAGTAGGCTGTCTATTAGGTTGCTAATGTCATCAGTAGATGAACGGGTTTTAGAAGCAAGCGCTCGTACCTCATCAGCAACAACTGCAAAACCTCGGCCGTGTTCGCCTGCCCTTGCTGCTTCAATAGCTGCATTGAGTGCCAGTAAGTTAGTTTGCTCTGAGATGGTTCTGATCACATCTAAAATTTGCGTTATGTCTTTACTACGCGTCGCTACTTTTTCAACTGCTTGGTTTGCCTCTTTTATTTCTTCAGACATGGTTTTTACTTGCGTCATAGCCGACGACAAGCTCGACTCACTGCTTACCACTAAGCCGTTTATTTCGTCAGCTTGCTGCGCTGATTGTTCTGAAGCTCTTGCAACTTCAAGCGCCGTTGCGCTCATTTCGTTCATAGCGGTAACAACGCTTTCTATTTCTTTAAACTGCGCCTGCACATTATGTTTTGTGTCGATGGCTATATGCTGGGCAATTTCGCCTTGTTGCTTAGTCTGATCTGATACGGCTTTAAGCTCAGCAATTAGGTCGCGTAATTTAGTTAAAAAGCGGTTAAAGCCACCAGCCAGTGCAATTAGTTCGGCATGGCTGTCTACATGTAAGGTGTGTGTTAAGTCGCCTTCTGAACTGGCTAGGTTATCAACGCGTTCTTGTATTTGTTCAAGTGGGGCTATAACACCTGCTACAACCAATTTCATAACTACAAAAGCAACACCCGCAATAATTAAGCCGGTTACTAAAATAATAGTACCCAATGCTGCTGCGGTACTTTGCATATTTTCACTCAAAGCCTGTGGGCCAGCCAGAGCTAAATTTGCAGGTACTTCAATAATGAGCGACCACTGAGTGTCTGCAAGCTTTATATTTATAGGGTAATTAACCAGGTAAGTGTCATCCGCTTTTAAAAGATTGTTTTCACCCCGTACCTTTTCAACTTTACTGGTAATAGTGGATGACATTGCTTCTTTGTAAGGCCGGCCAAGCTTTGTTTTGTAGTGGCTACTGCCTACGATTAAACCAAAATCACTTAATAAGGTAACCTTAGCTTGACCGTTATACAGCTCTTTTGAAAGCTGCTCTGTTAATTTTTGAAAAACCGGCAACGTTAAATCAACACCAGATATACCAACAAACCGGCCGTCTCTGATAATAGGAACCGTAAGAGACGTCATCATTTCTGAATTGCCTGGTGTAATTTCGTATAAGTAAGGTTCCATAATACACGGCTTTACGTTGTCTTTAGCACACAAATACCATTCAGACTCTCGCAGGCCAAATTCATTAAGCTTAGTGAAATATTTTTCGGCAGGGTCGTCTACAACTTGCTGCTCGACCACGCCTTCTTTACTGCGTGTAAAATAAATTTCGAGTGTACCAGCACCATCAACAGAGTGACTGTAGCCATTTGTAAATTGAGTATCTTTGGAATCATACCCATTTACTTCAAACTGGGAGTAGATGGAAGAAAGCGACTCATTATTATTTAATATGGATTTATTTAGATTAACAACGGATTCGCGGCTAAGTGCGTCATTACCAGCCGTGCCACTTAATATGGCAGCTAGTGAAAAAGGGACACGGTATGCCTCGTTAATAAACCCTGCAATTCTTTCACCGTATACAGCCGCGTTTGCACTTAGTTTTTCTTCAACTTCTGCCACTATATATTTTTCTGACTGGCTTGATAGCTCATCGTTACTCGACGACAGCTCCCACCACAGAATGCTCGATAGCAGTAACACGGTTATAAATATGCTACCTACTGTAAGCCATAATAGTTTTTTTGCTAACGATATTTCTCGCATTGACCTGCCCTTTGTTTAAACTACAAGTACAGTTTAGACGATTTTACTAATCAAGCTATCGATAACCGCGAACAAAATTTAATTTAATACAATACGTTGAGTTTTAACGCTTAGCCAAAATAGCTGTGGTTATTGAGGCACCTATGAGTAAAGCAACGCTCACCCACAAACACGCTACAAAACCATAAACCTGAAACACCCACCCCGAAAGCACCGTACCCAGTAAACGCCCCATGGCATTAGCCATATAATAAAAGCCAACATCAAGCGATACACCATCGCTTTTAGCAAAGCTGACAATTAAATAACTATGCACTGATGAGTTAACTGCAAATACACCGCCAAAAATAAGTAAACCTATAATTAAGGTAGCATGCACAGCCACATCTAATTGCATGAGTAGTGCTAAAAGTGCAGTTACACCACTTAACAGCAACACCCATAAATAGGCATGTTTAACGGTATCTACACTTGAATTGCTGGTGCCGGTAATACGCGGCGCTTGCGATTGCACACCACCGTAGCCAATCACCCAAAGTGCCATAAAGCCACTAACCCACCAAAAGTTCCAGTTAAACTGCTGGGCTAAATAAATAGGTAAAGCCACTACAAACCATACATCACGCGCGGCAAACAAGCATAATCGTGCTGCACTTAGTAAATTTATTGCACGGGATTTAGAAAATAGCTCTTTAAACTTAGGCTTATTTTTAGCCTTACCCATGTCGCCTTTTAAAAATACAACGCTAATCATCCACGCAATAGTAAGTAGTATAATAAGTGCTTTTAAAGCCCCGACAAAGCCCAGTACCGTAAGTAGTAACCCGCCTAAAAAGAAACCGACCCCTTTTAACGCGTTTTTAGAGCCCGTTAAAATAGCCACCCATTTGTAAAGCTGCCCTTGGCCGCTTTCTCCCTCGGGCACTAAATGTTTAATAGCGCTTTTGGCACTCATTTTATTTAAATCTTTGGCTATACCGCTAAGCGCTTGCGCCGCCATAACATAAGCCACTGTAAGCCACTCACTTGGCGCGCATAACATGGCAAGCGCCATTATTTGCAGCGCCAAGCCAAAGTTCATAGTTTTATTAAGGCCTAAATGAGCCCCTAGCCAACCGCCCACTAAATTGGTGATCACACCAAAAATTTCGTAAAACAAAAACAGCATGGCAATGGCCAGCGCACCATACCCTAACTGATGAAAATGCAGCACCACCAGCATACGTAGTGCGCCATCGGTTAAGGTAAATGCCCAGTAATTACCAGTAATTATTAAATACTGTTTTATTGCTGTAGGTAAATTAGCGAGTTGCTCAAACATGGTTAACGCCCTTAAAACCTTTAATTAATGGTTAAACCAAGTCACTTTTAGCAACTTTAAGCATAAGCTCGGCAGTACGATTAGCGTAGCCCCATTCGTTATCGTACCAAGCGTATAATTTAAGCTGGGTATTATTAATAACCATGGTAGAAAGCGCATCAATAATGCTACTGCGTGGATCGGTTTTGTAATCAATCGATACAAGTGGTTTTTCTTCATAACCTAATACGCCAGCAAGCTCATTTTTAGACGCTTGAGCAAACCATTCATTCACCTCAGCGGCAGTTACACCACGCTCAAGCTCAAATACACAGTCGGTAATAGATGCGTTAGTTAACGGTACGCGCACGGCATGGCCATTTAACTTACCTTTTAGCTCAGGGAATATATGCGTAATGGCTGTTGCACTACCGGTTGTGGTAGGTATTAAACTTGTCCCGCATGAACGAGCACGACGTAAGTCTTTATGTGGCGCATCAATAATAGTTTGGGTATTGGTAATATCGTGAATAGTGGTCATTGAGCCGTGCTTTATGCCTGCTTTTTCTTGCAGTACTTTTACAATAGGCGCTAAACAGTTAGTCGTACACGAAGCCGCAGTCACAATTTTGTGCTCATCTGGGTTATATAAATTATCGTTAACGCCCATAACCACATTTAAAATGCCGTCTTCTTTTACCGGAGCGGTTACCACAACGCGCTTAACACCTTGTGCTAAATATTGATTTAACAGCTCAGTGGTTTTCATTTTACCGCTGGCTTCTATCACTACATCGCAATCAGACCAATCGGTATCGCTAATGGTTTTATTATTGGTAACTGCAATAGTGTGTTTGCCTACACTAAAGCTATTCTCGTTTGCTGTAACGCTGTGCGCTAAACGCCCGTGCACTGAGTCAAACTCTAATAAATGGGCATGTGTTTTAGCATCGCCTGCAACATCATTTACTTTAATAAATTCTACTTCTGGCCACTCTAGTGCTGCGCGCAGTGTTAAACGTCCCATACGGCCAAAGCCGTTAATACCTACTTTAATTGTCATAATAAATACCTTTAGTAAAGTTATATCAATTTGCTTAATTAACAGCAGCTTGCTGCACGCTCTGGGCGATTACCCATAGCATTGAGTCGATTTAAATCGTCGTTATAAAACGCAGAATTTTCGTTTTTGGTTTGTGCTATTACGCTAAGAGCCCACTCCGGCAAGGCTTTATTAATGCTGTAATACACCCATTGATTTTGCTTACGGTCGCTCAATAAGCCACATTGCCTAAGCTGCGCTAAATGGCGCGACACTTTAGGTTGGCTAAGTTCCAGCGCTGCAACAAGCTCACACACACACAGCTCTTGCTCATGGCTAATTAATAACATGGCTTTTAAGCGTGTATCGTCGGCTAAGCATTTGTAAAATTGTAGTGGGTTGAGTTGTTCCATAGCATCCTCGTTTAGTTAGTGTGCATACAATAAAACAAAATGAGAATATATGAAATAGTGAATATACGATTTTTCGTATGTTTATTTAAAAGCCCACTTCAATTAATGTGATCTCTAGTAAATTGCAGCGCACAAAAAAGCCCAGTGGCAAACCCCTGGGCTTTTGTAGCGTTTTAGTATGGGCATACTTGGTGTGCTTTATCGCTGCTGCCATTTAAAGCCTTATGCTAACAAGGTATTTACGCAGGTCTGTGCGATAAAAAGATGCCCTACGCTTTGCTCTACTTCACGAGCAAATTCTAAATCAATAAGCAGATACGTTATACATTGTGCCTGCACAGTAGCTATTGAGGTAATTACCACTAAGTTGCAAAAGAAAGCGCAAGATGATCAAGTAATGCTCGTATTCTTGCCGGTAAGTGGCGGTTTGAAGCATACACTGCATTTAGCTCCAATATGCTTGCTTCGTAGGGTTCGAACAGTAACTGCAATGAGCCGTCTTTTACGTAAGGCTCTGTCACGTATTGCGGGCCCATGCCTATTCCCAGCCCTTGAGAAGCCATGTGGGTTACTGCTCTGGGGGAGTTAGAAGCAAAATCGCCGCTAACATTAACGGTGAACGTATTGCCATCTTCCTTGAACTTCCAGTTTTCAGGGTCGTTTTGAGAAGTTTGCAATAAACAATTGTGTGTTGCCAGCGCACGGGGATGGCTTGGTTTGCCATTGCGCTTTAAATACTCAGGAGAGGCAAAGAAAACAATACGCATATCCATCAATTTTTTTGCGATCAGCGTTGAATCTTTCAACGGCCCAAACCTCACAGCAACATCCACACCTTCATCGATAATAGCCACGTACTGATCAGACAGGTTCAACTCAACATTAATTTTCGGATGCTTGGCTAAAAATGGGGCCAGTGCATCGACTAATTTAGTACTGCCAAATGCGGTAGGTGCGGTTAAGCGAACCGTGCCAGACAGATCAGACTGCCGATGCTGAATGACATCTTCTAGCTCTTCAAATTGTTCCAACAAAGGAACGCATCGCACAAAATACGCCTGCCCAGTTTCGGTCAACGTAACACTGCGCGTAGTACGGTGGAACAACAAAGCACCGTGTTTTTGCTCCAGCTGAGCAATGTATTTACTCGCCAGTTTAGTGCTTATGCCTAGTTGCTTAGCACCACCTGTGAAAGATTTTTGCTTTGCCACCGCAATAAACGTGCGCATGCCGTCAAGTGTATCCATAAGAGCTCCTTATATTGCTTCGTGTAATGCTTTGCCCAATTTGTGAACATTCTGTACATAGTTATTCCATAAATCAACATATTGTTCATAAGAAACGCAGCGCCTAATATTTACCCATGTCACGACAGGTCAGTGGCTAACAGCAAAAGTCATTAGTTAACGATTAAATAAGGTAAATATCATGTCAAACGCCATTAAAATTCACGGTTTTCCATTATCCGGTCATGCCCACCGAGTAGAGTTATTTGCGAGTGTTGCAGGCATAGCCCATGAAGTTATTTATGTAGACTTACCCGCGGGGGAGCATAAACAAGCCCCCTTTTTGGCTCTCAATCCATTAGGTGTAGTACCAGTAATTGAGGATTCTGACGTGGTAATCCACGATTCAATATCAATCTTGATTTACTTGGCACGCAAATACGCACCTTCATATATTCCGCAAGATCTTGCCAGCGAAGCTGAGATGCATCGTTTTCTTGCCATGTCTGCAGGAGAGATATCCTACGGTCCTGGTGCAGCGAGGTTAATTAATGTTTTCAACTCGCCGGTTGATCCTGTTTTCGCTAAAGAAACAGCAGCAAAAGCCCTAACAAAACTGGAACAGCAACTCAATGGCAATGACTTCTTGGTGGCTAATAAAGTGAGCTTGGCTGATTTTGCGATATACAGCTATGTCGCCCACGCTCCCGAGGGGGATGTATCTCTTGACCCATATCCGAATATACGTCGCTGGTTATCTAACGTAGAAGGGTTAAGCGGTTTCGTTCCTATGCAGGCTACAAAAGCGGGACTGGTAAAGTAAGTATTTGTTAAAGCGGCTCTGCCTTTCAATGAATAGGTTTGAGCCCGACATTCTTTTGCATCACCAGTTTAATATTTTTGGCAAATGCTTTTCCGGCGCACTGCGCTAATGGAGTCATTATGAACACACACATTACTTCAAGTGCTTTTCACGAAGGTGAACAGCAAATGCAAAGACGTGCCGGAAGTTACGAAAAAATGCGTACTATTGGCCGCCGCGCGATCCGCGAATTTATGCCAGATCAGCACAGGCAGTTTTTCCAACAACTGCCGTTTATGGTGCTGGGTAGTACATCAGATAAGGGGCAACTTTGGGCGTCAATTTTGCCTGGAAAGCCCGGCTTCGTGCAGTCCCCTTCCCCGACTCAGCTCACAGTAAACACCCCAATTTTATCAGGTGATCCATTAGCAGCAGCAATCACACAAGGTGCTCGATTGGGTTTATTGGGGTTAGAAATGTCGACCCGGCGTAGAAATCGCGTCAACGCTTGTGTTACCAGCGCAGCGAACAACCAGTTTGCTTTAGAGGTTGAGCAATCTTTTGGCAATTGTCCGCAATATATTCAAACTCGCGACCTTCACTTTATCCGTTCGCCAGATGCGCCATACAAGGCCCCGCGCGCTGAAACGTTTTTTGAACTAAGTGATAGCCTAAAGGCCTTTATCCGCCAAGCGGATACGTTTTTTGTTGCCAGTTCTGCGGGTCACGAACCTGCAAACGAAGTAAACCGTCAGGTATCTGCCCGTAATGCTATGGGGGTTGATGTGTCACACCGTGGTGGCATGCCAGGTTTTATAAAGGTTGACGAAAACACCCTCACCATTCCTGATTATGCAGGAAATAACTTCTTCAATACGCTGGGAAACTTCTTAGTCAACCCCAAGGCAGGGTTATTGTTTGTTGATTTTACCAGCGGCGATGTTTTTATGTTAACCGGCACGGTTACCTTGCTGGCGAGTGACTCACCGATAATTAAAGGGTTTCAAGGTGCGCAGCGCGGCTGGCAATTTACCCTAACCCAAGGGGTGACATTAAAAGCGGCACTGCCATTTCGCGCTCAATTCGACAGCTATTCTCCCAATTCTGAAGCAACGGGTACTTGGTCACAGGCAGAAGCAATCGTTAAAGCACAAGCTAAACGCAACCAGTGGCGCGCATTTACCGTCAGTAAAACCGAAGACGAGAGTAGTACAATCCGCTCATTTTATTTACAGCCTAAAGATGACTCTCCCGTACTGCCATTTTCCCCAGGGCAACATTTAACCCTGCGTATTAAGCAGCAAAATACTGAAAACTGGCTTGTGCGCAATTACACTGTATCCAGTGCCCCAACGCAAAGTGGTTATCGTATTTCAGTAAAACGTGAAGAGTATGGTCTGGTATCAAGTACCTTGCATTCTCGAATATCGATTGGCAGTGAAATACAGATTAAAGCACCAAGCGGCCATTTTTTTATCGATAACACACAACAGCGCCCAGCCATTTTAATAGGTGCGGGTGTGGGCATAACGCCAATGGTAGCCATGGCTAATGATGCAGTTAATGAAGGTATACGCACTCGCTATATCCGCCCAATGGCAGTTATTCAAGCGGCCAAAAACAGTGAGCAACGCGCTTTTTATGCAGAACTGAGCAACATTGCTAAGCGAAGCGCTGGGCGTATTCAGTATTATTCTGTGTTAAGTGATATTCACTACGCTCAGACAGAGAGTTCTGCGGCGTCGAACAATTACACTTCCCAAGGGCGAATTAGCCAAAGCTTGGTAATGGACGTACTCAATGCAATGGCCACAGAGCATAGCGTCGATTTCCCATCGCTGTTCGACAAAGACTTTTATCTGTGTGGCCCCCAAGGTTTTATGCAAAGTATGTATGACTTACTGATCGGCATTGGGGTAAAAGATCAAGATATTCATGCCGAAGCGTTTGGGCCATCATCTTTACTTCGCCAATCAACAGATACCAGCAACCACGCTGAGCTAGAGGCTGAATCTGCTGTGATAAAGTTTGCCCACTCGGGTATTGAACAAAGCTGGAATAAAGGTGATAGCCCCTTGCTAGAGGTGGCCGAAAGCAAAGGACTTACGCCACCATACAGTTGCCGCAGCGGCCAATGTGGCTCATGTGCGGTTAAACTAAAAAGTGGTGCTGTAACGTATCGCACCAAGCCAAGTGCGCATATTGACCCATCAGACGTATTGTTATGCTGCGCTGTGCCAGCGAAAGATTGCGACACTGTTATATTAGATTTGTAGCTCAATTAAACAGGCTAATATTCAAAGTCACTTATTGATGAAACCTATACAAGTTATTCAACGTTACTTTACCCAAAGAGGATTTAAACATGAGTACACGCCCACCACTGCCCCCTTTTACCCGCGAAAGCGCCATCGAAAAAGTGCGTCTAGCAGAAGATGGTTGGAACAGCCGTAACGCTGAAAAGGTATCACTTGCTTATACAGTGGATACCAAATGGCGTAATCGCAGCTCTTTCGTGAACAGCCGCGAAGAAGCCGCTGCATTTTTAACAGGAAAATGGGAAAAAGAATTGGAATATAGGCTGATAAAAGAGTTATGGGCTTTCACTGAAAATCGTATTGCCGTGCGTTACGCGTATGAGTGGCACGACGACAGCGGCAACTGGTTTCGCTCCTACGGCAACGAAAACTGGGAATTCGATGAAAATGGCTTAATGCAAAACCGCTTTGCTTGCATCAACGACTTACCCATCAAAGAATCAGAGCGCAAATTTCACTGGCCCCAAGGGCGCCGCCCCGACGATCACCCAGGACTGTCGGAGTTAGGGTTGTAAGCACACCCAATACAGACGATAAAGTTTGCCCTCTATCGGCGTTCATGCAGAACGCCTTAACCCTTTTCATCCTCCCAACATTTTTCAGCATTAAAGAGCTGCTTACTTAATCACTGCAAGACAAATACAGCTGTGTCAATTGATGGTACATGGGTTAATTTAATCATGCTGTTTTCATGTATTTATAAAGCTATTTCATAAACTTTGCATACAAAAAAGCCCAGTGGCAAACCACTGGGCTATTACAATGCTAAGTGATCAGTTAATTAAATAACCGAAAGCTCTACTTCAATATTACCGCGAGTAGCGTTTGAGTATGGGCATACTTGGTGTGCTTTATTTACCAGCTCTTGCGCTGCTGTTTTATCCATATCACCGAGTGATACAGCTAATTTAACTGCAATGCCAAAACCGCCTTCAATCGCGCCAATAGATACTTCAGAGTTAATGTGTGTATCACTTGGTAGCGCAATTTTTTCGCTACCGGCTACAAATTTTAGTGCACCAATAAAACACGCTGCATAACCAGCTGCAAATAATTGCTCTGGGTTTGTGCCTTGTCCGTCGTCGCCACCTAGCCCTTTTGGGGTTGATAAGTTTACATTTAAACGGCCATCGTCTGATTTAGCTACACCTTCACGACCACCGGTTGCAGTCGCTTTTGCTGTGTAGGCAACGTTTTGTAATACATTCATAGTGAACTCCAAAGTTTATCAATTAATTTAGTTTGCATGCAAAATAATAGGGCAAGTAATTAGAGATTGCAAATACTTTGCATGCAAATTAAAATGTTTTGTGAGTTGAAGGTATTAACGCACTAGGAGTTGGGTATGTCATTTGAGCAATTAAAATTAAAAAATCAGCTGTGTCATAGGTTATATATGGCATCAAATAGCATTGCACGTGCTTACCGTGAGCCTTTAGCTGCACTTAATTTAACGTATCCGCAGTATGTAGTAATGATGGCGCTGTGGGAGCAAGACAAAATAACCATAGCGCAGCTAATAGATAAAACCGCTATTGATGGCGGTGCTATGACTCAAATACTCAAAAAAATGACCGAAAAGTCTCTACTGGCTGTTATTAAAGATGAGCACGATAAGCGTAAGCGCCTAATTCAGCTTACCCAAAGTGGGCAAGCCCTTGAAAACGAAGCTGCTGATATTCCAAAAACTATATTATGTAAGTTTGAAAGTGTAGACCCCACACAAGCCAAACAGCTAATGCAGCTGCTTGATTTAGTAATAAGCGATTTAACAACTAAAAACGATGATGAGTTAGCCAACTAACGCGGTTATTTTTTGTTGAATAAACGCCCTAAATGCGCTGATCACCGGGGTCATTTGGCGTCGGTCGGCGTACATCATATAAAGCGGTAGCGGATCGCTTTGCCACTCGGGGCATAAATGAACGAGTTGCCCGCTTGCTAAATCATCAATTACATCTAAGTACGACTTATACGCAATGCCTTTGCCCTCTAGCGCCCAGCGCCTAACCATTTCGCCATCGTTTACTATGTGTTGGCAATTTAGCTGTACTTTTTGCACTGCGCCATTTTTATAAAATCGCCACTCTTTAAACACCTCGCCAAAGCGCATAAAGGTAATGGTGGTGTGCTGCGTTAAATTAAGTGGATGTGTAAGCAATCCATTTTTAGCAATATACTCAGCAGAGGCCACTAAAATACGCGCATTATTTAAAAAAAGTGGCGCTGCAATTAACTGCGAATCTTTTGGTACACCAAAGCGCAGTGCAATATCAATTGATTGGCTGTAAATGTCGCTTACTTCGTCACTTAAGTGCAGTTTAAGTTTTACATTCGGGTAGTGTGCTAAAAACTCATTAAGCCATTCACTTAGTTTATTGCGCCCTAAGTCGCACGGGGCCGATACCTGTAGCGTTCCCGTTACTTCGCCCACTGCGGTTTGTACTGCAGCTACCCCTTGTTGAATAAGCGAAAGGGAGTCTTTGGCGTAACTTAAAAACTGCTCCCCTGCCACACTTAAGCGTAAGCTGCGAGTAGAGCGAATAAACAGCACGTTTCCTAAGTCTTTTTCTAGGCGCTTAATAGCTGCACTTACCGCCGCTGGGGTTTGCTCGTTTTGCCGTGCAGCTTCAGAAATACTGGCGCAACTGGCTACATCCATAAAAGTTTGAATATCGTTAAATGATCGCATATTTTCAATTAAAATTTGAAAGTGCTTTAGTTTTTCATGTCTTTTTCTATTTTTCAACTGAGCTATAGTGCTTATAAGTTAAAAACACTTGGTTAAAATCATCAGGAACGCACATGAAAGCATTTGGCTACACCAAAAACACTAAAACGCTTACAGCAAGCTCTATACAAGCAATTGAGCTTGATACCCCAACAGCCAGCGGGCACGACCTACTTATTGAAGTAAAGGCTATTTCGGTAAACCCTGTAGATACAAAAATACGTGCAAATGTAGCGCCAGAGCAAGGCTACAAAGTATTAGGCTGGGACGGCGTAGGCGTTGTAAAAGCCGTTGGCGAGTCGGTATCGTTATTTAATGTGGGAGATCGTGTATTTTACGCTGGCGATTTATCGCGCCAAGGTAGTAATGCGCAATTTCAATTAGTTGATGAGCGTATTGTAGGGGGTGCGCCTAAAACATTAACCGACGCACAAGCCGCAGCGCTGCCGCTAACCAGTATTACCGCCTACGAAATGCTGTTTGAGCGCTTACAAGTGCCTAAAAATAAGCAAAATACTCAGCAATCTATTTTAGTTATTGGCGCCGCAGGTGGCGTTGGATCTATTTTAGTACAGCTTGCCAAGCAGCTTACGGGGCTAAAGGTGGTAGGTACTGCATCACGCGAGCAAAGCGTAACCTGGCTTAAAGAGTTAGGAGCCGATCACGTGCTCGATCATTCTAAAAACTTAAACGAGCAGCGCAAAGAGCTAGGTTTAGCTGAATTTGATTACGTTATTGGCTTAACCCATACCGACCAATACCAAGATCAAATAGTAGAGTGTATTAAACCGCAAGGTAAATTTGCGCTAATAGATGACCCTACATCGTTCGATATTTTAAAGTTTAAGCGTAAGTGTATATCGGTGCATTGGGAGTTTATGTTTACCCGCTCGCTATTTATTACCGCCGATATAACAGCGCAGCACACCTTACTTAATGAAATTAGCGAACTGATAGACGCAGGTACACTTAAAACCACGCTAGGGCAAAATTTAGGATTAATTAACGCTGCTAATTTATATAAAGCACACCAAATTTTAGAATCGCACACCTCACGCGGTAAACTTGTTTTAGAAGGCTTTTAACCATGAATCAGATTAAAAAAATACTTTTAGTTGCAGCCTGCAGCACCGCGTTTTTAACCAGCAGTGTGTTTGCTAATACCGCTAATCAAAACGCTGATTTAAAAACAGTAGCCACATTCGACGCGCAGCACCCACCGGGTAATATTGCTATTACGCCCTCGGGTCGTAAGTTTTTATCGGTACATGGTTTTTACGGCCAAAAACAAAAAATTATGGAGCTATTAAGCGATGGCACCACCAAACCCTACCCTAATGAAGAATGGGCATACGCGTATAAAAACGGCAAAGGCTTTTACGACGTACTTGGCATAAATGTATCTGCCGATGGCGTGTTATGGATGCTTGATACATCAGGCCCTGATCATGCTGGGCGTTTAGTCGGATGGGATACCAATAAAGAGCAGCTGCATAAAATAATTTATTTAGCTAAACCCACCATTACCGACACCTCGTTTTTAAACGATTTAGTTATCGATAATAAACACGGCGTTGTATACATTGCCGACACCGCACAAGGCAGCCAAGCCGCTATTATTACCGTAAATTTAAAAACAGGTGAGGCGCGCAGAGTCTTACAAAATAGCCCATACACCACAGCCGAAAATATCGATATGGTCATTGAAGGGCGCACCATGAAACTAGGCGGCCAACCAGCACGTTTAGGGGTAAACCCAATCACACTCGACCCAAGCGAACAGTGGCTTTACTTTGGCTCTATGTCTGGCACGTCGGTTTATCGTATTGCCACAAGCGATATTAACAATAAAAGCCTGAGCGCAAGCGCCCTTGAAAGTAAAGTAACGCGTTACGGCACTAAACCCATTTCCGACGGCATTATTGTTGATGGCGGCGGCAATGTATATGTTACCGACATAACCAACGGCGCAATTGGCGTGGTAAAACCAAGCGGTAAATACCAGGTATTATTTAAAGACGAGCGCTTAAGCTGGCCTGATGGCTTTAGTTATGGCGCCGATCATAAAATATATTTTACCGTAGATGAGCTACATCGCTCGCCAGTATTAAATAACGGTAAAAATGCCAGCCAAGGAAAATTTAGTGTGCTGTCCTTCGACCCACTAGTAAAGGGTAATGTAGGGCGCTAAATACAGCGTATAAACCATACGCCACGCACCCGCTGCGTGGCTTTTTGGTGCAACTTTTAAGCCTTTTAGCCCCAAAGTGGTGCTAAGCGCTCAAAAGTTATTTTTAGTGTTTTAATAAATATCTGATTTGTATTCATAAAATATTCAATTAACAGTTGGCATAATTCTTTCAAAGTACAGATGTGTTCAGTGAAACTTTCAAGGAAAATACCATGGCTAACCTATACCACACCCTTTACCTACTATGGCGTTTAGACATTAGCGTATGGCAGGTAAACGATCCGAGCAATACCCATACTACGTGCGATAAAGAGCGAGTTTACAGCCGATAAATTTCGTATTTATAGGCTTTGCAAGCGCGGCCATTGCGTTGTATTGTTAAGTAACTAAAAACAATATGATTGGAACGTGTATGCACGCCTTAGAAGTAAATTTTGATGGCTTAGTTGGCCCTACTCACAACTATGCGGGTTTATCGTATGGTAACGTTGCCTCGTTAAATAATGCGGCAAGTTTTTCAAACCCTCAAGAAGCTGTGTTACAGGGCCTTGAAAAAATGAAAGCCATGCACGACAAAGGCCTAACACAAGGTGTGTTTGCGCCCCACGCACGCCCCGATTTAAACGTACTACGTCGCCTAGGTTTTACCGGCAACGACTCGCAAGTTATTCATAAAGCATTTAAAGCCGACCCTATTTTATTGCGCGCGTGTTATTCGGCCTCTGCAATGTGGACCGCCAATGCAGCCACTGTTTCACCTTCGCCAGACACCCTCGATGGCAAAGTGCATTTTACCTCAGCTAATTTAAACAATAAGTTTCATCGCTCCCTAGAGCCTGCTACAACTACCCGCTTACTAAAAGCCATGTTTAATAACGATAGCTACTTTGCACACCACACGCATTTACCCGATCAGGGCTTTTTTGGCGACGAAGGCGCGGCTAACCATACCCGACTTTGCGACAGCCACGGCGAGCAAGGCCTAGAAATGTTTGTATTTGGTGCAAGTGCCTTTAACAGCCAATTACCAAAACCGGCTAAGTTTCCTGCAAGGCAAACACTAGAAGCTTCAGAAGCCATTTGCCGATTACATAATTTAAAAGAATCGAGCCAAATTTTACTGCAGCAAAACCCAGATGTTATAGACCAAGGCGTGTTTCATAACGATGTAATTGCAGTAGGTAACGCAAACGTATTGCTTTGCCACCAGCAAGCATTTTTAAACCAACAAGATGCCCTGCAAGAAATTCGCGATGCCTACACCGGCAGCAAACAGCTATACATAATTGAAGTACCTACCGATAAAGTAAGCATTAGCGATGCAGTAAGCAGTTACTTATTTAATAGCCAATTAGTAAGCCTAGATGATGGCTCAATGCTATTAGTAGCGCCACAAGAGTGCCAACGTAATAGCGCAGTAAACGCCTACATTGAAGAAATGATTTTAGCGGATAACCCAGTCAACCAAGTGCAGTTTTTTGACCTGCGCCAAAGTATGCAAAATGGCGGCGGCCCTGCATGCTTGCGTTTACGCGTAGCCCTTAACCAACAAGAGCTAAGCGCTGTAAACCCAGAAGTTATTTTAACCGATACTAAATACACACAGCTTTGTGACTGGGCAAAACGTCACTACCGCGATAAATTAGGCGCAAACGACTTTGCCGATTCAGCCCTACTTACCGAAAGCTACCAAGCACTGGATGAACTAACCCAACTGCTTAACTTAGGCTCAGTGTACGACTTTCAATTAGAAGGTTAATACCTCAGCCAACACAAAGGCTAATACAAAAATAGCGAGCCAAGGCTCGCTATTTTTATTTGTGCTTATGCTAATAGAGTTTAAGTTTCTTTACTTACTGTTATTGCCGATGCCATCGACTCAGATATATGCAGCGTTCGCTGCGGAAACGGAATGCTCAGCCCCGCGCCTTCTATGGCCTCTTTAACGCGCTTATTTAAATCCCACACGGTTTGCCAGTAATCGCCATTTACAGCCCATGCACGTAATTGAATATTTACTGCGCTTTCGCCTATTGAGGTAACCATTACTTTAGGTGCGGGCTCTGCAAGTAATCGGCTTTCTGATTCGGCAACTTCTTTAAGTACATTTAAGCCAACATCAATAGAGTCGGCGTACGAAATTCCCACCACTATATCCATGCGCCTTTTACCGTTGCGGGTAAAGTTTTTAATGTTGCCGCCCCACACTTTACCGTTAGGCGATGCGATATAAAGGCCATCGGTGGTTTTAAAAATAGTCGTAAATAAGTTTATTTCATTCACTGTGCCAAGCGTGCCGCTAGCATCTACAAAATCGCCTACTTTAAATGGCCTAAGTATTAATAACATAATGCCGGCTGCAATATTACTTAAGGTGTTTTTAAGCGCCAAACCAATCGCTAAACCCGCCGCGCCCATTAGCGCTATTAAGCTTGCCGTATTAACGCCAAAAATATCTAAAATAAACAGCCCAGCAATTATGTAAACTAAATACCCCGCAATGCTCGATAACAGCGGCAGTAGCGTTTCGTCTACTTTTTTTAATGGCGATTTAGAATTTTTAATCGCTTTTTTAACCGAACGCGCAATAAGTGCACTCGCAACTAAAATAGCCAAAGCTAATACCACTTTGTAACCTAAAGTGATGATAGTTTCTGAATGGCTTTGCCAAAACACAATAAGTTTATCTTTCATACATATTCCAAAAAACGGCTGACAACCAGCACAATTTAAATAAGCCAAATACGTTTTAGCTAATAATTTAACGTTAACGACCAAATACCTATAGGCCCTACAGGATTATTTTCACTCTATTTTGCGGTGATTAAATCTAACACTAGAACAAAAAACAACCGCGCTAACGAAAAGCCGCGCGAGTATATAGCCATAAATAAAATTAACCTATTTTTTTATACACACAGCTAAATTAAAGTAATAAATGAGTCGCTATATGTTCAATTTAGGTTAACTTCAGCCTGCTATGGTAAGTCTTATTCGATTCACTATTTAACTAATCGAATTTCTATAATTTTGAATATGTAAACATAGGAGAAATAATCATGGCGAAAGAAAAAGTAGTTCTAATTACAGGTGCTTCTAGTGGCATAGGTGAAGCGAGTGCAAAAACATTGGTTAATAACGGCCATAAAGTCATTCTTACCGCCAGAAGTGAAGATAAATTAGCTGAACTAGTTGAGTCATTAGGTGAAGATAACGCACTGAGTGTACCCGCAGATGCCACCGACTTTACCGAACTTGAAAACGTAGTAACAAAAGGGCTTAAAAAATTTGGCCGACTAGATGCCGCATTTGCCAACGCAGGTATGGGCGTTTCAACCGCAGGCACTGAAAAAGGCGATCCCGATGAATGGTCAACCATGATAGACATAAACATTAAAGCCCTGCTGTGGACGGCAAAAGCAACCCTGCCCCATTTACGCCAAAACAAAGGCCACTTTATATTAACCAGCTCAGCCGCTGGCCGTAAGCCAATAAAAGGCTCTATTTACGGTGCAACTAAATGGTTTGCTTACGGGTTTGGGCAAAACTTAGCTGAGGAAATGAGCGAATGGAACGGCCGCTGTACCACCATAGCCCCTGGCATGGTAAACACCCCATTTTTTGATGAAGCAAAGCCCGATAAGCTCGACCCGCAAGATGTAGCCGACGCCGTACTGTTTGCCATTGAAGCAAACCAGCGCAACAATGTTCGCGAGATATATTTAATGCCGACTAATTAACGCTGATTGGTTAAATTTGAGCTGTCAGGTTTAATGCCAATGGCGTTAAGCCTGATAGTTGTTTGTATTTTGAGGTTAGATTTTAATAGCGTAAAGTTGAACATTGCATAATTAAAGATCTGATTTGTATTAGCTGCGTACTTCTACACGCCAAGGTGGATTAACCCTATTAACACCCGCCCAATATAGCTTAATTTTATGACCTGACGGATCATGCAGTACGGCCTCTCGCCATAAATAACTCTGGTCTGTAGGTTCTTGTATAAATACAAAACCTTTAACTTTTAAAGCCTCAACCAGTTGATCTAATTGTTCATGTTCAAAATATATTACCGTGCCACAATCAAACTCACCTCGATCTAAAGACAAGGAGAAAGTTGAATCCCCGTCTGGGCATTCAAAGCGAGCATAATGCGGGGTGTCTACAATTTGAGTAAAACCTAAGTCGCGATAAAATTTAGTCGAAATTTCCATATCTGTAACAGGTAATGTAATTTGATTTAAGTTCATTTAACTTCCCTGTGAAAAAATTAAAGTAGGTGAGCACTTAATTAATTTACGATTGTTATGTAATACTTTACTTATTTCTTCACTAATTAAAGCCTGATACGTAGCTCATCAAAGTGCGAAAATAAAAGTATCTGTCTAGTTTATTATGTTTTTGTACTGTTTCACATTCGAAACCTTCGTCGCTATTTTTGAAACTCATACTTTACGAAACACATAACGCCGCAAATAAACGGCTAAAAATAGTGGGCTATAATTTGTGAGGTACGAACAAAGCCCACTGTTTTTTGTCCGCACTTTTAATTTACTTTGTTATACTGCGATTTACACAATACATTTTGATTAGCGCCACTACCATACAACTTTAACCTTTCTGTACCACCTGTTTTTTCAAAAAACTCTTGTAATGTAATTTCCTTTTGCTCGTAGCTCATTAGCTGCCAGAAACCGTAAAAACCTTGGAACCAAAAATAATAGAACACAGCTCCGACGGCTAATAGTAAATATGCCGATTTACCTACTTTTTGTTTGTACTTTATACCGCAATAAAATAACCAAATGCAGCTAAATATTGCCACAATAAAAAATGCAGAGAATGGTGTTATTACAGTATCAGAGTTACTCCAAATAGAGCTTAAGCAAGTGGAATCCCTGACTGAAACTATAGAGAAAATTAAAGTAATTTTAAAAAAGAAATACAACAGAACGGTAATGAACACCGCATATAAGATGCCGCTTTCCTTCCTTTCTTTTAAATTCAATACTTGACCTTACAAAGCAATATAACGCCCTAATAATGGGCAAAAAATTGTTGGCTAAAATGTTGAGGAACGAAAACAGCCAACTGTTTTTTGTCCTTATTAATTAGCTTGATACTCATTGAGCCTCCTCCCCAGCATCGCGATTATTCGCTACGCTGAAAAGGCAACCAACCTTACAGGAGAAAGCTCAATGAACTTTTACAATAACATGCATCCATATTATTGTGGAATCGATTTACACGCGCGATTACTTTACGTCTGTATCATTGATAATACAGGACTTATACTTGTTCACAAGAAAATTAAAGATGACCCAGAAGCACTATTAAAACTACTAAAACCGTATATCGGTGATATTGTGGTTGGCGTAGAATGCATGCATTGCTGGTATTGGGTCGCTGACTTTTGTAAAGAACACACTATCGACTTTATTCTCGGTCATGCGTTATATATGAAGGCGATTCATGGCGGTAAAGCCAAAAACGATAAAATAGATTCATATAAAATTGCCAAACTCATCCGTGGGGGGAACTTTCCACTTGCTTATGTGTATGACAAAGATATGCGTGCTACGCGCGACTTATTACGCCGAAGAACTAAAATTGTTCGCCACGGAGCTGATTTAAAAGCCCATGTCGCCAATACCGCCAGCCAGTACAATTTACCTGCCCACAACGTGAATTTAAAGAACGTCTGCGACAGAGAAAAGATGCGCTACTACTTCCCTGACCCCGTTGTGCAACGATCCATTAATTTAAATATGGCCATACTCGATTGCTATCACAGCGAGCTTAAGCCTTTAGAGCATTATATTGAACAAATGGCCAAGCAACACAATCCTGTTCACCTTAATATCTTGCAAACAATAAATGGTATAGGCCGCATTCTCGCACTTACCATTATTTATGAGATTGGTGACATTAATCGCTTTTCAAGCGTACAAAAGTTCGCTTCATATAGTCGGTTAGTCAAATGTAAAGCAGAGTCTGCCGGCAAAACCTATGGCACCCAAGGCAACAAAATTGGCAATGCACATCTAAAATGGGCGTTCTCCGAAGCCGCTGTATTGCTGCTGCGTCACAATCACAACGCCAACAAATACCTCGAAAAACTACAAAAACGAATGAGTAAAGCCAAAGCACTGTCAGCGCTTGCGCATAAGCTTGGTCGCTGTGTTTATTATATGCTTAAAAAAGAGACGGTATTCGATGAAGCAAAATTCTTAAAGAGTTAGTCACGGTATTGAGTGAGCTGAACATCTAACTGGATATAAGGCTGAGCATCAATCAATTGGGTGAGTTAATAACCAACAAGGTTTAACCTGATTATATGCCTACAGACCTAAGCCACTTGTCTTGATTAGACGCTCAGTACGCGTGCATTAATACAATAAACAAAGTCGCTTACACCTGACTTGAGCCTGAAACTAACTGGATCATAATGATGAAACCAGCCGCCTTGAATAGTGCCATGATGAGGTTAACCGATGAATGTCTAGTGCCCCAGCAACCCCAAAAGGATATGGGAAAAAGCTGGCTGCGATGAGATCGCAATAAGAGAGCCTCTATATGTGTTTGCCGTAAGCTACTTGCTTAACAGCCGCATCGACATACGAAGTAAACGAATTTGTTTATTGATTTAGAATTGACCGTCAATTTATAAAAACGGTCAAAAAGAAAACTAATGCCTATTGACAGAGTTAAGGCTCATATGTGTTATGCTTGACCAACTTATTTCGCTTAAGCGTCCTTAACAACCTAAATAACCTATATCTAGTTGTCGGGTGGAGAGAGTGCGACTCAACAACTTCTTCAGTATTGTTGAAGAGCGCTTTTGCAATGGCTCTTCCTGTCGATAGTAGTTCATATGCTTGATCATTGTTGATTGTATAGAAGATTCCTTCCTTATCCTCTTGACCTGAATACTCAGAGCCGAACTTTCTAGCGATTAATGCTTCTCGAAGACTATTTCTATCGTTTTTTAATTGAATTACACCGAACAAGGCCGGATTATATAGTGGCCATTCAGTGTAGTGGTCAATAAAATTTGGCCACAGCTTTAGAATCTTGGTATCTAACCTCAGATTCATTTGGCGCTAAACCGGCATTATAATGATGTGGCCTAACGTTGTTGTAATACCCGTTGATATAATCACTCACACTATATTTAGCATCTTTAAAGTTTTCGTATCCAACCTTTGGCATCCACTCCGTTTTAAAGCTTCTAAAAAATCGCTCCATTGGCGCATTATCCCAACAATTTCCGCGCCTGCTCATACTTTGTGTAATTTTATAGCGCCATAAACGTTGACGATATTTTAAACTTGTATAATGACTACCTTGGTCTGAATGAAACATCAGTCCACTTGGCTTACCTCTGCTTTCATACGCGAGTTCAAGCGCTTTTAGCGTTAAGTTAGTATCTGGCGACAACGACATTGCCCAACCAACGACTTTACGTGCAAACAAATCAACAACGACCGCTAAATAGGCCCAGCGATTGCCTGTCCAAATATACGTCACATCACCGCACCACACGGTATCTGGCTCAACAACATCAAATTGTCTATCAAGCAGATTTGGAATTTCAAGGTGCTCATTACCACCGCGTTTATATGAATGTTGAGGTACTTGGCAGCTTTCAAGCTTTAATTTAACCATTAGCTTAGCAGCACGATAACGACTCAATTCAAAATCATTGTTCGTTGCTATTGCCGCGATTGTCCGCGCCCCAGCTGAGCCGCCGCTCATTGCATGTATGGCTTTAACTTCAGCTTCTAGCCTTATTTGCTCTGGCGTCGGCGTTGTATCCCGTATAGCCCAATATTTATAGCTGCTACGATGCACATTGAATACGTTACACAGCACGCTAATTGGGTAACGCTCTCGTTGATTTAGTTTCTCAATTAACGAGAATTGTTCAGGGAGTCGGACATCAAGAGAGCGGTAGCCTTTTTTAATATATCCTTTTCTAATTTAATGCGTTGGATTTGCTTTTTAAGTTCGCGGATTTCAATTTGTTCGGGCGTCATTGGTGAAGCAGATGGTGTCTGGCCACTCCGCTCTTGCTTTAATTGAGTAACCCACTTACTGACGGTTGATTTACCCACCCCCATCGCTTTGGCTGCTTCTTCTTGAGTATAACTTTGGTCAACTACAAGCTGAGCTGTTTCTAATTTGATTGCCGCAGAATACGTTGCGCGTTTTAATTTCGTCATTTTTTCACCCAAATTTGTATGCTTATTAGCATAACATTTCTTTCTTAATGGGTGGCCAAAATCACTGTACCACTACAGTCGCCAAATATAGCCACCGCACTTATCTTTGAAGATTTAGAAGCAATTCAAGAACTAATAAAGCCTATTCTTACTCGTACAGATGTAATCTCTGCTATTGTTACTAATCGAACTGGAGATATTGTAGCAAAAACTAATTCGCACATGTTATCCGATAATGTTGAGCATGCTGTTGAAGTAAAAAAACAACTGACTATAGATGGTAACAACGTTGGCGAATTAGTAATCTATGCTAACAATAGCTATATCAATAATCGAATAGATTTTTATGTAAAGTTTATAATTAGTCTCACGCTACTATCCTTTGCTGTCAGCCTAATTATTTCATTGTTCCTGAGGCGTCGTTTTTTAAGCCCCATTTTATATTTAGCTCAAACAGCTAACGATATCACTAAATCAAATGACTATAGTTTACGTGCCGAGCAACTCTCTAATGATGAGGTTGGCGAATTAACCGTATGTTTTAACGATATGCTCTATACAATAGAGCAACGTGAACACGCTTTAGAAAATCAAGTTAAAACACGTACCCAAGAGCTTGAAAATGCTAACAGCGAACTTCACCGCTACGCATATCAAGATGGCCTTACGGACCTGCCTAATCGCCGCTATTTCTATGAAAAGATACAATCGTTAATCAATACGCATGATACAAATTTCGCATTAATTTTTATCGACCTTGATGGGTTCAAAGAAGTAAATGATAATTTAGGCCATGATTACGGTGACTTACTGTTGCATCAAGTTGCAAATAGACTAAAAGCATGCATTACTGAACAAGATATTATTGCGCGACTGGGGGGGGACGAGTTTACTTTAATACTTCAAAACGTCACCGACCTAGAAAGAGCCGCAAAAGTTGCAAATAGCGTACAACATGCCCTATTAACTTCAATTCAAGTAAAAAAAGAGACAGTGTATGTTACCGCAAGTATAGGTATTACTCTTTACCCAGAACATGGTAAAACAGTTGAAGAGCTCGTTAAGCGTGCCGACCAAGCAATGTATTTGTCTAAAAAGAAAGGTAGAAATAGGTACGAATTTTTCTCTTATTCAATTGAAGAAAAAGCCACTGAGAAAAGAAAACTCATAGAAGAAATAAAACTTGGTTTAAAAGAAAATCAGTTTGAATTGTACTATCAGCCTATTTTTTCTGTAGACGGTAAGAGCATTACTAAAGCCGAAGCATTGATCCGCTGGAATCATCCACAAAAAGGATTAATAGGGCCCAATGAATTTATCCCTATGGCAGAAAAAAATGGCTTAATAAGCGACATAGGCCGCTGGGTGAAATCGCAAGCAATACAAGACTGCACTTTATTCAATAAAATATCTAAACGCCTTATACAAGTTAGTGTTAATACCTCACCACTGGAGATTGATCGATCTGGTGAGTGGGTTGAGCAATGGATACAGGCAAGCAAACAATTCAATTTACCCGAACACTCTGTCTTAATAGAAGTAACAGAGAACACCCTAATGGGAACTGATTCAGAAATAAAGCGACAGCTAAGGCGACTAAGTGAATTTCAAATAGATGTTGCTATTGATGATTTTGGCGTGGGTTACTCATCATTGGCATATTTGCAACGATTAGATATCGACATCCTTAAAATAGATCGTTCATTTATAAAGGATATAGAAAAAAATGATAATAGCATTGCACTAGTAAGGGCTATTATCACAATGGCCCATAACTTAAATGTAGAAGTAGTTGCTGAGGGAGTAGAAAAACAAGAGCAGTACATGTTACTAAAACAGATGCAATGTGATTATATTCAAGGCTATTACTTTTCTAAACCAGTTTCAAAAAAGGTGTTTGTCAGCGAGTTCATTGAAGAATAACGCGCAATTAAAACCAGCGAGGCACTACCTGTGAATATTGTTTATATTCAACTGTAAAGCTCTCGGTTAAATGCTTTTCTTCTACCAGAGTTTGCCTGTATATAGCTGCGACCCCAATGACTAAGCATATTAAACTAAATAAGCTTGGCAACGCTAAGAAAAATCCAATTTGAGCGGCTATCACGCCCAAATACATTGGGTTTCTAGAAAACTGATATAACCCTTTTGTTTTTAATTCCCGTGGACCGTTTGGATCAACTCCTGAACGCCATAATGAAGCCATATTAAAATGAACAAGCATCGATAAAGCAAAACCTGCTGTCAAAAGTACATTGCCAAACATAACACCGGGCCAATCATTCAAACCAGCAAATAGCCCTAAGTAATTATCAAGTGAAGGAACAAACACTCGCAATACACATACAAACCATATCAAGGCTCTAAAGAACTTAAACACAGTATGGTTCCACCAACTTGCACAATACTTAACTCCAGGAAAAACAATGTTTTCTTTCTCAGTACGTGACATATAAATAATTCTATAGGTATAAAAGCCTGCTACAAATGTATAAAACAAAGCAAGGTAGATACGAGTAAACTCTATTAAAGAAGGTGAGTCATCAATAAATAAGGGGAAAGACATAGAGGACCCTAAATGAGTAAAAGCGTTAACAAAAGGAGAGCATAAAGTGAATCGCCCCGAGTTCATCGGAGACCAGTTTGTTTAAGTCAGGCCACTTTACCTGACTCGTTTAAATTATCATAGTAGTCTGTTTCATATTGAGCTGGTGAAATATACCCAATTGAAGATAATAAGCGTTGATTATTAAACCAATTGACCCACTCTAACGTTGCGTATTCAACAGCATCAACATTCTTCCACGGGCCATTTCTGCGAATAATCTCTGTTTTAAATAATCCATTTATTGTTTCAGCCAATGCATTGTCATAAGAGTCACCCACACTGCCTACAGACGCTTGAATTCCAGCTTCAGCAAGTCGCTCAGTGTATCGTATAGACAAATATTGGCTGCCTCTGTCGCTGTGGTGAATTAACCCTTCGGGGTTGCCACGATGCCAAATAGCTTGCTCTAACGCATCAAGAATAAGCTCTGTGTGCATTGTCGTTGATACACGCCAACCTACAATGTATCGTGAAAAAACATCTATCACGAAAGCGACATAAACAAACCCACTCCATGTGGCAACATAGGTGATGTCAGCTACCCAAAGTTGATTTGGCTGCTCAGCAGTAAATTGACGATTAACTAAATCAAGTGGCTTATCTTGTTGCTCGTCAGGTATCGTTGTCTTATGTGCTTTACCCCGACGAACACCTTGAATTCCCATAACTCGCATCAATCGTTCGACTGTACAGCGGGCGACTTGATGGTCGTCAAGCTGTAGCTGCTTCCATATTTTTCTTGCACCATAAACTGACATATTATCCTCCCACACTTCGCGAATGAGTATTATCAGCTCAGCATCACGCTTTTTGCGGTTAGACAGTCGCTCAGGCTCTCTTTGTATCTGTTTATGAGAATAATACGTTGATGGTGCAATCGGCAATTCCTTGCAAATTGACTCGACACCGTAATGCTCTCTGCAAGCATCAATAAAATCCACTATTACTTCTGTTTGCGGTCGAGCTCCGCTTGGGCGAAAAAAGCGGCAGCTTGCCTCAGGATATCATTCGTTCGCTTGAGCTCTTTATTCTCGCGCTCTAAGACGGCAAGGCGTTCTTCAGTTGATTGCGTATTAGAAGAGGGTTTAGACGGTTGAGCTTGAGATTTCTTGACCCATGCTCTAAGTGTTTCTGGGGTACATCCCAGTTTATCTGAAATCGATACTAGCGCAGCCCAAAGAGAAGGGTATTCATGCTGTTGTGTGGTAACAAGCCTAATTGCACGTTCACGAAATTCTGATGTATAGCGATTTGATTTTTTCATAGTTCCAGTTTCTCAAGTTATTGAGTCTCTGGCAAACACGGGGCGATTCAAAGCCCATAAGGATTTTTAACAAGTAAAGTTAAACAAAACCAATAATAACTTTATCTCTATAGGATGTATTAGCCCATACACTTAATTGTATCACTAGTATTTTTTATATTGTTATAAACTTAAATCAATACATAGAGAAGTAAATCTGTAAAAGTCACCGTGAAATAGAAATTATTATTATGTAAAGGCTGACTTGTGCGGATCTCGCTTTGACTTTGTTATGCATAATGTATGGGAATTAAAATACCGTTGAGCACAGGATATGCATCAGCAGCCGCTACTGAGTTCGGCATAGGGTTTTGACTATTTACTAAACCCCAGACGGAAAAAACGACTATCGCTAGTCGGGCTCTCTACAATTTTAAGCCTGCGTAATGTCGTGGTGCCCACAGCGGTAGAGAGTCACATAGCAAATGTTACCTATCATAGGTCAGTGTATTGAATAACCAAAACACTGTCCACAAAGAGGCGCTTCGCTCAGGAGACGCTTCGCTTTAGAAAAGGAAATACTGAATATTACTTTTCTATAAACATAAAAAAATTTAGCGAATTGAGCTTTATTGTATTTGAAGCCTGCGGCCTGCGTAATGTCTTGGTGTCCACAGCGGTGGAGAGTCACAGTGAAATGTTACCTACCATAGGTCAGTGTATTTAATAGCCAAAACACTCTTAACAAAGAGGCGCTTCGCTTAGGAGACGCTACGCTTTAGAGAAGAAAATGTTGAATATTACTTTTCTGCAGACGTAAAAAAAGCCGCTTCATTTCTGAAGCGGCTTTCTACAATTTGAAGCCTGGTAATGTCGTGGTGCCCACAGCGGTAAAAAGTCACAGTGAAATGGGGTACTATCGTTGTGTTGGGGCGGCCTTGTGCGGGGCTCGCCTTCGAGCTGTTTTGTTTGACTACTGAGTTTGGTATGGGCTATTGCTATTTATTAAACCCCAGACAGCAAAAAACCCGTTACATTGCTGTAACGGGTTTCTCTTATTTGAAGCCTGGTAATGTCCTACTTTCACATAGCAAATGCTACACTATCATCGGCGCTGTTTCGTTTCACTACTGAGTTCGGCATGGAGTCAGGTGGGTCCAAAACGCTATTGTCACCAAGCAAATTTGGGCGTTAATCCGTATTTCTACGCACTAACTGAATCTGGAAAATATCTGATAATATTTTTTAAGTCTTTCTAAGTAATATCTACTTTAGTTATATTAACTTCTGTCTTAACTGTCACACAAAACGCGTTTGGCGTTGTATGGTTAAGCCTCACGGGTAATTAGTACAAGTTAGCTTAATGGCTCACACCACTTCCACATCTTGCCTATCAACGTTGTAGTCTTCAACGGCCCTTCAGAGACTTTAAAAGTCTAGTGAGAACTCATCTCGAGGCCTGCTTCGCGCTTAGATGCTTTCAGCGCTTATCAGTTCCGAACGTAGCTACCGGGCAATGCCATTGGCATGACAACCCGAACACCAGCGGTTCGTTCACTCCGGTCCTCTCGTACTAGGAGCAACCCCTCTCAATTCTCAAACGCCCACGGCAGATAGGGACCGAACTGTCTCACGACGTTCTAAACCCAGCTCGCGTACCACTTTAAATGGCGAACAGCCATACCCTTGGGACCGACTTCAGCCCCAGGATGTGATGAGCCGACATCGAGGTGCCAAACACCGCCGTCGATATGAACTCTTGGGCGGTATCAGCCTGTTATCCCCGGAGTACCTTTTATCCGTTGAGCGATGGCCCTTCCATTCAGAACCACCGGATCACTATGACCTACTTTCGTACCTGCTCGACGTGTCTGTCTCGCAGTTAAGCTGGCTTCTACCATTACACTAACCGTACGATGTCCGACCGTACTTAGCCAACCTTCGTGCTCCTCCGTTACTCTTTGGGAGGAGACCGCCCCAGTCAAACTACCCACCAGGCACTGTCCGTAACCCCGATTCAGGGGCCAACGTTAGAACATCAAAACTACAAGGGTGGTATTTCAAGGACGACTCCAACAAGACTAGCGTCTCATCTTCAAAGTCTCCCACCTATCCTACACATGTAGGTTCAATGTTCAGTGCCAAGCTGTAGTAAAGGTTCACGGGGTCTTTCCGTCTAGCCGCGGGTACACAGCATCTTCACTGCGATTTCAATTTCACTGAGTCTCGGGTGGAGACAGCGTGGCCATGGTTACACCATTCGTGCAGGTCGGAACTTACCCGACAAGGAATTTCGCTACCTTAGGACCGTTATAGTTACGGCCGCCGTTTACCGGGGCTTCGATCAAGAGCTTCTCCGAAGATAACCCCATCAATTAACCTTCCGGCACCGGGCAGGTGTCACACCGTATACGTCATCTTGCGATTTTGCACAGTGCTGTGTTTTTAATAAACAGTCCCAGCCACCTGGTCACTGCGGCTCCCGTCCGCTTAGAGAGCAAGTCTCATCACAGATAGGAGCGTACCTTCTCCCGAAGTTACGGTACGATTTTGCCTAGTTCCTTCACCCGAGTTCTCTCAAGCGCCTTAGTATTCTCTACCTGACCACCTGTGTCGGTTTGGGGTACGATTCGGTATAATCTGAAGCTTAGAGGCTTTTCCTGGAAGTATGGCATCAGCAACTTCACTACCGTAGTAGCTCGTCTCGTGTCTCAGGTTTAATGTTCGTCCGGATTTACCTAAACAAACGCCCTACTCACTTTCACATGGACAACCATCGCCATGCTTGCTTAGCCTTCTCCGTCCCCCCATCGCAATTATACCAAGTACGGAAATATTAATCCGTTTCCCATCGACTACGCCTTTCGGCCTCGCCTTAGGGGTCGACTTACCCTACCCTGATTAACATGGGATAGGAACCCTTGGTCTTCCGGCGTGCGGGTTTTTCACCCGCATTATCGTTACTCATGTCAGCATTCGCACTTCTGATACGTCCAGCATACCTCCCGGTACACCTTCAACCGCTTACAGAACGCTCCCCTACCACTCATACAAAGTATGAATCCGCAGCTTCGGTGCATAGTTTAGCCCCGTTACATCTTCCGCGCAGACCGACTCGACCAGTGAGCTATTACGCTTTCTTTAAAGGATGGCTGCTTCTAAGCCAACCTCCTGGCTGTCTGGGCCTTTCCACATCGTTTCCCACTTAACTATGACTTTGGGACCTTAGCTGGCGGTCTGGGTTGTTTCCCTCTTCACGACGGACGTTAGCACCCGCCGTGTGTCTCCCGGATATTACTTTACGGTATTCGGAGTTTGCAAAGGGTTGGTAAGTCGGGATGACCCCCTAGCCTTAACAGTGCTCTACCCCCGTAAGTATTCGTCCGAGGCTCTACCTAAATAGATTTCGGGGAGAACCAGCTATCTCCCGGTTTGATTAGCCTTTCACTCCTAGCCACAGGTCATCCCCTAACTTTTCAACGTTAGTGGGTTCGGTCCTCCAGTTGATGTTACTCAACCTTCAACCTGCCCATGGCTAGATCACCGGGTTTCGGGTCTATACCTTGCAACTATTCGCCCAGTTAAGACTCGGTTTCCCTACGGCTACCCTAATCGGTTAACCTCGCTACAAAATATAAGTCGCTGACCCATTATACAAAAGGTACGCAGTCACAGAACAAGTCTGCTCCTACTGCTTGTACGTACACGGTTTCAGGTTCTATTTCACTCCCCTCACAGGGGTTCTTTTCGCCTTTCCCTCACGGTACTGGTTCACTATCGGTCAGTTGGGAGTATTTAGCCTTAGATGATGGTCCACCTATATTCAGTCAAAGTTTCACGTGCTCCGACCTACTCGATTTCACTTAAAATGTCTTTTCATGTACGGGACTATCACCCTGTATCGTGGCACTTTCCAGAGCCTTCCATTAACACATAATAAGCTTAAGGGCTGTTCCGATTTCGCTCGCCGCTACTTTCGGAATCTCGGTTGATTTCTTTTCCTACGGGTACTTAGATGTTTCAGTTCTCCGCGTTCGCCTCGTTAACCTATGTATTCAGTTAACGATACCTGCAAGCAGGTGGGTTTCCCCATTCGGAAATCCTAGTCTCAAGTGCTTTTTACTAGCTTGACTAGGCTTATCGCAAGTTAATACGTCCTTCATCGCCTCCAACTGCCAAGGCATCCACCGTGTACGCTTAGTCACTTAACCATACAACCCAAACGGGTCTTTGTTTTGTGACAGTTTAACTTCGCCAGAAGTTAATATTGAATACTAAAGTAGATACCAATCAATCGACTCATAAGAGTGATTAAATGGCACTGAATGATACTGCTATCATTCTTTTTTACTTTTGAAAACTCTGTACAAATAACAATGTTATTCATACGAATTTTATTATCAGCTTTTCCAAATTTTTAAAGAGCATATTAATTAACTAAGCCAGTGGCTTAACTAACTAACAATCATCTGTGTGGACACTACGAACAAATAAGTTCTAAATCGTATAAGGAGGTGATCCAGCCCCAGGTTCCCCTAGGGCTACCTTGTTACGACTTCACCCCAGTCATGAATCACTCCGTGGTAAACGTCCTCCCGAGGGTTAGACTATCTACTTCTGGAGCAACCCACTCCCATGGTGTGACGGGCGGTGTGTACAAGGCCCGGGAACGTATTCACCGCGTCATTCTGATACGCGATTACTAGCGATTCCGACTTCATGGAGTCGAGTTGCAGACTCCAATCCGGACTACGACGCACTTTAAGTGATTCGCTTACCTTCGCAGGTTCGCAGCACTCTGTATGCGCCATTGTAGCACGTGTGTAGCCCTACACGTAAGGGCCATGATGACTTGACGTCGTCCCCACCTTCCTCCGGTTTATCACCGGCAGTCTCCTTAGAGTTCTCAGCATTACCTGCTAGCAACTAAGGATAGGGGTTGCGCTCGTTGCGGGACTTAACCCAACATCTCACAACACGAGCTGACGACAGCCATGCAGCACCTGTATCAGAGTTCCCGAAGGCACCAATCTATCTCTAGAAAGTTCTCTGTATGTCAAGTGTAGGTAAGGTTCTTCGCGTTGCATCGAATTAAACCACATGCTCCACCGCTTGTGCGGGCCCCCGTCAATTCATTTGAGTTTTAACCTTGCGGCCGTACTCCCCAGGCGGTCTACTTAATGCGTTAGCTTTGAAAAACAGAACCGAGGTTCCGAGCTTCTAGTAGACATCGTTTACGGCGTGGACTACCGGGGTATCTAATCCCGTTTGCTCCCCACGCTTTCGTACATGAGCGTCAGTGTTGACCCAGGTGGCTGCCTTCGCCATCGGTATTCCTTCAGATCTCTACGCATTTCACCGCTACACCTGAAATTCTACCACCCTCTATCACACTCTAGTTTGCCAGTTCGAAATGCAGTTCCCAGGTTGAGCCCGGGGCTTTCACATCTCGCTTAACAAACCGCCTGCGTACGCTTTACGCCCAGTAATTCCGATTAACGCTCGCACCCTCCGTATTACCGCGGCTGCTGGCACGGAGTTAGCCGGTGCTTCTTCTGTCAGTAACGTCACAGATGTGAGGTATTAACTCACACCCTTTCCTCCTGACTGAAAGTGCTTTACAACCCGAAGGCCTTCTTCACACACGCGGCATGGCTGCATCAGGCTTTCGCCCATTGTGCAATATTCCCCACTGCTGCCTCCCGTAGGAGTCTGGACCGTGTCTCAGTTCCAGTGTGGCTGATCATCCTCTCAAACCAGCTAGGGATCGTTGCCTTGGTGAGCCATTACCTCACCAACTAGCTAATCCCACTTGGGCCAATCTAAAGGCGAGAGCCGAAGCCCCCTTTGGTCCGTAGACATTATGCGGTATTAGCAGTCGTTTCCAACTGTTGTCCCCCACCTCAAGGCATGTTCCCAAGCATTACTCACCCGTCCGCCGCTCGTCAGCAAAGTAGCAAGCTACTTTCTGTTACCGCTCGACTTGCATGTGTTAGGCCTGCCGCCAGCGTTCAATCTGAGCCATGATCAAACTCTTCAATTAAAAAGTTTTGTGTCTTTCGACAGCTCAATGAATTCTGAATTTATTTAATATCTTTCGATATTGAATTGACTGTGCTGCAATTCCTACCGAAGTAGTTATTGCTGTTGGTCACTCAGTTTCAATTGAGACTCTAATTTGTTTGCCTCACTTAGCGAACTAAGCTTGGCTGTTAGAACTCAACCTGTACGAGTGCCCACACAGATGATTGCTTTATATTGTTAAAGAACGTTTGAGTTGCCTTAGCGACTCAAGGGAAGCGAATCTTACGCTTTCCTGTATTTTTGTCAACACTTAATTTTAAATTTTACAAAAATCTAAACTTAAGTTTTACTCGACTCACTAAGTGGCTTGCTTGCAGCTTAAGCGTTGCCTGCTCTGCCGTCTCAGTGGGGTCGCATTATAGGGATATTCGAATGATGGTCAACGTTTATTTCACGCTTATTCAAAAGAATTTGGTTTTAGTACAAAATACATACAAACCGCGGTTTGAGGGGGTATAATTTGCATATAAAAAGACCTTTCAATCAGTTTATACAAAGGATGAGGTTATTTACTTTGAACTAATTTCACTTTTACGAAAATAATAACTTTGAGCTTCCTCATAAATATTCATCTTAAGCACTCACACAAACTGCCTTTATATATAACTGTATGAGTGAAATTGTTAGGTACTATTACTAACCATTAATACGTATATATTTATCAGCTAACTCATCAATAGTTTCTCGGCAATTTGGATCTGGTTTAATGCAATCTATTGGACATACACTGATACAGGTTGGCTTTTCATAATGCCCTACACACTCGGTGCACCTTTCAGAATCTATCTGATAAATTTTAGCACCCATATATATAGCTTCATTTGGGCATTCGGGATCGCACATATCACAGTTAATGCATTTACTATTTATTAGTAGTGCCACTATTACCTCCTTCGTTGACCTTGAATAAAGTGCGAATACTGAATCGCACTTGTTTTATATAGTTTATAAGTTACTTAACGCTTTTCATCTCTAAAAAATACACCGAGCACCCATTAACTTTTTATTGCAAACCACTAAGAAAACATTAATCTTAATGTCATTAATTAAGTTTTGGAGTTAAAAATAATGGCTGATTATGTATGGATATTCCCCGCAGTTGTACTTACTATCATTTTGGTTAAACTGGTTATAACTCATATAAACACTAAGAAAGAAGAGTCTTGATTTAACAGACTGCATGTAAATTAGTTCATTTCTTTAATAAGTAGCTTTTATTATGAATAAACTTTTTCGTTTTATTTAAGTAATAAAGTTCACAGTGATATACAGATACCTTCATTACTAAGTTTAATCGTTAAGTTACTACTGTATGCTTATGGGGGTTACGTGTATCTTGGTGCTCATCTAAATTACGCATCAATATAGCGTGCTCTAAATTAATACCTTCATCTAACTGAACTTTTACAATATATCCTGAGCCTTTGGCATCGCTAATACTTTCGCCCTTTTTGTTTTGCATGTATTCAAGCTCAAACGTAATGTTTCCTTGCGGTGTCATCAGCTCTAAAGCATGCCCAACACAAAATTTATTTTTAACGTCTATTTCAACTAGTCCATTTTCGCAGCGCCCTAGTACTTCACCCACAAATTGCTGCTTAGTAGACACCGAATGACCGTATTCGTAGTTTTGATATTCTTGGTGAGCATGGCGTTTTAAAAAGCCTTCGATATAGCCTCTATGTGCTAAGTTCTCAAGCGTCTTAAATAAGCTTGTATCGAATGGTTTACCCGCAACCGCATCATCTATTGCTTTACGATACACTTGCGCGGTGCGCGCAACGTAATAAAATGATTTAGTACGCCCTTCTATTTTTAAACTATGTACGCCCATTTTTGTAAGTTGTTCAACATACTGCACGGCACGCAAATCTTTTGAATTCATAATATAAGTGCCATGCTCATCCTCAAACGCAGGCATGTATTCACCTGGGCGACCTTGCTCTTCAAGCATAAATACATCATTGCTTGGTGCGCCTTCGCCAAGAGTAGGAATTACCTGTTTCGGATCAAACTTATGCACCATTTCGCCCGTCTCGTTTTCAACCCCAGGTTTTACATCGTATTCCCAACGGCATGCATTGGTACACGTACCTTGATTTGGGTCGCGCTTATTTATATAACCCGAGAGTAAACATCGTCCAGAATAAGCCATGCATAATGCACCATGCACAAATACTTCTAGCTCGGTGTCTGGACACTGTGTGCGTATTTCCTTTATTTCTTCAAGCGATAGCTCGCGAGATAAAATAACACGCTCAATACCTTGTTTTGCCCAAAACTGCACGCTAGCGAAGTTAACGGCATTTGCTTGCACTGATAAATGAACCGGCATTGCTGGCCATTTTTCACGAACAAGCATAATTAAACCCGGATCGGACATAATCAGTGCATCGGGCTCCATTGCTATTACCGGTTCAATATCACGTAAATACGATTTAACCTTAGCATTATGCGGTGCAATATTTGATACCACATAAAACTTTTTATTTAATGCGTGTGCTTCATTAATGCCTATTTGTAAGGTCTCTAAGTCAAACTCATTATTACGCACACGCAAACTGTAGCGAGGCTGGCCGGCGTAAACGGCATCGGCCCCATATGCAAAGGCGTAACGCATATTTTTTAAACTGCCTGCAGGGCACAATAGTTCAGGTATAAAAGGGCTTGAAGAAACAGGTGACATTTGCGCTCCCTACAACAAAGGGCATTAAGCCAATGGTGTGCGTAATAAATTTAAATATAAAATCAAAGCGCGGCAGTATAAATAGCACTAAAAATTTCCCCTTGATCAAGATCATAAAATTGTAATTGAACTGGTTTTTAATAAAATTAGGATTTTTCAGCTAAAGCGCGTATAATTCGCGCCCGTTAATATTCACACTTTTACTTATAAATTATTGGAGCATAAAGATGGCTTTAGAGCGTACTTTCTCAATCGTAAAACCTGATGCAGTAGCTAAAAACCACATCGGCGCTATCTACAACCGTTTCGAAACTGCTGGCCTTAAAATCGTTGCAGCTAAAATGGTTCACCTTTCACAAGAGAAAGCTGAAGGCTTCTACGCTGAGCACAGCGAACGTCCTTTCTTTGGCGCTTTAGTTTCTTTCATGACTTCTGGCCCAGTAATGGTTACAGTTCTTGAAGGCGAAAACGCTGTTCTTAAAAACCGTGAAATCATGGGTGCTACTAACCCTGCTGAAGCACTAGCTGGTACTTTACGTGCAGACTACGCTGACAGCATTGACGAAAACGCTGTTCACGGTTCTGACGCTGTTGAATCTGCTGCTCGCGAAATCGCGTACTTCTTCGCTGACGAAGAGCTTTGCCCACGTACTCGTTAATTTGAGTTTCACAGTTAACCCTGTGATGCAAAGTATGAAAAGGGCTTTCGAGCCCTTTTTTAGTCATTAATTAAAGTATTACACTGGCATATTTGATGTTTTACTTAATGATTAAAGTGAGTGAATTGTGTACAATTCGCCCTTGTAAATTTTATCACCACCGTTACTGATTAAGGTTGTTTCATGACCACTGCGCAAAAAAAGATTAACTTATTAGATTTAAACCGAGATGCAATGCGTGAGCTATTTGTATCGTTCGGTGAAAAGCCGTTTCGTGGCGATCAGGTGATGAAATGGATTTATCATTTTGGCGTAGATAACTTCGACGAAATGAGCAATGTAAATAAAAAACTTAAAGAAAAGCTCAAAGCTGAATGCGAAATTGTCGCCCCTGAAATATCAGTTCGCCAACAAGCGAGCGACGGCACAATCAAATACGCATTAGTACTTGAAGGCGGCCAAGAAGTTGAAGCCGTGTGGATCCCAGAAAAAGAACGTGCAACGTTATGTGTATCTTCGCAAGTTGGCTGTGCTTTAGAATGTACGTTTTGCTCTACCGCACAACAAGGCTTTAACCGTAACTTAAAAGTGTCTGAAATTATTGGCCAAGTATGGCGTGTAGCTAAAGATATTGGCCTAGATGGCAACAGCGAAAAACGCCCTGTTACTAACGTAGTAATGATGGGTATGGGCGAGCCATTGCTTAACGTTAAAAATGTAGTACCCGCTATGGAATTAATGATGGACGACTGGGGCTTTGGTTTATCTAAGCGCCGCGTAACATTAAGTACATCGGGCGTGGTACCGGCACTTGATTTATTAAAAGAGAAGATTGACGTAGCACTTGCTATTTCACTTCACGCGCCAGATAACGCACTGCGTGATATTTTAGTGCCTATTAATAAAAAGTACCCTATTGAAGAGTTTTTAGCGGCATGTCGTCGTTACATTGATGGCTCTAAAGCCAATAAAGACGTAACAATTGAATACGTAATGCTTAACGGCGTTAACGACAGCACCGACCAAGCTCACGAATTAGTTAAAACGTTAAAAGGCACACCTTCTAAGGTAAACCTTATTCCGTTTAATCCATTTCCGGGTAACGAATACACACGCTCGAGCAACAGCCGAATAGACCGTTTTTCTAAGGTTTTACAAGCTGCTGGCATTACCTGTATTGTGCGTCGTACTCGCGGGGATGATATTGATGCAGCATGTGGGCAATTAGCCGGCGATGTAGTTGACCGCACTAAACGTATGGCGAAAAAGAAAATGCGTGACGATAACAAAATCTCAGTTAACATCCAGCAAGCCTAAATTTAGTTAAATTACTAAAAGCCCTCCTGTTAAATCGTTTATTATTAAATAATTGATGCAACATGAGGGCTTTTAGGTAATATAGGCAATATGGACAAAAATAAAGAGATAAGGTAATGCGATCTATACTTGCTATAACACTATCGGCACTGGCTTTAAGTGGCTGTGTTACCGAAAGTAGTTATAACGGCAGTAATAAGCCCGTTGTCAAAAATAAAATCAATAACGCCGGGGCAGCACGCACTCGAATAGCTTTAGCCTTACAGTACCTAAAAACAGGTAATAATTCACAAGCAAAATACAACCTAGAACGCGCTGCTGAATTCGCTCCCAACTTACCTGAAGTTCATTACTCTATGGCCTATTACTACCAGCAAGTAGGTGAAAACCCATTAGCCGACAGAGCCTATCAAAAAGCATTAGATATAAAGCCTGATGATCCTAATACACTCAACAACTACGGTGTATTTTTATGTGGTATTGATGAATACGACCGCGCCACTGATCAATTTTTAAAAGCCATTGAAATTCCAACGTATATTCGTGTTGCCGAGAGCTACGAAAATCTAGCGTTGTGCGCCATTGAATTTGATGATTTTGAAAACGCAGAAACTTACTTTAAGCAAGCGCTTAATCACAGCTCTCAACGAACCTCTACTCTTATAAGCTTAGCGGCTCTGTTTTATGCAAAAAGTGACTTATACAAAGCGAACGACATTCTTAAAAAACATGACGACACAGGTCGAGTATCCTCGCGTGCTTTAATGCTTAGCTATTTAGTTAAAAATCGCATGGGTCGAATAGAAGAAGCCGAAAAAGTAGCAAGCACACTTTTACAAACCTATTCTACTAGTAACGAAGCATACGCAATTAGAGAGCAACGCACACGATTTAACGAATTTGAAATGCTGCGCGAGAAATATCGTAAGGCAAAACTCAACGAGTTAAAAGCTGATGCAGACGGCACATATATAAGTGCAAAACCAAAAATAAAAATAGTAAGAAAAAAGGCACCTAACCAAGACAGCACAACAAGCCTGGTTATTAAGCAACCTGCACAAGTAACTCCAGCAAAGCCTGAACAAAACACGCAAGATGCGAATCCGGTCATAGCCAGAAATGATATAAACACAAGCGCAGATACAGCTGTTGATGAAGCTGCAACAACACAAGAAGTCACTCCAAAAAAAGTTACACCTAAAGCACCTGTAACAACAATTGTAAAACAGCCAGTACAAGCTGAAACACAACAAATTAAACCCTCTGGGCCATCAACAGATACGTCTGCGATATTACTTGCGTTAACAACTCAACCAAATACAACAAATATGCCTGAGTCAGTTATTGAAGAGCCTGCTACTAAGACAAGCACAGCAGCTTCAACAGTTATAGCTAAAGTAGTACCAGCAGCACCAAAAGAAGAAGTGAAAATTATTTCTTTTGGGGCGCCTAAAACGGCTAACTTTAATTCACCTCAAACAAATCAGCCAACAGTCACGACGAACACGACAGCTGCCAGTAACGACTCAAATGTTGTTTTTTACGAAGCCACTAAAAATGAAGATATTTTTGAAACGAGTGGTTACCAAAACGGTAGTGACGTTACATTTACAAACTTATCATCAAATAAGCAAACAGCGTTACCTATGTTAAATCCTAAAGTCGCAACATTACGAGTGCCTTTTCATATCATTGAGTTTGGTGAAAACCTATTTAGCATTTCGGTGCGATACAATGTTAAACTACAAAAGCTCCTACAATGGAATGGATTAAAAGAGTCGGATCGGGTAATGAATGGCAGCAAAATTTACTTAAACGATCCTAATATTTATTACGAAATTAAATCTGGCGACTCCCTTTACGATATTGCTACCCAGAAGCAAGTATTAATTGATGAATTAATGCGATGGAATAAATTAAGTCCTGATATAGAGCTAAAACCAGGACATAGACTTTTACTAGTGGATCCAGACTCATACCTATTATGAATGAAGAAAATACGCAAAGCGAACAGCCTACAGTAGGCCAAATTTTAAAAGCACACAGAGAGCAAGCTAAGGTAAGCATTGAAACCATCGCTAAACCACTAAAGCTATCTGAGTTTCAAATTAAGCACCTTGAAAATGACGACTTTCAAGCGTTAGGACCTATTACTTTTGTTAAAGGCTACATAAAGAACTATTGCCGTGAATTAAAAGTAGATAGCGCACCTATATTAGCCATGTTGCCAGCACCACCTGAACCAGCAAAACCAGCTAACATGCAAAGCTTTTCTCGTCGTACAGAAAAAGAAGCAAGCGATAGCCGTTTAATGTTGGTAACTTACATTATTATAGCCATTGTTATTGGCTCGTCTGCTTTATGGTTTTGGCAAAACGCCACCCCAATTGAAGAACAAACCACAAATATAAATATTGGCAACACCATAATGAGTGAACGCCAAGCCATTCAATCAACTAATATTGAACAGCAAAAAACAGCAAACGATGTTGATGAGTTACGCCAAGAGCCTGTTGAGCAAAGTACAGATTTAACAAATAACGAAATAACACAAGCAGTTAACGAAAAAACTTCAGAGTCAGATACCGATAAAGCCGACATCAGCACAATAGAAATGCTATTTAATGACGAAAGCTGGGTCGAAATTCACGACGGCGAAGGCGAAAAAATAGCCTTTGGCGTTAAAAAAGCAGGTTACAGAATGACTGTTTCTGGTACACCTCCTTTTGCTGTTGTGCTTGGTAAGCACAATGTAGTTAACATTACCTTAAACGGTGAGCCAATAGATATTTCGGCTTTTCCTAAGAACCGTTTAGCCAAATTTACATTACCATTAGCAGAGTAGTCGCTATGTTTTCAGAATCACCAATTAAACGCAGAAAATCCACCCGTATTAATGTAGGCAATGTGCCTATTGGCGACGGCGCTCCAATTGCCGTGCAGTCGATGACTAATACCGACACCATGGATGTTGATGCAACCGTTGCACAAATTCAAGCTATACAAGATGCTGGCGCCGACATAGTAAGAGTATCGGTACCGACTATGGACGCAGCTGAAGCGTTTAAAAGTATAAAAGAGCAAGTCAGTATTCCGCTTGTTGCCGACATTCATTTTGATTACCGCATAGCCCTAAAAGTGGCAAAGTATGGCGTAGATTGCTTACGTATAAACCCTGGTAATATCGGAAGCGAAGAGCGCATTAGAGCTGTTGTTGATTCAGCTCGCGAGCACAACATTCCTATTCGTATTGGCGTTAATGGCGGCTCACTTGAGCGCGATTTACAGGAAAAATATGGTGAACCAACACCTGAGGCGTTATTGGAATCAGCAATGCGCCATGTTGATATATTACGTCGCCTTGATTTTGATCAATTTAAAATATCGGTAAAAGCGTCAGACGTATTTTTAGCTGTAGGCGCATATCGCTTGCTTGCAAAAGAAATAGACCAACCTTTGCATTTGGGTATCACTGAAGCTGGCGGCATGCGTTCAGGTTCAGTGAAATCGGCTGTTGGCTTAGGTATGTTACTTGCCGAAGGCATAGGCGATACATTACGTGTATCACTCGCCGCCGACCCGGTACAAGAAATAAAAGTAGGCTTTGATATATTAAAATCACTGCGCATTCGCTCTCGTGGTATTAACTTTATTGCCTGTCCTAGTTGCTCACGCCAAGAATTTGATGTAGTGAGCACTATGAACCAATTAGAAGAACGCCTTGAAGATATAATCGAACCGGTTTCTGTATCGGTTATTGGTTGTGTAGTAAATGGCCCTGGTGAAGCACTCGTCAGTGATATTGGCCTTGCCGGTGCAAATCGCCGTTCTGGTTTGTATATTAATGGTGAACGTCAAAAAGCCCGTATCGACAATAACAATATTGTTGAGCAACTAGAGGGCTACGTTCGCGATTTCATAGATAAAAAACAAAGCCAAACCCCTATCGATGTAAAAATAGTCGAATAAATAACGTATAAATCGCCAAGCACTCGTGTTTGGCGTTGACCTTTATAATAGATTTACCCAAGCATTCAAAAATACAGAGCTCAGCGCTTCATCGGGCTTTATATCAAAGTATTACTTTTAATAATGGTAATTTCTTTTAATTCCAACGACGCTCGCATCTTGAGGTCGTTTGGGTATATAATATTGGGTCAATTTTTAGCATTCTCGTTGTGTAAGCATTTTTTTATTACACATAAACAGTAATTAGGATTTATCAGTGGCAAAACAAATTCAGGCAGTTCGCGGTATGAACGATTGTCTGCCGGGCGATACACAAATTTGGCAGAAAGTAGAAAACATTTTACGCGAGACTGTAGCATCGTTCGGTTATCAAGAAATTCGTTTTCCTATTGTAGAATCAACCGATTTATTTAAACGCTCTATTGGTGAAGTAACCGATATAGTAGAAAAAGAAATGTACACCTTTGCTGATCGTAACGGCGACTTGCTAACACTTCGCCCTGAAGGCACCGCAGTGTGTGTACGTGCTGGCAACCAAAATGGCTTACTGTACAATCAAGAACAACGACTTTGGTACATGGGCCCAATGTTTCGTCATGAACGCCCGCAAAAAGGTCGTTATCGTCAGTTTCACCAATTTGGTTTAGAAACCTTTGGTATTGCCACAGCCGACATAGACGCAGAAGTTATTTTATTAACAGCGCAATTATGGAAAGCGTTCGGCATTAGCGAGCACGTACGTTTAGAGCTTAACTCTTTAGGTTCTAACGAAGCGCGCGCCGATTACCGAGATGCGCTTGTTGCTTACCTTGAACAACATACCGACGTGCTTGATGAAGACTCAAAACGCCGTATGTATTCAAACCCGTTACGTGTACTTGATAGCAAAAATCCAGACGTTCAAGCAATCTTAGTTGATGCGCCTAAATTATCTGAGCATTTAGATGCTGAATCAAAAGAACATTTTGAAAATTTATGTGAACGTTTAGACGCAGCTGGCGTCTCATACACGGTTAACGAAAAATTAGTGCGCGGTTTAGACTATTACAACCGCACAGTATTTGAATGGGTAACCGACAGCCTTGGCGCGCAAGGCACTGTGTGTGCAGGTGGACGTTACGACGGTTTAGTAGAGCAACTTGGTGGAAAAGCAACCCCAGCAGTTGGCTTTGCAATGGGCCTAGAGCGCTTAGTATTGTTACTCCAAGCACTTGAATGTGTTGGTGACATTCGTCGTAATGCTGATGTATATTTAGCGGCAATGGGCGACAAAGCAAGTATTCAAGCCCCAATTATCGCGTCAGAACTACGCCGTGATGTGGCTGGCCTTCGTGTGATGGTTCACGCGGGTGGCGGAAACTTTAAAAAACAATTAAAACGTGCCGATAAAAGCGATGCACTTGTTGCCGTAATTATTGGTGAAGATGAATTAGAGCAAGGCGTTGTGACCATAAAGTATTTACGCGAGCGTAAAGAACAAGTCACATTAAAATTAGAACAAGCTAAAGCGCTACTAGCTGAGCTTATAAACGGCTAAGCAGATATTAGAGGTAATCATGGATATACATTCAACAGAAGAAGAACAAGCAGAAGCAATTAAACGCTTTTTCCGTGAAAACGGTCTTTCACTGGCACTTGGTGTAATTGTCGGCTTAGGTGGCTTATACGGTTGGAAAGCTTACAACCAAAACCAAATTACAACCGCTGAGCAAGCGTCAGATTCTTACACTAAATTAGTTGAAGGTGATGATGTTTTATCGTCAGCTGATGCTTTTATCAGTGAAAATAAAGACACGAACTATGCTGCACTTGCAGCGTTTGTTGCCGCTAAAGATGCGGTAGAAGCACAAAAATTAGATGTTGCTAGCGAAAAGCTAAGCTGGATTGTATCAAACGTTGATAATGCAGAATTAAAAGCAATTGCGATTACACGTTTAGCGCGTATTCAAATTGCACAAACTAATTTTGACGATGCTTTAAGCACACTAAATGCACCATTACCTGAAGCATTTAATGCAAACGTTGCAGAGCTTAAAGGCGATATTTATGCTCAGCAAGGTAATAAAGAGCAAGCACGTACTGCTTATCAAGCCGCGGTAGATGCAGGAGGGTTAACAGGTAACCCACTTTTACAAGTTAAGTTAGATGACCTAGCAGTAACTAGCCCAGCGGCATAAGGTTTTAGGTATGAAAAAATTAACGACCGCAACCCTTGCCCTATGTATGGCAACGCTAATGGGTTGTTCATCAAGTGATGAAGAAGACGAACTAGTCCTTCCAGAAATCGTCAATCAGTTTGAAACTGATGTTGTTTGGCAAGAGTCTGTAGGTAGCGGCGTAGAGCATTATTTTTCTCGCTTAACACCTGCGGTTTACAAAGACACTGTTTATGTTGCTAACCGCGAAGGTCAAGTAGAAGCGTTATCGCTTGCTAACGGCGATGTACAGTGGGATACCGACGTACGCCAAGACACTTCTTTTTGGCCTTGGAGCGACGACGGTTCAGCAAAATTATCAGGTGGTATATTACAAGCTTATGGTAAACTGTATATCGGTTCTGAACATGGCTTTGTTGTAGCACTTGATCGCGAAACCGGCGAAGAGGTATGGCGTAAAAACGTACCTGGTGAATCACTTTCAAAAGCAGCAGCTGGCGACGGCTTAATATTTGTAAACTTAGGCTCGGGTAAATTACTGGCCCTTCATCCAGATACTGGTGAAGAGCGTTGGAGCTTTGAGCAAGAAGTGCCTGCGCTTACATTACGCGGACAAAGTGCACCCACTGTTGCCAATGGTGGTGTTTTAGTTGGCCTTGAAACAGGTAAATTAAGCGTATTAATTTCAGAAAGTGGTTACTCAGCTTGGAGTGCAGAAATTGCAGCTGCAAAGGGTGCCTCAGAATTTGAACGCCTAGTTGATGTAGACACACAGCCACTCATTAGCGGCCCATACGCTTATGCAATTGCATATAACGGCAACTTAGCTGCAGTAGATATTCGCTCTGGTAATGTTGTTTGGAAGCGCGAATACAGTAGCTATCGCGAAATTTCGATGGATGCGCAAAGTATTTATGTAGTAGACAGCAACGGCGTTGTTTATGCATTAGATAAAAATTCAGGTATTGAACGTTGGAGCCAACCCGCACTTCGTGGTTGGTACTTAACAGGTCCTGCTGTTACAGGTAACTATTTAGCCTTAGGCGACCAGGAAGGTAACCTACATTGGCTAAACAAAGACACTGGTGAGCTTGTATCTCGTGAAGACTTTGACAGCTCAGGCTTCTTTGTTGAACCTGTTGTTGCCGACGACAAACTGATATTATACACCCGTGACGGTGAAGTAAGTGCGGTAACAATACCAAACTAACTAGCTAACACTTAAAGGTTTTTTGTAAGGCTTCGCTCTGCGAAGCCTTTTGTTGTTTTTTAAAGAGGTAGTTTATGCTTCCCGTGATCGCTCTAGTTGGGCGACCCAATGTGGGCAAATCCACATTATTTAACCGTTTAACACGTACTCGTGATGCACTCGTAGCCGATTTTCCAGGTTTAACACGAGATAGAAAATATGGCCAAGCTAATTACGATGGCTATGAATTTATCGTGGTGGACACGGGCGGTATTGATGGCACAGAAGAAGGCATCGAGATCGAAATGGCTGACCAATCGCTACTTGCTATTGAAGAAGCCGACATCGTACTGTTTTTAGTAGACGCACGCGTAGGTATGACCGTTGCCGACCAAGCTATTGCCAATCATCTTCGCAAGCAAGACAAAAAATGTTTTGTTGTTGCCAATAAAACCGATGGCATAGACGCTGATTCAAACTGTGCTGAATTTTACCAGCTATCACTGGGTGAAATTCATCACATAGCAGCAGCGCATGGTCGTGGTATTACACTTTTACTTGAGCACACACTTCAACCTGTGATTGCCGAACTAGCAGCACAAGATGAAGACGTAGCCGATGACGATGAAGAGCTAATAGACCTTTACGAAGAAGGTGAAGGCGATGATACCGACCACCAAGCATTTGCAGATAAGCCGGTAAAGCTTGCAATTATTGGTCGTCCCAATGTAGGTAAGTCAACACTTACAAACCGTATACTAGGTGAAGAACGTGTAATTGTGTACGATATGCCAGGTACAACGCGCGACTCTATCTATATCCCTATGACACGTAACGAAAAAGAGTACGTGTTAATCGATACAGCCGGTGTACGTAAACGTAAAAAAGTAAGCGACGTAGTAGAAAAGTTTTCAGTTATTAAAACACTGCAGGCTATTGAAGATTGTAATGTTGTTTTACTAGTTGTAGATGCGCGCGATGGTATTTCTGATCAAGACTTAAGTTTATTAGGTTTTGCGCTTAACTCAGGTCGTTCATTGGTTATTGCCGTGAACAAATGGGATGGGCTTGATGACTACGTTAAAGATCGTATTAAAACCGAGCTTGACCGTCGTTTAGGCTTTATTGACTTTGCACGCTTGCACTTTATATCTGCACTTCATGGTACAGGTGTTGGCCACTTATTTGAATCCGTTGATGAAGCGTACGAGTCAGCAACTAAACGTATAAGTACTGCAATGCTACGCCGTATTATGGACATGGCACAGGCCGATCACCAGCCGCCTCTTGTTCGTGGTCGTCGTGTTAAGCTTAAATACGCGCATGCCGGTGGTTATAACCCGCCGCGTATTGTAATTCACGGTAACCAAGTTCATGATTTACCAGATAGCTACAAGCGCTACCTAATGAACTACTACCGTAAAGCACTTAAAATTATGGGCACCCCAATCAAAATTGAATTTAGAGAAGGTGATAACCCATTTGCAGGGCGTACTAATAAAGTAACGCTTTCGCAAAAACGTAAAATACGTGCTTTTGCAAAAGAAAACCGTAATAAATAAACGGCATAAGCGTTAATTTATTACAAAAAACGGCGTACTTTTTAGTACGCCGTTTTTGTTTTAATACATTATTAAACGTTACAAGCTAAGTAAAGCTAAGCGCACTAAGTTCTCAACCGTGGTTTCGTGCGCACTTTTATTTTTATTAGTTGGCATAAACCTAGAAGCAGGCGGTTTAATAGTTATAAACCCATGATTGGTGGACATTTCGTGCACTAACAGTTTTCGTTCTTTGGGGGTTAGGTGGTTTTCGTGTATTTTTGCAAGCTCGCCGCTATCAAGCCATATTCCCGCACAGTTTGGGCATTCATCTATTTCAACTGCTTTTAGCGGTGAAAAATACCTACGCATCATTACAATGCTTTTGCATTTTGGGCAATTTACTCGCATTGAAACATCGCCTTCATTTTCGGTATAGTTACTTAAGTGTTTAAGTAAAACCTGACCATGCTTTAACTCAGGCGAGCTAAACTTAAAAATTTGGCTGTTATCAAAAAACACGCCACCTTGCGCTGACGTAAAAACAGTAATGCCGCCAACAAGTAAAGGTTCAAGTGGCGTATTACTACGAGGACAATACATTTAAAATTCCTTTTTATTTATGTTCTTTTACTCAAGCGCTTTATCGATAAGCCCAACAAGCGGCGCTGGCAATGTAATATTACCTGCAAGTACAAACTCATGCGCGTCATCTGACATTTTTTGCCATGTACGGCGAATAATCCCTATCCATTTTTGCTCATCGTAATCAGGCTTACTATTAGCAAACCCCAACATGTAATGCTCAATAAATACGAGGCTTGCTACGTCTTCTACTAATTGGCTGTCTGGGTTACGTTTAATATTTTTTTTAGCCACCGCATCGTACACTCTGTTTTGCTCAGCTTCGCCGTAACCAGCTTGCTTCATAAGCGCAACAACACTACTTGCATGAAATATATAAAGTGCACTGCGCCATTGATGATAGCCTTGCTTGTTCATTTCAAAGTCACTACGCGGCGACTTCCAGCGTTGTATATGCTGCCCACGCACTGCAATTTGCATAAGCTCGCCAGCATCGGGGTTAAAACGGCTAAGCATGTCGCTCATTCGAGTAGCATAAAGGCTTTCTTTGGGCACGCTTTGCCCATTAAATTGCTCACTATTTGGGTCTTGGTTGTTTGCTTCATCAATCAAGGCGATTACTTTATTAAACATGACGGTCATTTTTTATAATAAGTTTTAATCATTCTAAACGCTGATAAAACAATAAACTAGAGCTGCTGTAAGTTATGTAGTGAAATTTGCTCAATCTTAAAATACAACCGATAAATACATAAGGGTAAAAGTAAGCGCATTGATTAAGTTAACTTGGTACTATATTGAGCACAAATTAAAATAAAAAAGCGCGACTAACTCGCCAATAACGGATCACTATGTTTAAAAAACGTATTTTAGCTATTTGCTTAGCAACCACCTCGCTACCAAGCCTTGCCGACAGCAACAGCGATTTAAAAACCATTATTGATAACCACTGGCAAAATGCCAAAGTTGAAAAAATATTTTTTCGAACCGACCCTGACGGTTGGAAACCAAACGGCACATTACCAAACTGGAGCGAGCAAGCCATTGCTAATCGCCAAACTTATAACAACAGCGTACTAAAAAGCTTAGCCAACATTGACCCAAAAACGCTCAATAACGAGCAACTAATGAACTATCGCTTATTTAAATATGAGCGCGAAACCGAGCAGCAAAGCTACCTTTATCAAGATAAGTATTTTCCGGTTAATTTTTTAAGTGGCTGGCATACTTACTTTGCAGAAGCACCCGCTAACATGGCTTTTTTAACAGCGGATGATTACAACGCATTTTTAATCAGCCTTGCCGACTACCCGCGCTTTAATCAGCAAAATATTGATTTAATGAAAGAAGGTATAAAAACAGGCTTTACTCATTACTGTAAAACCTTTGAAAATTACAGCCAAAGCATTAGCGCGCATTTAGTTAAAAACCCCGAAAAAAGCGCCCTTTACGAGCCCTTCACGCGTATACCTAATACATTTAGTGCAGCGCAAAAAGCGAGTTTAAAACAAAAAGCACAAGCGTTAATTGAAGAAAAAGTAATTCCTGCCTATCAGCATTTTTATGACTTTTTTAAAAATGATTACATGTCACACTGTAGAGCGAAGCCGGGCATTGCAAGCGTTGAAGGCGGGCTTGATTATTACAAATACACCGTTAATTACTACACCACAACTAACGCTACACCTAAACAAATACATGAGTTAGGCCTAAAAGAAGTCGCGCGTATTAAGGCGCAAATGCAAGCCATTATTGATGAAGTAGAATTTGATGGCACCTATAGTGAGTTTTTAGAATTTTTAGCAACCGATGAGCAATTTTACGCAAAAGACGCGCAAGACCTGCTTGAAAAAACAGCCTTTATTACGCAGAAAATGTATGGCAAATTGCCTACTTACTTTGGCCACTTACCGCGTAACACCTTTACTATTAAAGGCTCAGCAAGTCGTGGCGCGTTTTATATGCCACCGCCAGATAACCGCTCGCCAGGCACTTACTTTTTAGCCTCAACCCCTAAACTGCAGCCTTTATATAATTTAGAAGCACTTAGTCTGCACGAAGCCATACCCGGGCACCATTTACAAAACGCCATTGCTATGGAGCTAAATGTACCCGAATTTAGACGCACACTCAGCCACTCTGCATTTGGCGAAGGTTGGGCACTTTATACAGAACGTTTAGGTAAAGAAGCGGGTTTTTATCAAAGCCCTTACAGCGATTTTGGCCGTTTAGGTTACGAAATGTGGCGTGCAGTGCGCTTAGTGGTTGATACCGGTATTCATGCGTTTGGCTGGAGCCGCCAAAAAGCAATTGACTACCTAGCAAGCCACACAGCGTTGCCACAAAGCGCCGTGGAAGATCAAATAGACCGTTATATTTCATGGCCAGGCCAAGCGCTCTCTTACAAAATGGGCGAAATAAAAATACGCGAACTGCGCGCAAAAGCCGAAAAAGAACTAGGCCCACAATTTGATATACGCAGCTTCCACGATACCGTTATTGGCCAAGGCTCCCTGCCAATGGCTGTTCTTGAAGACGTTATAAACGATTGGATAGCAAAACAAAAAATGACAAAGTAAAACCGTACTTTAATAAAATAAGAGGCGGTTACTCTATCGCCTCTTCTCAAATCGCAACCTTGCACGTATTTATAAATTTACTCGATTAAAAACACGATTAACTAATCCTCAGCTACTTTTGTTTCGTAAATACAACATCTACAAAACCAGAGCAAAAGTATGAGCAAACGCATTTTATATTGGCTACAAAACGATTTACGCCTAAACGACAACCCAATTTTTAGCAAACTTGCACTACAGCAATGCGCACTAGACGTGGTGTTTGTAATTAACCCCAACTGGTTTAAAAACACGAATTATCAGCAAAAGCAGTATGGTGAAAACAAGTACACCTTTTTAATGCAAAGCCTTTATGAGTTACAGCAAGCATTAATTGCGTGTGGCCAAACTCTGCACGTGCTAGAAGGCGAACCAGTTAGTGTTTTAAAGCAACGTATTAAAGAGCAACACATTGATGAAGTGGTTTACAGTGAGCAATTTGGTGTGTACGAACAACGCGAAATTAATTTATTAAAAGCTCATTGTCCTGAAACCCAGTTTACCGGTACCCTGCAGGATACCTTGTATCAGCAAAACGACCTGCCATTTAACTTAACAGATTTACCCAAAAGCTTTACCCCATTTAAAAAGAAGGTTGAAGCTGCCAACATACCAATCACACTGTCGCACATTACAACCGAGCTATTGCCTAAACCTATTACGCTGTGCGCTAAAAACCCAATTGAGTTACCAAAAGCAGTTAACAACTCAATGCATGGCGGCTTAACAAGCGCACAAAAACACTGTGAACAATACTTTGCAGGCGAATTACCTAGCACTTACAAAATAACTCGCAACGCGCTTGACGGCTTTGACAACACCACTAAATTTAGCCCATGGCTTGCTTTTGGGTGTATTAGCGCAAAACAAATATACAATGCGGTTGAGCAATACGAACAAACATATACCGCTAACGATTCAACCTATTGGATTAAGTTTGAACTACTGTGGCGCGAATACTTTAAATGGCACGCGCTAAATGTACAAAGCAGCTTGTTTAGTTTTAAGGGGCAAAAGCAAACTAAGCCACTTACTACGTTTATGCCAAACCGTTTTGCTGCTTGGTGCCAAGGCACAACGCCTTACCCCTTGGTTAATGCCATCATGAAAGAGCTCAATGCCACCGGTTTTATAACAAACCGCTCAAGGCAAATTGTGGCAAGCTGCTTAGTTAACGAGCTGGCACTCGATTGGCGTTACGGCGCAGCTTATTTTGAGCAGCAGCTAATTGATCATGACGTAGCAGCCAATTGGGGCAACTGGCAGTACATAGCGGGAGTAGGCGTTGACCCACGTGGCGGGCGGCACTTCAATATTGAAAAGCAAACACAGCAGTTTGACCCTAAATCCATTTACACCAAAAAATGGGGAGGCAATCAAAGCCCAGATGCACAGCTCGATCACTTAAACGAAGTAGATTGGCCTATTTAAGCCAATCTACCTCCACCTAGTTATATTTAAAACAGCTGAGCAATGCCTACATTAATGGAAAAGCCACCTAAGGTTAAAAACAAAAATAAGCAGCCAGCTAATAACAGCGGTTTTATACCGGCTTGGCGAATAGCGCCAACATGTGTACGCAGCCCAAGTGCGACCATGGCAATGGTAAGTAGTATATTGTCAAACCATACAATGGCGTTTGTAGTACCTTGCGGAATAACCGATATCGAATGTATCCCGCTTGCCACTATAAACAAAACCGCAAACCAAGGGATTGTAATTCTTGATTTTTGCTCGCCGCCCTGTGCGTTTATGTTTGCATGCTTTTTACTTTGCCAAAACGATAAGCCTACTAAAAATGGCGCAAGCATCATTACGCGTAGCATTTTTTCTATCACTGCGGTGTCGGCTGCATTGGCACTTACCGCAGTCCCTGCTGCTACCACTTGCGCGACTTCATGAATGGTTGAACCAACAAAAATACCATATGCGTGCTCACTCAGCCCCATGTACTCAAGCATAATAGGGTAGGCAAACATACTTAACGTGCCAAACACCACAACCGTTGCCACCGCTACCGATACTTTATGTGCCTGAGCTTTTATAACCGGCTCTGTTGCCATTACCGCTGCAGCGCCACAAATAGAGCTACCCGCACCTATTAGTATGGTTGTTTGTTCATCAAGCTTAAAAACGCGCTTGCCTAGCTGCACTGCCAAAATAAATGTACCTAACAGCATTACTATATCGGTTAATAGGCCATGCCAGCCTACACCCGCTACTTGTGCAAAAGTAATCCTAAACCCAAATAAAATAACGCCCGCTTTAAGTAATATACTTTTAGCGTAATCAACGCCTACATCTGTACGCGTAGCAATGTGCGCAAAAACGCTGTTGCTCACAATAATGCCAAGCACAATACCAATTGTTAACGAGCTAAATTGCGCACTTTGCATTATAGGTAACTTACTTAATGCAACAGATGCCCCCGCTAACACAACCACCAGCAGCATACCTAACCACCAGCGCGTATCGCCGTATTGCTTAGTATTAATAACCAAAGGCTGAAACCCATTTTTAATAGCGCTAAGCATAATATTCCCTCACTTAAACCATATTGATGTGTTGACTTAATTGTAAGAAAGCTCAAAATATAACTCCAATATATTAAAATCATGATTTTATAACTTAAGGTTATACAATTTAGAGTTATACAATTTAAGGTTGTTTAATGAACTTACATGCACTTAGGGTGTTTTATACAGTGGCTAAATTGGGTAGCTTTTCAGGCGCAGCCGAAGCGCTTTTTATAAGCCAGCCCGCTGTTTCTAAGGCGCTAAAAGAGCTAGAGCATCAGTTAAATATGCAACTTATTGAGCGCGCATCTAAGGGTAAAAAGCTCACCTTAAGCGAAGGCGGTCAAGCTTTGTATGATCACGCCCGCAGTATTTTTGCTATCGAAAAAGCCGCCATTGACGATATAAAATCGCGCACAGGGCTTAAGCGCGGTACATTAGTTATAGGCACCAGCACCACCATTGCCAGTTATTGGCTACCGCCCTACTTAGCCAAATTTTGTGCGCAGTACCCACACATAAAAGTAGAAGTACAAGTGGCTAATACCGCGCAAATTGAGCACGCATTACTTGAATGCACTATCGATTTAGCACTGGTTGAAGGCACACCTACCGAGCCGCATATAATAAGTAAGCACTGGCAAAACGATTTAATGAGTGTGGTTATACCAAGTAACTTTAAGCCCGCTAAAGACTTAAACGCATGGTTAAACGAGCAGTTTTGGTTATTACGCGAGCCAGGCTCGGGCACGTTAGAAATGTCTGTAAAGTTATTAGCAGAGCATGGCGTGCAAGCTGAGCGCAGTATGCAATTAGGCAGCAACGAAGCCATTGCAAGGGCCGTTGCGCAAGGTATGGGAGTCGCTTTATTGCCAAATGTAGTTACTGAGGATTTAGTGCAGCTAGGTAAATTAACACGCCTGAGCCAAAAAAATAACGAGCAACTCTCTCGGCCTCTTCATCAACTGCATTATAAAGACAGGCCATCCTCGCATGCTGCCCAAGCGTTCGAAAAAAGCCTGTTTAGTGAATAGTGAATAGTGAATAGTAAATAGTGATCACAATTTATGTGCGGTAAGGCACCTGTAGAAAACTTATAAAGTTTAACATATGAAAAGCTCTTTAGTCTTTCTAATGCCTATTAGCTAAGTTAAAACTCAATTGCGTTAGGTGACACACCTCTCATGCTTCACTATTAAATTAAAATAATTTTTAAACATGTGTTCAGAACTGATATCCCTTAAATCCACATCAAAATAGTAGCCGCTTTCTAAAAGTTCCAAACTTTCTAAATCATTACAAATGCGTTCAAGAATTAAATATTTATACTTTGGAGTTATGCTTTTAATGTCATCCGGAATGAGCCCTTCGGCATCAAAATTCAAAACAACTCTTATACTGGTACCTGAATAGCCATAGTTTACAAAACTAATTCGGCTATCAATAGATGAAAAAAAAGCGCTGTAGTGATTTTTATCTTCTTCGTATTCCCATTGAGAAGCATCCCCCCAAATCAAGACAAAAATAACGCCAAAAGCAGCTGCAGCTACAAACAATTTGTTGGCATTTATCAAAAACCACAATTGAACTTTTTCAGATCGCATTAATTTCATAAGCCACATAACTTTTAAGTAAAAGACTAATAATCAAAACTAAAGTCTTGCTCATTCACATGTGTGAGTAATATAACCAGGCTCAAGACAAATACTTTGATGCTAAACCAATACCAATAATTAAAATAATTAATAAAACCCAATATCTTTTTGAACCATCTAAATTTTCACCGCACACAGGGCAAGATGATGACGCGATTGGAGTCTCGTTAAGATTTGTCGTTTTAACTACAGGTGAAGTAATCCCTGCTTTACACTTTTTACACTTCATAAATATCCATTTTAACTATAAATAAAATTGCGGGATGATTCTCACATAACCCTTACAAACCCTGTGTTAAATCTTCTGCCAATGACCCCGTTGGTTTTTCAATCACACGCACCAACTCTTTACCATTTTGTTTAACAATAAATGTAGGGGTGTATTTTAAATCATGTGCCTCAGCAACACCTGCATCGTCTCGCTTGTTGAAACCCACAGCCACATAGTTAACACTTGCCAGTTCAACTTTTGACTGTTCAAGAAGCTTAATGAGTTTAGGTACTTCGCGGTGGCTGTCGTGACACCAAGTACCAAATAATACAATTAGCTCTTTACCTTCTAGCTTTTGCATTAACGCAATGTCTTGTGCTGTTGGCGTGAATGCTTTGTATTGCTCGCTAAACTTATCGTAATCGTTTAGTAAAGCCTGCGCGCTTATCTCACCTGAAAATGGCGCAACATCGTCAGCACACGCTGCCAATGGCATGCTTAAGGCGCATAATAAAATTAATTTTTTAATCATTAGGTTAAGGTAACTTTTAAAATGAGTAATTAAGTTCACTATACTGAATATTACTGAATGTTTACACATTGTTTGCACCTTCTTTTTTTATTGTTTTACCACGTTATTAAAATAAAAAAGATCGCATCAATGACCATAAAACCCCTACTATTTTATTCATTAATTACCTCCACTACATTTTTGTATGGCTGTGGCGGTACTGAGCAAACAACCGATAGCAGCACAGAGCAAACTGACTCATCATCAACAATTACCTCAACGGGCTTAGTTATTAACGAAATTGTTGCAAGCCCACGCGATACCACCTACGATTGGATTGAGCTATACGCCACTGAAGATATAGCCGACTTATCGGTATTTTCACTTGTTGATGATAACGCCGACAGAGAGCCTCAAGCTTTGCCCGCAGCATCGCTTTCCCAAGGTGAGTTTATTGTTATTCAAGCCATTGATGAAACCGATACACCGCCCGATAACGGTTATTACGTCACCTTTAAACTAGGTAGCGACGATGCGGTTACGTTATACGAGGACGGCACTGCTATCTCTGTACTTGATTGGGAAGAAGGCGAAGCCGCTGAAGGTTTTAGTTACGGCTTATATACCGATGGCACCGGCACCGCGCAAACACTAACGCCCACAGAGGGCGCAGCTAACCAAACAGCAGATACCTCAACACTTGTTACAACGCTAATTGCTGAAGATGCGCCACTGCGTATAAACGAAGTAGTAGCAAAAGATAGCGGCGGTGGCGAGGACTGGATAGAGCTTTATGTAACAAGCAGTAGCGATGTGTATTTAGCAGACTACACACTAAGTGATGACAATAACGAACAATTTGCTCTACCCGATATCACGTTATCGCCGGGTGAGTTTTATCGTATTTACGCAAGCACCGATGATTTAGGCGACCTGCCAAGCGTTGCGTTTAAATTAGGCTCAAGCGATACCGTAAACCTTTACAGTAACAATGTAATTATAGAGCAGTTATCGTGGAATAAAGGCCAAGCGCTAAGTGGTTACAGCTATGGCCGCTACCCAGATGGCAGTGATGCAACTGCGGTACTCACTCCAACAGAACTTAGCTCAAACAGCCAAGCAACCCACGGGCCTCTCGTTATTAACGAAATAGTGGCAAGCGCCGCAGACGATGGCAACGACTGGTTTGAGCTATACAACAACAGCGCAAATACAATTAACTTAGCCAACTACCACGTTATTGATGAAAGCGACGACATAGACCCCGTTACCCTGCCCGACATAGATTTATACGCGGGTGAATACATAACCATTTATGCCACCGATGAAGACCCAGGCACTTACTACGTCCCGTTTAAACTAGGCAAAGAAGACGAGCTAAGCTTAATACTCAACGATGAAGTAATTGACTACATTGACTGGGATGAAAGTGATGTAGCCACAGGCTTTAGTTACGGCCTAAGTAGCAGTACAGGCTTTACTCATGCGTTTTTAACACCTACCCCAAGTAGTGAAAATACAGTTGCAACTGCCTTTACACCCACAGCGGTTAATACGCTTTCTATTACAATTAGCGACGAAAACTGGCAAGACATTCTAGATAACCCACTTGATGAGGAATATCACGAAACCGCTATTACCTTTAATGGGGTAACACTCGATAGCGTAGCTATTCGCACTAAAGGCGGCTCAAGCTTAAGCAGCGTTGCCAACTCTAGCAGCGACCGTTACAGTTTTAAGGTCGATATTAACGAATATGTGTCGGGGCAAAAGTTTTTTGGGCTAAAAAAATTCACACTACAAAACTCGTTTAACGATCCGTCGTACATGCGTGAAGTAATCGCCTACGAGCTAATGGATGAAATGGGCGTACCAACGCCTGAGCATGCTTACGTTAACTTTTATGTAAACGGCGAACTATTTGGTTTGTATTTAATGGTAGAAGCCGTAGATGGCGAATTTGTTGAAAAACACTTTACCAACAGTAATGGCGATTTATACAAGCCAGATGGCACAGGCAGCGATTTATTATGGCTAGGTGACGACATACAAAGCTACACCGATATAAACCTGCAAACCAACGAAGACACCACAGATAACGGCGCCTTTATTAACTTTGTTGAATCGCTCGATAAAGGCGAAACCAGCGCCATAGAAGTAGACACACTTTTACGTTATATGTCGGTAAGTACTTCACTGTCTAATTTAGATAGCTACCACGGCCCGCTTGCACATAACTATTATATTTACGATGACGATGGCGTATTTAGCATTTTGCCGTGGGATTTTAACGAGTCATTTGGCACCTTTGCCATGGATTGTAATGGCGTAGATGTAAGAGAGCTCTACATTGATGAGCCAGTAAGCGGCGCATTAAGCGAGCGCCCGTTAATTGCTAATGTATTTGCCGAGCAAAGCAACCTAGACACGTACCACAGTTACTTAACACAGCTTATTAATGGCTCACTTTCAAGCGACACATTTAACGCACGCGTAAATGAAATAGCCGACCTAATTCGTGAGCACGTACAAAACGACCCAACCAGCTTTTATGGATCAACCTACTTTGAGCAAAACCTAACCTCTACAACGGGGCAGTTTTACGGCTTAACGTCGTTTATGCAGTACCGCGTAGCAAATATGGCCGCGCAGCTCGATGGCACATTGCCTTCAGCTGGCGATGGCAGCGGATTTTGCGCTAGATAAACAACCCATCCTTCATGCGGTGTCAGCACGCTGGCACTGCACTCTATAACTTTGCAATTTAATAATCTGAGAAAATTATGACAATTCAAGCACGTTTTAAGGATGAACTTTTTGAAAAGGACGCTTCAATCTCACCTGTAACAATTACTGCAATAAACACTAAAAATAAGCAGGCTCAGCCTGAAAAACCAGATGCGCATGGCTCATTAACAAGCTTAATTAACGAGTTACTTATTCCGTTTGAAGGTTACGGATTAAACGATCTTAATAACGCTAATTTAATGAACCGTGTAGACAGTAAGTTTATGCTGCCACTTTCTTTTTTACCTGAGCTACTTACTCATATACAAGGCCAGTACCGTGTACTTGATATACAAGGCAAGCGTTTATTTTCTTATTATAATCAGTATTTTGATACGCCCGAGCTTGATTTATATAAAGCCCATCATAACGGTAAGCTTAATCGCTACAAAGTACGCCAAAGGCGCTACGTTGATACCGCCACCGAATACCTAGAAGTAAAACTAAAAAACAACCAAAGCCGCACAGTAAAAACACGTATTAAGCTCGAAAAAAACAACGAGCAAGCCCATTGTACTGCGTTTATGAAAGAGCAAATGAAAAACAGCTTTGCACATTTAAACGTAACCCAGCAAAGCGGCTATAACCGTATAGCGCTAGCCAACGAAGAAAAAGCCGAGCGCTTAACGCTTGATTTTAACCTGTGGTACAACACCCCAAAAGGGGATAACAAAATAACCTTACCAGGCTTTTTTATTGCCGAACTTAAGCAACGTAAAAAAACAAAACGCTCGCCATTTTATAAACTTATGAGCAAACACCACATATTCCCAGCCTCGTTTAGTAAATACTGCATTGGCTGTGCTTTGCTCTACCCCGAGCGCTTAAAAGTAAACCGCTTTAAACCTGTTTTAGCCCGTTTAAAACACCTTAACCGCACTAACCCACTATTACCTTTAGAGAATAATTAAAATGACAAAATTAGATCTTATTTTTCTTTCCCGCTTTTTAGTAAACATCCTATCGCTGGCTGTACTTTGCTATGGCTGTTATTTTCGCATCAGTAAAAATGCAGTGGTGGCAGGCTCGTTTATTTTATTTGGCGTAGGCGTTTTTATTATTACCTTTTTGCTGCACGGGGTTGATATGTCGATGGAATTTGCATTTGGCCTATTTGCCGTATTTACCATGCTAAGGTACCGCACTGAGTCTATTTCTATTAAAGAAATGACTTACTTATTCCTTGTTACTGCCATTGCTTTACTGACCTCTGTAGGGCAAATGAGCCTAATTGAGCTAAGTATTCTTAATGGCATAATTTGCTTAATTGCCTTTTTGATTGACTCTAGCGTATTTGTAAAACGCTACGAAGTACAAAGCGTTTGCTACGAGCGCATAGAAAACATAACCCCGCAAAACCAAGCCACACTCATCCATGATTTAAAACAGCGCACAGGCCTAAACGTCGTTGCCGTAGATATAGAACACATCGACTTTTTAAGAGACGTAGCACAGCTAAAAGTAAGTTACTTAGCCGAAAAACAAACAAAGGCAGCCTAACATGACCTCTAAACAAACGATTACTTATGCGGCACTTTCAGCACTTTGCTTTGTTAGTAGCACAAGCTTTGCCAAAATTAACGACGATATAGACCTAAGCGGCTATATCATGCTCGACTACAACAAGCTTGATACCTCATTGTTAGAGGGAAAATACGACAGCAGCGATTCAGAAAGTACCTCTGAAATACGCCGCGCACGCCTAAGCTTTAAATCAGACATCAGCAAAGGCTGGAAAAGTAAATTTCAACTTGGCTTTGCCGATGGCGAAACCGAAATAAAAGACGCCTACCTAGAATACTCTGGCTGGGAATTTGCCGATTTAACCATAGGCCAACAAAAAGAAGGTTTTGGCCTAGAAAAACTAACTAGCTCGCGCAAATTACTAATGCTTGAGCGCAGCATGATAAGCGAAGCGTTTTCACCAGGACGCAGCTTAGGTATTAGCCTTTCCGGGGACATAGCCTCAGTAAATTGGCAGCTAGGTTATTACGAGCCCGATGAAGACGAAGCAACGTCTGCTATTATAGGGCGCGTAGCCTGGGTGCCATGGCAGCAAAACACCAACCTTTTACACCTAGGCATCGCCTTTAGTGAGAGGCAGTACGACGGTAACGAATTTAGAGTGAATGAACCTCTTGAAGTTTATACCGCCGACTCATTAATAGAAGGCGATAAAATTAATGCAGATAGCCTCTCGCAACAAGGCGCAGAGCTACTATGGCTTAAAAACAGATTTACCATGATGGCCGAGTGGCAACAAGCACAAGTAACCAGTATTGAAAAGTCAACTAACGATTACGAAGGCGGCTATTTGCAATTTGGTTATCAGCTATCGGGCGGATACCGTAAGTATAAAAACGCAAAACTAGGCGCAAGCTCAGAGCCAGGCTGGGAGCTCAATGGCCGCTACAGCCTACTTAAGCTCAAGCAAGAAAACCAAGACGCAAAAACCTACTCCCTCGGCGTTAACTACACCGTAAACAAAAACATAAAGTTTATGGCCGACTACATTAAAGCCAATTACTACGAGGCAGGCGGTACTATCACATCGGGCAATGCAATCTCATTAAGGCTGCAGTATTCGTTTTAATACGTTTGGTGTTTAGTAGATTAGCCCAAACCTGTGTTAAACGTTACGTTTAATACAGGGGCTTATTTTAATAGAGCTGTTATAAGCTCCTAAAGGTTACTTATCAGGCTTGTACTTATTCCACTAATTACAGTAAGGGATTAAAGTTTACCTGTTCACTAATTAATATCGTTCAATAAAAATGAACACCAGCATTTAGTGAACGAAAGATGGACAAAGGCTAATACAGGCAGCTATCGAAAAACTAAACTTGCAAACGAGTTTAGGCACAAAGTATGAAACTTTTAAAAAAGAGTGTACTGAGGGCGAACTCGCTTTGCCTAATGTTAAAAGCAATGCATAGTAAAAACGCAGCCCATGCCGAATCACTCTTAATTGCTTTGTTAGCTGCGTTTCAAAATTGGCAATACTTCAGGTATTTCAGTATCTAGCATTTCCAAAACGCTTTTAAAACCATGTATAGGTGACCACCCTAATTTGTCACATGCAGATGATGAATCATATACGCGATCTAAGCTTTGAGGTAGTTGCCAATCTCTTTGTTTAAATGCTAGCGCGATGTCAGGACATTGACGCTCGATGACAGATGCAGCATCAGTATATAGCGCTTCACAATCAGAAAGTTGAAAAGGTGTAGCGCCTGAGATTATAAAACGATTAAAACCACTTAAGCGTTTTTCCACAGAACATAAATGAGCGTTTGCTACATCACGAGCATCTATGCCACGAGTAAGGCGAAATACTGCCATTAAATCCGCAGGTTCAGGAAAACATCTCGACATTTGCAGCACAGTAACTGGAAGCTGAAACAACTTTGAAATTTCTTCTAGCTTAGCTTCAGCCGCAATTTTACTATTATGATAAATCGACTTGGGTTGAGGTGTGACGTCTTCATTTATCCAACCTGCAATACCTTTAGGTGTTGAAGCATAGCCGTACAATGCAGTAGTGCTGGTAAAAATAAAGTGCTTAATACCTGCTTTTAATCCAGCCAGAGCGAGTTTCTCGGTCGCGTCTACGTTGATAGACTGAAACTCTGAATCAGGTACTAAACCAACATGTGGAGCGTGAAGAGCCGCTGTATGAATGATGACATCAACATTTTTAAGAGCCCGATCAATCAGATCACTATCAAGAATATCACCAATGTAATCGGCTGTTGAGCAAGGCGTTTTATCAATGCCGACCACGTCATGGGTGCGCATTAATTTAATATAGGTTGCACGCCCGACTCTACCGGCAGAGCCTGTTACTAAAATTCTCACTATGACACCTTACTAATGATTGACCTCAAAGCAGCTAACGCTTCAAGAACCGGCGCTGCTTGCAGCGTCCGAGTTACTTGACTTGTTAGCTTTACATTCTCCGTCACTTGAAGACATGATCCCCCGAGAATGCGTTCTAACAAACCAATCATATTCGTCACTGATTGAATATTTACTATTTAAGGCGCTGATCTGGTCAATTAGAGCTTTGCCTTGATAATACCTGCTCGTGTAATCTTTATCACACCAATCAGGCTTTCTAATATTGACACCTAAAGCCGAAAATTCATTCATGGCTTTCAATATTAGCTCTTCAGCCTTCGCTTTTAGTGCTTCTTTAGAATAATATGAGTAGAGTTCATTGACTTCTTTAACTCTGCTCTGATATTGATCAATCAAAATCTCAAGCTCACGTTCTTTGTCCTTAATCGAGTCGCTTGTCATTGACTGCTTGCTAGATAGAGAGTTCTTAAGTTTATTAACTTCGTCTTCTAGTTCAGCTTTAGTGCTTTCCAATTTCGCTTCCTTTTTGGAAAGCTCAAACTCCTTTTCTTTTAGCTTTGATTGCAATGTCGTCTTTTCTTTCTCTAGTTTAAATTCAGCATCCTTCAATTCTAACTGTAAGAGCGACTTTTCCTTTTCTAGTTTTATTTGTGCATCTTTCAGGGATAGTAACTTGGTTGATACAGCCTCTTTATCAACCTGCACTGCTTTGTACTCCCCCCATAAGAACGCACTTGCAACTGCAAAGCAGACAACAAAAGTTAAAAAACCTGCCAAATAGGATTTTATGGCATTAAAAATCTCTGTAAAAGTCAATACTTGTCCTTAATATATTCGTGATTTTGGGTTTAAGCTAACACCCGCATAACGGGCAATAACACGTAGGCTAAAATTTGGAGCGTAGCGACTGAGCCTCCGTGTTATTGTCCCAGCGAGCCCGCGAGCGAGTTTATGAGATTGTTATACGATTTCTATCGCGTTCCTTTAATACTGAAGCTTTTTTTAGTGCCCACCAACCTATAACGGCACTCATCACAATCCTCGTTGGGAAGTATGCTAAAGCAGGAACAGAAAATAACCAAGTTGCAAAGTCTTTAGGCATAACCACGAATGCGACGCTTTTTACCCAATATATAATCTCTACATAGCTTTTTAGAAATTCATCTAAGGATATGCCAAACGAGACAAAGTCTGATGACATAGCCAGCCATAAAGCGTAAATACCTAGCCCGCCATCTCCGAAGCTTCCAATAACTGAAGACCAACCAATAAAGAGTAAGAATGCGCGCACAAATGTGTCCTTCCGTGAATCGTATAACAATTTAATAGTGCGCTCATCGCGCATAATTCTGCCGACTTAACGCTCACTTATCTACTTTATATAGTTTTAACAAATTACCTAAGGTATTACTATCACTAAGTTTTCTAAAGTTTTTAGGTAAACTTAAATAATCCAATTTGCGCGCAGCGCTCATTTTCATGAATATATGCGCAAAGTGCAGTTTAACCAATCAATTAACGACGATATTTAGCCAATCTCAATGACCTGTTATCGCTCATAAAGGCCTTACTACATTTTTAGCATAAGATAGCTTGGCTTGTGCGGGCACTCTTTTAATACGGGCTACAACATTCAACCGCAATGCATACCGTATTAAATCAAAAAAGATAAGTATGAAATTTTAATTTGGAATCTCTATTTAATGCTTTGATTAGGTAAAGCCTAAAAACCAAATTCTATTCCCGATGAAGAGAAGCCTATGAGAAAAACCCAAATAAGGAACGACAGCACCATCGCTACAAGCCTTGCCACGTAAGGCTCTTTATTCCAGATGTGTGACAAACCATTCCAAAACCGAATGAGAAAGAACATATAGCGATCTTTTTTGATCAAAATACAGCGATTATACGATTAAGTGCAATTTGTCATAAAACTGCAATCAAAATAGGTGATAATTTAAACTCGAACTGTATTTTTTATAATCTAGAAGTTGAAGTAAATGAGCACACCAATGACGCAACTCACATTTGCGTTACAATCGTTTGAAGATCCTCTCTCTGCGGCTATGGGCCACACAATGGAATACGAGCTGTTAACCTTGCAAGCCAGTGCTATGCATGAAATAACGCTGCAATGCGTATTGCCTGACGACGCCCACGAAAACGATATTATTTCGCTGAGCGCAACGTATCCCAGTGCCCGTGATGCACAATACTTTACTGAAAAGGTACTCACTAACGCCGATTTAGAGCGTGGTTATGTGTATTTAACATTAAGTAAAATTACCCAAAGCCACTGCTTAGTAATGCAATTGATGCTGCATGGCTTAAATGCCACTTTAAAAAATAGTTTACAGTTTGATATGAATATTAACGCATTTGATGGCGGCTATAACGCGCCAGTCGTAAATATGGAGCAGTCAAAACCACAAGGTTTTCGCCGATATTTTGCAGGGGTAAGCTCGACCTTTTTATCATTGTTTTAAAACGCTTTTATCAATAGCGGTTAGTCGGGAAAGCTTATTTTTCCCATAGTCACTCCCGCAATACCTTGCGCGGTATTATTAAGGTGTTGCTGCTCACCTGCTAGGCATTCGTTGGCTAAAATAGCAAATAACACGGCTTCTTTAGCATCGGGATCTATTCCTAATACCTGTGTGTTTTTAAACGCTTTAACCTCTGGGCAAAGTGTTAAAAGCTGCTCCATTAATAGTGGGTTATGTATTCCACCACCACTGGCATACACCACACAATTTTCCTCGTGTTTAGCACACTGTTTTATTGCATCGCTTATTACATTAGCACTAAATGCATTGAGTGTTGCCATTACATCGTGGTGGGTTAAGTCAAGCGTATTGGTGAGTGCTTGAGCCGCTTTTAAATATGCTAAATTAAACACTTCTGGCCCTGTTGTTTTGGGCATGCTTAAATTAAAAAAGTCATCTGCGCATAATGCATGAAGTAAAGGCATATTTACTTTCCCTGCTTTTGCTATTTTTGCACCGTCGTCAAAATGCATCCCCTCAAAATATCTTTGTACATAGGCATCCATTATTGTATTACCCGGGCCAATATCAGAGCTAAATACACTGTTTGCATCACCGCTTTTGGGTAAAAAAGTTAAGTTAGCTATACCACCCATGTTAAGTAAAATACGGTTTTCAACAAGACTTGAAAAAAACAAGTAATCGCCATATACCGCAAGTGGGGCACCTTCGCCTCCTGCGGCTATGTGCTTTTGCCTAAAATCGCCAATAGTTGTAATGCCGGTAGTAACGGCTATTTGGTCGCTGTCGCCGATTTGTAATGTGCCATTAGTAAAGCTTTTATGATTATGCTGCGACTGTGGGCAGTGGTAAATTGTTTGCCCATGACTGGCTATTACATCAATACTTGCTGGATTTACCTGCCAAGTATGTAAGCACTGATTAACCATATTGCCATGGAGCTTACCTACCCAAGGGTGCAGTAAGGTTACTAGTTCTAAATCGCACTCTCGCTTTGCAAATACCTGCTTTATTTTGCTTTTATAATCGTCGCTATATTCAACGGTGGTAAAATTTAATATTTCAATATGTGTGTTTAAGCCCGCGCCGCTTACCTTACACAGCGCTACATCGAGCCCATCTAACGAGGTACCACTCATTAAACCTACAATTAAACGGCTTGGCTTTTGGGCACTATTATATATGGCGGCTATGTGTGGGTGCATAAAAGGTATCTTAAACAGTATTATATTTTGCTTATATTAGAGTACTTTAAAACAAAGTTATAGGCGTAAGCGGTTAATCTTTGTGATTGTGCAATCTCTAATTGCTTGCTAAGTTAAACCGTATTCAGCCCATACTTAATTAAAACAATGATTACCCTAAGAGACTTTAAACCAGAGGACGCGCCACACATTATTAATACCTTAAACGATGAACAGGTGACGCGGTTTTTATCGTCTAAAATTCCATTTCCGTATACTCAAGCCGACGCCGATTGGTGGATAAACCAAGGCTCTAAAAGTGGAATAGTTAGGGCCATTGTTGTAGATGAGCAATTTGCGGGGTGTATAGGCATAACGCCCGGAGAGTTCGAGTATAGCCGCAGTGGCGAAATAGGCTATTGGCTTAATAGCCACTTTTGGGGGCAAGGAGTAATGACTCACGCTATTACAAAAATTTGCGATGACGCGTTTAAAACCTCAAACCTAAACCGTATTTTTGGCGCAGTATTTGCTGGTAATACTGGTTCTATAAAGGCACTGACTAAATGTGGTTTTAAGGCCGAGGCCGTTCTTAAACAAGCCATTTATAAAAATGGCGCATTTTACGATAGCCATATTTTTAGCAAGCTCAAATGAACCGTTTAGAATAATTACTCCGCTTAAGGTTGAATTAACAGCCCCTCGCCCAAAACTCCTGTTATAAGGTACAAATTTGTACATACATTTACTACTTAGCGCGCATTATTGTTTATGCCAATCGGGTTATTAAACGCATACACATTCGTTAAGTGGGTTCATATTCAAAAGGAGAATTTTATGTCTGCAACTAGTCGTCAACTTACTTTGGCATCACGCCCACACGGTGCTCCAACCGATAAAAACTTTGAGCTTAAAACAGTCGATTTACCAGCCCTTAAAGATGGCGAAGTACTGCTGCGCACTATTTACTTATCACTTGACCCATACATGCGTGGCCGCATGAGCGACGCAAAGTCGTACGCCGATCCGGTAAACGTGGGTGACGTAATGGTTGGCGCTACCGTGTGCCAAGTAGAAGAGTCTAAAAACGATAAATACAGCGAAGGCGAATGGGTACTTGCCTACACAGGTTGGCAAAGTTACGCCATTAGTAATGGCGAAGGCCTTATGCAATTAGGCAAAGAACCTGCAAACCCGTCTTATGCGCTTGGCATTATGGGTATGCCTGGCTTTACGGCGTATATGGGCTTACTTGATATTGGTGCGCCTAAAGAAGGCGAAACGGTAGTCGTAGCCGCAGCAACGGGGCCAGTTGGCGCAACCGTTGGCCAAATAGCTAAAATCAAAGGCTGTAAAGTGGTAGGCGTTGCTGGTGGCAGCGAAAAATGTGCCCATGCAGTTGAAAAACTAGGGTTTGATGCCTGTATTGACCACAAAGCCGATGACTTTGCAGAGCAACTAGAAAAAGCCTGTGATAAAGGCATAGATGTTTATTACGAAAATGTGGGCGGTAAAGTGTTTGATGCCGTATTACCATTACTTAATACCGCAGCTCGTGTACCGCTGTGTGGTTTAGTATCGCAGTATAACGCAACAAGCTTACCTGAAGGCCCTGACCGTATGGGTATGCTAATGGGGCAGTTGCTTACTAAACGTATTAAAATGCAAGGCTTTATAATTTTTGACGACTACGGTCACCGCTACGATGAATTTGCGCAAGACATGCAAAAGTGGCTACAGGATGGCAAAGTACAATACCGCGAGCACATGGTAGAAGGTATTGAAAACACTGTAAGCGCATTTAACGATATGCTTAGTGGTAAAAACTTTGGTAAAACCGTTGTTAAAATCAACGATGCACTTTAACTAAAATATACAAACACAGCGTTGCTGCAACCAGCAACGCCAACAAGGACTGACATGATAAAACTACATCATTTAAATAAATCGCGCTCAAAACGTATTATTTGGCTTTTAGAAGAACTAGAAGTTGATTACGAAATTGTTGCTTATCAACGTAACAAAGACACATTTTTAGCCCCTGATGAGCTAAAGCAAGTTCACCAACTCGGTAAGTCGCCAGTTATTGAAGACGGTGGGTTAATTGTTACCGAATCTGGCGCTATTACTGATTACTTAATTACTAAATACGGTAACGGAAAGTTTGCACCAAAGGCTGGCACCGCTGACTACGTTGATTACCAACAATGGCTGCACTTTGCTGAAAGCTCTGCCATTTTACCGCTACTACTTAAAATGTTTGTGCTTAAAGATGGCGCTAAAACACAATTTTTAGAAGGCTACGCCGACGCCGAAACCGCTAAAGTTATTAGCTACTTTAACGACCGTCTAGAAGGTAAACGTTATTTAGTTGGCGACACCCTAACCGGCGCCGATTTTATGATGTCGTTTATTGTTGAAATTGTTAAAAACTCAGGCCAGCTAGGTCACTTTAAAAACCTAGTAAAATACGACGAGCAATTACAAAGCCACGAGAAGTTTCATACGGCTAATGAGCTAGAAGCTAAATACGACTAATTTTATACGCCTATGACTGTGGAAACACAGTCATAGCAAACATTTTTGCTGCTCTGTTTTATTTACACTAATTAGCTCAAGCGTATTAAAATTCAATTAAAAATAATTTATCTGGATCATTGTGCTGTAGAGTAAAACTCTAAAGTTCTCATTTTTAGTCAACCAATCGATAACCCACGGCCGGTTCAGTTAAAATATATTTTGGACTCGCAGGGTTAGCCTCTAGTTTTTGTCTGAGCTGTGCCACATGGACTCTTACGTATTCAGGACGCTCTACATACTGCGCGCCCCAGATATGGCTTAAGATTGCATTATGGGTGAGTACTTTATTTTTATTTTGAAACAGCAATAAGAGTATTGCGTACTCTTTTTTAGTGAGTTTTACCTCACCTCCAGAAGCAGTAACACTGTGCTTTTGCGGATCTATTTTTATATTCCCGCAGGTAAATGCCACACTCGGTTGGCTTTGGGTGCGTAATAAAACCCGAATTCGGGCTAGCAACTCATTCGCGCTAAACGGTTTAGTAATATAGTCATTTGCCCCATTATCAAGCGCTGTGACTTTTTCAACTTCGCCATCTCGAGCTGAGAGTACTAAAACAGGTAAGGCACTCCATTGTCTAAACTCAATTAACCAGTCTTGACCATCCATGTCTAAAAGGCCCAAGTCTAACAATACAAGATCGTAACTTTGCTCACTTAAACGTGCAAAGCCATCTAACCCTTTATCACAAATACTTAGCTCGTAGCCACTGGCTTGCAACAAAGTTTTTAAAAAGCTTTGTAGTGGGGGAGAATCTTCTAATATCAAGATTTTAGTCATTACTTTTTTCCCAGATTAACTTTGCGTACGCCATATTTGTTTCGTTATTAATTGTTAATGTAAATGTGCCCTGATGAAATTTAGCAACCACATCACAAATAATGCTGCCTAACCCAACGCCTTCATTGCTACTTGTTTGCGCTTTAGTGATCACGTTATTAGTGAGAATTAGCTGATAACATATCTTTTGCTGATTGCTACTTCGAGTAAATTCAACGCTCACCTTTTTATCACCATAACGCCATGCATTTTCGAGCATATTAGCCAGCGCAATTTCTAACAAAGTCACATCCCCTTCGCATGTTGTCTGAGCGTCTATATTGGTATTTATGACAAAATCAGTGAGTTGCTGCTGCCTTCTAGCTTTAGCTTCACTAAGTAGTGCTTGTAAGTTTATTGTTTGCCAACTTAGGTTTTCACCCATTTTATTAACTCGGCTTAACTCCATTACTTTATCAAAGTGCTCATTTAGTATTTTACTTTGCTCATAAATATTACTCGCTTGCTCTTTTATCACGCTGTCACTGAGGGTAATCTCATCATCTGCAAGCATGCTCGATGCGCCCATAATGGTTGCCAGTGGTGTGCGTAAATCGTGAGACAAACTACGTAAAAGTGCATTTTTAGCGCGCTCTAATTCCGCTTGCACCGAAATAGCAGCCGACTGCTGGCGTAATAACGTTTTTTCATGTACCTGATAAAGAAGCGAAATAGCAGTGTCAGCAAAGGCTTTTTGCCCTTGCGTTAACCGTTTAGTAAAATTAAACCCGCCCCAGCTAGGGTTAACTTCACTAAGCAATATAAATTCACTATAGTCCCGCGGTGCTGCAGGTATAAATGTACAAGATGCGTTTAAATGCTTGCTGATCCGCTGCACAAAGTACTTTTTTTGTTCATCCAGCGTATCTAGGCTGTTTAAGTCTTTGGCCAGTTCGTACAAGGTGCGACTATTACTTGCATGTAATTGCACATCCCTAACTTTAGTACTGAGCTCCCCTGCTAATTGACTGATCACAAAACCAACAATGAGCATAACCATAAAGGTTACTAAATATTCTATGTTTTCAATATGAAAAGTAAAATTTGGGGCAACAAAAAACCAATCTGTACACGCTACACTCACTAAGGTGGTCAGTATGGCAAGACGACGATTACTGCGCACAGCAACCCAAGTCACCCATAATAACTGAAGCATCACGATATCGGTGGTAGTAAACCAATTACGCATAGGGTAAATGGCAATAACCACAATTAATGGCATTATTACTGCCAAAAACAATGCGTTATACCAACGTGGTTTAGCCTCTGCCTGATTCATTAATTATTCCTCTAACATTTGAGCACCTAGATTACTGCCTTTTCGATATTGCCTCTATAAAGTTTTTATAAAGTTTTTTATCTGATTCGTTAAATCTTTATAAAGCTTTTAGCGCCTACCTTCATTGTTACTTTAATAACTCATATTCTAACTTCAGCAGAAGGAGTAATAGGTGTGTTGGGTTGGATAAAAATAGTGATGCTTACAGCCTATGTATTAACTGTTTATTGACCAAATGAACTTTACCACTTCTCTCTTTTAACTTTAATTTAGGTATCAACATGGCACATTTTACAGTGATCGGATTAGGTCGATTTGGCATTGCAGCAAGCCTTGAGTTAATTCATTTAGGGCATACAGTCACTGGGGTAGATAGTAACCCTAAACTAGCTGAAAAATATGTTGAGCATTTATCTGAAACCGTTGTTTGCGACTCCACTGATGAAGCCGCACTTAAAGAGCTTGATTTAGCGAGCAGTCAGGCAGTTTTAGTGGCGATTGGAGAAGACATGCAATCGAGCATTCTGTGCACCCTTGCATTAAAAAACCTAGCTGTTAAGCAAATATGGGTAAAAGCGAGCACCAAAGCCCATCACACAATTATTTCTAAGCTAGGTGTAACACGCATTATTCATCCTGAAGAAGAAATGGGCGTGCGCGTTGCACAAGCGCTTAATTACCCTGTAGTAAACGACTATATTTCCTTAGGCAATGGCTTATACGTTGTTGAAGTAAGTATAAAAGCGCACTTACATAAAACAAAACTAGGGCATTTACTTAAAGAAATAAAAGGCACTGTAAACCCATTATTGGTCAAGCGCGCAAAGCAAACGTTTGTCAAACTTGATGACGACTTTGAGTTACTTACCTACGACATTTTACTGTTATCAGGTAGCCGAGTCGAACTAAACTATCTTGCACCAAGGCTTTTATAATTATGGTTTTATGGCACCCTCTCAAAACACCTATAGATCGAAAAGCCAATGGGCATAAAAAACTCAATGCGGCTCCACCGCTTGTTCTCTGCTGTAGTTTTTTAATATTAATAACGCTAGGGGCGTTAGCGTTAAAACTACCTTTTGCAACCTATGCGCCTATTTCATGGATACAAAGTGCGTTTACAGCAACCTCCGCGGTGACTGTAACCGGATTAGTTGTAGTCGATACTGGTTCAGTGTTTACTCCTTTTGGACAAGGCGTTATTGCGCTATTAATTCAACTAGGTGGTCTAGGTTTAATGACCTTTGCGGTTGTAACTTTAATGGCACTGGGTAATAAAGTTGGCTTTATTCAAAAAACAGTGACCAAAGCTGCTTTTAATCAAACAGATACATCTACTTTGGTAAATACCGCTAAGTCTGTTTTGCTGTTTGCGCTAATCGTTGAATCTGTAGGCATTATTATTTTAACGCTGTATTGGCTACCCGAGATGGGCTTACAAAAAAGCTTTTTTCATGCACTTTTTTATACTATTAGCGCTTTTAACAACGCAGGGTTTGCATTGAGCCCCAATAGCTTAATGCAATATGTAGAAGACCCCGTTGTAAATTTAACAATTACCTGTTTGTTTATTATTGGTGGCCTAGGCTTTACCGTATTAACCGATTTATATAAATCAAAGCGTTGGGCTAAGCTCAGTCCCTACAGTAAATTAATGCTGATCAGCACTGTTATTATTAACGTTATTGCATTGTTGCTTATTTACGTAATTGAATACGATAACCCAAAAACACTGCAGCCGTTATCTGAAATAGGGAAATGGCTAGCAGCTTGGTTTCAAGCCGTTACTCCTCGCACTGCGGGGTTTAATACCATTGCTATTGAAGAGTTAAAAAATGCCAGTACCGCTTTAACTATGATGCTTATGTTTATTGGTGGCGGCTCTTTGAGTACTGCAAGTGGCATAAAGGTCGTTACGTTTATCGTTTTAATATTAGCAACCTATAGCTACTTAAGGCGTGACAAGGGCGTCACCGTGCTACGCCGAGAAATAGACAAAGATTCAGTGTATAAAGCATTAGCCTTAACCGTTATTTCAGCGGGAGTCACTTGGTTGGCTATTTTTACATTACTGGTCGTTGAAGATGCACCTTTTTTAGATATTGCTTTTGAAGCGGTATCGGCACTGGGTACGGTAGGACTTTCACGCGGTTTAACGTCATCGTTATCACCGCTGGGGGAGTTTATCATTATGTTTTTAATGTTTATGGGCAGAATAGGCCCGCTCACTCTCGCCTACTTTTTAGCAAGTCCACGAAGTAAAAAACTAAGATACCCAAGCGCACAACTCTCTATTGGTTAAAAACACAAACGCGGGTTTATTAGTTAGTCCGTATTTTTAAATACCGGCTATTTCGCGCTCTGTAATACACTCGTTCGAGGCCATTTCAAACTCACGGCAAGTAAGTGGGCGGTTGTCATAAATGGTACACATTAGCGTATTGCGGTCGAGTGCTTGGCACCAACCATCATCGCCGCGTTTCATTACTTCGCTGCCCCACTTGTCGTAATCAATGTACTGAAAAGGCACACCGGTGTCGGTTACTATGCGCACTTCTAATTGGCAACAACACGCTTGGCAGTTAGCGCAGGTTACGGACTCAGGTGTAGAGGAAATAGTTTTACTTGGAATAACAGTGTTAGGCATAGTGGCTTAAATAAAAGAAACACACTAAGTAGGATACACGAGCTGGCTAAACGCGCTAGTTAATTTTAATGGTGAATAAATAGAATAATAAAAAGCGTGCTACTCGCTAACACGCTTTATTGTTGGCCTTTAATTTTAAATTAAAAGTTTAATACCACCTTCACATCATCAGACACGGCAGATGTCGAAACAAACCCAATCGTATTTGGGTTAGCTGCAACCATTTTGATCACCTCTGAGTCATTTTCTAGCTCTTTGGGTGGTGTTCCTTTTCCCGTAAAAATAAGCTTTGACCAATAGGCTCTTAACTGCGACGCACTTTTATTAAGCAGTTTACTGTTAAACTGCTCCGTAGTCGGATTTTTTGAATCTTGTGATATTGGAATGATCGTATTGCCATTACTAAACGACTTTTCTTTTCCGGTATAAATTCGACTAATGACGGACTCATCAAAACTACTCTCGTTTGAAGGATGTACAATAATAGCAAAATCAGCAAAGGCAACATTGCTAAACAAAAACAGTACACATAACATTAATTTTTTCATTTTTAATTCCCCTTAAAATACAACATCAACACCAAGCGTGATTGCTTTACTATCACCCGCTACCGCTAACTCGAATGAATCATCTTTTACCCTGTCGTACTGCATTTTGAGTGCCGCCGAAGGATGAAAATCCCAACGAACCCCCACCGCAAAGGTATTATGGCTTTCAGTATCTCCCTCACCTTCTTGCTCAAAATCTGAAAACATCACATAAGGCGTAATTGCATCAAACCGATACCCTGCACTGATCATATAAGTGTCTAGGTTTCCGTCTAGATCTAAACGGTTAAGTTCGCTTAGTACAAAAAAGTCGCCAAAATCAAAATTGGCAGCTAAGCCATAGAATTTGCCATCACGGCTATCTTTTCCATCCCATAAAACCGGCTCTCCAGAACGAAAGCGTTTATTAGTGTATTGCATATGCGTTACTCTCAATTCAAGCCAATCATGGCTTAACGAAAGTACACCACCTAGCATATCTTCCCAAATTTCTCGGGTAGGCTCTTGAAAGAAAAAGTCTGATAGCAGTTTGTTGTCGTCATCATCTTCTTTACCAGCATACACATTAGCAGACACACCCCACTCTCCAATCGAACCAGAATAGAGAAGGTTTATGCCCTCATAGTTAAATACTTGCCATGTATAATTGTCGGCAGGTGCACGCATCCATACATATGCGTAACCTACGTCAAAAAAATCTGAGTAATAAAAAAGAGGCAAACGCTTTTTACCTGCTTGAACCGTCCAATTATCATTTATTTCGTACGAAATATATGCCCACTCAAAATTAGCATCAAAATCGTTTACACCTCGGGCAACAATTTGACCTGTGACAGATAAGCCCTCACCAAGATCCCCCGACACTTGTTACCAATTAACGACTCTGGAGAGAAAGATAAATCTTCTGTGTAGCCACTCACATTAGGGTAGTCCGCCAAAAAGGTTGGCTCAACACCATATTGCGGCACACCACTTCCACTGAGTACTTTACCCGCGTTAATACTTGCAAAGCCTGAAATATTAATTTCAGCGTAACTAGTCCCTGAAATAAATACTCCTAACAGCATCAATTTTTGCAGTTTCATCGTTCACCTCGTTTTATATGACCTTAATAGTCATGTTGAGTATAGTTAAACGCTGAAAAAACAAACAAAAATTTAACATTTTTTATAATTATGCAGGTTTGATCATTACTTTAATGGCTATCTGCCAAGCAGTGTAGCTTTTATATCGCTATACCGCTGTTGCTCACAAAGCGCAAATCCGCTGAGTTGGCGTACCTTATTACGAGCAAACAATGGCACGCTCATACCCGCTAAAAAACGGCACTGGGTTTCAACACCCACGTTATGAACTCCCTTTGTGGCCATATGCGCCAAAAACTCATCTACTTTTTGATAAATAACCTCATCTGCAATAGTTACAGGCGCTAGTGAGTATTCTAGTTTTACAGCATTACCACGGCATACACTGCAATGCCCGCATTGCGCTGGCGCGTTTTGGTCGTCAAAGTAGCGCGCTAAGTTATAACTCAGGCAAGTTTGTAGCTCAAAAAAGCGCACTAAAGCAGCAATTCGTTTTATTTCAGCTTGTTCTTTATCAGCAAAGTAGTGGTGTAACTGCTGGGCAAGCTCTGGGTTATTTATAACTTCACTATGCACTTTATATACTTGGGTAATGCGTTTGGTTTCAAGCGTTATAAGGTTTTTTTCAGCTAGGTAGTCAAGCGCGGCCACAACCCGTTTACGGTCAACCTGCGCGGCTTGGGTAAGGGTGTCAAAATTGAGCGTGCCCCATATTTTTTTAAAATCAGTATAGCTAAATATTTGCGTTAAAAAAGCTTGGCGCTGCTCGTCAAACTGGCTAAGTAGCTCGTTTTTATCAACCAAGAACTTGTATTTAAAATCGGCATAATAGGCGTACTGCGGCGTAATTGCGCCTTGCATTTCAAGTTGAACCAGTAATGTTTTAAGTGCCAGTTGCCTAATATTACTTTCGCTTGAAAGGCTGTATTCTTGCATTTCCCATTGCTGTTGGGCTTGGCGAATATCGTTAATTACATATTCAATGCCACTCAGCTCAGGGGTGTCGCCATATACAAAGTTTTCTACTGTGTTTAGGCCATCTAAATTAGCAAGCGTGTAGCAGTTTGATGGGTTGCCATCGCGCCCTGCGCGGCCAATTTCTTGGCTGTAGTTTTCAATCGATTTTGGTAAATCGTAATGAATAACAAAGCGAATGTCTGATTTATCAACGCCCATACCAAAGGCTATAGTTGCTACAACTACGTTAATTTTACCCGCCATAAAATCATCTTGAATGTGCCACCGGAGTGTATCTTCAAGCCCTGCATGATACGCAACCGCCTGAATACCTTGCGCACTTAGCGTGTTAGCCACTTGCTCAGCACTTTGCTGCAGTGTTACATACACAATACCTGGGCCATTTTGCGCACGCACTATGTTTGTAAGTTCGGTGTTTTTATCAGCCGTTTTTACACTTAGCACGCTTAAATCGAGGTTAGCGCGGTAAAAGCCAGTTTGTACAATGCACTCAGGGGCAATATTAAAACGCTCGCTCATGTCGCGTTTTACTTTTTTAGTGGCGGTGGCGGTAAGCAATAGTACTAGTGGAATATTTAGCTCTTCGCGATATCGCGGTAGTTTTAAGTAGTCAGGTCTGAAGTTATGCCCCCATTCAGATATACAGTGCGCCTCATCTACCACCAGCATAGACAGCGCAACCTGGCTTATAAACTCTCTAAATCGCTCGTTTTTAAAGCGCTCTACCGACACCATTAACACTTTAATTTTACCATTTCGCACATCGTTCATTACGGTGCTGCTTTGCATTTGGTCTTGGCTAGAATCAAGGCTTGCCGCGTAAATACCTTTGCTATTTAAAAAACTAATTTGATCTTTCATTAAGGCTAGTAATGGCGACACCACTAACGTTAAGTTTTCTAAATGCATAGCCGTTAGCTGATAACACAACGACTTACCCGACCCTGTAGGGAATATAGCAAGGGACGATTGCCCATTTAAAAGCTGCTCTATAGTTTGCTGCTGCCCTGCTCTAAACTGGTTAAAACCAAAATGTTGCTCAAGTGATTGTAAAAGCGGCGTATTCATAAAAATGTCCTTTTTGGCGTTGATAACACAGGGCTATAACAGAAAAATGCAGCCTAGATGAAGTATTTGCAAGTTAGTATACCGTAAATTAGGTGATTTACTGCTGACATATCCATTATTTAGGCGCACACTATAGCCCCATAAAAGTGAGCTTTGCCAAAATAATTTTCGATACCCAAGTCATTTTAAAAATAATAAAACAGATTGCTTGGGTATATTATTTTTAAGGGCATAGTCATGAACATAACCACTCCTAAGATCGTCGTTATTGGCGGCGGCGCTGGCGGATTAGAGCTTGCAACTCAATTAGGGCATAAACTAGGAAAGAAAAAACACGCAGAAATTTTATTAATAGACAAAAACCGCACCCACATATGGAAGCCATTACTGCACGAAGTAGCCACAGGCTCTATTGACCCCGATTTAGATGGCGTAGTTTACTCTGCCCATGCCGCAAAACATCATTATAATTTTCAACTTGGTACCTTTTGTAACATCGACCAAAGCAATAAAACAATTACTCTCGCACCACTTTTTGACGAACTTGGCCACACTATTTTGCCCAAACGCACTGTACGCTATGACCACCTTGTTATTGCTATTGGCAGTGTAAGTAACGACTTTAATACCCCAGGCATAAAAGAGCATTGCTACTTTTTAGATTCAAACCAGCAAGCTGAACGTTTTCAGCATTCTTTGCTCGATAGCTTTACCCGCCTTCATCAAGACGACAACCAGCAACAATCTCTTGATATTGCCATTGTTGGCGGCGGCGCAACAGGCGTTGAGCTCTCGGCAGAGCTGTATCACGTGTCTGAGCTATTAAAGCTATATGGGCTTACAAATATGTCGTCTAAGCGTTTGCACATTCATTTAATTGAAGCCGGCTCACGTATTTTACCTGCATTACCAGAGCGTATTGCCGTAAGTGCCAAACGCGAGCTGTTAAAATTGGGCGTAAACGTGCGAGAGCAAACACAGGTAAAAGAAGCCACCGAGCAAGGCTTTATAACAAAAGACGAAGAACACATAGATGCCGATATTATGGTATGGGCGGCAGGCGTAAAAGCGCCAGATTTTATTAAAGACCTAGGTGTTTTTGAGCTTACTCGCAGCAACCAAATTCAAGTAAACAAGTTCTTACAAAGCACCGTAGATAAAAGCATTTTTGTACTTGGCGATTGCTGCGCCTTTACCCAAGAAGACGGAAAACTTGTACCGCCACGCGCGCAATCGGCCCATCAAATGGCACAATGTGTTGAAAAAAATCTTATTGCAACACTTAAACACCAGCCGCTAAGCGAGTTTAAATACAGCGACCACGGCTCTCTCGTTAACTTATCGCGCTACAGCACAGTCGGTAATTTAATGGGTAACTTAACCAGCAACACCTTTTTTATTGAAGGTAAAATAGCCCGCTTTATGTATATATCGCTGTATCGTATGCACCAGCGCGCCATACACGGTAGCGCAAAAACCTTTGCGTTATGGATAAGCGAAAAAGTACTGCGTGTAGTGCGCCCTAAAATGAAATTGCATTAATAAATAACCCATGGCGGTAATAAGCAGATTTAATAAATTTTTATTACCGCTGTCTTTGATTTTTCACAATTCCCATGTAAATTTATACAAACCACTTAGGGAATAAGGCAATGACGGGAAAAACACTAGTTTTTAACTTTGATGGCACAGGAAATGAGCCCCGTGACGCAGACCAATTTAGCTCAGAGCATTTTAAAGAAGACAGTAGTATTTCTAACATTGTTAAGCTGCACTTATTATTAGGCGGCAAACTTGATGGTTCCCCCACTACACCTTTCTCGCAACAATTGAGCTTTTATTATCAAGGTATTGGCACTAAAGGTAGCCGGTTAAAACGCATTTTAAACCAAACTTTAGCGCCACGTGGTGACGATGTTGCCAGTATTTTAAATCAAGCCATGCGTGATTTTAAAACGCATTACCAACTAGGCGATACCCTTTTACTTACCGGTTTTAGCCGAGGTGGCGCTCTCGCTAGGCGTTTTGCAAAAATTCTGGAACCTTTGATTAGTAATAATGTGTACGTATGTGTATTTGATACCGTGGCCTCAATTGGCTTATCAAAAGTGAGTAAAGCGACACGCGGCGCCGAGCACGTTATTTTTGAAAACCACACCATTGCTAATAATATTTCACAAGCACTGCACTGCGTGGCACTTGATGAAAAACGCCGTGCGTTTGAGCCTACGCTGATGAACCATCAAAATAACATTACTGAACTGTGGTTTGCAGGCGCGCATTCAGACATTGGCGGTGGATACTACCGTGATGGTTTAGCTGATATTTGCTTACGTTATGCACTTGAGTGGATTATTGAGCAGCCGTTAGCTATTTCATTGTTAACAAGTCACGATATTAACTACAAAACTCTTCTTCCAGATAGTAATTTAATTGCACAAGACGATCTCACTGTTATCCCCGACTCACTTGCACTGAGCCACCAGCAAAATTACTTTTGGTTAAACTCGTTCTTTAAGCTGGTAGATAGAGAGTGCTTTGTGCTGGTGGACAACGAAGCAAGTAATATTAAGCCATTAGTTCACCACAGTGTAGCTACACGAATTAATAAGCTCACCAGCTACCGTCCAGAGTCACTTAAAAAGCAGTCATACAACGTTAGCTACAGTGACAACAGCACCTTAAGTTTTACCGGCTTAAGTGCGCACATTACGCTTGCCAACCAAAATATGAGCGTATTAAGTATTGGCCAAAGCCAAGATGTGGTGGTATTTGCCAGTGAGTTTTATAACAAAACGGGCTTAATGCTCGAGCAAGGTGCAACTTATCGCTTTACCCCCTACCCTGATCAACATTGGTTTGACGACGGCATAAAGTGTACACCTAAGGGATGGCATCGAGATGACGTGCAATTAGGCGTTAAAGAAATTCCAATGGCATTACTTGAACCATTCAGACGACTTCCAGATGCTCAGTGGTTCTCATTAGTTGGTGCAATTAATAATAACGAAGAATTTTTATTTAAAATAGCTAATGACGCTACGGTGACTATTACTAAATCAGGTGAATTTAGTCCCTTCGCCAATGACTTAAGCCGCTTTTATGGCGCCAATGCAGGAAAAATAAAAGTAAAAGTAAGCCGCATAAGTTAAATGGGCTGAAGACGCGCAGCTTGATGGCGTTTAAAAGCAACGCTTTAACTGGGAACCACCGAGAAGCGAAGGAGAATACCTAGAAAAGTGACTAAACGATACGTGTGTTTTCACTGTGCAGCGCGAAGCGCCTCGGTGTACTCGGTGGTCATATACAGATAACTTATACTAATTTGCTTTGGCTGCTCGTTTACTCCTCTCTCTTCTCTTTGTGCATTTTTGTATTAAAGATCAATAAATCACAAAGAGGTTTAGAGACGCTTCACTTTTAGAGAAGTAAATAGCATCTTGCGCGAGCAAGCTTCGCGCCTACAGCTTTCACTTCTCATTTGCTCCTCATTTACTTCTCTTTGTGCATTTTTGTATTAAAGATCAATAAATCACAAAAGGGTTTAGAAACGCTTCGCTTTTAGAGAAAAAAATAGCATCTTGCGCGAGCAAGCTTAGCGCCTACAGCTTTCACTTCTCATTTACTCCTCATTCCCTTCTCTTTGTGCATTTTTAATAAAGATCAATAAATTACAAAAAGGTTGAGACGTGCTTTGTTCGGGCTAGAGCTCATACAGCAAATGCACTTCTTATCGCGTTAAATTTACATATCGTGGGCGCCTTAAAGCACCATATTATAGATAAAGACAACACACTTACCCGCATGCTGCGGCAAAAAGTAGGCAGTTAAAAGTCTTATTTGATCGGTGCTATTTAAGCCGCGATTAAATAAGACTCTCGTCCTACGTGTTTGTTATTGCGTTTAAATGAGCCTTTCCCTTTTTTAGCTTTTACCACTTGAGGTTTAAACACTTTAGAGGTTACTAAAGCCGCCAGCGCATTATGATTAATAACACCCCGACCGGTGTCTACCGCACTATTATTTGCGGCTTTGCTTTTCGATTTTTTAGCCATTTTATTTCCTAACTATTTATAACAATAAGAACCTTAAGAAGTGGCGATTGTATGCCTAATTTTCAAGCTTGCAAGTAATTTTATCATTACACAACGCTCTTTTTTCATAATAAATAAACATAAAAAAAGCGCAGTAAATAACTGCGCTTAGTAGTAACCTGAACACTGGATAATAAATCTATCTCTAGCAGCTATTTCCAGCGCTAACAGCGTTGAATTTACTTGAAATAGGCTAGCTATTGACGCGTAAATTCGCCTTGTTTCCACTGAAAACCTCTGGCTAGAGAAATAAGCTTAAATATCATCATGATAAAATATGTTGGTATATCTCTTAACCAGAGTTCAGGTTAAATAGTTTTTAGCTCAAGTAATTAAAATTCAAAGCTTACTTTTGCATAATATGTACGCCCGTCAAAGCCATAAGGCAATGCACGTACTGGGTATTTAAACGCACCATTGGTAATAAAGTTAAGTACTTCGTCATCACCTAACTCATTAGGTGTTTCATCAAATACGTTGTCGGCACCAACAGAAAGCGTAAACATCTCATTAATGTCATAACTTACGTTTACATCAACTAACACAGCTGATTCAACTGTACTTGTTGGTTTAAACGACCCCGTTGGAGAAAGCTCTCCCGGTAATGAAATATGGTCGTTACCAAAGTATTTTACATCGGTTTCGCCAAAGTAATTAAAACGAAGTGTTGAAGTATATGCGTCGCGCGCATAATCAAATGTCAGCGTGGCACGCTCACTTGGCTGTCCATCAGTAAAAAAGCTACGTTGTAAGTCATCAAAGGCAACCGCTTCTGGAATACCTTCTTCTGCATTTACGTTATCAATTTTAGTGTCGTTCAAATTACCAGCAAAAGTAACACCCAAATTAGCCCCGTCGATCTCAGTACGATACGAAGCAATAATATCAACACCTTGTGTAGTAGAATCAACGGAGTTTGAGAAGTAATTAGCCTGTACTGCGCCTGTAGCTTGAAGCGCAGCAAGCGCATCTGGGCTAAACGATACGTCGTCAGCCGATAACAAACTTCCTAACGTTATGCGGTCTTTAATTTCCACACGGTAAAAGTCAACTGTAAGTGAAAGCTCGCTGCTTACATCGTAAACAAATCCCGCGCTGTAGTTAGTTGAAGTCTCAAGCTCTAAAGTATCAACCCCTAACGCACTTGGAAATGCCGTGCCTGTGTTAGCAGTAAACGACTGAGTTAACGAGCCATCCGACCCTAGGTTGGTTGTAAAAGCTGTATAACCGCTTTGCTGAAGCGAAGGCGCTCTAAAGCCAGTTGATACCGCACCACGAACAGCAAAGTCATTATTAAACTCGTAACGTGTCGCTAGTTTACCTATTAAATCGTCACCCGCATCTGAAAAGTCTTCATAGCGAAGTGCACCACTAACGTTCCATGCATCTGTAATCATCGTTTCTACATCTACAAATATCGCGTAGCTATTTCGATCACTATTATTTGCCGCTTCTGGGCGTAGGCCGTTATACGCCTGAAATCCACACTGCGCAAATTGATTTTCGTCATTGACTGACGGATAAGAAGTATCAGTATTAGCTAAACCACAAGCATACGACGCTTGGCTGCCTGGTACTATTTCGTAATTTTCTTTTCGGTATTCTGCGCCAATAGTTACGTATAGTGGTTCACTGCGACCAATATCTACAATGCCGTTAAAATCAGCATTAAATGTAGTTTGATCAAATCTAAATCCACCTGAATAGCCACCGGTTGGGCCTGCATTAGCTGCAATATCAGCATCGCTTGCATCAGGGTTATTAAATAAGTACTCGGCAGCGTAAGACGCATTTAAGGTATTACGCGAGGTAAAATCGTATTGGTTTTCACCATATACAGCCGACACATCGTAAGTCCAATCTGGGTTTATATCCCCTTTAAACCCTATTGCAAACGAAAGATCTTGTGCTTCATTGTATATACGCGGTAAAAAACCATCACTGTATACTTGAGTCACGTTTTTAGACGCTTCGTTAAAGTTACGATAAAAACCATTACCTAACGCGCTTCGCTCTGAGAACCCACCAAACGAGTAAAGCTCGCTATCGCCAACAGGCAGTGCCATATTGTAAAACAGCGATGTGAATTCGCTATCAGCGTTACCCTGTCCCCAGCGAACATCCTCTGAAAGCGTTCCGGGCTCTACATTTAACGACCCCCCCGTATCGCGTTCTGCACGGTTAGTCCCGTCAGCATCTCGGTATTCTAGTGATAAATTAATAAAACCACCTTCGTTACCTAACTCAAAACCACGGTTTAAACCTGCGGTAACTGTGTCGCCGTCGCCTTCGCTTGTGCCGCCATACTGAACAAAGCCCGTTGTTACACCTGTTGAATTATTAAGTGATAAGTTGATTACACCCGCTATTGCATCGGAGCCATATTTTGCCGCTGCGCCATCACGAAGTACTTCAACGCCTTTAAGCGCAGTTAACGGAATTGCGTTCATATCGGTACCGGCAGCACCAGCACCAACCGTCCCATTAAGACCAAAAATAGATTGATTATGACGGCGTTTACCATTGACCAATACCAGCGTTTGATCGGGTTGTAAACCACGAAGTGTAGCAGGTCTAAATAAGTCAGAACCATCTGACACCTGCGTACGCGAAAAGTTAAATGACGGTGCTGTAGCTTGTAGGCTTTGGCCAAGCTCAGTGTAACCGCCTTTATTTAAATCATCTGAGTCTATTAAATCTATTGGTGAAGATGACTCTGTTGAGGTGCGATTAGACACCCGAGAGCCTAATACAGATATTTGTTCAATATTTTTAGCAGCTTGAACGGGGGCTTCTTGCGCGATAACAACGCCTGGTGCGCATACTGCAAATGCAACTGCCGCTGCAAGTGTATTTAAACGATATGTTGACATAGTGACGACCCTGTTTATGTGTGTTCTTATAGTTTATTTGGCGATTTAGCATCGCCAATGAGGAACATCCTAGCAACATTAGCAAATAAAAAGAAATGAAAAATTTTAAATTAAAGGCCTAAGTATGCAAATAAAGTTCAAATTAAGAAAAAAACACACCAAAAAGGCTAAAATTAATGCAAACAAGGAATTAAACTTACAAAATAAATACTTAACACATTATTTACATTGAGTATTTATTTATTAACTTATTCTTTTAAGGGGAGTGAGCATAAAATGGACGTACCTGTCTCTATTATGCTGTTAACTTGTATCTTTCCTGCGTGTTCTTGCACTATTGAGTGCACAAGAGTTAGCCCCATCCCACTATTTTTTCCTACTTCTTTGGTCGTGAAAAAAGGGTCAAACATCTGTTCTTGTACATGGTTTGTCATGCCACAACCGTTATCTTTTATCTCAATACAAATAAAGCTATTTTGTTCAAAAACACGCACTTCAACAATGCACCCTTTGGTGTCATTATGCTCACAGGCTTCTCGGGCATTAATGAGTAAATTAACAAAAAGCTGATTAATTGAAGCTAAATTACAATAAATAGGCGGTACATTTTCAAAATCGGTTTTTATAGCGCACAGCGATAGCTGACTTTCAAGAAGCTTAAGCATATTTACAGCAACATCGACTATGTTGACGAGCTGAACTGCATGGCATTCATTAGATTCAGAAAAATTAAGTAAATTTTGAACGCAATAGTTAACCTGCCTTAAGGTGCTCGCGCTGTCTTTTATTTTGGCCGACAAGTCATTGCTAATCCAAGCAAATGGGTGTTGTAAATTAAGTAAGTCGAGCTCGTGTTTAAACTGGCTTTCTTTGAGTTCACCGTTTAAGTATTGCTCGCTGATATTTAGTAATGTGGAGATTATTGGGCTGCTATGGCTAAGGTTATCTATCGTATTAATTGCTTGTGACAATGGGGTGCTTATTTCCGAAGCCGCATCAACACTTAACGTACCCAATGTTGCCATTTTAGTACTTTGGACAAGCATTTTTTTATACCGTGCTAATTCGGACTCTTTTTCACTTAGTTGCTTTTGTAACGACTTAAGGTTTTTTTCATCGTTTAAACATACACTTTCTAAAAGACTCTCTACTTCATTCATGCCAGTATCCCTATAGCTTGTATAACTAATATTTAGTTGCCAAACTGAAAATACGCAACCAGATCTCCTTTTTGTTCTGTAAATAAATGTGTAAATTGACAATAAACAGGCAGGTTAAGCTTAAAGCACTTCCCACTCAAACGTATTTATTGCCTCACAAAAGGATGAACAAATCCCCTGTTGCTGACAACCAACAATAAGGGCCTCGTTAGACTGCTTTTGAAATAACTTTTGATGAACAATATAAAGGGTATTACTCAAATTATCAGCGGGGGTTTTTAACTCATTGGAGTTTAAAATTAATGCGCACAGCTGCGTACTCTGCCCCCATAGTTTCATGATATAAGCAGATACATGGAGGTAATTTATACTTTGCTCAGGCTCAGTTAATTTGTGTTGGTCCGTCACTTCTTCAACATTTATTAATTTACCAACAAAACTCAATAGCGCCACTGAAAATAGCAAAGCCTGCTCTTTTAAGTTCATACCTATATGTTGTGCAAATTTTTTAACACAACTAGCATAATGTGTTGCAACATGTATTTGCTTTTCGTGATCGATGGCCGATATAGAAGGAGGCAAATTTTCTGCCATTAATAATGATGTACTAATTGACAATAAAATAGTCGTACCAAGGCGAGAAACGGCTTCTTCTATAGAGACTGTTTTACGTGTGAAGCCCAAATAGGCCGAGTTAGCAAGTTGCAGCAACTTAGCAACAATAACAGGCTCCTTAGAGACAAGCTCGGCTACTTCAGTTAGGTCAAACTCTCCACTATCAATAAGCGTATTGAGCTCTTGCAGCAGTGAAGGATAAACCGGAAAGCTAGACATTGCCCCCAGTTTTCTTCTCATACTTTCTGAAAACGGGAGTGCTTTTAATTCTGCCACATTGTTAAACAAAAGTATTAAATCGTCTTTATTAAATGGTTTAGCAAGATACATATGCACAACGTTACATTGACGCATTTTTTCGGTTAACGACGGGTCCCCCGTGAGCAAAGCCCTCACTGGGTACGAATTTTCAATTAAACAGCGCTCTAACACATCTAATCCATTAACGTGCGGCATTAAGTAATCGCTTATAATTAGGTCTATTGATTTATTATTTTTAAGCACAGACCAAAATTCATTTATTCCACTCACCGTAATAACGTCAGCAGCGGGGTATATTCTGTTAATAGTTCTATGTAGCGCCTTTAATATAAACAGCTCGTCGTCAAATAAAACTACTCTCATTGTTTTCATTCATCACCGCGCACATTAGTATTTATTAAGTAATCATAAAACTCATCCGCAGGCAAAGGTCTAGAAAAATAAAAACCTTGAATATAATCACAGCCAAGTCTTTCTACCAATTTACATTCGTGAGCCGTCTCGACTCCTTCTGCAATCACCTTTAAATTAAGATCATGGGACATACGCACAATGTTTCTGATCATACTTTGCATTTCAAGGGATGAATCTAAACCACTTATCAGCTCCTTATCTAATTTTATGCCATCGATTGATAACTTTGAAAGATACGCAAGCGATGAATAACCAATGCCAAAATCGTCAATTTGCACTTCAAAACCCAAGCCGCGTAGCCTTGTTATTTGCAGCTGACATTCGTGTAAGTCATCCATTAAATACGTCTCTGTAAGCTCAAACTGAATACTTGATGCACTGAGGTTGTTCTCATTTAGAGACTCAAGCATAAAGTCTATCCATTCAGGGTCTTCTTTAATTTGCCGAGCAGAAAGGTTTATAGCGAGTTTACCTACTTCAACTTTTTGCAAGTTCCATTGCTTAAGCTGCTTAAAACTCTGAGAAATGACAAATCGGCTAATAGCAATAATTTGGCCATCGCATTCTGAAATAGGTATAAATAAACTAGGAGACACCCACCCATACTTTGTTGGTTCGTACCACCTAATAAGCACTTCGGCACCACTTACTTTATGTGTTGTTAAATCTATTTTAGGCTGAAAACATAAACTAAATTCTTCGTTATCAATTGCTTTAAAAAGTAACCGGCTTAACTCAAAGTTTTTTCGGTAGTCATTCACAAGCTCTGCATCAAAGCGGGTAAAAAATCGTTGCTGTTTTTTAGCCAAGTAGTTCATATTCAAACTAAGATGATTTATAAGCTCTTTGCCCGACAAAACATCGTCAGGAAAAATGCCGTACACGCCATAAAGCTCTAAACTCATTCCTTTGTAACGTTGGGGGATAGCCTCTGTAAATAAGGTCATTGTTTTATTAAGTGCGGCAAGTAATGTGGCATCGTTACTTGCGTGAGGTACAGATAACATAAACTGGTTAGAATGCTTTTGACACATTCTTACCTTTTCACCAAAGGTATTGTGCAATACTTTTGCAAGCAAGTGTGTAAACTCGTAAGCGCTTTGGTAATCTAATAAATCAGCAATAAGTTCAAATTTAGCAATACCGATAAAAATAACCGTGTAGCTAGTGTTTTCACCTTCATACTCATTTAGCTGTTGATAAAAAGCAGGTTCTTTAATTAAAAAATCACCAAAGCTTTCTATTAAAAATTTGTTACTCGATTTACTCGGGTTAACCGACAACTTCAGTAACTGACAAAAATCATCAGACCAATAACGTTCCAAAATAAACTCGTATTCTTTTTCGCTTTCTGCGCATTTACGAGCAATAAATAACATATTGGTTTTATTACTTAAAAAGGCCATCAAGTCGTCTTTATTTGGCTGTGCGTCTATATTAATTATGTAATCATCAACATAGCTGTATAATCCAGGGAAAATAGTCTGGGCGGGGGCATTAAAGCGAGTTATTTTGCCTTCCTCATTTATTTCAATAAGTGCCGTTACGCTTCCAAGTAGTAGTTGATCACGCTCGTGCTGTGCAATGCGTTTGCAATACAGCCTTTGTGCTTGTTTAATTGTGTCAACCAGCTCACCTTCGCCCCATGGCTTTTGTAAAAATTTAATCGCAAGCCCTTGATTAAGAAGCTCAACAACCGAATTAAAATCAGCACGACCACTAAGCACTATGTTTATTATATCTGGCCAATGTTTTTTGGTTTCTCTTAGTAAGTCGGCCCCTGTCATTTTAGGCATTCTGTAATCGGTAATAATCACCGACACATCATGTACTTTTAAGTAAGCCAGTGCTTCTTGTCCACTAGTCGCTAGAGCTACTTGTTTAAAGCCGGCGCGCTTTAAAACGCGCTTTAAAGAGCGTAAGACATTTTCTTCATCATCAACCAAAAGGATACTAGGTTCCACTATTGGCTCCCATTGTTATTTAATCTCAAATAAAGATTAAAACGGCTAATACGACAGCGAATAAAGCACTTATCGTCATTTAAATTGTTATGGCTATAACTTACATATTTTTTTACATAACACTATTGCAAAAATATCGCTTGCTATTTACAAACCACCAACCCAATCATAAAGAATTAATATAATAAAAAATACCAATCCAATATAATTAGCTAATAATAAACAATACCAGCAACACTATTCAATCAACCTTTAGTCACAAAACACACCTCTCTTCGCGCTGTTTTTTAACTCATGAACTTTTTGGGGTATTGAAAACAAACACAAAGCGACTGCCTTCACCCACTTTACTCAGTACATCAACACTTGCTTCGTGCTCTTCAATAATGGTGTACACCTCAGACAAGCCTAAACCGGTACCTTGTCCAACCTCTTTGGTTGTATAAAAGGGGTCAAAAATTCGCTCTAAATCAGACTCAGCAATACCTGCGCCAGTGTCTTCAATAATAAGCCTTATTTTGTCTTGTTCTTGCTTACACTCAATGGTCAGTGTTCCTCCAGAAACCATAGCCTGTAACGAGTTTAAAATAGTATTAAACAAGAGTTGCCGTATTTTACTGGCCTTACCCCATATAAAAACAGGCTCTGCAGGGAACTGCTTTTCAATTTGAACTTTATATTTGAGCTCATTTTTTAACACAATCAAAGTAGACTCAATCTCAGCGCATAAGTCTACTTCCATCCAGCTTTCTTCATCGCTTAATGCAAAATCTCGTAAGCTATTAACAATTTTTTTAACTCGCTCTGCGCCATCTAGCGACTCATCGAGTAGCTCTGGTAAATCTTCTAGTATAAAGTCAACACCCTGGCGTTCGTATACATCCTCAAGTAATTTTATAAAGCGATCTTCAGCCTGTTTTACAATGATTTTTTTTTGCGTCTGCGTTGTTTTTATTAGTTTTAATGCATAATCCTTGAGCGTTTCTAGGTTTGAGCTCACAAACCCTATTGGGTTATTAATTTCATGTGCAACCCCTGCAGCCAACTGACCTATAGACGCCATTTTTTCTGATTGCAGCATTTTCTTTTGCGCTATTTTTAACTCTTGATGCATTGCCTTTAATTGTTGATGCTCGTCTTCTAGCGCATTTTTTAAATCAGATTGCTGAATAAAATAACTGGCCTCTGCGGTTACATCTGTCACAAAAATGCTGACGTGTGTCACCTCCGCATTTTCATTTGATAGCGGCATAAATTGCACATTTTGATACATTTGCGACTCATCCCCGGTAATAGGACGACTGCTTCGCATGGGGAATACATGGGGGCGTTGTTGCCAGTAACTAAAGCTTGGGTTTTTTAAAATAAATACACTGTCAATTTTACGTTTTAAAAAACGCGCTTGTTCTTCAAATACAGTTAATAGAGGTTGGCCAACTAAATCGGGTTGGCGAATGGTTAATCCACCTAAAAACGTAGGGTTAGCGAAAGTGATTGTCATATCCTGATTTATAATACAGGCACCAATAGGAAGTTGATCAATGACACGTTCAAACTCGCTTTTTTCCATCAATCCTCCAATAAGGCTTTGATTGGTATTAACAGCTGTTCAATAGACCCTTCACTTAAGCCAATGAGTATGCGCGCATCAAATTGCATTTGCTCAATAAAAAATTCAACTTCTATAATTAAAATAGACGACCACTCATTACTATGAGCAGATTGCACCGGATAATAAAACGCAGGCATATTTAATTGCGTTGATAACTCAAGCTGGCTGGTAAAGCCTTGTAAGCAAGCAGCAGATAAAATGTTGGTAATTTCTAAAACAAGTTCTTCTGTTGCGGCTTCATCGAGCGGTAAGTCAAAATCCATCACTTGAGCCAACGCATTGCAACCGTCTTTGTGCATGCTCATTATCACTTCACCACGAATGGTGCCTGTGAACGACTGCCGGGCAAACCAGTTATTTGAAAGGCTATTAATCATTCCCTGAAAATCTTCAGGAGACATTGCTTGAATAGCAGGAATAGACAAAGACACTTTGGTTTGAATCAGTCGAGCAAGCGCATCGGCCGCTTGCCCCATAGAAATGTTCATTATTTCTTGAAGCGCATCGCGCTCGTCTTCGTTTATTTCAATCATAACAAGCCAACATCCAGCAAGGTTTCGCGTAATTGGTCGGCTTTTAAAGGCTTTTGTAAAAACCTAAAAGCGCCCATAGAGCTAACAAGCGCCTGTGCTGCAGGTTGAATATCTGCACTAATTACTATAACAATGGTTTTTTGATGCTCTTGCTGCAGCTCTTTTAACACTTCAAAGCCATCCATTTGTGGCATTTGCAAGTCTAAAAACAGTACCTCCGCTAACCCAGCATGCACAGCGTCTAGCGCTTCAACTCCATTTTTAGCTTCGTGAATCGTAATATCCCAATCTTCAGGAAGTGCGCGTTTAATTGTTTTTCTTGAAAGTGCTGAGTCATCAGCTATTGTAACCGGTATTGGCATACAGTCCTCGCTATACAATATTAGTACGTAACCTTCTGTTTTAGAGTAGAAGTAATTAGTAATTTCTGCAAAAAAATAGCCTAAAAATTCGCTTTTTACGCTGGGTTTTTATTGTTTTTTTATGCATTTTAAATTCACGCATTAATAAAATTTGTTGTGGTTAATAAAATCTGACAATTCAGTTGTTTATAAGCCGAGGTTAGACTAAATTTAACCGTATATCAGATTTGGCTGGCTTTACTTTTATGCAAAAAACCTCTGAACTAGAAGAATTTAACAACAGACCTGCCCACATTTTATGCCTAGACGACGAAGCAAGTGTTTTAAAGTCACTTGTACGGCTGTTACGAATGAACAAATTTAATGTGGTTGTATCGACCGACGGACACGACGCACTTCAAAAAATGACAGCCACACAGTTTGATGTGGTCATAAGTGACATGCGTATGCCCAAAATGAGCGGCGCAGAGTTTTTAGCCAAAGCAAAAAAGCTAGCTCCTGATACTCAACGTATTTTGCTAACGGGCTATTCTGATCTAGAGTCAACGGTTAGTGCAGTAAACGATGGGGGTATTAACGCCTACATTCAAAAGCCTTGGCAAAACGATCACTTAATCGGGGTTATAAAATCAGCAGTTGAAAAGTTTCGCTTAAAAAAGCACAACGAACTACTTCAAGCGCATGTCAAAAAACAAAATGCGCAATTAACCGAACTGAACCAGTCGTTAGAACTCAGAGTAGAAAAGCGTACAAAGCAAATAAAACAAGTGCTCAGGCAGCTTGAAAAAGCAAATGAACGAGAAAAAAACGAGCATAAATCTACCGTAGAACTGCTCTACAATTTTATTAATGCAAACCCTTATCTCGATGGTAACAGAGCACAAAACATTGCTAATACCTGTACGCATATAGCCTTGTACTTAAATGCATCACAAAAAAGTATCGAACTTGCGCCAACTGCGGGTTACCTAGCACAAATAGGATTGCTAGCCATGGACCCCGATCTTTATAAAAAACCAGTGAATAAACTAACCGAAGCACAACGCAAAACCTTTTACACACACCCAAGCACCGCGCAGCTAATGCTTATGCCTGCACTGCATTTACACGATGTATCTGATGCTATTTACTATCAATATGAGCGCTATAACGGCAACGGGTTACCTAAAGGGCTTTCGGGTAACGAAATACCCATTGGTGCCATGGTATTAAGCGTTGCACGTGATTATTGGGAAGCTTATGAACAAAGTGTGGGCGATAACGAGGCCGAACATCACCAGCATGCACTCGACACTATAAAACTTTACAGCGGTACGTTTTATCATCCAAAAATTGTGCGAGCACTTGAAGCCAGCCACAACAAAATGAAAGAGAAGAAAAGCACAGCGGGTTCGGTCACTATTTGTAATGCTCAAGAGCTTAAAGAAAATATGGTATTGGGGAACTCGATACAAAGCCACACTGGCATTATGTTATTACCTAAGGGCCATGTGTTTAGCCGTAAATCAATTGAAAAGTTACAACAACTTGAAGCAAAAAAACCAACCCCCTTTAGAATTATGATTAAAAGCGCTAAATGATTGATCTAAAGCAGGCTTTTTTTCGTTACAATAAGCCTAAAATATACATATAACTTTGCTTGAAGGAGCACAACGTGTCGCGATTTTCTGCCGTAACCGACAATCCCCACGACGGGCGTTTTAATCAAAAAACGGGAATACTACTTACTAATTTAGGGAGCCCAGATGCCCCAACGGCCGCGGCACTGCGTATTTACTTACGCGAGTTTTTATCTGACCCACGTATAGTAGAAATACCACGCCTTGTTTGGATGATCATATTACATGGCATTATTTTAAGAGTACGTCCAAAACGTTCAGCAAAGTTATACAAAAGTATTTGGACAGAAAACGGGTCGCCCCTCACGCACATTACGCGCCAGCAAAGCGAAAAGCTCAACACATTGTTAAAGCAAAAAGGTTACACAAACACCGAAGTTGTTATGGCCATGCGCTACGGGAATCCTTCAATAGAAGCAGGCCTTGAAGAGCTAAGAGACAAAGGCCTCACGCGCATAATTATCATGCCAATGTATCCTCAGTATTCAAGCCCTACAACAGGGTCTACATTTGACGCTGTATCAAGCGTGCTACGCAAATGGCGCTGGGTGCCTGAGCTTCACTTTATAAACGGTTACCACAAAAACACCACTTATATTGAATCGTTAGCTAATAGCATAAGCGAAGATTTAGCAGCCAACGGGATGCCACAAAAAATTGTTTTTTCGTACCACGGTATGCCAAAATTATTTTTAGACAATGGCGACCCATATCATTGCCTGTGCTTACAAACAACGCGACTTGTTGTTGAAAAGCTTGGCCTTGATAAAGACAATGTCATTAGCACTTTCCAAAGCCGATTTGGTAAAGCAGAGTGGTTAAAGCCCTACACCGATGCAACGCTAGAAAGCCTGCCAGCCGAAGGCATTAAAGACGTGGCAATTATAAGCCCTGCTTTTAGCGCCGACTGCCTTGAAACACTAGAAGAGTTAGAAGGCGAAAACCGCGAAATATTTGAAGAAGCAGGCGGCGAAAAATACAGATACATCCCAGCTTTAAACGACAGAGACGATCACATTGAAGCCATATTTGATGTGTTAAAACCAATGTTGTAATCAACTCAATATAAAAAAGGCGTTAATATTAACGCCTTTTTTTATGCCAATAATTCACAAAGAGGTTAAGAGACGCTGCGCTTTTAGAGTTAGTGAAAAGCCCATTATTTACAATGCCATGGCTGAATTTACCTGTAGACGCGCAGCTTGCTGGCGTTTAAAAGCAACGCTTTTACGGGGTATAAAGTAATTAACTCACCACCGAGAAGTGAAGGCCAGGAGAAGTGACCAAACCAATATTTTTTTAACTCTGTGTAGCGCAAAGCGCCTCGGTGTGCTCTGTGGTCATATTTATTTTTAAATAACAAGAAGCTGCCGCTTCTAACGTGAGCAAGCTCTACGTCTACAAAAACAAACTAAACATTGGTATTGCTCTTCTCATTTACTCCTCATTCACTCCTCTTTGTGCATTACAGTTTTGTAAGCTCATTATTTCTAAATTTACTGGTAGACGCGCAGCTTACTGGCGTTTAAAAGCAACGCTTTTACGGGGTATAAAGTAATTAACTCACCACCGAGAAGTGAAGGCCAAGAGAAGTGACCAAACCAATATTTTTTTAACTCTGTGTAGCGCAAAGCGCCTCGGTGTGCTCTGTGGTTATATTTATTTTTAAATAACAAGAAGCTGCCGCTTCTAACGTGAGCAAGCTCTACGTCTACAAAAATAAACTAAACATTGGCTTTGCCCTGATCATTCACTTCTCTTTGTGCATTACAGTTTTATAAGCTCATTATTTCTAAATTTACTGGTAGACGCGCTTTGCTTTCGTTTAAAAGCAACGCTTTTACGGGGTATAAAGTAATTAACTCACCACCCAGAAGTGAAGGCCAGGAGAAGTGACCAAACCAATATTTTTTAACTCTGTGCAGCGCAAAGCGCCTCGGTGTGCTCTGTGGTTATATTTATTTTTAAATAACAAGAAGCTGCCGCTTCTAACGTGAGCAAGCTCTACGTCTACAAAAATAAACTAAACATTGGTATTGCCCTGATCATTCACTCCTCTTTGTGCATTACAGTTTTGTAAGCTCATTATTTCTAAATTTACTGGTAGACGCGCAGCTTACTGGCGTTTAAAAGCAACGCTTTTACGGGGTATAAAGTAATTAACTCACCACCGAGAAGTGAAGGCCAGGAGAAGTGACCAAACCAATATTTTTTAACTCTGTGCAGCGCAAAGCGCCTCGGTGTGCTCTGTGGTTATATTTATTTTTAAATAACAAGAAGCTGCCGCTTCTAACGTGAGCAAGCTCTACGTCTACAAAAACAAACTAAACATTGGCTTTGCCCTGATCATTCACTCCTCTTTGTGCATTACAGTTTTATAAGCTCATTATTTCTAAATTTACTGGTAGACGCGCAGCTTGCTGGCGTTTAAAAGCAACGCTTTTACGGGGTATAAAGTAATTAACTCACCACCGAGAAGTGAAGGAGAAGATCAGGAGAAGTGACCAAACCAATATTTTTTAAACTCTGTGTAGCGCAAAGCGCCTCGGTGTGCTCTGTGGTTATATTTATTTTTAAATAACAAGAAGCTGCCGCTTCTAACGTGAGCAAGCTCTACGTCTACAAAAATAAACTAAACATTAGCTTTGCCCTGATCATTCACTCCTCTTTGTGCATTACAGTTTTATAAGCTCATTATTTCTAAATTTACTGGTAGACGCGCAGCTTGCTGGCGTTTAAAAGCAACGCTTTTACGGGGTATAAAGTAATTAACTCACCACCGAGAAGTGAAGGCTAGGAGAAGTGACCAAACCAATATTTTTTTAACTCTGTGTAGCGCAAAGCGCCTCGGTGTGCTCTGTGGTCATATTTATTATTAAATAACAAGAAGCTGCCGCTTCTAACGTGAGCAAGCTCTACGTCTACAAAAATAAACTAAACATTGGTATTGCTCGGCTCATTTACTTCTCATTATATTCTCTTTGTGCATTACAGTTTTAAAAGCCAATTGATCACAAAGAGGGTAAGAGACGCTGCGCTTTTAGAGTAGTAATTAAGTGACTCGTTATTAAAACCAATAACTTAAATAAAGTAGCTTTGCTCTTCTCATTTACTCCTCATTCACTTCTCTTTGTGCATTACAGTTTTATAAGCCCATTATTTCTAAATTTACTGGTAGACGCGCAGCTTGCTGGCGTTTAAAAGCAACGCTTTTACGGGGGTTAATAAAATGATTGTGTTACCACGGAGAAGTGAAGGAGAAGATCAGAAAAAGTGACCAACCCAATATTTTTTTAACTCTGTGTAGCGCAAAGCGCCTCGGTGTGCTCTGTGGTTATATTTATTTTTAAATAACAAGAAGCTGCCGCTTCTAACGTGAGCAAGCTCTACGTCTACAAAAACAAACTAAACATTGGTATTGCTCTTCTCATTTACTCCTCATTTTATTCTCTTTGTGCATTACAGTTTTAAAAGCCAATTATTCACAAAGAGGGTAAGAGACGCTGCGCTTTTAGAGTTAGTGAAAAGCTCATCATTTACAATGCCATGGCTGAATTTACTGGTAGACGCGCTTTGCTTTCGTTTAAAAGCAACGCTTTTACGGGGTATAAAGTAATTAACTCACCACCGAGAAGTGAAGGCCAGGAGAAGTGACCAAACCAATATTTTTTTAACTCTGTGTAGCGCAAAGCGCCTCGGTGTGCTCTGTGGTTATATTTATTTTTAAATAACAAGAAGCTGCCGCTTCTAACGTGAGCAAGCTCTACGTCTACAAAAACAAACTAAACATTGGTATTGCTCTTCTCATTTACTCCTCATTCACTTCTCTTTGTGCATTACAGTTTTATAAGCCCATTATTCAAAAAAATTAAAAGGCGCCGCGCTTTTAAGTAACCCACCATCATTAACCCTTACGAGTGATCATTACTGTACATACGCCCGCTATAATTCCCCAAAAAGCAGATCCTACTGAAAACATCGTTAAATCAGACGCCGTAACTAAAAACGTCACTATTGCAGCCTCGGTATATTGAGAACCCGTTAACGCTTGCTGCAAACTATTTGCAATAGTGCCAAACAAAGCGATACCCGCCAACGCCAAAATAAGTGCCTGCGGCAAACTAGCCACCAAACCGACTAAAGTTGCAGCACACAACGCCATTAAAATGTAAAACACACCACCCGCAATACTTGCCCAATAGCGTTTATCCGGGTTTTTATCAGCCTCATCACTCATACAAATAGCCGCCGTAATCGCAGCTAAATTAATTGAATACGCTCCAAACGGCGCACAAAGTACATTTACTAGCCCCGTCACATTAAGCGTTGCCGAAATAGGCGCTTTGTAATTATGCGCCTTTAACACAGCAATACCTGGCAGATTTTGAGAGGTCATTGACACAATATATAAAGGTAAACCAATGCTTATACAGGCTTGTAAATTAAACGAAGGCGCAATATAGGTAAAGTGACTCATTTTCCACTGCAATGCGCTGGTATCTACATGGCCAAATTGCCACGCTAATAACACCCCCACAATTAACACGCTTAGCATGGCAAAACGCGCAAAAAAGCGCTTACCTACAAAATAAACCAATACCATTAACCCTATAACTAAGGGCATATCATTCATAAAATTAAATACATCAATACCAAAAGTAACCAGCACGCCTGCTAACATGGCACAGGCAAGTTCGCTGGGTATTCGGTTCATTATTTTTTCAAACCAACCCGTTATACCCGACAAAAAAACCAACAACGCGGCAAACATAAATGCTCCAACCGCCTCGTTTAGGTTATACCCCTGTGCGCTTGATATAAGCAAAGCAGCCCCAGTGGTCGACCATGCAATTAAAACAGGAACTTTGTAATAGTAAGATAAACCAATTGAGGTTGCTCCCATTACTAAACCTAGCATTAAAATCCAGCTCGCAACTAGGTCGGGCGTTCCCCCTAGGGTGATCACAACCTGATAAATTAATGCAATGGAACTAGCAAAACCAATAATCACTGCCACTAATCCAGCGGTTGCTCTGTTAAGTAATTGATCTGAAAACGCCATATATCCCTCTTGCATTTATTTTTATGCACACAACATACGTTGCTCAATTTCACATTGCAATTGGCTATTAGTGTAAGAATCGTGAATTATTTTCATTTTTATTTTAAAAAGTTTTGAGCCTTTAAATTATTGCATTTTAAAAAACAAACAAGTACCTATAAAAGCGCCACAGGCCGCATGAAGCCTACAAAAAGCAATACCTAAAATGTACTAAAAATAAGCTAACCATTACTTTACAACAACTTAAAAAATCAAAAAACAATACATTAATACTATAAAACCAAACTTGATCTAATTACTCACTTAGTATAAAACGTAACAAATAGTTAACCAAAAACACCAAAAGAGAAACAAATGAAGCGTTTAATCATTGCTGCCATTGCTACTGCGGTACTCGCATTTGCCATTTACAAAGGAGTAATTGAGACCAAAAAAGCCGAGGAGCCTACTGCTCCAATAGCGATCGATTTTGTTCCTATTGATCTGCAAAAAACACGCACAACCAAAGCGCCTGCGCCTATTGATATGAGTAAAGACCCTATAAAAGCCACGCCTAAAATAGAACAAACAGCCCCATTTGAAAGCTTTGACGCGGTAAACCGCTTATCAGATCGTGCCAAAGCAGTACTTACCAATGCCAAAGTACTGCCTACCGACCTTAATAACGAGGCCTACATAGAGTTTGATTTAGCCACTTTACAAGCACTAAAAACAGGCGAAAACTTTGATTTAGCTATTCCACAAACAACCGAAACTTATACAGCCGAAGTCACTAACGTTATTGAGTCGGCCAATGGTGACAAAAGTATTTTTGGAAAAGTACTTGGCGTTGACGGACGTATGCACAACACGGTACTTACCGTTGGAAAAGACGCTATATACGGTCAATTTACCGCACCTTCTGGTAACTACGTATTTGAAAGCAAAGGTCAATACGGCTGGATAGCCGCTAAACGCGATTTATATAAAAGCCATATTGAGCACGACGTAAGTGCCCCACAACCAAAAACTGATAACACTGCCGATATGTTTGCGCCTAAAACCGACGGCTAATCACTTATTCCGCCCGCTTAATTAAGTGCTATCGCGGATTGCTATTACCTAATTTTTTATATTAAGCCCCATTAAATGGCTGCTTAAGCGTGCTCGTTATGCTTAAGCAAAATTTAATAATAACTATATTAACCACTACAAGAGTAAGGAAATACAACAATGAAGAATGTAATCATCAAAACAGCAGTAGCAGCTGCATTGTGCGCTGCAAGCACAGCTCAAGCAGAAACAATCGATATTGGTATTTTATATACCGACCAGTCGGCTGCAGCAACCAGCAATATTAATACAAAAATTAACCAGCTTATTGCGTTTAGTAATCAAGTTTACAGCCAAAATGGCGTAGACATTACGCTGCGTTTAGTGGGCTCGCAAAACTTAGGCGACTACGCAATTACTCCATCTGAAGATTGGCTTAATGCAGTAACAAACAGCAGCTACGTAGATAACCTACGCACAGGCTGGAAAGCCGATATGGTAGCAGTGCTAGGTATGGGTCAAAGTGCAGGTGCTGGCTTAATTTCATGTGGTTTAGCATGGGTTGGACAAGGTACAAACGGCAACCTTTACAGCTCAATGAGCGATCGTATGTACTCAATTACAGCGATTGATTGTGGCGCAAGCACATTTGTACACGAGCTAGGCCATAACCAAGGCTTAGCGCATTCACGTAAACAAGGTGATACGTCGGGTGGTGTTTACACTGACGGCATGGGCCACGGTGTACAAAACGAGTTTGCAAGTATCATGGCGTACCCACAAGTATTTGGTAGCGCAACACAGTACGATTACTTCTCTAACCCAAATTGGAGCGTAAACGGTATTCCTTACGGTATTACAAACCAGGCATACGCAATTCGCACTGTAACGGCTACAAAAACAAGTATTGCTAACTTTAAATAAATGAGCACAAAAAAGCGGGCATATGTAATGCCCGCTTACGTTATTTTGTTAGTCTAATCCGTTTAATTAAGTGATCTATTTTGCGGATTGGTATTAGTCCCTTTGGAGCGCGTTATGCGCTCTTTTTAATGCACAACAACTTTTTGCTTAATAGCCGGCATTAACGTTTTACCATCGCCATCTACCTTATTTAATAGCTTTAAGCCCATTACTTTTGCAAGCACCGGATATATGTCGAGGTTATTTACTTTTTTAAGGCTTACACCTTGTTTAAATGCAGGCCCAGTTGCAATAAACGTGGCTGCCATGTCGTCTGTGTAAGCGTAACCGTGTGTGCCAACATAAGTCGATTTACCCTTACTGGTAAATACAGCAGGCGCGTTAGTTTGCACTATAATATCGCCCACTCGGCTCCCTTTATTATAATGATACCCAGCCAACTGCTCATCAGTTAACACTGTATAACGGCCATTTGCCGCCTCGCGTAAACGCGCTTTGTAATTGGCTATGTCGGCTACGCTGGTTTCGGGTTTTGCATATATTAGTAAACGCGGCCCCGTATTTTTAACTATAAAACCGTCATCACTAGGTAACGTGTTTAACAAAATGCTTTTATCAGGATCAACAACCGCCATACCATGGTCCGACACAATCACTAAGTTCACATCTTGTTCTAATTTATTTAAACGCGCTTGCAACTGCCCCATTAACGTATCGAGCTGTTTAACTGCATCACGTGTTTGTGGCGCATCGGGGCCAAATTCGTGCCCCATGCTATCGACTAACGAAAAATAACTCGCAACAAAGCGAGGGCGCTGCGCCTTAGGTAAGCTCAACCACTGAATAATTTGGTCAACCCGGCCTTGGTACTCACTATGCTTAGAGTAATGATAAAAATAGTCGGGAGTCATACCATTAAACCGCGCATCAGACTCAGGCCAAAAATACGCCGCCGACTTAAGACCCTGCATTTTAGCTAAGTTCCACAGCGGAATGCCTTTTACCCACGTACTGTCGCCTAATGCTTTACCCATGCTGTAACACTCATTATTACGCGCTTTGTCGCAAAATTTGTTATCAACAATGCCGTGATTCACTGGCAATAACCCAGTCACAATAGAAATATGATTAGGAAACGTTTTTGTGGGGTAAACCGGTATTAACTTTTGTGCCCTTACGCCTTTATCGGCCATAGCTTTTAAATTAGGTGCACCGTGTTTTTCAATGTAGTCCCACCTAAAACCGTCAATCGACACAAGTACTACCGTTTGCTCTTTTGCTGCAAACGCCGTATGGCTGGTTAACACCAAAAGTGCCCACATCATCGCCGTTACAAATCCATACTTCATTACAAATACTCGCCTACATTAAAATACGTTAAATACTGAAAAATATAACTTTATAATACAATTGCCAGGCCTTAAATGATACAAGCACCTGTACCTAACTCCTCTAGGTGTATATATTAGCTAGTAAGTATTAAAAACGAATGACAACGCGCATTTAACTTGCCAGTCATCGCCACTAAACAAGGACACCGATGACTATCGACTTTAGTAAAAAAATAACCCCCGCACGTATGTACAGAACCACCTCTAATTTACAAATGGCGCTCGAAAGCGACCGTGGCCGCATAATGAACAGCGCCGCTATTCGTCGCTTGCAACAAAAAACACAAGTATTTCCGCTTGAGCGAAACGCCGCTGTGCGTTCAAGGTTAACCCACTCGCTTGAAGTACAACAAGTTGGCCGCTTTATTGTACAGCGTATTTTTGCCAACCTAAGCTTTGAGCAACAAAAAGATTATGGCTTAACCGACCTAGAACGCCCACTCGAAAGCCTAGTAGAAATGGCTTGCCTAATGCACGACATTGGCAACCCACCTTTTGGCCACTTTGGCGAAGCCGCAATAAACCACTGGTTTAATACTAATTTAGCCAGTGTAACGCCCGAGCGATGCCGCGAGCCAAACACCGGCATAGGCGTTATTTTTAAGCACCTAGCGCAAGACATTTGCAACTTTGAAGGCAACGCCCAAGGCATTCGTATTATTCACTCGTTGCAAACCCTTAACCTAACCTACAGCCAAAGTGCAGGTATTTTAAAATACACCCGCCCAGCAGGGCTTGATGTAAAAGACATACCCCAAAATAAAAACTACTTAATGAAAAAAGTAGGCTACTACTACAGTGAAAAAGCCTTTATTGAAGCATTACAAAACGAGTTAACCATAGAGCCATACTGTCGTCATCCTGCCAGTTACATAATGGAAGCCGCCGACGACATATCCTACTGCCTAGCCGACATAGAAGATGCAGTAGAAAAAGGCATAATAACCATTGAGCTACTGTGCACCGTGCTTAAAAATCACTATCAAAAAGTACTTATAAACCTAACCATTGACGACACCGAACACCAAGACTTTGTTAGCAAAGCGGTAAACTACGCACTAGAGCGTGGCAAAGCACAACCGTATAACTTTAATAGCGAATTTTTTATATACCTGCGTGTAGCCCTGCTGCACCCGCTAGTTAACCATGCCGCAAAACGCTTTATAGAAAACATAGAACCCATTTATCACGGCGACTTTAACCATGCCCTACTAGAAGACCGAAGCCACTTGCATGCCGTAACACAAACGCTTAAACAAGTTGCCCAAGCGCATGTGTTTTCAGATAAAGAAGTAGAAAAGCTTGAGCTACAAGGCTACAGAATTATTAACGGCCTACTCGACAGCTACAAACCTCTACTGCAATTAACAAGTGACGACTTTAAACGCGCCCTAAATGGCGACAAACGCCTACTAATAGAATCAAGGCTTGTTAAAAAGCTCTCTAAAAAGCACTTAAACAGCTACCAACATGCCATAGACGCCATGCAAGAAGAGCCCGACCATTTTGCAGCCTACGAATTTTATTACCGATGCCGGTTAATTCAAGATTACATTAGCGGCATGACCGACCAATTTGCCTACGACGAATACCGCAGCCTAATGGTAATAAGCTAATTAAATAGCGCTTACTCAGCGCTATTTAATAACCGCCAGGCTAAGCTTTAATATTAAAGCAAATAAGCTTAGCCATATTCGCCCGCCATTAAGCGTAATACTCCCCTAGATAATTTTTAATTTTACGCTTAAAATCAACTTATTAATGTTTAAACGCTAACCGCCCTTATGACCACTTTACTCACACGCCTGACGCTTTGTTTTGCCTTATTTTATAGTGTTAATAGCGCTGCTTATAACGAAGCAATGTGCATACTTATAAAGCAAGAAGTACAGCAATACAGTAATAACAAAACAAGCGAAAAATACCGTAAAGCGGCGCGTGATTACAAAAAACATTGTAACAAACCTAAGCAAGTACTTACTCAGCCTAAACCTGTAGTAAAAGAGCCAGAGCCAAGCGTAATAATAACCCAACCACAACCAAACAGTGTGCAACCTACTCCGGTTATTGAGCCCACCAACCAAACCACCGATGGGCTAATTGACGAAAAAACACTAAACTTAACCGATGAGCAAAAACAGCAAATTAGCGACATGATTGACGCTAACGCAAGCGAAGTAACCATAAATGTAGAGCCTACACAACCTACACCTACTGAAAAAAACGAGCCTAACACTTCGGCTAACAACCAAACGCTAGCAGAGCCAATAGTAACTCAAAAACGTGAACAAGCTTCAGCACAAGTGCTTGAGGAAGAATCAAAAAAAGTACAAGAGCCAGCGCAAAGCCAAGTAACAGAGCAAGCGACACCGGTTAAACAACCCACAGAGCCATCAGTAGCGCCGGTGATAAAACCAGCGCCAGTGATTACTCCGCAACCAGCGCGCGAGCAACCTAGCTCGTTATTATTACCAAGTTTTGTATTAGTACTGGTTGTGCTTATTGGCGCAATGGTGATCATTCGTTTGCGCCGCGCAAAACAAACCAATGCCAGCGCAGCCGTTACAGCGGTTAGTACGCAAACACAAAATACACAAAGCGCCGAAAAACAAACAGCTAATGTAACCTCAGAGCAACAGCAACCAAAAACTACACACAAAACACCGGCACCCAGTGAGCAATCGGCTACAGAAACAGCCGAGCCAAAAGCCCCTACTAACGACGCCGTTACTAATGACAAACCAAGCGAAGAAAAACCACAACCCAATACCGCCGAGTTTGAAGCCGCAGCTAAAACTACATTAGAGCGTATTAAAAACGCCAGCAGCTTTAACGAACCGCAAGTACGCGACTTTGATCCAGATGCAAAACCAGTAAAAAAACAGCGCAAGCACAGCCCAGTAAAACCAGAGCCAACACCAGCAAAGCCTATAGAAAAAACTGAACAACCAGCAGAGCAAACACCTGAGCCGCTACCAACAAGTACACCTGCTAAATTAGATAAACCCGAACCAGAAGCGCCTGCATTTAAAACTGAACACGACTTTAAAGAGCCCGAAGTACGCACGTTCGATCCTAATGCACCACTGCCCGGCAAAAAGAAAAAACCACGTAAAACAGAGCCAACACAAACTGAGCCGGAGCCACCAGCGCCACAAAACACCCCTGAAACAATGCAACCAGAGCCAGAAGCATCTGAGGCAAAAGCCGAGCCAAAAACCCCTACAGCAGAGCCTAAAAAAGCAGATACCAACAACCCATTTGCCAACCTATCACTTGATGCAAGTTGGGACCCAAACTCAGCCGAAAAACCCAAAATAGAAGAAAAACAACGCGCCCCTAAATCACAAGCACTAATAGACGCAGAAGAACGCGCTAAAAAGCTACAAACAAAAGAGTAGCAACCTCACTCAATCCTCTTTGTGCATTACAGTTTTATAAGCTCATTATTTCTAAATTTACTGGTAGACGCGCAGCTTGCTGGCGTTTAAAAGCAACGCTTTTACGGGGGTTAATAAAATGATTGTGTTACCACGGAGAAGTGAAGGAGAAGATCAGAAAAAGTGACCAGCCCAATATTTTTTAACTCTGTGTAGCGCGAAGCGCCTCGGTGTACTCTGTGGTGATATTTATTTTTTAGCAAGAAGCTGCGCTTCTAACGTGAGCAAGCTCTACGTCTACAAAACCAAGCTAAAAATAGCCCTATTCACTTTGGCTCCTCATTCGCTTCTCTTTGTGCATTACAGTTTTATAAGCTCATTATTTCTAAATTTACTGGTAGACGCGCAGCTTGCTGGCGTTTAAAAGCAACGCTTTTACGGGGGTTAATAAAATGATTGTGTTACCACGGAGAAGTGAAGGAGAAGATCAGAAAAAGTGACCAACCCAATATTTTTTAACTCTGTGTAGCGCGAAGCGCCTCGGTGTACTCTGTGGTGATATTTATTTTTTAGCAAGAAGCTGCGCTTCTAACGTGAGCAAGCTCTACGTCTACAAAACCAAGCTAAAAATAGCCCTATTCACTTTGGCTCCTCATTCGCTTCTCTTTGTGCATTACAGTTTTATAAGCTCATTATTTCTAAATTTACTGGTAGACGCGCAGCTTGCTGGCGTTTAAAAGCAACGCTTTTACGGGGGTTAATAAAATGATTGTGTTACCACGGAGAAGTGAAGGAGAAGATCAGAAAAAGTGACCAGCCCAATATTTTTTAACTCTGTGTAGCGCGAAGCGCCTCGGTGTACTCTGTAGTGATATTTATTTTTTAGCAAGAAGCTGCGCTTCTAACGTGAGCAAGCTCTACGTCTACAAAACCAAGCTAAAAATAGCCCTATTCACTTTGGCTCCTCATTCGCTTCTCTTTGTGCATTACAGTTTTATAAGCTCATTATTTCTAAATTTACTGGTAGACGCGCAGCTTGCTGGCGTTTAAAAGCAACGCTTTTACGGAGGTTAATAAAATGATTGTGTTACCACGGAGAAGTGAAGGAGAAGATCAGAAAAAGTGACCAACCCAATATTTTTTAACTCTGTGTAGCGCGAAGCGCCTCGGTGTACTCTGTGGTGATATTTATTTTTTTAGCAAGAAGCTGCGCTTCTCACGTGAGCAAGCTCTACGTCTACAAAACCAAGCTAAAAATAGCCCTATTCACTTTGGCTCCTCATTCGCTTCTCTTTGTGCATTACAGTTTTATAAGCTCATTATTTCTAAATTTACTGGTAGACGCGCAGCTTGCTGGCGTTTAAAAGCAACGCTTTTACGGGGGTTAATAAAATGATTGTGTTACCACGGAAAAGTGAAGGAGAAGATCAGAAAAAGTGACCAACCCAATATTTTTTAACTCTGTGTAGCGCGGAGTTTTTCAAGTTAGTTGTCGCCTCAAGTTAAATTTTATGCCGCCCGCATTTCTTCTTTTTTCTCAGGGTTTAAATTTACTTCATTTATCATTGACCAGTCTCGTGACTTCCCTGACCAACGGCTTGGGTTATTCAATTTAGCTGCGTCGTTTACCTGCTGACGCTTAGCTAATATTTCTTTATCTAAACCTGAATGACGTTGGTTTGGCGTCACAAATTTTATACCACTGTGTAGGTGCTCATTATTGTACCAATCAACGAACCCACTTACCCATTCTCTTGCTGCGCTTATATCTTCAAATGGCTTTTCTGGGTATTCTGGGCGATACTTTAACGTTTTAAATAACGACTCAGAGTATGGATTGTCATTACTTACTGACGGTCGACTAAATGATGGCACAATCCCTAACTCCTGTAATGTTGCCAGTAATGTCGCGCCTTTCATTGGGCTGCCATTATCTGAGTGTAACGTAACTTGCTCGCGCTTTATTTGCTCCCGACTGCAAATATCCTTCATTAAATCTGCGGCTAATTCACTTAACTGTGAGTCGTAAACTTGCCAGCCAACAACCTTTCGACTAAAAATGTCCATCACTAAATATAAGTATAAAAATTGCCCTTTTACGCTCGTTGGTAAATAGGTGATATCCCAAGTGTAGACTTCATTTGCACGCACTGCTTTCAATACTCTTGGCTTTTTTATCGGCTTAGCTGGCTTTACTTTTTCTCTATGCGTTAATAAGTTATGTGCCTTCATGACACGATAAAACGAACTTTCAGACGCTATCCATATGCCCTTATCAAGCAGCTTAGGGACTATTTTACTGGCCGGTAAATGCCCATATTCGGCTGAATTAGCCGTATTAATAATGCGCTGCCGCTCTAACTCTGTGAGACGGTTAGGCGGCTGTTTTTTCGTACTCGTCCGTTTGTCAGTCATATCGTCTGCTTCAATCCACCGCTGAACGGTTCTTAGTGTCAGTCCAAGTAACTCACATGCCTTTTCTTTCCTTGCCCCTGAAGCCTGTGCGTTTGTGATAAGCGTTATTAATTCATGTCGCTCAGTCGCTGTTGTTAATCGTCCTCGTTGAAACCCCAAAGTGCATCCGCTTTTTTTTTGAGTACAAGTAGAGCGGCAGTTTCAGCTAAGGCCTTATCTTTGCGATTCAGTTCTTTTTGCAGTTGCTTTATTTCTTGCTTAAGCTGTTTACTGTCTGACTTTACTGTTTTATTTGAAGGTGGTGTTACTAAGTCTTTCTTCCATTGCTGAATATGATGCGGATAAAGCCCTATATTACGGCAGTATTCATTTATGGCGGCTTCATCTAAACTTCCACACTCAATTACTGCGTTGAGTCTTTCTTCTAAACTCCAGTCTTGTGGTCGTTTTTCTGCTGTCATTTGGCTACCCGTCTGGTGTATTTCAAGTTGATGCTTTTTTGCCAGTGCTATCCAACGTTGTAACGTTGAATAACCGACACCTAAGTCATCTGCAATATCTTCTAAGCGAACATCATCACATTGAGATAATGCTTTTTCAACAGCTTGAACTTTAAACTCTTGTGTAAATTGACGTTTCATTTTATTTGCCTCTGCTAAATGTTAGAGGCGACAACTATCCTGACACAGGGGGAGCGCGAAGCGCCTCGGTGTACTCTGTGGTGATATTTATTTTTTAGCTTCCAACGTGAGCAAGCTCTACGTCTACAAAACCAAGCTAAAAATAGCCCTATTCACTTTGGCTCCTCATTCGCTTCTCTTTGTGCATTACAGTTTTATAAGCTCATTATTTCTAAATTTACTGGTAGACGCGCAGCTTGCTGGCGTTTAAAAGCAACGCTTTTACGGGGGTTAATAAAATGATTGTGTTACCACGGAGAAGTGAAGGAGAAGATCAGAAAAAGTGACCAGCCCAATATTTTTTAACTCTGTGTAGCGCGAAGCGCCTCGGTGTACTCTGTAGTGATATTTATTTTTTAGCAAGAAGCTGCGCTTCTAACGTGAGCAAGCTCTACGTCTACAAAGCCAAGCTAAAAATAGCCCTATTCACTTTGGCTTCTCATTCGCTTCTCTTTGTTCTCTTTGTGCATTACGCTTTTAAATAACTAACACACTTTAATAAACAGGAATAAACTCGCCCTCAACCTGCTGCGATGCCTTTAACCACACTAAATACGCCTGCTCGTAATCTATAAAATAGGTAGAAAGCGCATTTAAAATCACCTCATTCTCAAGCGAATTGCACGGATTTTTAGCCTCAGCCTGCACAATTGCCTTTAACACCCTTCTACCCTGCTTATGCTGAATAAAAAACGCCAACCAATTATTCGCATTTGCGTATAAATCGCCACGGTAAGACTGCTGCTCCCACAACGCCTCTGAATCAATTAACGACCTAAACTCCATATACGTCCGGCGTACACGGTAGGTAGGAATAGCAATAGTTCGGTTAGTTTTATAAATCAGCGTGTTTTCAAAAACCTCAGCTATTCCCTCGTTTAACCAACTAGAGGTACTGCCAATTAAATTAAAATTAATGACATGCATTGCCTCGTGAATTGCTACGCGTAAACTACTTTGCGGATCGGCCTTATCAAACCTCACTAACGCCGTATTATTTTTACCAAAGTAAATCCCCGCATTGTTGCTTGGTAAAGCCCCAAAGCGCGACACATAATCGTCGTAATAATTATTAGGTAGTACAACCAAGTTCATTAAAATGGGTTTGTCGGGGTATAAACCAAATAAGTTTTGATACTTTTCGTATGCTTTAAATAAACGAATACGCAGCGTTTTATGATAATCGCTATTTACATTAGGGGTAATTAAATTAACAGAGGTGTAAGGGCCAATATCAAATTTTTCGGCTGTAAAATCGAGATTATCGTTTAACTGCGACAGCTCACTTTGCGCGTATTCAAGTTCTTCAGGGTCATGAATCAACTCGCAACTATTTTGCTGCACTGGGGCAGGTTTTGGCTGAGCTTTTACTTTACTAGCTACATTATCAACACGCTTATAATTAACGGTTTCAGTAGTATACACATGCGTATAACTCTCAGCATTTTCAGCTTTGTGCGTATAGTTATTTACTTCAACCACAGCGGTATTTGGTTTATAAAAAAAGTGTAAAACCAGCAACACCACAACCAACAACAATACATGACGTGTTTTTATTTTCATTAAATTAGCTCAGCATAATAGTTAAACAACAATACTTAAAAAACAAAACTCACACTAGGGCTAACGCTAAAAATAACTAAAATGTCATTGTTATTAAAAGTTATGCGCCTTAAACGGTGTTTTTAACCACTGGGCATAAACCTTACTAAAATTAGGAAACTCAGAGTGCAGCATGCTTTTTAACTGCTTGGGCTGCAATTTATTACAAGGCGACTCCTGCTCGGCTAGCATTATATTTTTAAGTAATATTCTCCCCTGTGATGAATCCATCAAAAAGTAAATTGTCGCCCAACTACTTGCGTATAATTTACTCGTATTGTTTTGTTTCCACGACTCTTCTGAACCTATTAACCTGCTAATATTAAAAACGCCCTTAGCGAGTTTATTATTTATTGTCCACGAATTATTAGGCTCTACAATACCGGTTTGCATATGGTTTTTAGTAATTTCAAAGTACTCTGCAAACCCTTCATTTAACCACCTAGGCGTATAACCTAGTACAGCTTTATTAATCGCATGAACCGCTTCATGCACCGCTGTGCTCATTGCATTTTGAGTATTTCTATACTCTATAAACGCAGAGTTATTAGCATGAAAATACATTCCCACTGAATTTCTAGGGTCGCCACCGCGCTGCTTAATAGCCACCTCATAAGAGCCTCTAGTAGGCAGAACTGTTAAATTTAACTTCACTTTTTTAAGTGCATGCACACCAATTATTTGACCATAAACCTTAAAAACAGTATTTAGCTTTATGCTTAAAGCTTGGTTAAAAGACGACGGTAACTTTGGGGTATTTAAGGTTAAATCAAAGTAATCGAGCGGCGCTTTAAAACCTGAATCGTACGTTGCAACTGCAAAGTTAGGTTTTTCATCGGTAAAATGCACAACGCCTTGGCTATCTGTCCAAGTATAAATATCGCCATTGCGTTCATATTTAACTTCCCCTAAAGAGGTATCAACACACCGAGTAATATCGGCCTGCGGAAAATGAAAATCAGTAGACGCTTTATTGCCCTGAACTTTAATAGCACTTTTATTTATTGCTGTTTTTGTTACCGATGGCTCTAAATTTTGTGTGCTTAAACGTTTATAAATGCGCTTAACTTCACCAATCGGATCGTAAAAATTAAATACACGCCCCGTTAAATGGTTAGCCACTAAGCCACAAGCAATTACAAACAAAAAAAATATAAACACAACACGCAACTTAGTTTTAAACATAATTACGGCTTCCCTTTCCACTGCGCTTCAAACAATGCTTTTTGTTTACCCCTATATTCACTGCACCAAACAAACTCTGATGTGTTCATTCCTTTTTTACGGCAGCGCTCAGGCAACTTATAAAATTTTGACCATGCATCTAGCTTTGCTTTATTACTATAGCTATCGCTATATAAAGACATAGTCGCCACTTTTTGATTCAGTAATGTACTGTTATTTGAAGAGTAAGCCCGTGCAGGTTTAACGTATTGGCGTGTAGCGGCTTTTTTGGGTTTATCGCAATGATTAGCAAGCTGTTTAAATAAAAAAGTAAAGCGAGTTTTGAGTCTTTCACCTTCAGCGGCTTTGTAACCCTGCCGCATTTTTGAACGAATATGTTCACGCTCTTTTTTAATGCCATCGCAACGCGATTGCGAGTAAACATCGCCGGCAAAAACTTCAGCGGTAAATAAAGTAGTAGAAACTACCAAAATCCATTTAATCATCACTTTTCCTTTACTTGCAGTGCTTAAAATTTATTTTTATAAAGCAGAATATAAGTGATTGGTGTTAATTTATAAATACAATGATTAATAAATCTGTAGGCGCAAAGCTTGCTTGCGCGAAAGCGCAGCTTTTAAAATAATTTACTTATATCGCGTTGGCGATGGCAACCAAGGGGCGGATACCGCCGACCGCCCCTTGGAACCCCACGGCGCCCCGAGTATTTTGCAATTACCTCAAAGTCTAAATCGATATGAACGTAACTGCCGTGTATTCGCCATCCATGGCGAAGTCACGGCTTCGATTGCTTCCATGCAATCAATTACTCATCAATTGAGTCTTTTCGGGCAAAATGACGGGGGAATTGTCTTAGCATTAGTCTTTAATTCAATAATGAGTTAATGCTTGTTTACAATGCACTTTTTAGTAAACTAACTACTCGCAAACAGGGAGTGGTTTCAATGCAGCAAATTGGTATTTACGAGCAGTTAATTACAAAAGTAATTGAGCAAAACTTAAATCGTGATCAATTTTATGTGGGTGAGCGCCAGCTTGAAACGGCCGAAGCGGCTACATGGCTTTCACGTTTTTTAAATAAACTTGTAACGCATGCAATCGATGCCATTCCTAACTCGAACGAGCGCCTACAAGAACAGATTAGCCTAGCTAATAGCCTTGTACTTTGGCTTAAAGATCATATTCGTGATGACGAGCTAATTAACGAAAACCTTATCGACAGCCAAGGCCGAATACTTACCGCGCTGTTTAATACCCAAAACCCGATTGCGGCCAACCTTAAAGATTACTCAAGCGATATATTTCCACTTACAGGGCTTACACAAAGTGAATTATTTAGCGGTGCTAATGCAGGTATATCGCTCGAAACCGAGCTAAAGCGCGAGATTAAATCGTCCGATACAATTTACTGGCTGGTCTCATTTATAAAATGGACGGGGCTGCGCATATTTAAAAATGAGCTTGAAGCCTTTACTAAAAGCGGCAATAAACTCAAAGTAATTACTACTTCATACATGGGCGCAACGGATGCTAAAGCGGTTGAGTTTTTGGCAAACCTACCAAATACCGAAGTAAAGCTAAGTTACAATAACCAGCAAGAGCGCCTACACGCAAAGTCATACTTATTTATGCGCAATACGGGTTTTCATACTGGTTATATTGGCTCGTCTAATTTATCGCATTCGGCTCTTACCAGCGGCCTAGAGTGGAACTTAAAAATTACCGCGCAAGAAATTCCACACATAATAGCTAAAACCAAAAGTACCTTTGAAACCTACTGGCAATCGCCAGATTTCGAGCTATTTACAGGCAAAGCTGAATGTAAAGAAAAGCTAATAAATTCTCTTAATGAGCAACGCGGTGTTGGGCAATCAAGCAGCCAGTTTTATTTTGATATAACACCAAAAACGCACCAGCTCGCTATTTTAGAAAAACTAAGCGTTGAACGTAGCGTGCATAATCGTTTTAAAAACCTAGTGGTAGCTGCAACAGGCACGGGTAAAACCATTATATCGGCGTTCGACTTTAAAACCGTTTACGATAAAAACCCAAACGCACATTTTTTGTTTGTAGCCCACCGAGAAGAAATACTAAAGCAAGCGCAAAGCGCTTACCGTGGCGTGCTTAAAAATAACGACTTTGGCGAGCTGTGGGTAGGTAACTACAAGCCACAACGCTACAACCAATTATTTGCGTCAATACAAACATTAAACAGCCAAATTGAATCGCTCAATTTAACCCACGATTACTATGACTACATAGTAATAGACGAAGTACATCACGTAAGCGCTGCCAGTTATCGCACTATTTTAAGTTACTTTACACCCACAATATTACTTGGCTTAACCGCTACACCAGAGCGACAAGATGGCGCAAATATACTCGATGACTTTTGTGGGGTAATAGCCGCTGAAATTCGCTTGCCAGAGGCAATAAACCAACGCCACTTATGCCCATTTCAATATTTTGGACTAGATGACGATACCGACCTAAGCCAAATAACATGGCGCGGTGGCCGTTACGATATAAGCGAGCTAAGTAACCTTTATACAGGGGAAAACAGCCGCGCTAACAAAATTATATCCAGCCTTGCTGATATAGTGACTAATCTTCACCGCATTAAAGCGTTGGCATTTTGCGTAAGCCAAAAACACGCAGAGTTTATGGCGTCTAAATTTAACTTAGCTGGGATAAACGCCGATGTACTGACCAGTAAAAACACCAATGAGCGCGCGGCCAAACAACAAGCTCTGCGCCAAGGCGAAATACAAATACTGTGCGTGGTTGATATTTTTAACGAAGGTGTGGATATTCCAGAGGTCGATACTCTGTTATTTTTACGCCCAACGGAAAGCCTAACCCTGTTTTTACAGCAATTAGGCCGTGGCCTGCGCCTGCCCGACAACAGCCAAAAGCAATGCTGTACGGTACTCGACTTTGTAGGCAATGCTCGCCCAGAATACGACTTTGCCAGTAAATTCCGCGCACTGATTGGTAAAAGCAACCAACCAATAAAAACCGAGATTGAAAACAACTTCCCGCATTTACCGCTGGGTTGCCGTATTGAGCTGCAAAAACGTACACAACAAACAATTCTAAAAAACATTCAGCAAGCTATAAATACAAAGCGCCGTTTACAGCAGCTGATAAATAGCTATTCGCAACATACCAATGACACGCTAACGCTAAGTAACTTTTTACGTATAAACCCGCAAGTCACGCTGGAAGATATATACAAACCAAAAGATAAAAAGCTCGGCGGCTGGCACTGGTTAAAAGGCGATGAAATATCCGCAGAGCAAGCCGACATTTACGCCGCCTATTACCGCGCAATCAACACCCAATTACTCGGCTGCGACTCTCTCAGCTACTTATGCTTTTTACGTGATTTATGTAACAACGACTTTAGCTTTACGCCAACGCCACAAAACCAACAGTACGCGCTAATGGCGCATTACAACTTTTGGGATACCACAGGCACAGGTTTAGGTTTTAAAACGCTTGAGCAAAGCTTACAAGCTCTTAAACACAAAGCGCTACAGCATGAACTTGCCCAAGTAATTACGCTATTAATAAACCGTATTCACCAACAAGAAAGCGATTTAACGTGTTTACCTAATCACGCAATAAAATTACACAGCCGCTACACACGCCAACAAATACTCGCAGCGTTTGGCGCTCACTCGTTTGATAAAAAATCGACTGCCCGCGAAGGTATACTAGAATTTAAAAACCAAAACCTAGAGCTATTATTTGTAACACTCAACAAGTGCGAAAAAACCTACTCGCCCACAACGCTGTACCACGATTACGCAATCAGCCCTACCCTGTTTCATTGGCAGACGCAAAACAGCGCACGCCCAGAACACGGCCGCGGCCTAAGTTATATTCAGCACCAGCAAACAGGCAAAACCATCCTGTTATTTGTTCGCGAACAAGGCAAAGATGAAAACGGCCGAACCATGGGATTTGTAAACTACGGTGAGGTTAAATACCAAAATCACAACGGTAGTCAACCAATGAATATTACGTGGGAATTAACCAACCCCATGCCAAGTGAAATGTGGCATGAGGCAGGGAAATTGGCGGTTGGGTGAGTTAACGGCTAGCACACACACAATATTTATTTTATTTCAGTTTACTTGATTTCAGCTCTACGAAATATAATTTTGAAAATTGGCAGGGACTAATATTTTCTCAAGGAATAATTTACTTTGTGCCCTACTTTTGAACAGCTCTTCGGCATCATGAATAATGTTTAGTAATTCAATAAATTGGCTGGAATCAGCAAAGAAATTGGGATATGCCTGTTTGATTTCATTAACATGGTCAGTATAAACCAAGGCAACCATTATACTTTTTTTCTTATCGGCTGATTCTTTTTCGGCTTGTGTGTATTTAAACTCAGCTTCCTTTGAATCGCTTTCTTCGTAAATTTCATAGTTTAATAGGTGCTCATCTAGATCTATTTTAATCAAAATATATCCACTGACCTTAATATCTTTTAGGGCTTGATCCACTATTTGTAAAGAGTTTGCAAAAGCATTCAACTTTTCAATAACTTTTAATTTCCTAGACATTTTTACCACATCTAAACAACCAGAAGCTAAGCCTTTATTTTCAACCAACCTACTTAAGTAAAGTTTTAATTTTTTAGTATTATCCAAATTAGAAAAAAGATGTATATCATCCATAGCTGCATACTGAGTACTTATTTCAACAAAAAAATCTGACCATGCTTTTTTCCCTTGGTTTGTTTTTAAGGATTGGTTTGTAAAAAGATCAATAATTTCTAATGCCGTCGCCCAGTAATGTTGAATCTTTGTTCTTATTTGCACTTCAATTCTGAAAGTCCTATTTGCATTATCTGGAAAATTACCAATTATATGGTAGCTCCTATAGCCATCTAGTTTGGGAGTTTTAATATAATCCTTATGTCGCACGCTAGTACCCATAGACTTAAATTCGGGTTTAGTTCTAAGTGAACGTACTACTTGCTCTACTTTTTTTGAATTCGCAACAATCACTCTGCAGCCGCCGACATCTTGCATGTTTTTAAGACTCATTTCAGGGAATCTTCTTAACTTTAGCTGAATTGAAGGGTATCTTTTTAACCGTTTGGCATATAGAGCATTTTTGTCAATGCCTTTAACGGTTTGTCGCAGCCTTTTTAATGCATTCTCCAATGGTTCTGTATGACATGAGCGCCAATAAGACAAAACATCTAATGTTTTAGAAAACAATTCAGGATCAGACATAATTTCATCACTCAAAAAATTTCTACCCGCTTTCGTTATCTGCTTGCCCGAATACATATTTGTCGTTCCTGTTTTTCTAAAAAAGGTTTTCTCTGTCCATAAATAATTTTGCACCTACAAACAAAGTCATACTTACCGTTATCATACTTCAATAGCACTATAAGAAATCACATCGAAAATTTAATTAACCCTTTAAAGATTCTTCGCTATCAACTCAGCTTTTAATAAACCACCCTTAGTCAATAACTTAGGCGCAAAGCTTGGGTTTCGCTTTGACTTATAAGCATCAAGTATTAATTTAAGCCCATGCGCTTCTAACAATGAAATATTAACTTCAGTATCCATCTCGGCTGATTCGATAAAATCATCTGAAAAGCTAGGGGCTATTATTAATACTTGTGCTACGCGTTTACCCTGATTTTCAGCGCGGGTTACATAGGCTTTTACTTGGCGAGAAGTTGTTGAGTATTTAGCAAAATCACCATTTTTACAGGTTTTTGCCTCACCAATAATTATGTCGTTATCACTGAGTGAAATTACAATATCGGCTTTATCTTTAGTGGTGTTTAAATCTTTACGGAGATCTTCATCAATATTAAGTTCTAGTAGTTCAAAAATAGCTTTTGTGACTTCTTCAAACTTAACGCCAATATCAGCTTCAATTACATCAGCGCCCGCCTCTCTTAGCGCATTAATATCACGACGAGCTAGTGCATCATAATTTTCAATCAACTTATCTGTCGCATTAGCAAAGCTCTCTAAAATAGCAAAGCGTGGGTTTCCACGCTTAGATAAGCCCATACTGTCGCGAACTTCTTTTACTTCGTCGTTTGAGAGTAAATATAAAATGTCATGAGGTGTGATACTCAAAGCTCGTAGCTTTTCAGTATCTATCACTTCGTTAGCTTCGAGTTCAAACGCTTCCTTTAACACAGCCTGCATTGTTGGGAAGTGTTCTTCTAATGTTTTTAGTAGCTGTTTAAATCCACTAGCGCTAAGTGAATCAAACTCTTTTTCTGTTGCACCTGATAGTGATGATAATATCAGACCAATGCGCTCATCTAAGGTTGTGCCTAGTGCGTATTCTCATGACTTTGATCACCGATTCTCATCAGCTTTGATCGCTTGATTTATCATTTTGTAGAGCCATTTTTAAATTAACTTAACTGATCATCATCAGTCAATTCATTTAACTGTTTTCGTATCGATTCTCCTTTTAAATTCAACTTAATTGCACCATGAATCAGCCTATCTAAAATAGCATCAGCGTGCGTTGATTCGCCGATCATTTGGTGCCAGTTTTCCTGTGGTAACTGACTAATGATGATGTGTGATTTATAACCATATCTAGCATCGATTAATTCAAGTAAGTCGCTTCGTTGCTGAGCACTGAGTGGCTCTAGCCCCCAATCGTCTAAAATAAGTAAGTCGTATTTAATGAGTTTACCCAATAATTTTCGATAACTGCCATCGGCCTGTGCTAGAAATAGACTTTCAAGTAATTCTTTTAATCGAATATAGAAGACACTTTTTCCTTGTAAACAGTGCTCGTGACCCAATGCACACGCGAGGTAGGTTTTGCCACAGCCTGTGGCGCCTGTAATTAATATATTCTGATGTAAACTCAGCCAGGTGCTTTGGCTGAGGCCGCGTATTTGTGCTTTATCTAGATTACGCTTCGGCGAGTAAATGAGTTGATTTAACTGACCCGGTACGCGGAATTTTGCTTGTCGCACCAGTCGCTCTATTTTTCTTTGGTTACGCGTATCAATTTCATGCGTTAGCAATAAACTGACGCGCTCTATAAAGCTTTGTTCTTGATATAGGTTTGGCTGTTCAAGCTGCTGCTTGAGTGCTTGCTTTATACCCGATAACTTGAGCAATTGAAGTTGCTGATTAATTGTTTCTATCATGTTTACATTCCTTAATGGTAGTAATCTGTGCCACGTATGTTGCTGTGTGTAATTGGCTTTTCTGGCTCTGTTTGGAGTGTGGGTAATGGTTGTTGGTCTAACCCTTTTTGCAGCATTTGCTTAATAGATCTGTGTGTGGTCGTATTCATGCAAATTGCTCGGTAACATGCTCGCTCGAGGCGTTCTTTTGAATACGTTTTAGCTAAACTTAATACCCCTAAACAGGTGCGATAAGCTTGCTCTGGATGACGTTTGCTATTAAGCAATAATTCAACGACTTGATGAGTATAATCACCGATACTCAATGCCCATGAGCGTAAATTTATCGGTGACTGCTCATGCTGTTTTTGATGCGCCTTTGGCATATGATGTGTCTGTGTCGTATGTCCGCCTAAACGGTTTGAGCGAGGATGCTGTGCTATTAAAGTGCCGTCATAATAAAGCTGCACGAGTTGATTGGATATGTGTGCGCGTAATTGTTTTTTAACCCACAGATAAGGCACGCTGTAGTAATGTTTTTCTATTTCAACATGGTAATCAATATGCACACGTACTGTTTTGATTTGTGTATATTGATAGGGCTTTTCAGGCAATGGCTTTAATGCGTTTTTATCCACCATATCAAATAGCTGTTTGCGTGATTGTTGATATTGCTTCATCACCTTATTGTTCATCATATCCAGTAGCTTTGCTATTTCATGATTGAGTTGCGCTAAGCTGTGGAAGGTTTGGTTACGTAAGCGTGCCATGATCCAACGCTCAACAATTTGTACGCCGACTTCAGCCTTCGATTTATCTTTGGGTTTATAAGGTCTAGCCGGAATGACAGCAACGTTAAAGTACTCGGCTAACTGGTGGTACGTCGGATTTAAATCAGGCTCGTAGCGACAGGTTTTACTGACAGCACTTCTGAGATTATCGGGAATAACAACGTCAGGAACGCCGCCTAAAAATTCAAAGCAACGCGCATGACTCATTACCCAATCTTCAAGTTGCTGACTATACGTTGCTTCAGCATAGGTATAATTTGATGCACCTAGTACAGCAACGAATATCTGAGCAGTGCGCTTTTCTTGTGTCGTCGGACAAGTAATGGTAATTGTGGGGCCACAATAATCCACAAACAGCTTTTCACCCCCTTTATGCTGCTGACGCATTGAGAGTCGCTGGGTACCTAACCATTGTTTATAAGCTCGGCAGAAGTGACTGTAGCTGTAATAAGGCTCACCCACTTTTTCAAGTAACTCATCAAATACGAGCTGTAATGTTAGGTGTTTATGTTGTTTTAAGTCTTTATTGATATTTAACCAGTCAGGCGTTGGGTGTCTTTTTTTACGCGTTGAGAAGCGCTTGAGTTTGGTGTTGAAAAATGTATTTTGCTGTTTATCCTCTGGTATTGGCCATTGATTTAAGCCTAACTCATTGGCCTTTTTAAGGTAATTAGCCACAGTACCAGGTGAAATATTTAAACTTCTGGCAATCTCTCGATGGGATAATTGTGCTGAGTACTTCAGCCGTAAAATGGAATGTAATTTACTCATAGATATAGGTCTTGTTGTCATTGTTGTTATCCTCATCAAACGATTCAGATAACGGTTTAACACACCTACAAAAATGATAAAACGTGAACTCGGTTACGAGTGGTATTAAGCTTTGATCGGCAAAATCATTAAGAGCATAAATGTGATCATTTACAAGTGATTTTAGTGATCAAAGCTTAATGAGAATAAGCGATCAAAGTTAATGCAATTGGGTGATCAAAGCTGGAGAGAATATGCACCTAGTTTGTCGGTATCAATTTCTAAATCTTGGATCAGTTGTTTTAATCGCTCTTTACGCTGATTTTGATTATCTTCAACGTTATGAAGATCGTCTGATAATAATTTAGCAGCGCTGATACCTGAATGAATAATTGTTTGAATTTTTTCAGTTCTGCTTACGCCTCTAATTTTACGACCGTGGGCTTTTAAAGTATTGGAAAGTTCGGCATCTGTTAGCGTTCTAAGTATTCTTAGCACGTATTTATCAGCTAAATCTTTCCCTTGGATCTCATTCAACAGCGTAACTATTTCATCAGGGATGAATACTTCTTGTCGCTTTTTGCTGATAAATAATAACCCCATATCTCTGAGGCTATTTAAGGCATCTAGCACTCCATTTTTAGGAATAACATCAACTAAATGCTCTACAGCAGCGCATTCATCAGTAGTTAAATTAAGTTCATTAGCCAGAACGTTGAGAACACTGCGCTCATCATCTGTAACTTTAGCTTCTCGATTATTTTTTTCATCATTAAAGTATGCTTCTTTCATACAAGCATGGTAAATTTTTAATGCTCGATTTCGCTCTAAAACACTTTCGGCTGCGCCTTGCTGGATACACTCTTTGAGCTCTTTTGATAGCTTAGATAACTCAACCCATTCTTTTTCATAAAGTGACTCTATCCAACTAATTCTTGCTACACCATTCCCGTCTCGACTTAAAATATTCACCAATAAGTTAAGCTGAGCGCTACTCATTAATATTTGTTCTTGGACAGAGATTTTGAAGAAGTCACGAACAGTATTGAACAGTTGAGTAATTTCACTACCTGAGGCATTTTTAATTTGACCGTCGATATTATCAATTGTTTTCGCAAGTTTTTTATTGTTTTTAGCGGCATCAGAACAAAGACGATCGAGGCATGAAATAAATTTTGATTTTTCTACTTGGTTAACAACTGATAAAACTTGGTTGAGTTTCATTTTATAGAGTCCTTTCTAATTATGTTTCAAATAAGGTAACAGTAAATTACTACTAGGGCAATAATCGTTCAGTTAGTGTTAATTATTGACACCCAATAAAAATAGAAAACCCACATTCATAAACGCCAACCTACCAACACACTCCAATTCCCCGTGATCACACCTGAAACTTAGTTAATGATGAGTAATTTACAGCATGGATGCTGTACAAAGCGTAGCTTGGCCATGGATGGCCTATCTACGCTGGTTACGTTTACATCATTAACGTAAGTTGAAGATAAAGTGTGATCCTCGGGTGCGCCGTGGGATTCCAAAGGGCGTTCGGCGGCAGCCGCCCTTTGGTTGCCGCCAGCAATCTGGCAAAAACCTCTAATAGAGGTTTTAAATCCATTAACCCACACATCATCAACCCATGCGCGATATAAAGTCGTAGCTACATTTTCAAAGCTACGCTTTGCACGCCAGCAAGCTGCGCGTCTACAAAACATGAGCAAGCTCTGCGCCTACAAGTTAAAGCGCGACTGCAAACTACTCTGCAACCACTTGTTTAAACCGTGCGAACGTTCGCATGCTTTCATCAGCAATCATTACCTCATAATCGGGGTTTTGAGCGATTAGCTCATATTGCCCGTTTGGTAATTTATTAACTTTGCGCAGTAAATACTGCCCATCTCCGCTTATATCGTCTCGCTCTATCGCGACAATTTGACCGCGAAGCGATCCGGCTCTATCGGAAGTTATAAGCTCAAGTAACAATAAGTCGCCATCAAGTATTGGGTGTTTACCGCCGTTCATTGAGTTGCCCGATGCACGTGCTAAAAAATGCACGTTTGGATCAAGCTTGCCTGCGCCAAGTGGCGCGTCCATCAATTCCATATCGCTGCTATCGCCAGTTTTAAAATGCCCACAGGCAATTTTAATATTAGGGAAGTACGGTAGCTTGATTACTTCATTTAGAGTTTTTAATTGGTTCGTAAATAGTTTCTCATCATTACTAATTTGTGTAGGAACGATATCCACGGGAGTGTTATCAACTGGTTCTTCAAATTGCAGTAATGCTTTAAAGTGGTGGTTTTGAAGCTTAAAACCTATTTTTTGGTAATAATCTTTACCGTCTTGAATATATTGCTGCTTGATTTCGGCAAGTGCGTTTTCATCTAGCTTTTCCCAGAGTACTGAGTCAAACGAAATAATATTGAGATCTTTTGAATGATAAATAAAACGTTTACGCTCGAACTTTTCAAACGGGTTTGCTAATAAACTACGAGTTAAATAAGCAGTATCGTTCAAGCGTTCTTTATCATTAAGTGGGTTTTTGTCTTTTTCTGCTTGGCCGAACTCTTGTTGTAACTGCTTGTAAAAATTTGCATATCGCAACACAAGTTTTGAAAGCTCGGCTTCGCCTTGTGCATTACATTCACTTATAAAGGCAAGTAAAAAAGCGATTTTATATGAGAATGAGTAATCCCTACTCTGTAAAAACTCAAAAAAATCATCTCGCCTTGAATCTTCTGTACGCTCTTTAATATTTTTATCTATTTTGATTTGCTTTAATTGTGATTCACTAAAATAGTTTAATGTGTGTTTACCAAATGGGTGTGTTTTTGCTGGGGTAATATCTCCTTTTTTAACCCAACTTTTTACCGTGCCAGTTGAAATAAACAACTCGCGAGCAAGTTGCTCTTCATTTAATAAACCGCCGAACTCATGTTCAAAAGTAAATATGTCTATCTTTTCAATACGGCGTTCACCTTCGTATAAACGATCTAATTCAATCGCTTCGTTTTCAGGTGTTGGTACTTCTGTTTTGATTATATTTTCAAATGGCTTGTAAGTAGAAAAGTTAAATAAGCCGTGTACCGACATTGGCTGTAATGCTGCGCCATAGCTGTCTACAACATCGATTACAATAAGCGCTTCTTTGTCTTTATAATTTCGCGTCCCACGCCCTAACTGCTGGGTATAAAGCACTTTAGACATTGTGGGTCTCGCCATAACTAAAATTTCAGTTTGTGGAGCATCCCATCCTTCGTTTAGTAGGTCGCAAGCACATAAAAAGCGTATGTTTCCTTTCTGATATTCTTCAAGCCCTTTGCGGTCTGAACCATGTACTGCTTGCGCACTAATTCCGTGTTTATTAAATAACTGCGCCATTCTTTGGGCATGTTTAATATCAGTACAAAACACAACACCTTGCTTTAACAATTGCCCCTCAATTAAAGGTTCTGCAAAATATTTGTTGATCAAATCTACAATTAATTGATCGCGCGAGGGTATAAGTACGGTTTTATTTAAATCAGCCTTTACATAATCTTTACCGTTAAAGCGCACTTGCGATAAGTCTATATTTGATTCAAGTCGGTATGCTCTTATTTGCGGAGCAAGTCCTTTTTTAATTGCTTGTTCTAAAGTTAAATCAACTTTATAGCGACCAAATATGTCTTGCAGCTTTTGGGCATCGGGCCTTTCGTCTGTAGCAGTGAGCCCTAATAACGTTTTAGGTTTAAAGTATTCAATTACTTTTCTTAACCCTGTTGCAACTGCATGGTGAGCTTCATCTATCAGAATATAATCAAAAGATTGTGATTGTATAGTGCTGTAATGGCGCATCATATAAGCGCTGGTTTGCACTACAACATCAAGCGTTGAGTCTGTTAATAACTCACCCGCTTTTAATAAGGGATGTCTTAAATTTAATCGCTCTTTTAATTGCTTTTTTAAAGCAGTGCTAGGTACTACTGCCAATGCTTTTTTGCATATACCCGCATCTATTTGATTTTTTAAATCTTCTATAAATACTTCTGTTTTACCTGTACCAGTGGGTAGGACAACTAAAAAGGTGCTTTTACCTTTTATTCGTTGATTTGAAATACTATTTACGGCTTGGTCTTGATGTTCTAAAAGCTGAAATGATAAATCACGCTGTGCTAAGTATTTAGGTGCGGCAATAAAGCTTTTAGGATCACCAAAATAATCACGCATTTGATCACTAAACTTGTAATGGTCGCTCATACCTCTGCTTGACCATCGAAAAACTAAATAGCCATCATAGACTAATGAGTTTTGCTTAAATAATTGCGAACGATATTTTTTTAAGCCAATTATAAGCGGGTGATGATAACGCTCTCCGTTAAGCTCTATAGCTATATTACTTTGGTTTTTAACATCGTTACCTCTTGTTAAAACGAAATCTATATAGCGAATGTGCCCTGCACTATCAATATATTTACTTTCAGCTTCAAGCGCATGTAAATATTGAGCGCCGAAGACGTCTTCAAATAAGCAGGTAAAGTTATACTCCGGTGGTGTTGGATCAGTGTGGCTTGCGCTTCGGTCAGAGCCAAATTTTTTTATTTTATTTGGTTGTTGTTCTTCTGAGCCTAAAAATATATCAAGGTCGGTTTGAAATTTAGTTTGTGATTCAATAGACAAAGAGGTGTTTAAATCATAAACGAAACGATACAAACCTTGGTATTTGTGCATCAGTTGGTTTTGGTAACTTGTGTAATCAACGTATTGGTAGTTAGATTTATCTAGTTCAAAAAGAGTTGTATCAATAAATACAGCAGGACTATCGTTTTTTGTATAAAGCCTTCCAACGGTATTTTTTTCTAGTAGCGTATAACCAAACTCTGAAAGAACTTGGTCACAATACTCAAACTGGTTTCTAAGTGTCATATTCACTGCAGCTATTAGCCTTTACCTATAGCGTATTTAATTAACGCATTTAGCCACACTTCGCTTTCGCGCCCTGGGCGCTGATCAACACTTTGCCAGTGCTTAACTATGCTTAATTGCGTGTGTTGATTTAGCAAACTACTCAATAACTGCTCGTTTAAATCGGTAAATTCACGGCCATTATGTACACGCTCTTGCGTGCCATATTTAAACGATACATACAAAACCCCGTTTACTTTTAGGGCATTTTGCAGCTTTAAAAACACTTGCGGTAACTCAGCTTTTGGCACATGTAACAAACTCGCGCAGCACCAAATGCCGTCGTATTTATTAACACACTCTAGCTCTTGAAATGTTTTAATCTCTACCGGTTGTTGTAAGTAATTACTGGCTAACTTTGCAAGTACTGGGCTTGCGTCAAACGCGCTGACAGTAAACCCTTGGTTTTTAAAGTAAGCGGCATCGCGAGCTGAGCCACAGCCAGCGTCAAGAACATGGCCGTGCTGTTTTACATGCGGTAAAAACTCAGCATATAACGCCGACATATCAACATTAAGCGTTGAGTCGCTAAAGGTTTGTGCGTTGTTATTGTAGTAAGTGAGTGTGGTACTTGGCACGATACACCCGCTCCTTGGCTAATCGTTTAACAGCTAAGCCGCTGTTAATATTAAATTCATTGGTGTTTAATCTACAGGAACAAATAAATAAAATATAGACTTAGTAGTAGAATATTTTAAATTAATACGCTCTTTTTATTAAACACATATACGCACTGCAAATTTAACGATTACAAAAATGAACATGTTAGCTTAGCCCTCCCAACGCATTGATTATAAATACATAACTTTTTACAGCCCGTAATGTTATTTACATGCTTATACAAAATTTGCTACCAAATTTTTAGGCTGGTTTATACTGTACATATTGCGTCGCTAGCATGAGGGATATAATGCATAGATTAAAAAAATACGGTGTGTATTTGTTAGTAGCCCTCTCTTTTGGGAGTACGGCTTGCGAAAAAAGGTTTTTTGTCGCGTCGCACGATACCTATTGGCCGCCTTACGTAGTTAATGTAGACGGCCACGCACAAGGTAAAGAGGTAACGGCGCTTTGGCTTATTTTTGCGGGGTCGCCTTACTGTGTTCAGGTTGAGTTTTTACCCAATACAGAGCGTGCATTTGTTGAACAAACTAAAGGCCGAATGGATTTAGGCTGGGCTGCCAGCTTTACTGAAAAACGTGCAGAGCATGTTTATTTTTCGGATAGTTACCGCAACGAGGTGATGTGGCTGTATCAGCATAAAAATAAACAATATAATGTTAAAAATCTGCAAGATGCGCTTGAACAGGGCTACACCGTGGCCGCCCATGTAGGGAGTTATTACGGCGAGCAATTTGAGCACTTAAAAAGTATTTATCCAAAACAAATTATTTTTACCGGTGCGGCAAAAACGCGTTTTGCTTTATTAGCTAAACAACGGGTCGATTTTATAATTGAAGACCAGTTAGTGGGTGAGTACTTTATTAGCCAGTCAAACACTATTAAGCGAGTTAATACCACAACCTATGTTAATAAGGGCTCTATTCATTTAATGCTGAGTAAAAATACGTCTACTATGCAAGATGTTATTGAGGTTAATAAATTAATACAAAGCCGTAAGGCACAATTAGCAGAACTGTTTGAAAAATTATAACTAAATACACACTAAAAACCGTTTACAAAAGGCTGTAGTTTGAAAATATTATTGTTTATAACCCTTTTTACTTTTAGTGCATTTAATGCCTGGGGATGCACTAAAACGTTAACAGCAGCTACTAACGAAAGTTACTGGCCACCTTATGTAATTTTAAAAAACAATACGCTGGGCGGGGTTGAAATAGACGTACTAAAGGCTATTTTTAAAAGCTCACCTTATTGCTTAAATTTTAGTGTGTTACCTAGCTCGTTACGTGCATTTGAAGAGCTGAAACAGGGCCGTGTTGATTTAATTTTTGCCGCCAGCAAAACGGCAGAGCGCGCTGAGTATGCCCACTTTACGTTACCCTACCGTGTTGAAAAAATGCTGCTATATAAGCACGCCAGTTCGCCTAATGTGAATAGCATTAACGCGTTATTTAAAAAATCGCTTACGGTGGGTGTAAACAGAGGAAGTGTTTTTGGCGATGCGTTTGAACAACTACGCACGCAGTATACAAACCAAGTGGTGCTTACGGAGGAGTCTAAAAAGCGTTTTACTTTGCTTAATAAGCAGCGCATTAATTTTTTAATTGATGATTCGTTAGTGGCGCAATATTTTACAAAACAGTATTCAAACATTATGCCTGCGCCATTGGTTGAGCCTATAAACGTTAATAATGTGCATTTTATGCTGAGTAAAAAAACGGTTACTGCCGACGATATTGCGGCTATTAATTCGTACATTACTAACAATAAAGCGGTTATTGAGCGTATTTACCAAACCCATCAATAGTTTTATTTATTTAACCTTTATTACTTGCTAGGCAAATTTTAAGGGCTTTTGCACCGTTTAAGTGCGTTTAAGGTTGGTTATAAATTAGCTGCCTTTTACCTTTCAATAGTTGTGGCTGATCTGTATAATTCGCCAGCTAATTTACCCTATTGCTTGATGTTGTTTGTGGCCTTTTGCTACAGCAAGCTCCTGTCAGTACTCATTCTAGGATTACCCTTTTTGATCTCCACCGCAAATATTACGATGCAGTTTGGCGCAGAGCCGTTGTTTGAAAACATTTCAGCTAAATTTGGTAACGGTAACCGTTACGGTTTAATTGGCGCTAACGGCTGCGGCAAGTCGACCTTCATGAAAATTTTAAGCGGTGCGCTTGTGCCTAGCGCGGGTAATGTGTCGATTACCCCGGGGCTAAAAGTAGGTAACCTTAGCCAAGACCAGTTTGCATTTGAGCAATACACGGTGGTAGATGCGGTAATTATGGGCGACGTTGAGCTTTGGAAAGTGAAGCAAGAGCGCGAACGTATTTATTCGTTACCAGAAATGAGCGAAGAAGACGGCATGAAAGTGGCCGACCTTGAAAGCGTTTTTGCCGAAATGGACGGTTACACCGCCGAAAGCCGCGCTGAAGAAATACTAATAGAAGCGGGTATAGATAAAGAGTTTCATTATGGGTTAATGGCAAACGTTGCCCCAGGTTGGAAACTACGTGTGCTTTTAGCGCAGGCCTTGTTTGCAAACCCAGATATACTGCTACTCGATGAGCCTACCAATAACTTGGATATTCATACCATTACGTGGCTTGCTGATGAGCTTAATAAACGTAAATGCACCATGATTATTATTTCGCATGACCGCCACTTTTTAAATTCGGTATGTACACACATGGCCGACATTGATTACGGCGAGCTGCGTATTTACCCAGGTAACTACGAGAAGTTTTTAGAAGCGTCAGGCTTGCAGCGCGAGCAGCTGTTAGCCGAAAACGCTAAAAAGAGCGCAGAGATTGACGAGCTACAAGACTTTGTTAACCGCTTTGGTGCTAACGCGTCTAAAGCTAAGCAAGCAAGTTCGCGCGCTAAAAAAATGGATAAAATTAAGCTTGATGAAGTTAAAACGTCAAGCCGTATGAGCCCATCGTTAAGTTTTGACGAAGGCAAAAAAATGTACCGCCAAGCGCTTGAAGTTAACAAGCTTGGCCATGGTTTTGATGGTGAAACATTATTTAGTGGCGGTGAGTTTTTACTAGAAGCCGGTGCAAAGCTTGCGGTAATTGGCGAAAACGGTGTGGGTAAAACTACCTTTTTGCGCTGTTTAGTTAACGAGCTTAAAAGTAACGAAGGCGAAATTAAGTGGTCTGAAAATGCGAGCTTTGGTTACTGCCCGCAAGACAGCACTAAAGATTTTGATAACGATTTAACGTTGTTTGATTGGATGTCGCAGTGGCGTACGGCCAAGCATAACGATTTAATGGTTCGTGGCATGTTAGGCCGTTTGTTGTTTACCGCAGACGATTCAAACAAAAAAGCGCGTAACTGTTCAGGTGGTGAAAAAAACCGTTTGTTATTTGGTAAGCTAATGATGCAAGACGTGAACGTGCTTGTAATGGACGAGCCAACAAACCACATGGATATGGAAGCCATTGAGGCGTTAAATAATGCGCTTAAAGACTTTGCAGGTACGCTTATTTTTGTAAGCCACGACCGTGAGTTTGTGTCGTCGTTAGCTACGCGTATTATTGATATTAAAGATAAGCAGGTTATTGATTTTCAGGGTACGTTTGACGAGTACCTTGCAAGCTGCGAAGAGAAAAAAGCATAAACCCTTTGCTGTTTAGTGAAAAAGGCGCTTAGTTAGCGCCTTTTTTGTACTTGGTTAAATGCATTAGTAAACAAGTAATTAAATCATCACCAAGAGGTGATTAACTATTGCTCGTGTTTTTTGTGTAGCGCTGAGAAGCTGTCGCTTCTAACGTGAGCAAGCTCTACATCTACAAAATAGTGTTTAAAGTAACTTGTAGACGCGCAGCTTGCTGGCGTGAAAAAGCAAGGCTTTTTAAAACTTGTTTTAGATTAATTCTTATCTATGTTTATACAAAGCCAAAATATATTCCTTTCCTATGCATGACTCCTCAAAATTATTAGCACATCGTTTTTCAAATAATAATCAGTTCTACTCTGTGACTATATGCTGCATAAATAGAGCACCTCTATTTAAAGAATTTGGCAATGCATGTATTGCAGCAAAGGCTATTGTGGATATGAAAAATAAAGTAAATACAATTTGTTATGTATTAATGCCTGATCATCTCCATTGGTTATTTCAGCTTAAAGACTGCTCACTAGCTAACGTAATAAAAATCTTTAAAAGTGTATCGACTGTAAAAATAAATAAGCTAAATGAAACAACAGGCAAGATTTGGCAGCAAAATTATTTTGAGCATCAGCTTCGTTCTGAAAAAGATTTAATTAATCAAGCTCGTTATATTGTTGCTAACCCACTAAGAACTGGCATAGTAATAAGTGTCGGGCAATATCCATTTTGGGATTGTATTTATTTAAATTAAATAGCATGTAAAACAAGAAGCTATCGCTTCTAACGTGAGCAAGCTCTACGTCTACAAAATAAGTTAACCCTACTTACTTTGGCTACTCATTTACTCCTCATTCACTTCTCTTTGTGCATTACGGTCTTAAAAGCCCATTATTCACAAAAAGGTTAAATTAACCTGCTGACGTGCTTTGCTTTCGTTTAATACCAACGTCTTACATTTAGTTGATTTATTCGTAAAAGTGATTGTTTTACCACCGAGAAGTTAAGGAGAAGAGCAGAAGCAGTGACTAACCAATATTTTTAACTCTGTGCAGCGCAAAGCGCCTCGGTGTGCTCTGTGGTGATAAAAGATCACTTAACCTGTCATTTTGGTTGCTCATTTACTACTCATTCACTTCTCTTTGTGCATTACGGTCTTAAAAGCCCATTATTCACAAAAAGGTTAAATTAACCTGCTGACGTGCTTTGCTTTCGTTTAATACCAACGTTTTACATTTAGTTGATTTATTCGTAAAAGTGATTGTTTTACCACCGAGAAGTTAAGGAGAAGAGCAGGAGCAGTGACTAACCAATATTTTTAACTCTGTGTAGCGCAAAGCGCCTCGGTGTGCTCTGTGGTGATAAAAAATCACTTAACACTATTCAATTTGGCTACTCATTTACTCCACATTTTGTTCTCTTTGTGCAATACAATTTTAAAAGCTCAGTTTTTAAAAACAAAAAAGGAGCATTGCTGCTCCTTTTTAACTGTTAATTAGGTTTATTAAATATCAAACCTGTCGGCGTTCATTACTTTTACCCATGCATTTACAAAGTCGTGAACAAAACGGGTTTTATTATCGTCTTGTGCATAAAACTCTGCCAATGCGCGTAAAATTGAGTTTGACCCAAATACTAAATCTACGCGTGTTGCGGTCCATTTAGTTGCACCGCTTGCGCGGTCAACAATGTTGTAAAGGCCATTACCTGTTGGCTCCCAACGGTTTGCCATGTCGGTTAGGTTTACAAAAAAGTCGTTACTTAACGTTCCTACATTATTTGTAAATACGCCATGTTGTGTGCCGCTATGGTTTGTGCCAAGCATACGCATACCACCCATTAGTACCGACATTTCTGGTGCTGTTAAACCCATTAGCTGGCTGCGCTCAAGTAGTAACTCTTCTGCAGACACAACGTAGTCTTTTTTCAGCCAGTTTCTAAAACCGTCGTGAATAGGTTCAAGTACGTCGAACGATTCGGCGTCGGTCATGTCGTCGGTTGCGTCTCCGCGCCCTGGCGCAAACGGTACGTTAACCTCTACCCCTGCGTTTTTAGCAGCTTGTTCAACCGCTGCTGTGCCGCCAAGTACAATTAAATCGGCCATGCTAATAGGTTTACTTAACCCTGCTTGTACTTTTTCAAGAGCCGTTAACACACTTGCTAAGCGTTCTGGTTCATTGCCTTGCCACTCTTTTTGCGGTGCTAAACGAATACGTGCACCGTTTGCACCGCCTCGGTGATCAGAGCCTCGGTACGTACGCGCACTGTCCCATGCGGTGTTAATTAAATCGCTGGCGCTTACGCCGCAATTAAGTAGTGTTACTTTTAAATCGGCGATTTCAGTATCTGTTAGAGTGTAATCAACACTTGGAATTGGGTCTTGCCAAATTAAGTCTTCGCTTGGTACATCGGCACCTAGGTAGCGCGCTTTTGGCCCTAAGTCGCGGTGCGTAAGTTTAAACCATGCGCGAGCAAACACGTCTGAAAAGTATTCAAAATCGTTATGAAAACGCTCAATTATTTTGCGGTACGCTGGGTCCATTTTCATGGCCATATCGGCATCGGTCATAATTGGGTTTAAGCGAATTGATGGGTCTTCTACATCGACCGGTTTGTCTTCTTCTTTAATATTTACAGGTTCCCATTGGTGAGCGCCTGCTGGGCTTTTTGTCAGTTCCCATTCGTAATTTAAAAGAAGGTCACAGTAGCCGTTATCCCATTTTGTTGGGTGTGTGGTCCACGCACCTTCAATGCCCGATGTCATTGTATCGCGGCCAATGCCCCGTGTTTTGTGGTTGTTCCACCCCATGCCTTGCTCTGAAATATCAGCCGCTTCTGGCTCTGGGCCAAGGTTTGACTCTTTTCCGTTACCGTGTGTTTTACCAACTGTGTGGCCACCTACGGTAAGCGCTGCCGTTTCTTCGTCGTTCATTGCCATGCGGGCAAACGTTTCGCGAACTTGTGCTGCGGTTTTAAGCGGATCGGGTTTACCGTTTACCCCTTCTGGGTTTACGTAAATTAGGCCCATTTGAACAGACGCTAACGGGTTTTCCATTGTGTCGGGTTTATCAACATTTTGGTAGCGTTCGTCGCTTGGTGCTAACCATTCTTTTTCGGCGCCCCAGTATACGTCTTTTTCTGGGTGCCAAATGTCTTCACGGCCACCGGCAAACCCAAAGGTTTTTAAGCCCATTGATTCGTATGCCATGTTACCCGCTAAAATAATGAGATCGGCCCACGAGAGTTTGTTACCGTATTTCTTTTTAATTGGCCAAAGTAAGCGGCGCGCTTTGTCGAGGTTGGCGTTATCGGGCCATGAGTTTAAAGGGGCAAAGCGTTGATTAGCCGTGCCACCGCCGCCACGTCCGTCAGATAAACGGTACGAACCTGCCGAGTGCCATGCCATGCGGATCATTAAACCGCCATAGTGGCCCCAATCGGCTGGCCACCAATCTTGGCTTTGTGTCATTAAGTTTTTTAAGTCGGTTTTTACGGCTTCTAGGTCTAGGGATTTGAATGCTTCAGCGTAGTTAAAGTCGCTACCGTATGGAGAGCTTTTTGTATCGTGTTGATGAAGGATGTCGAAATTAAGTGCATTTGGCCACCAATCTGTGTTTTGGCCTGCTGTTTGTGTATTGCTGCCATGCATTACCGGGCATTTGCCAGCGCTAGAGTTACTCATTATTTAATCCTCTTGGTCTAAAATAAAATACGTAAGCAATGGTCAATTTGTTTAGGTATTACTATTTTTAATTCATGCAAATGTTGCTTAATCAATTGTTTATATACTTGTACTTATTTTGAATTACCAATATAGGCTTATTTTTTGAGCTATACCAACAAATGCACCGTATTTAAAACGATTGGACCGATTTGTATTTTTGATTGGTATTTAAAAACGAGCCTTTAAAAATTTTTGATCTTTTTTTAAATAACGATGATCGAATTAAAAAGTAGCGGCGTAATGGTATTTGAAGGGTTTGAAAGTGGCTTTGGTTTACCACAGCGCACATAGGAATACCCCCCTTCACCATGAAATTGTAGTTATAACGTTAAAGGTGTATTACTAAGCCCAATACACCTTTACTTTATAACTCTAATTTATCTGTTTTTTGTTAGTTGATTATTATTAGCTAACGGTAATTAAGCTTTCCCTAACCTTTGATGTTTTAGCAGTTTCAGCCAGCTCACCCAGAGCTGGTTTTTTTTGCCTAAAATTTATTACTGCACACTGCTTTAGTGATAATAATTTATAATGTGCTGTAAACTCGCCTTCAAAACAAAACCCGCCCTAGTGAGTTTAGGTTGTGCGTGTTAATATTATTTTTGCAATTTATTATTTTATTTGGGCATGTTGATGCGTTATTACTTTTATTTACTATGTATTTGTTTTACTTTATTTTTAACGTCGGCTAATGCGGCTGAGCAACAAACAGAAGCCCCCTCAAAGCTACAAGAACAGCAAGCGCTTGAACAACTTAAAGAGCCTATGTATAAACCGCTTATGGAACGCTACATTTTAGATGAGCTAAAAGCGGTTCGCCAAGATCAGCAAAAGTTACGTGAAGACGTTACTAAACAAGTAACGCATGCGCAGTTAGACACGGCCGACAGAGCCCTTACTTACACTACCGATACGATAAATAATGTGTTTTTTATTATTACCGCGACGGCATCTATTTTGGTACTTGTTGGCTGGAACTCGCTGCGCGATGTTAAAAATAAAGTAGAAGATATTGTAAATACCCGTGTGAGTGTTATTACCGATGAGTACGAAGACCGATTAAAAATTCTAGAAGAAAAACTGCGTGTACGTTCTGAAGAAATACTCAGTAACCAAGAACGTATATCGATTACAAATGAGGTTCACTCGTTGTGGATGCGCGCAAATTTAGAAAGTGATTATGCTAACAAAATCGAGATTTTTGATGAAATTTTAAAACGTAAACCTGAAGACGTTGAGGCTATTGCTTACAAAGCTGATGCCCTGCTTGAAATTAATCAAACAGCCAAAGCGATTGATTTATGTAACCAGGCAATTGATATAGATAGCGATTATGGTTATGCGTATTGGCAACGTGCCTGTGCGTTTGCGCTAATACACGAGCACGCCGATGCGCTGGCCGATATAAAAATGGCACTTGAGTATTCACCTAACTTACGTAATGAGTTACTCCACGAAAGTGCATTTGCAAGCCTTCACGATAATAATAGCTTTAATACTATTGTGGCGGGCGAGTAAGTTTAGCTTGCTTATATAGTTTGTAAAAAAGAGCGAAAGCTCTTTTTTTATGGCTGTAATAAAGTCCTATGCTTTGTGTATTAAGGTTTTAAAAGATTATTATTCACAAAGAGGTTAAGAGACGCTGGGCTTTTCCCCCTGTGTCAGGATAGTTGTCGCCTCTAACATTTAGCAGAGGCAAATAAAATGAAACGTCAATTTACACAAGAGTTTAAAGTTCAAGCTGTTGAAAAAGCATTATCTCAATGTGATGATGTTCGCTTAGAAGATATTGCAGATGACTTAGGTGTCGGTTATTCAACGTTACAACGTTGGATAGCACTGGCAAAAAAGCATCAACTTGAAATACACCAGACGGGTAGCCAAATGACAGCAGAAAAACGACCACAAGACTGGAGTTTAGAAGAAAGACTCAACGCAGTAATTGAGTGTGGAAGTTTAGATGAAGCCGCCATAAATGAATACTGCCGTAATATAGGGCTTTATCCGCATCATATTCAGCAATGGAAGAAAGACTTAGTAACACCACCTTCAAATAAAACAGTAAAGTCAGACAGTAAACAGCTTAAGCAAGAAATAAAGCAACTGCAAAAAGAACTGAATCGCAAAGATAAGGCCTTAGCTGAAACTGCCGCTCTACTTGTACTCAAAAAAAAAGCGGATGCACTTTGGGGTTTCAACGAGGACGATTAACAACAGCGACTGAGCGACATGAATTAATAACGCTTATCACAAACGCACAGGCTTCAGGGGCAAGGAAAGAAAAGGCATGTGAGTTACTTGGACTGACACTAAGAACCGTTCAGCGGTGGATTGAAGCAGACGATATGACTGACAAACGGACGAGTACGAAAAAACAGCCGCCTAACCGTCTCACAGAGTTAGAGCGGCAGCGCATTATTAATACGGCTAATTCAGCCGAATATGGGCATTTACCGGCCAGTAAAATAGTCCCTAAGCTGCTTGATAAGGGCATATGGATAGCGTCTGAAAGTTCGTTTTATCGTGTCATGAAGGCACATAACTTATTAACGCATAGAGAAAAAGTAAAGCCAGCTAAGCCGATAAAAAAGCCAAGAGTATTGAAAGCAGTGCGTGCAAATGAAGTCTACACTTGGGATATCACCTATTTACCAACGAGCGTAAAAGGGCAATTTTTATACTTATATTTAGTGATGGACATTTTTAGTCGAAAGGTTGTTGGCTGGCAAGTTTACGACTCACAGTTAAGTGAATTAGCCGCAGATTTAATGAAGGATATTTGCAGTCGGGAGCAAATAAAGCGCGAGCAAGTTACGTTACACTCAGATAATGGCAGCCCAATGAAAGGCGCGACATTACTGGCAACATTACAGGAGTTAGGGATTGTGCCATCATTTAGTCGACCGTCAGTAAGTAATGACAATCCATACTCTGAGTCGTTATTTAAAACGTTAAAGTATCGCCCAGAATACCCAGAAAAGCCATTTGAAGATATAAGCGCAGCAAGAGAATGGGTAAGTGGGTTCGTTGATTGGTACAATAATGAGCACCTACACAGTGGTATAAAATTTGTGACGCCAAACCAACGTCATTCAGGTTTAGATAAAGAAATATTAGCTAAGCGTCAGCAGGTAAACGACGCAGCTAAATTGAATAACCCAAGCCGTTGGTCAGGGAAGTCACGAGACTGGTCAATGATAAATGAAGTAAATTTAAACCCTGAGAAAAAAGAAGAAATGCGGGCGGCATAAAATTTAACTTGAGGCGACAACTAACTTGAAAAACTCCGCTAACAAATGTTTTTAACTCTGTGTAGCGCGAAGCGCCTCGGTGCGCTCTGTGGTCATATCTATTTTTAAGTAATAAGAAGCTGTCGCTTCTCCTTGTGCAATACGGTTTTAGAGCCAATGATTCACAAAGAGGTTAAGAGTCGCTTCGCTTTTAGAGTCTGGTACTCATGATTTTATAATTATTAAGGCATAAAAAAAGCCGCATAAAATGCGGCTTTGGAGGTTAGTCTCACTTCACTTTGGGCGTGTCTCCAAAACTTAGTGAATACGTTACCAAGGAACTGTTTTATTGATTAGATAGACTCTAATGCAATTTTAACCATTTCGTTAAACGTGCTTTGACGTTCGTCAGCAGGTGTTGCTTCGCCAGTGATCACGTGGTCGCTTACGGTAAATAATGCCATTGCGTTTGCGCCGTACTCAGCTGCAACGCCATATAAACCGGCTGTTTCCATATCTACTGCAAGAACGCCTAACTTATCTAAATCTTTATAGAAAGTGTCGTCTGCTTGGTAGAAAGTGTCGGTTGTGAATACGTTACCTACTTTTGCTTTAATACCTAGCTCTTTTGCTGCATTAACGCCGTTTAAAAGTAGGTCGAAGTCTGCAATTGCAGAAAAATCGTAACCACGAACACGTGCACGGTTTACGTTTGAGTCTGTGCTTGCACCTTGTGCAAAAATCACGTCACGGATTTTAATGTCGGTACCAATACCGCCACATGTACCAATGCGTATAATGTTTTTTACGCCAAAGCTAACAATTAGCTCACGTGCATAAATAGACATTGATGGAATACCCATGCCTGAACCCATAATGCTTACTGGCTTACCTTTGTAAGTACCTGTAAAGCCAAACATGTTGCGTACACCAGTTACTTGTACCGCATCATCTAAAAAGTTTTCAGCAATATATTGCGCACGTAGCGGATCGCCTGGCATTAAAACTGTTTCGGCGAAATCACCAACATTTGCATTTATATGAGGAGTACTCATTCGTTGTTTCCTTTTTATTTTGGCGCGTTTAATTGAGTTAAAAAGCTGTCGCCATATTCAAGCTCAGACAAGTTAAACCACTGTGCTAGTGTTTGACCAATATCTGCAAAACTGTTTCGTTCACCTAGCGGTGTATTATCCATACCAGGCTTGTACGCTATCACAGGTACGTATTCACGCGTGTGCTCAGAACCTGGAAAGGTTGGGTCACACCCGTGGTCGGCAGTGATCATTAATACATCATCTGCATTTAACTGGTTTAGTATAGTTGGTAAATAGTCATCAAATTCTTTTAATGCTTTAGCGTAACCTACCGGGTTACGGCGATGACCAAATTTTTCATCAAAATCAACCAAGTTGGTAAAAATTAAGCTGCGATCAGGTGCTGTTGAAATAACCTCGCTGGTTTTTTCAAGCAAGTTCATAAGCCCAGGTGCTTTGTGCTTTTGAGTTATGCCTTGATGCGCGTATATGTCTGAAATTTTACCAATACTAATTACTTCGCCGCCGTCTTTTGCTAAAACATCTAACAATGTTGGTGCTGGCGGAAGTACTGAATAGTCACGACGGTTGCCTGTTCGTGCAAAGTCTTGACTATTTGAACCCAAAAATGGCCGCGCAATCACTCGCCCTATATTCATTTCATCAAGCAGCGCCCGTGCGATTTCGCAAACTTGATAAAGCTTCTCTAGGCCAAATGACTCTTCATGCGCGGCTATTTGAAACACGCTATCAGCTGAGGTGTAACAGATTGGTTTACCTGTTTTTACGTGCTCTTCACCTAGCTGTTCTAATATGGTTGTTCCTGATGCATGGCAATTGCCTAAAATGCCAGGAATACCTGTACGAGCTATAAACTCGTCTACAAATTCTTGTGGGAAACTGGGCTGTGTTTTTGGGAAATATCCCCAGTCAAATAACACAGGCACGCCAGCCATTTCCCAATGGCCTGATGGAGTGTCTTTTCCGCTAGAAAGTTCTTTAGCGTAACCCCATGCACCTTTTGGTGCTTGGCGGTCTGAAACTAAACACGTTTCTCCACCTGCGGCTTCACAGGCGTCTACTAAACCTAATTTAGATAAATTAGGAAGCGAAAGTGCGCTGCCTGTTTCGTCGTAATATGCTTTTAGTAAGTGAGCGAATGTATTGGCGCCAAGATCACCAAATTTATCTGCATCTGGTGCTGCACCGATTCCTAGGCTATCTGCCATTAAGATAATTGCTCTTGCCATTTTGACCTCACTTTGTTTCTAGGTGGTTACTTTATCTGCTGAACGATTTTTCCGTACAGGACAAAAGTCCTGTTTCATAAAACCTAAACATTATAAATTTGCGTTCTTAAGCGAAGCAAAAGAGATTAATCGTGTCTTTTTTGCTATTGTGATCTACCAACAATATATCCTTCTGTGTGGGTGAGAACTTTAGTGACACGAACAACTATTATAGCTATTGCTGGCGCGTCTGCGTCGGGCAAATCTCTGTTTAGCCAAACTATATACAACGAGTTGGTTAATGAGCTTGAACCGGGCGCAATTGCCATTATTGAAGAAGATGCTTATTACAAGGATCAGTCGCATTTGCCGATGGCTCATCGTACGCAAACGAACTACGACCACCCTGATGCATTTGAACATGAGTTAATGCTTGAACATTTAACTCAACTTCGTAGGGGAAATTCAGTAGAAGTACCAACATATGATTATGCACAGCATACCCGCAGCGATAAAACGCGACGTGTAGCCGCTGCAAAAATTTTAATTGTTGAAGGTATTTTATTACTGAGCGACAAAGCGCTAAATAAAGAATTTGATATCAAGGTATTTATAGATACTCCTTTAGATATCTGCTTAATGCGTCGTATGCAACGTGATATGGAGCAGCGAGGCAGAACGTTACAATCTGTTGTTGAACAGTATCAAGCAACTGTAAGACCGATGTTTTATCAATTTATTGAGCCTTCTAAGCATAATGCAGATTTAGTAGTGACTCGAGGCGGCATGAACCGCGTTGCGATTGATATTATAAAAAGTAAAATTAAATATTTACTACAAGAATAACAACGGGAAACATTTGTATGACAACATTTATGAGCTTGGTAGGCATGTGTGTGCTGCTGGGCATTGCCTTTGCCGCGTCAACTAATCGCAAGGCAATTAATTTAAGAACCGTTGCTATAGCATTTGCAATGCAAGTTGTTATTGGCGGCTTTGTTCTGTTTTTTGACGCAGGAAAAAACGTATTAGCAAGTATGTCAGCAGCCGTTTCATCGGTTATTGGCTACGCGAATGACGGGATAGGCTTTTTGTTTGGCCCGCTGGCATCGCAAGACACGCTAGGTTTTATTTTTGCAATTCAGGTTTTGCCCGTTATTGTGTTTTTCTCAGCGCTGGTCGCTGTTTTATATCACATAGGCATTATGGACTGGATAATTAAGATTTTAGGCGGTGGTTTACAAAAGCTTTTAAAAACCTCGCGAACAGAATCACTTTCAGCGACGGCAAATATATTTGTTGGCCAAACTGAAGCGCCGTTAATTGTTAAACCTTTTATAGCAACAATGACCAAGTCTGAGTTATTTGCTGTAATGGTAGGTGGCTTAGCCACTGTAGCTGGCTCTGTAATGGCTGGTTACGTAATTATTGGTGTAGAGCTTAAGTACTTAATTGCAGCCAGCTTTATGGCGGCACCAGGTGGTTTTTTAATGGCAAAAATGATTGTGCCAGAAACCGAAACACCTAAAGATAACTTAGCTGATTTAGATTTAAACGACGATGATAAACCGGTAAACGTAATTGATGCTGCTGCATCAGGTGCGGCAAATGGTATGCATTTAGCACTTAATGTTGGTGCAATGCTACTGGCATTCGTAGCGTTAATTGCGCTTCTAAATGGTTTATTAGGTGGTGTAGGCGGATGGTTTGATCATCCAACATTAACGCTACAAGAAATTTTAGGTTATGTATTTGCTCCTGTTGCATGGTTACTCGGTGTACCGTGGGATGAAGCAATTATAGCCGGCAGTTTTATTGGTCAAAAGATAGTAGTAAACGAGTTTGTTGCTTACTTAGACTTTATAAATTATCGCGATACGTTAAGTGCGCACACACAAGCAATTGTTACGTTTGCTTTGTGTGGATTCGCTAACTTATCATCGATAGCCATTTTACTAGGTGGGTTAGGCGGTATGGCGCCTAGCAGGCGGAAGGATATCGCACGCTTAGGGCTCAGAGCAGTGTTAGCAGGATCTATGGCTAACCTTATGAGCGCAGCAATTGCTGGGTTTTTCCTCTCGCTAGCTTAGAAACTTAAGAGATGAACCGGTGTTGCAAAACAAGAAGTTAGTACTTTAAGGGGTTAAAGTGCTAGCTGACTTGAACGATACTTCACCAAGGGCCGCAAGGCCCTTTTATCGTTTTAGGGCTTTAATAAAGTTACCTTCCTTCCTATATCCTCTCTTTATTTTCATTATGAGATTTTTACAACTCAAATAACCACTAATACTTTGTAAATTTAACAATTTTAAACCACACTTAATTAAGTGTTTCCAAGCCTAAATTGACTAGTTGTAGTGAAATATAATCTGACCTTTTTTATCCTTTTTGAATCGCCCCGTGTTTGCCAGAGACTCAATAACTTGAGAAACTGGAACTATGAAAAAATCAAATCGCTATACATCAGAATTTCGTGAACGTGCAATTAGGCTTGTTACCACACAACAGCATGAATACCCTTCTCTTTGGGCTGCGCTAGTATCGATTTCAGATAAACTGGGATGTACCCCAGAAACACTTAGAGCATGGGTCAAGAAATCTCAAGCTCAACCGTCTAAACCCTCTTCTAATACGCAATCAACTGAAGAACGCCTTGCCGTCTTAGAGCGCGAGAATAAAGAGCTCAAGCGAACGAATGATATCCTGAGGCAAGCTGCCGCTTTTTTCGCCCAAGCGGAGCTCGACCGCAAACAGAAGTAATAGTGGATTTTATTGATGCTTGCAGAGAGCATTACGGTGTCGAGTCAATTTGCAAGGAATTGCCGATTGCACCATCAACGTATTATTCTCATAAACAGATACAAAGAGAGCCTGAGCGACTGTCTAACCGCAAAAAGCGTGATGCTGAGCTGATAATACTCATTCGCGAAGTGTGGGAGGATAATATGTCAGTTTATGGTGCAAGAAAAATATGGAAGCAGCTACAGCTTGACGACCATCAAGTCGCCCGCTGTACAGTCGAACGATTGATGCGAGTTATGGGAATTCAAGGTGTTCGTCGGGGTAAAGCACATAAGACAACGATACCTGACGAGCAACAAGATAAGCCACTTGATTTAGTTAATCGTCAATTTACTGCTGAGCAGCCAAATCAACTTTGGGTAGCTGACATCACCTATGTTGCCACATGGAGTGGGTTTGTTTATGTCGCTTTCGTGATAGATGTTTTTTCACGATACATTGTAGGTTGGCGTGTATCAACGACAATGCACACAGAGCTTATTCTTGATGCGTTAGAGCAAGCTATTTGGCATCGTGGCAACCCCGAAGGGTTAATTCACCACAGCGACAGAGGCAGCCAATATTTGTCTATACGATACACTGAGCGACTTGCTGAAGCTGGAATTCAAGCGTCTGTAGGCAGTGTGGGTGACTCTTATGACAATGCATTGGCTGAAACAATAAATGGATTATTTAAAACAGAGATTATTCGCAGAAATGGCCCGTGGAAGAATGTTGATGCTGTTGAATACGCAACGTTAGAGTGGGTCAATTGGTTTAATAATCAACGCTTATTATCTTCAATTGGGTATATTTCACCAGCTCAATATGAAACAGACTACTATGATAATTTAAACGAGTCAGGTAAAGTGGCCTGACTTAAACAAACTGGTCTCCGATGAACTCGGGGCGATTCATTTTTTATCATTTAGCACTTTAGCTGAAGAGCCTTTGCTGGTTGTTACAGAATTAGCACCACCTAATCAAGTTTTAATAGACGGTGAAGTTCAAGGTAAAGGAACACAGTACATAAGAGATATATTTAAACAGGCTGGTTTAACACCAGACATACAAATGTACCCTTGGGCCCGCGCCTACAAAATGGCGAGCGAGGAAAAAAATACGTTTATTTACAGCATTGCTCGCACGCCAGAACGTGAAAATCAATTTCAGTGGGTAGGGGAAATTGGTCGCTTTGAAATGGGATTTGTTGGGCTATCAGACAGAACCGATATAGTAATCAATAATATTAACCAAGCAAAAAATTACAAAATAGCTATGCAACATAACGACTTCTCGACCCAAACTCTCACTAAAATGGGGTTTGAGGGCGTTATAACTTCAGATATACAGCATTCTTATAAGTTACTACTAGCCAAAAAAGTAGACCTAATATTGGATGATCCGCTTTATATGCTCCAATATAGTGATTACTTTAAACTTAAACCGGGCCACTTAAAATTTATTTTTAAAATAGATGCATTAACAACGGTTGCTTATTTAGCTGCAAATAAAGATACAGATAAAGTTCTTATAGAAAAAATGGAAGAAGCGCACAAACAAGTGAGTAAAACTCAAATAAGCCCTTACGGTAAATGAGTTAAATTACACGCGGCTTTTGAATTAAATGATGTGCAGGTGAGGTAAATAATTAACAATAAGTGGAATTAGCTCAGCGGTGCTTGAACTCTCTCTTTTACGCTTTTACTAATTAAAGCTATACAGACTTTTTATAGCGCCTAACCCTGTCACTAAATAGGTGTTTATATTAGACCTTGGGGTCAAGTAGAACCACTTTAATTGTGATCCTTGCCATTAGGTCGTGGTTGTTGAATAAGTTAGGTTTGTTTCAGACACAAAAAAAGCGCCCTAGGCGCTTTTTTTCATTTTACTTAAAAAGTAAAATTATACAGCTGTGATGTTATCAGCTTGAGGACCTTTTTGACCTTGTGAAAGAGTGAACTCTACACGTTGGCCTTCAGCTAAAGTTTTGAAACCTTCGCTTTTGATTGCTGAGAAATGTGCGAAAACGTCTGGGCCATTTTCTTGCTCGATGAAACCAAAACCTTTAGATTCGTTAAACCACTTAACTGTACCTGATACGATGTTAGACATTGTAATATCCTGATATAAAAATAAAAAATATGCTCATATGAGCGGGTGTAGCAAAAAATGAGATGGTACTTTAAAAACTTCAGGACGGTACTACAAGTATTACTTATACAACATCGAAATGGAGATTTATAGCTTACATGCTTTCTTTCTAGCTGCGGCCCACTATATAGATAACCAAATATAAGTCAAGCACTTCCTTATTTTATTGAGCAATAAATAATCAACCTATATTTATATGCTTAAAATTCAAATTCTAGGGCAAGTCTAAAACTATGGTTTTTTTCAGACTGGCTAATTTCACTTATAAAGCCAGCTTCCCATTTTAGCTGTTTTTGCCCTTCAAACCGGTATAGCCCAATAAACCCGGGTCCAATTCCGATAAAATCTTCCCCTGCATATAACTCAATAGAGGGTTGAAACGCAGACAAGTATCGGTAACGATATTGTGCCCTAAACTCTGTTTCCCATTCGTTCTCTATGTCTTGCCCCCATTCGTATACCAAAAAAGCATTCATGGTGAGACTTGCACGACCAAACTCTTTTTCAATTACAAAACCGGAGGTTGCTTCGTATGCGTCGGCGTCATGCTGTTTTTCAAATTCAAATAACGCGCCCCAATCAGCCCATAGCCTGCCCTGCTCTATTAACTGCCAACGAAGCTCTAACTCATACGCTTGCAAGCCAAAGTCGCCGTTATCATCTCGCTCACCCACTAAATAACCTTCGAGTGCCATAGTGTCGTTAATGGCGCCACCTAAACCAATACGTTGAGCTAAAATATTGCCACTGTCGGTTTGATGCGACACAAGGCGCCACTCAAGCTCTCGTTCAAACGGCAACACATACGGGTGATAAACTTTATCTACTACTATGCCATCAGCATAAGCGAGCTTAGGTATTAATAAACAAAAACCAATTAATACAGTAGCTGCAAATAGGTTTATTGCTTTCATGATTTTTCCTTAGTGATTGATTTAGGAATAAAATAACAAGCAGATAAAAATAACACGCTGCTCAGCACATAGCTTAAAAGACTGGTTAAATTTGGCGTAGCCTCATAACCGATCAGAGCTCGCAATACTCTCCCAAACTCTGAGTTTTCGGTTAAAATGTCACGTAAATCCCATACGGTTACTGTTGTTGGTATCAAATCAATTTGGCTCGCCAAATCAAGCGCCACAACTAGTTTTGCTGCACTATTTAAAGCTAACAATACCAATAAAGGGGTAAGCCCAAAGCGCTGTTTGATTGCACTCAATAAAAAATACAACAACACGCTAAAGCTGCTGCATATTCCCAACCCTAAAAAAGTGCCAATAAATAAACTTTGAGCCGCTTCGTTGCTTTGCCAAAAGCCAATCAGGTAAATAATGTAGTGACTTAAATAAAGTGTCATTACACTGATAATCGCAATCATAAAAGCAGCTGTTGCTTGTTTAATGGCGTAGAACAGTGCACTAATAGAAATTAAAATACACAAACCAATTTGGGCATATTCTAAACCCTTATAGTCAAACAAGGGGCTCATTAACGGCGCACTTTTTACAAACAAAAATGAAAGCCCGATCCCTAAAATAAGCCCTCCCAGCAATTTCATTAAACTTTGCTTGGCTACAACTTGGAGTAAAATAAGTAAAATGGCCACCGGCAGCAACTGGTTTAGACTCATCACTAGGCTAGTTATTAGCATTAGAACGCTCCTTTTCAGTCACTATGACAGCACCACGCGCCGTATTGGGCGAAAACTCGCCAAAAAATTCATAGCGCCCAGGGATTAATGGCCCGATATAAATAACGCTTTTGCGCTTTGGGTAAAGTACTTTCTCTCGATTGAGATCGAAACTGTCGAACTCTTCAGGCGTACTATCTTGATTTTCGATTAACAAGCGTACCTTTTTATTGGCCGGCACGACGATTTCTGCGGGGTAAAACAAATGATCTTTAAGTACAATACGATAGTCTTTACTGGCGGCGTTAAATGATAAAAATACACAACAATATAAGTAAGGCCTAATAAGTTGTTTAATCACATTTAGCTCCTGCAAAAACTACCTGTACTTTTAAGCCACCCAAATCACTATTCGTTAAGTGAATTTCAGCGCGATAAATAGCAATAATATGCTGCACTATTGCCATGCCTAAGCCCGCACCTTGTTCACCCGAAGGGTGTTGGTCACCGCCAACACGATAAAAGCGATTAAATATCCGTTGTTTTTGATCGTCCGTCATACCAGGGCCACTGTCTTCTATTTGCCAAATACGCAGCTTGTGCATCTGCTTTAGCGTTATTTTTATTTGTCCATTGGCTGGTGCGTACTTTATAGCATTGCTAAGTAGGTTTGAAATCAACGTCACTAAGGTAAATTCATCACCGTTAATGATAAAATCATCTCCCTCAAGACTGATAGTGTGATTTTTAGCCTCTATTTTTTCATACAACTGGCTAACACCTTCTTGCGTGATCGCTAATAATGACTGCTCCTTAAACTGTTTTTGCCACTGCTCTGGCTGAGTACGCCCTAGTATTAGCATTTGCTCGACTATATTGGACAGTCGATTAATACCTTGGGTCATGGCTTGTAGTTCTTGGTTATCTCCTTGTTGAGCTGCCAAATTGTGCACATTAATTTTTAAACTGCTCAGGGGAGTACGTAATTCATGTGCCGCATCAGAGGCAAAAAAACGCTCTCGTAAATAGGCGGTTTCTACGCGTTTAAATAAATCGTTTAAGCGGCTGATCACCGGTTTTATTTCTTCATCTGTCACCTGCCAATTGATCGCAGTGAAGTCATTTGCTTGGCGCAGAGCTAACTGTTTTGATAAACGGGTTAATGGTGCCAGTGCATATTTAACAAAAAAGCTAATAAATAGCGCAAGCAAAGGAACCGCCCAGAGCATAGGCAACATAGCTGATAAAATAACCGCCTCGGCAAGTTCAAACCGCTTAGCAATCGGCTCGGCAACAATAACGGTGCGTAAAGAAGTGACAAAAACGAATACTCGCATTCGCTGTCCTGCAATATTAAGCGTTTGAAAACCCGCTTGATACTGGCTTAAATTTAGATTCAATTCATTAGAGCCACTAAGGAGCTCACCGCCTTGCCAAATTTGATACAGTAACTGGGCGCTGTCTTGTATTTTTGGCGCCATGGCGTTTATAGATAAAGGCTGTTGCATCAACACTCCAGCGACCACTTTTAGTTCACTATCGAGTAATTGCTCACCATGGCTCATACTTTTTTGGTAGCCTTTGACTAAAGCTAAAAAGCAGGTTAACACCATCATTGACAGTAAAATAAGGGTTAAACGCTTACGAATTGACATAGAGTATGGTTACCTTTGTAAATTCAAGTTTGTGCAATCTAGGGGCGTTTTAATCACGTAAACTATCTCTTTCCCACGACATAGCCAATACCACGGAGAGTTTTAATAAAATCGCTGGGGAATTTTTTTCGTAGGTGATGAATATGTACTTCAATGGTGTTAGAGCCAACCTCTTCACCCCACTGGTACAGTTTATTTTCTAACTGCTGTTTAGATTGCACGCGACCTTGGTTTTCCAATAGTGCCTTCAGCAGCATGTATTCTTTTCGTGGCAGAGAAAGCAGCTCATCGCTGAGTGTGACACTATGCGCTGACGTGTCCATAGTCACTTCGCCACACTGTAATAAACTCGACTGAGCTTGATTTACTCGGCGGCTCGCTACGCGCAAACGAGCAAATAATTCGGCTGGTTCAAATGGCTTAGCTAAATAATCATCAGCGCCCATATCAAGCCCTTGCACTTTGTCATCAATGCTACTTCGTGCAGTTAGTATAACCACCGGAATCACTTTTTTTTGTGCTTTTATGTGCTTTAAAATTTGTGAACCATCACCATCGGGTAAACCTAGATCAAGTATAACCAACTCTATTTCACCACTGCCTAAGCATTGCAATGCATGCTTAACCGTTGCGCTATGCTCTACACTGTAGCCTTCTTGGCGCAATGAGCGGCAAAGCCCTTGCGCCACAAGATGATCATCTTCAACTAATAATAAATGCATTGTTTATTTTGTTATCTCTTTAGTTTTTTATCTACTTTAGCTAATAAAGAGCTAATTGCTTGTTGACGATATTTATCAGCTTTAGCACGAGTATCACGAATACCAGCTGCTTGCGCAACTAACAAATGGGCTTTAGCTTGCTGATATTCACGTTCGTCATATAAAAACTCACCATACAAGTAGTTAGTATCAATGCCTTTTTTGTTAAAAGCGAGCGCTTGCTTAAAAAACTTGTCGGCGGTGTCATCATCACCAAAACCAATAGGCCACCCCGGTACTTTACTGTATAAGGTTGCTAGGCTGGCATACGCTGAGCCACCTAAAGCACTGTCGTCTATTTTAAGGGCTTGCTCTAATGACGCTTTTGCATCTTTAGCATAACCCAGCGCCCCTAACCCGCCCTTTGCGCCAGCAAAACTGGCCAGTACAATGCCGTTCCACGTATAGCTATTTGCTGAATCAGGGTAGCTTTCAATAAATTGAGCACTTTGCTGACTTAGTTGAGTAAAGGCTTTGATTTGTGCATCATCTTTAAGCTCATAATTAGCAACCGCCCACTGCTGTTGAATAGCAAGTAAATCGCTTTGTTCGTCTGCAAATACCGGCGATGAAAACACACTAACAATGCTTAAATAAGCTACTAAAGTAAATTTTTTCATAATAAATCCTCTATTAACCTAAAAACTGTTTTATTTTAGGAAGCTGTTTGGCAATTGCGTTATCCACAATACGTGGAAAAACACCATTAATACGTGCAAAAAGTTTCTCAGGAAAACCAATAAATCGTCTGGTTTTATTTGAGTTTAATAACGCAACTAACTCATCAGCTACCAACTGCGGGGAGTCCATTTGATTACCAAGCGCCTTATTCATTGCTCGTGTTTGTGCATCATTAATATCTGTATCGGTTGCTCTTGGTGCTAAATAACTAACTTTAACGGGTGTGTCTGAAAGCTCTCGTGATAGCGCTTCGCTAAAACCACGTAAACCGAACTTACTAGCACAGTAAAGTGTTTGATACGGGTAACCTATGCTGCCAAATGACGACCCAACATTAACTATGGAGCCTTTATTCGCGTGCAACTGCGCTAAAAACAGCTGACATAATTTCATAGGGACGCCTAAATTAGTGCTCAGTAGATTATCAATTTGCTCACTACTCGATGCACTTAAGCTTTGCATTACATTAATGCCTGCATTGTTTATGAGTAACTTAGCGCCACCTAATTTTTTGGCTTTAATGGCGAGTGCCAACATGTTTTCGGCAACCGTCAAATCCCCCACAAAAACTATACTACCGGGACATTGGCTACTTAACGTATTGAGGGCATCACTATTTCGCCCCACCAAGAGCAGTTGCCAACCTTGGCCGTGTAGTGTTTTGGCAATGGCTTGACCAATTCCGCCTGTCGCACCAGTTAATACACATAAGCCGGTATTCATGCGTGTTGCTCTTGTGCTGATGCTTTAAAAAACGGCTCGTCGTCTAAAGCGCGAAAAATATCGCCGTACAAACGGTAAAAACATTTTGCGCCATGTAAAATAGCCTGCTGATCCGCCTCGTCAGTAATTTGGTTCATTAAGTTTTCAAAAAACTTTACGTGCTCTATATCAAGCGCGCCGTGAGAGGTTAAATAGCTAAATGCTTTTTTAGGAAGCCCTATTGCATTCGCTATGTTTGATGCGGCTCCATCAGCAAGCGCAATTGAGGTCCCCTCTAATACGTGAACCATGCCAAAAAAGCTAAGCGGATTTTTACGTGCAATACTATCGTAGGCATACGACACCATCATTTCAGTGGCGAATTGTGGCTGACTATGGCGCACACTTTCTTTATCAAACCCACAGGCTGCAATGTCGTTTAGCACCCACTCTTGATGACCAATTTCTTCTTCAATATATTCAGCTACCGCTTCACGTAACCATTCTTGCTCATCAGTTAAACGTGCGCCAAGTGACATCATTAAAGGAACGGTGTGTTTTACATGATGATAAGCCTGTGCTAAAAACGAGGCATACTCTTCAAGCGTTGCTTGTCCGTTAAATACACGCTGTATAATTGGCGCAGCTAATAAGTACTCACGCTCGTTTTGAGTTTGTGCTTTTAATGTATTAAAAAAATCACTCATGGATCACTTCTCCAAGTCGGTAAAACTGTTCAAAAATAGGGCTGTAGTGCTGGCTAATTGCCGCTCGTTTAGGGCGATTATTAGCGGTTAATAACCCTTGCTGCTCGCTTAAAGGTTGGGCTAAACGGTGCCACTTTTTAATCTGTGCGTAGTCAGGAAGTTGCTGGTTTACTGTTTTTAAATGTGCTTTTAATTGCTCATCACTAAATCCGGGAGCCGCATAAATAAGCGCGCTTAAAAATGGCTGGTTTTCACCAAACACCACTGCTTGCTGTATCGCACTTTGGCTTATAATTAATGATTCAGGCCATTCGGCGCTAACATTACGCCCCATACTGGTGATGATCAGATTTTTTACTCGCCCTTTTATGTACAACTTATTATTACGCTTAGATACTAAGTCGCCAGTGGCGTACCAGGTGTTTGGGTTATGCGGCGCTTGATTTAAATACCCTAAAAATAACGATCCTTTAATAAATAACTCACCATTTTCAACTTTGGTTTCAACGTGCCCTAATACTTCACCAGCACTATTTATGTCGTCATCATTGGGGATGTTTAAACTCACCACTGAGGTCGCCTCAGACAGACCATAACCTTGATAAACCGGTAGGTTATATTCTCGTGCAGTTAAAATTAGAGATTCACTAACCCGTGCTCCGCCAACAGCAATAAACTTAAGTGACTTTGGTGGCTGCCAGCCTTGTTTTGCAAAGGCAACTAAACACGTTAATAACTCAGGCACTAAAATAAGGGTGTTAGGTTTTACACTATCGATTGCACCAATGAGTTTGTTAGGGTTTTTTAACCCTGAGCCAACAAAACCTAATTCGTTTAGCAGCATTAAATGTACACAACCGCCACTTAACAAAGGCGCATACACACCCGCTATATTTTCCAATAGTACTGGCAGCGGAAGTAAGCATAAATGCACGGGGTTACTAATGTTTATTTGCTCACATAATGACTGAGCTACCTGCATCTGGCTTTGTGTTGATAGGCACACCCCTTTTGGCTCGCCAGTAGAACCTGAAGTAAATGTAATTTTTTGCGTACCAGTAAAATAGTCCACGGGTTCAATCGCATCGAGCTGATAAATATAAAGGGTATAATGCTCAAATAATGTTACCGACAATGAATGCTTACCAAGCGAATAACGAGGCATATCACTAATAAAAAACTGCGCACCACATTGCGCTAGCACATACTGTGTTTGCTGCGGACTAAAAAAATGGGCGATAGGCACCGCAACCTTGTTTGCTGCACTGGTTGCGGCATCAACAACCAGCCAAGCTGGAGTGTTATCAAGCTGGAAGGCAATTGCACCTGAGTCTAAAGCGTTAAAAATAGCTGTTAGCTTATTAGTTTCTTGTTGTAACTCCAAAGCGCTAATAGGCATCACTTTATTGGCTAAGTAACTAACAACCACTGGCTCATTCGCTACCTTATTAATATTATTTAATAGGCTCATAAGCTCTCCAACGCAGTCATCAAGGCATTAATTTGTTGTGTATTTTGCTGTTTAATATTTAACAGCATGGGTGTGTTAAGTACTTGCTGATGTGCCTGCGCTAAATTAACAATGCACACCGTAGGTTGGTTTGCATAATAACTCCCCCAACTTAATGGGTTTTCAACCACAAAGCTGTTTGCAACAGCAACCTCAGTGCAATTAACCCCCAGCATTCGAACCATCGCCCGTACTTTTTTTGTGGCGCAAAATACTAAATACTTAGCTCCAGTATTGTAAAGCGCCTCGTTAACAACAATAAAATGACCAAGCGTTGCCCTGCGATGTGTAGAGCATAAGTTACCTAGCTCAAATATTTTGCTACGCGGAGTTTGTTCTAATAAAAAGTGCTCAATGGGCTCTGCAGTGTACTGCTCAATAAATAAGGGAGAGGTAGCTTGCCTTAAACCTAACGTACATTGCCCCTCAATTGTTGTGTATTGACAAAGTAGTGGCATAAATGATTTAAGTGTTGCATTGTAAGCTACTAAAAAACCATCTTTTACCGCAGATTCTAGTGCATTACGATGCTCATCATTTTCTCGAGCAGTTATTAAATGTGCCGAATTTGATATGTTATCTAGTGATAGATTTAACTGTGCTAATTGCATAAACATCGCCCGTTTAAGGAGTATGTTTATAAGTTAAAGAGCGAAACTTAAAAAAAACTTAAGAAACAAAAAAGCCCTTAAATAAATTTAAGGGCTTTTAAAGTAAAGTTTATTTTTAGCTAAAGATTAATTCAAATTAAACATGTCTATACTAACTAGGCTCTGCCACTACGCAGCGATTACGGCCATGCTCTTTAGCATGGTAAAGCGCTTTGTCTGCACATTTATATACTTGGTCGATGTCATTGCTATGGATTGGCCAAGTTGCAATTCCGATTGAAACGGTAATAAAACCGATTGTTTTCATTTGCGTTGTTTCAACAGTGGTGCGTAATCGCTCTGCTATTTTTAGAGCGCTTTGGCTATCTTCATGAGGCAATACAAGTAAAAACTCTTCACCACCAATACGCGATACAATATCCCCTTTTCGAGAGATCTTTTCTATAATATCGGCTAATACTTTAAGTGCTTCATCGCCTTTATCGTGCCCAAAGGTATCGTTCACACGTTTAAAAAAATCGATGTCTATTTCTAAAATAGCAAAAGGTGTTTGCTTTAACATTAGCTGGCTAAGTAAACCATTTAAGCTTCTACGATTGTGGGTGTTTGTCAGCGGATCGGTTTGGGCATCGTGCTTAAGTTGCCCTATTTGTGTTTGTAAAATATTGACGCCATTAAGCATGGCCAGCTTCAATCTTTGGCTTTCAAAGTACCACGCTTTTATTCTTTTTAGCTTTTCTATGCTGTTTACTTCGTCGAGTCTGTTTGCGCTACTAGCGAGTTGCTTTAATGGGCGTGAAATAAAATACGAAAATACACCTATGAGTATGAAGGTGAGCAACGCCATGGGGAGCGTTCTTGCAAATACTTCCATGATTAATGTATCTAGAGACGCAAGTGTTGCTTTGATGGGACGTTGGGCCACTACGCCCCAGTTTGAATTAATAACGGGTGAAAATCCTGCGAGCATTTTTACCCCTTTGCTGTTTACAACAACGGCTTGCCCCGCCTCCCCTGTAATAACCGCATTGATTACTTTATTATTGGCAACGCTTGTACCTATTCGCTCGCTATCTGGGTGATACAGGATTTGCTTATTAGCATCGACGACATAAAGGTGCGATCCCCCTTCGTAAAAGTGTTGCTCTAGGAGATCGTTTAAAATATTTCTTTCTTTTAAATATAACGAGCCGCCCACGTAGCCTAAATAATTCCCTTCTTCGTTAAATAAGGGATGCGATATAAATATAATTAAATTATTGGCTGCTGACATGTACGGCATACTAATAAGTGGCTTTTTTTCTTTTAAAGCCTGTGTTGCGCCGGGAGAGGAAATTGATTTTCCCATGATTTCAGGTAAATAAGGGGATGTGGCATTTATAACCCCATTCTTACTTATAACTACTGAATTAAAGCTATTTGTTTGCAAATTTAAACGCGTTACTTCTTCTTGCAGTAATGCTGCATTATTTATGTTTTGCTCAATTTTATTTGCTGAATATGCAAGTTGTTGTTTTGCCGACTCTAAAAAGTTGTCGGTTGCTGAAGCTAATTTATTAGCGTAAGCGAAGTTACTTTTTAATGTATGGCTTATTAACTGCTCTTTTTGTACTTGGTACGTTGAATGAAAACTACTAATGAGCGTGGCTAAAGCCGCAGAAAAAGCCAATAGCACAATAAGAAGACGCAGATTAAGCACAGGAAATAATTTATTCAGCAAAAGTAAACAGCCCACAGTACACTGCTATTAAAGCAAGTACTTTGTTAAAAAGTATTTACAATTATACCCCGCCATTTATTAATTATCTAATATTTGAGCACATAGTGTATTTTTAATAACCAGCCAAATAACTTTTTATTACATTGTGACGTTACATTCCCCCTAATGACTAGGGTGCGCTTATTTTGCAGTTGTATAAAAAAATAGATAAGCTGCTTTCACTTGTTCATTTTATTTAGCTTTGGAGTGTATTTTGCTAAATAAGTATGTTTTATCGTCAATTATTTTTATATCTGGGTGCTTAATGCCATCAATTAAAGCGGTTGCAAAACCAGCTCTTTCTCTTGAGGAAAAACTAGGGCAAAAGTTAATGCTCGATTTTCGCTATTTTTGTGAACAAGGCACTGGTAAACATTGCAGAACGCCTATGACAAAGCTACCAGAGTCATTGGCGCGCGTAATCAGCGACTATAACATTGGTGGCGTCATATTATTTTCAGAAAACACACAGTCAATTGAACAAACCATTACGCTTAGCCACCAACTTCAAGTGGCTGCCAGTAAATCTTCAAGTAAACTGCCACTATTTATATCAATAGATCAAGAGGGCGGAAGAGTTGCGCGTTTGCCGCGTGATATTGCAACGTCATTCACGGGCAATATGTCTATTGGTGCAACCTATAAACAGCATGGCGTTGACTTTGCTACTAAATCAGCAACAGCTATTGCCAATGAGCTAACAGCTCTGGGGATCAATGTAAATTATGCACCTACCGTTGATGTGAATATGAACCCAGACAACCCCGTTATAAATGTACGCTCGTTTGGTGAGAACCCACAACGAGTGAGTGAACTTGGCGCAGCACAAGTTGCTGGGTTTGAGAGTAATGGCATAATTACATCGCTCAAACATTTTCCGGGACATGGCGATACTCACGTTGATAGCCACACAGGACTCCCTAACGTTGCCCACTCAAAAAGTACTACTTACAAACAAGATTTAGCCCCATTTAAACATATTATTGCTAAGCAAAACCCCGGTATGATCATGACAGCGCACATACAATACCCAGCGCTTGATAGCTCAACCTTTGTCTCAATAGAAGGCAAAACAATGATTAAACCCGCCACTATGTCGCGCACTATTATTACCGACATTTTAAGAGGTGAGCTTAACTATAAAGGCGTAGTGGTTACCGACGCACTTGATATGGCTGGTATTAGTCAGTTTTTTACACCCATTCAAGCTGTTATAAATACATTTTTAGCCGGCGTTGATATTGCGCTTATGCCTATAGAAATAAGAACGCCCGATGATATAAAAAAGCTTGATGAGCTTATTAAATCGTTAGTTCATGCTGTCGAGTCAAATCAGTTAGATGAGCAAGAAATAACACAATCGGCTGCGCGTATTATTTCGCTTAAAAATGCATTTGAGTTATCTACTGAGTTTGACCCTATTAATGCAGTAGTTAATGCAAAAAGTATAATAGGCAATAAACAACACAGAAAAATAGAAGCTGAGCTTGCTTTAGCAGCAATAACACAGGTAAAAAACACAGAAAACACATTGCCACTAAATTTAAATGATGGCCAACATATACATATTATTATGCCCGACACCCGTAAATGTATGGCTATGCAGCAAGCAATTGAATCTGCAAGTTCATCATCTATTACGTTCAGCTGCAGCAGCTTACAAGGGTTTGACCCAGCACAAGCAACCCAGAGCATTAAAACAGCTGATATTGTTATAGCGGGTAATGCCACGCCCAATCAAAGCGCGGTTGAAATTGGTGGCATGGATGATTTAAAAGATGACCCTAATTTTGCGCTTAATACGCGCGAACAGCCACAAGCGCTTGAGTCATTGCTTTCCATGGCTAACAAATTTAATAAGCGAACTGTATTTATAAGTTTGAGGGCTCCTTACGACATTGCTAAATTTGGCGACTATGCTCACAGTGTACTGGCCTCTTATGCTTACAATATTGATGTAGACACGCACGAGCGTGTTTCAGGCCCTGCCTTTACCGCGCTCGCTAAAGTATTAGTAGGCCAAGCCACTGCCAATGGCACCTTGCCTGTTACAATTAAACCGCAAAAAGGCAATTAACATGAAACTAAATTGTGATTTGGGCGAAAGCTTTGGTTCATGGAAAATGGGGCTAGATGATCAAGTTATGCCTCATATTAATATGGCGAACATTGCTTGTGGTTTTCACGGCGGTGACCCTGATGTAATAGCAACAACATTAACGTTAGCTAAAAAAAACAACGTAACGGTAGGCGCGCATCCCAGTTACCCTGATCTTCAAGGATTTGGACGACGCTCTATGGCGTTAACAACAAGCGAACTAACTAATTGTATTCAGTATCAGATAGCAGCGCTTGAAGGCATGGCAAAAATACAGGGGATTACGTTAAGCTATGTAAAACCACATGGTGCACTTTATAACGATATGATGGCTAACAACGACGTGTTAGCAACCATTTTATCTGCTGTCGCGAGCTACCCTAGTAAACTAAAGCTGATGATTTTAGCGACTAACCAAGCAGATAAGCACATCCAGTTAGCTAAACAGTTTAATGTAGAACTAGTACTCGAAGCATTTGCAGATAGGCAATACACAGATGAGGGCCATTTGGTCTCTCGTAAACTCGATGGCAGCGTGCATGACAAACCGGCCATACTTGCACAGGTCAAACAGCTCTTACAAACAGGTAGTGTAACCACACGCTCAGGTAAGCAACTTATGCTTAATGCACATAGTTTATGTGTCCATGGAGACAATAATGATGCAATTGAGCTCATTAAAGAAATAAAAGCACTGTGTGACTGACATTTAATAATATACGAAAGCTGTAAACCCCCTTTACAGCTTTTATCACAACTTGTTAAATACCCCCATAGAGTTAAATATGAGCTTCATCGCATTGCACTGTTAATTTAATAATCCCTCACTTATAACTGTACATAAGTTAACAACAGGGATTAATAATGAAACAACTTTTAGCACTTAGTTTTATATTAAGCGCAAGCCATTTGGCCAGCGCAAACGACAATACACACACATTGCAACTTCAAGATGTATTTGATTTAGAATATGCAAATCAAATAGATATTACTGACGACGGAAAAACCGTTTACTTTGTGCGAAACCGCATGGATATAAAAACAGACCGAAAAGTGGGAAACATTTGGTCTGTTGATTACAAAACCAAACAAATGCAGCCGCTCACTTCAGGCGTTCACATGGATTACTCGCCAGTACTTTCTCCAGATGGACAGCGCCTTGCTTTTATATCTACCCGCGATGGCAGCAGCCAAATTTATATGAAGTGGCTTAAAACCGGTGCCATTGCCAAAATAAGTAATTTAACCAGTAGCCCTCGCGCTATTAGTTGGAGCCCCGATTCAAGCCAGCTTGTATTCAGCATGTTTGTACCAAGTAAAAACACGCCACCGGTTAATTTGCCAGGAAAACCGAAAGGCGCAACGTGGGCAGAGCCAGCTAAATTTATTGATGAAGTATACTATCGAGCCGATGGTGGTGGATACTCGCAAAAAGGCTTTAATCAATTATTTACACTTGATGCTAACGGCGGAAATGCTAAGCAGCTTACTAGCGATGAATTTGATAACGCAGGTGATGTTAGCTTCAGCAAAGATGGCAGCTTACTTTACTACTCAGCGAATAGGAATAAAAATGGTGAACTCAAGCCTACAAACAGCGAGGTGTATAAGCTAAACCTCAATACATTAGCCATTGAAGCTGTAACAAATAGAAATGGCCCAGATCAACAACCCAAAGTCTCTCCTGATGGTCGTTACCTTGCGTATACAGGATATGACGATAAACGCACTAACTACGAAAATACTCAACTTTACATTCGTGATTTAAAAACGGGTAACACCAAAAGCTTAACACCCAACTTTGATAGAAGCGTTGGGCAAATAAAATGGGCTGCAAACTCTAAAGGGGTTTACTTTAGCTTTGCCAATGAAGGTCAAACTACCCTTGCTTATCAACCTCGAAATGGCAAGCGTAAAGTGATCACCGAACAAATTGGCAGTGTAGCATTTGGACGACCATACTCAGGCGGAGATTTTGATGTAAGCAGCAACGGCGATATCGCGTTTACACTTGCTGACACTCAACGCCCTGCGGATGTAGCGAGCATTAAACGCGGTAAAACACAGCGCTTAACCACGCTTAATAGCGATTCGCTAGGTGATAAACAACTGGCAAAAGTGGAAGAGATTTGGCTTAAATCAAGCCACGACCAATTACCTATTCAAGGATGGATTGCTTACCCGCCAGGGTTTGATAAATCTAAAAAGTATCCTCTAGTGCTCGAAATTCACGGTGGGCCGGTGGCTAATTATGGCCCTCACTTTAGTGCCGAAGTTCAGCTTTTTGCAGCAAAAGGTAATGTGGTGTTATACATGAACCCGCGCGGAAGTGATTCGTATGGGAAAGAGTTTGCACAAACCATTCATCATAATTACCCAAGTAATGACTTTGATGACTTAATGTCTGGGGTTGATGCTCTTATTAAAAAAGGGTTTATTGATGAATCTAAACTATTTGTTACCGGTGGTTCTGGCGGAGGTGTACTAACAGCATGGATTGTTGGACATACAGATCGATTTGCTGCAGCTGTTGTTGCTAAACCTGTTATAAATTGGATCAGCTTTGTACTAACTGCCGACTTTTATCCATTTTTTGCTGATTACTGGTTCCCAGGCAAACCATGGGATCACATAGCGCATTACATGAAACGTTCGCCAATTAGTTATGTAGGTAATGTTACTACACCCACCATGCTGCTTACAGGTGAAGCAGACTATCGCACACCCATTTCTGAAACAGAGCAATACTACCAAGCACTAAAATTACAAGGTGTTGACACCGCGATGGTTCGCATACCAGATGCATCGCATGGTATTACAGCTCGCCCTTCTAATTTAATGACTAAAGTTGCTTACATTCAATGGTGGTTTGATAAGCACAGTAAATAGCATTACATTAATTAAATTACTAAAAGCCACTTTTTAAAAGTGGCTTTTACGTATATGCAAAGTGTAAACCCCCTTTACACTTATAGGGCATATTAAATATCGGACTTAGTCTATTTCTCAGTTAGTAAAATTTAGGTTTATAGCTTTTTTATAGTTTGAGTTAGTAAAAAATCGGTTTGAGTCACTGTTTATAGCCTTTCAGTTGGTAAAATTTTGTTTTGTGAAAGTTATACGTTAGTAAAAAATCGGTTTATAAATCGAATTTAAACACCAAAAAAAACAAAAAATAACGTTTTTGATTACTTTAATAGCTCTTTAAGGCCCCTTTACAGCAAAAAAGCACTTACAAAACGCTTTTATTAAAGGGTTAGTTAAACTCTGATCTACAAATTCGGTTAGCTAGTTAAAACGTGATCCGCATATCTATAGTTGGTTAAAACCTGATCTCAACTAACTAAGTAACCTAATGTAAGTTTTTATTTCTCATACACAATACGCTTTTAGCACTAATAAAGGCTCTGCTATTAGTGAGTGCAGTAAAAATATTTATGACACATAAAAAAAGGGCCTTACGGCCCTTGAGTAACACTATCTAGAAATTTTTAGAACTGGTTCATGGTGTTATCTTCACCACCGGCTTTTAACGCGTTATCACCAGAGAAGTACTCTTTGTGTGTATCACCAATGTTAGAACCTGCTAGGTCTTGGTGTTTAACAGATGCTTGTTCACGGCGAATTTCTTGGCGTTGTACATCACGTACATAAGCAAGCATACCTAAGTCACCAAAGTAGCCTTCTGATAAAATATCTGTGCTAAGTGCTGCAGTATGGTAAGTAGGCAGCGTAATTAAGTGATGGAAAATACCCGCTTCACGTGCACCATCACGTTGGAAATTTTGTACCAATACATCAGCTGCGGCTGCAAGCTCTGTTGCATCCATTTCTGGTGCCATTAGGCCTTTGTTATCACCAAGGCTTGGGTAAGCGCTCAAATCGCGACCCGCTTCTTGCCACTCTTGGTACACTTGCTCACGGAACTTAAGCGTCCAGTTAAACGAAGGTGAGTTGTTGTACACTAGTTTAGCATTTGGTACTTGCTCTTTAACACGGTTTACAAGCTCAGCAATTTGTTTTACGTGTGGCTTTTCTGTTTCAATCCACAATAAATCAGCGCCAGATTGTAGGCTAGTTACACAGTCAAGTACTACGCGGTCTTTCTCTGTCCCTTCACGGAACTGGTATAGGCCATTTTCAAGGCGAGTAGGTTTACACAGCTCACCGTTGATTTTCATTGCCGTATCACCTTCGTTTAAGTCCTCTACGCCATTAATAGGTGTAGTCTCTAAAAAGGCATTGTACTGACTTGCTAAATCACCTGGAGTTTGTGATACCGGCACTTTTTGAGTCAAGCTTGCACCTAACGAATCAGTGCGCGCAACAATAATACCGTTGTCGATACCTAGCTCTAAAAATGCATAGCGAACCGCATTAATTTTTGCTAAAAAGTCTTCGTGAGGCACGGTTACTTTACCCGCCTGGTGACCACATTGTTTAGCATCAGATACTTGGTTTTCGATTTGAATAGCACATGCACCTGCTTCAATCATTTTTTTAGCAAGTAGGTAAGTTGCCTCTTCGTTACCAAAACCTGCATCAATATCAGCAATAATTGGCACAACATGTGTTTCAAAGTTGTCAATTTTATCAAGTACAGCTTGAACGTCGCCGCCATTCGCTTTGGCTTCATCTAGGTCATTAAATAAGTGGTCAAGCTCACGGGCATCGGCTTGCTTTAGGAATGTGTAAATTTCTTCAATAAGCGCTGGAACAGATGTTTTTTCGTGCATACTTTGGTCAGGTAACGGACCAAACGCAGAGCGAAGTGCAGCAACCATCCAACCACTTAAGTAAACATAACTACGTTTAGTTGTTTTTTGGTGGCGTTTTATAGCCATCATCATTTGCTGGGCAGTAAATCCATGCCAACATCCTAAAGACTGTGTGTATTGGCTTGAATCTTTATCGTAAGCGGCCATATCTTCACGCATTACGTCAGCTGTGTATTGTGCAATTTCTATCCCAGTACGAAAGCGATTTTGTAAACGCATGCGAGTTGCATACTCTGGGTTAATTGCCTGCCATGCATTACCTTGAGATTGGCATAAAGTAGAAAGTGTGTCGGTTTCGCGTTGATATGTTGTCATAATAAATTCCTTCGAACGGGTATATAAATAATTTAATGTTGTGAGAGTGGCAACGTTGCTAGTGCTCCGTAGCGCTTAATTCAACATTAGGCTTATTTTTTAGATTTAGTAAATTTATAGTTTTTATTACGACTATATTTTTTGTGAATATCAAAAACACACTCAACATGACTTTTTTACGTTATTGTTGCTCAAACGCACAAATACTATGGCGACCGTTTAAGGAAGGCAATTATGACCCACACTCTCACACATTCAGGACTCAGCGTAGATTTAGAGCTTGCTGACTTTGTTAAAACTAAACTATTACCTGGTACACACTTATCAGAACAACAATTTTGGCAAAGCTTTGCAAAGATTGTTCAAACGCTCACGCCAATAAATAAAGCGCTGTTGGCTAAACGCGAACAACTGCAACAACAAATTGATCAGTACCACATTGCAAATAAAACGTGGGATAGCAAGCAATACCAACGTTTTTTAAGTGACATTGGCTACCTAGTGCCAGAGCCTGCAAATTTTAAAATTGAAACACAACAGGTTGAACCCGAAATAGCGGTTACAGCAGGCCCACAGTTAGTTGTTCCAGTAAGTAACGCACGTTTTGCACTTAATGCAGCTAACGCACGTTGGGGCTCGTTATACGACGCCTTATATGGCACAGATGTGTTAAGTGAAGATGACGGGGCAGAAAAAGGCACTACCTATAATCCGGTTCGTGGCTTTAAAGTAATGGCATACGCACGCCAGTTTTTAGACAAAGCACTGCCACTTGAAAACGGCTCACATATTGAAAGCACCAATTATTCTGTTGTAAACGGCGCATTAGTTATTACGCTGCGTGACAGCTCTCAAACCACTTTAGCTGACCCCTCTCAGTTAATTGGCTACCAAGGCGAAGCCCAAAACCCAAGCGTTGTATTGCTTAAAAACAATGGCTTACATATAGAATTACAGATAGATCACCACCATATTATTGGCCAAGCTGATAAAGCGGGTTTAAAAGATGTGGTACTTGAAGCAGCCCTAACTACTATTATGGATTGTGAAGATTCTGTAGCCGCCGTAGATGCACAAGATAAAGTGCAAGTTTACAAAAACTGGCTTGGTTTAATGCAAGGTAACTTAGTCGAATCGTTTAAAAAAGGCGACAAAGTTGTAGAACGTACGTTGCAAAGCGACAAAACGTATACTTCTATTGATGGCGGTACCATAACGCTTAAAGGCCGAAGCATGATGTTTGTAAGAAACGTGGGCCACTTAATGACAAATCCAGCCATTACAGACGTTTACGGCGAGCCTGTTTTTGAAGGTATAATGGATGCAATGTTTACTGCCACAGCCGCCCTGCACGACTTAAATAAAAATTCTGGCGTAAAAAACAGCAGCGCGCAGAGCATTAATATTGTAAAACCTAAAATGCATGGCCCAGAAGAAGTTGCTTTTACAAGCACACTATTTACCCATGTAGAAGAAGCCTTAAACTTACCTAAAAACACCTTAAAAATGGGTATTATGGATGAAGAACGCCGTACATCTGTAAACTTAAAAGCATGTATAAATGAAGCAAAACAACGTGTTGTATTTATTAACACCGGCTTTTTGGACCGTACAGGCGATGAAATTCACACCTCAATGCAAGCAGGTGTTGCGCTCCCTAAAGCTGAAATAAAACAACAGCCTTGGATAAGTGCTTACGAAGATCGCAACGTAGATATTGGCCTTGCCTGTGGATTAAGCCAAAAAGCTCAAATAGGCAAAGGCATGTGGCCTATGCCTGACAAAATGGCGCTGATGATGGAGCAAAAGTTAGCACACCCTAAATCGGGCGCTAATACAGCTTGGGTGCCCTCTCCTACAGCCGCAACGCTGCATGCTATGCACTACCATGATGTTAATGTTTTTACTGAGCAACACGCAATCGCTGAGCGTACAATAGCAAGCCTTGACGACTTACTTACTCCGCCACTAATGCAAGATACGTCAACACTCTCTAAAGAAGACATACAAAGCGAACTTGAAAACAATGCACAGGGTATTTTGGGTTATGTAGTGCGTTGGATAGACCAAGGTGTAGGCTGCTCTAAAGTACCCGATATTAACCATGTAGGGCTAATGGAAGACAGAGCAACACTTAGAATATCTAGTCAACATATGGCTAACTGGTTATTGCATGGCATATGTACACAAGAGCAAATTACATCCACAATGGCAAAAATGGCCAAGGTAGTAGACGGCCAAAACGAACACGATAAAGCCTATACCCCAATGGCAAGCAGCCCTGAAACACTAAAAAATAGTATTGCGTTTCAAGCAGCCCTCGCCTTAGTACTTGAAGGAACAACACAACCTAGTGGCTATACTGAACCGTTATTACATAGCTACCGTATACAGTATAAGTTACAGCAAAGTTAATACACTCCAAATGTTTAACGCTGTATCTTAATTGTTTATTTCGTGTCAAAACCAACCTTAGGGCTGGTTTTTTATTTTCTAAATCAACAAATAAGCACACCAATATTTTTAAAAATGTGTTTAAACACACTTAAAACAACTCATTTTAAAATAGAAACACATAAATCAATAACCTCTATGAATACCTAACATTTCTGTAAATACAAAAAAGCGTGTTTTGTATACACAAAACACGCTTTTTAATTTGTATTTGCTATAAAAAACGACGTTAAGATTATTTTTTTATAATTGCATTGTGATACACATTTTGTACGTCATCACAGTCTTCAAGCATATTTATAAATTTATCGAAGTTAGCAATAACCTCTTCATCATCAATTTCAATATTAACTTGAGGGATAAAAGTAATTTCGTCTACCTCAAAGTTAATACCTTCAAATGCGTCTTCAAGAGCTGTTTTAGCCTTAAAGTATTCTGTAGGCGGTGCAAAAACAGAAATTTTTCCATCTTCAGCTTCTACGTCAGCAACGTCAACGTCGGCCATCATTAGCGCTTCTAAAACAACTTCATCGTCATCGCCTGCAAAGCCTAATACTGCATAATGATCAAACATATGGGCTACACAACCAGGCGTCCCTATTTTTGAATCAGTTTTAGTAAACGGTAAGCGCACATCTTTAATGGTTCTGTTGGGGTTATCAGTTAAGCAGTCAACAATCACCATACAATTACCCGGCCCATAGCCTTCGTAGCGAGCAACCGAGTAATCCTCCCCTGCTCCACCGGCGGCTTTCTCTATTGCTTTTTCGATAACGTGCGCAGGAACTTGGTCTTTTTTAGCTTTTTCGATTAGACGACGCAAAGTTTGATTTACTTCAGGATCGGGTTCACCATTTTTAGCAGCAACGTAAATCTCTTTACCGTACTTTGAGTTTACTTTTGTTTTTGCATTAGCTGTTTTGATCATAGAACTTTGACGAACTACAAATGCTCTACCCATTTTGTGCCTCTAATAAATACATTACATTTTTTATTATTTTACCAATTCAAAACGTATTGGGCTAGTAAACCTTAGTGAATGAGCGCCCATATTGTGAGAGGTAAATTTACTAAAGCTAATATAGCGTCAATTTAACATAACTCGACTTTTTTGGAGTAGCTTTCAACTAAAGCAACCAAATCGTAAAAATCATGCAACACATAATCAGCTTGATCAGCATAAGGAGGCGTTTCATTGGGAGCATATAAGCAGGCACGCATATTAGCATTGTGTGCAGCTTGAATATCGTATATGTAATCGCCTACGTACAATAGGTTATCTGCGCTAATATTCCAAAGCGTAGCAATAGCATTTAATGCACTTGGATCGGGTTTTGCTGGTGCGTCACTTCGTGTAAGTACTGTGCTGATAGGAAGCGGGTTATTTTTTAATTTAAGTGCAGCGGCTTTGTCAAAATTACGCGTCACTATTGCCATAGGAATACTTCGGTCATTTAATAGTGAAATGGCTTCACTTACACCTGGCAACAACGTGGCATGTTGTGCATCTAATAATTCGTGCTGGTGAACAATGTTCATTGCCTCTTCGCGCATATAAGGAGAAGGAAGTTGCGCAATAAAGTCGAGTAAATCTTCGTTATCGGGACAGCCAATTTGGGCTTTAATAAGTGAGAAGTCGAGTTCTGACGATACCAAAGTACCATCTAAATCAAAAATAACACCATGGATAGCCTCTACCTGAGTCGTCATACCAATCCTTGTTTGTGAAAATAATTAGTTGAGCTTTTTTCAAACATAAAAATACTCTGAGCTTACACCCTTAAATGGGAACAATTAATACTAATTATATTTAAATTAATAGTGCGAGGTGGTCAGTAACTTCACTGCAACTACCAATAAACAAAAGCTTAGCAGCTAGTTGTATGTTGCGCAAAACAAGGTAAATATAAACAACCCGATTTTTTACGTAACTTGGTATTTTACCGATCAATTATGAACGTACGTTAAATATTGTAATAAAATACGCACTTAAATAAGCGCGTATTTTACATTAATAGTGAGTTAGTTAGCCTCAAAGCGAGCTTCAAGCCAGGTATCATCCTGAGCAAAGTTTAGGGTTTTAACTTTACCTTTGCCTTCAACGTTCACCATATTTACTTGTGATGGCCATAAATCACGCAGCGCACCATTACTCATTTTTATCCCTTGAATTCCCTCTGGAATAGGCGCTTCTTGATAAACCCAAAAAAACTTACCATCAACCTGAGCGCCAACAAAGTTAAGCGGCACAACGTCACCATTTAATGTTTGCAAAGCAACATGTGACTCAACATATTTGGCAAAGCGTTGTTGATCAGTTTTATTGCTAATTATATCAATTTTACCTTTAAATAAGCTGCTAACAGCATGCTCAGTATCGTGTAAGTAAAACCGATGCATAAGCTCAACATTATGCGTTCTTTTGTTAAAAAGCACAGTCGTTACTGATGATTTTAATTGATGCGCCATACTTGGCGCAGCAATTAAAAAGCAAACAACAATAAGCAAAAAACGCATTATTGCTGTTCCTCTACTTCATCCTTTGCGTCTTTTTTCTCATCGCTTTTAAGTTCTGTTTTAATATCTTGCATGATATCGCGACTCACTTTAGCTTTACTCTTACTCTTTTTAAATACTTCAATACGTGAAGGAATAATGCGACGTGGGTAGTTATTGTTTTCTACATCAACGTCTGCAGTTTCCCAGCGTGGATCAACACTTACTGATACAAGCGGCTTATTTTTATCAGTAACTATAAGCTTTTGTACATTTTTATGATTACGACGCCAAATTTCAGCAGGAATGTAACGCTCTTCTTTAGTGCCATCTTCATACGTGAGCTCAAGTAAAATTGGCATCACCAAACCGCCTAAGTTTGAAAATTCCATCACGTAATAGTTTTGATCGTCACTTAAAGCACGGTCTAGCGTTTTACGCTCCCACGGCTCAAGCCCTTTTAAAAACTTGTTGTACGCGTTGCGCTCTTTATTCGTTACCGTGAAACGATCATTTTCGTCATAAAAATCAGTAATATCAGGGTTTTTCTCAACCCATGTTTTTTTACCTTCTGCACGGTTACGCTCAACAAATAACGATGTTGGTTTGTCAGCTTCAATATCACGTAGGCGGCTGTAATCTATATCTGGATTTTTAGTATCTAAACGCAGTTGATACACTTTATCTAACGAGATATCTACATGGTCGGTAGTGTAAAACCAGCCGCGCCAAAACCAATCTAAATCAACACCTGACGCCTCTTCCATAGTACGGAAGAAATCAGCGGGGGTAGGGCGCTTGTATTTCCAGCGCTGTGCGTACTCTTTAAATGCAAAGTCGAATAAATCGCGGCCTAAAATCACTTCACGTAAAATATTAAGCGCGGCAGCAGGTTTAGTGTAAGCATTAGGGCCTAAGCGAAGTACGCTATCTGATTGCGTCATAATAGGCACCTGAACTTCAGATTTCATATACGATACAATATCACGAGGCTCAACACCCCACGGAATAGTAGGATCCCATTCACGTCCAGCAACACCATCTAAAAAGCTATTTAAGCCTTCATCCATCCACGTCCACTGACGTTCATCAGAGTTAACGATCATTGGAAAGTAAATATGGCCAACTTCATGAATCACAACGCCAATCAAAAATCGTTTTTCAGACTGAGAATAGGTGCGTGTACCGTCATCTTGTAACTTAGTACGCGGACCATTAAAGGTAATCATTGGGTATTCCATACCACCTACCGGACCATTTACCGATTGTGCAGTTGGGTAAGGGTAATCAAACGAATACTTTGAATACACTTCCATTGTGTGCACAACAGATTCAGTAGAATACTTTTTCCATAAGTCACCGCCCTCTTTAGGGAAGAAAGACATGGCCATAACAAGTGGTTGAACATCACCGCCTTGTTGGTAACCTTTTGCATCCCACATAAATTTACGTGAAGACGCCCATGCAAAATCACGCACATTGTCGGCTTTAAATCGCCATGTTTTCGTTTTGTCTGTGCCTTCTTTTTCGTTTTCGAGTGCTTCTTCTTCGGTCACGATAAACACAGGACGCTTAGCAGTTTCAGATTGCTTTAAACGTTTACGCTGCGTGCTTGTAAGTACCTTGCTTGGATTATCTAACTTACCCGTCGCCGATACAATGTGATCAGCGGGTACTGTAATTTCTACGTCGTAATCGCCAAATTCAAGCGTAAATTCACCTGAGCCTAAAAAGGCTTTATTCGTCCATGCTTCGTAATCTGTGTACGCCGCTAAACGCGGGAACCACTGGGCAAGTAAAAATATATCGTTGCCATCTTTTTCAAAATGCTCATATCCTGAGCGTGCGCCAACAGCATCTTCTTCAACAATATTGAACGCAAAGTCCATGCTGAACTCAACTTCTTTACCTGGCTTTAACGGCTCATTCAAGTCAATACGCATTAATGTATCTACGATTGTTACACGTAGTGCTTTACCGTCTTCGTCTTTAACATTGCTTATTGCAAAGCCAAGTTCGTTGTCACTCATAAATTGCTGGCGACGTAACTGCCCTAGGCTCAGTTTTGCGGGCTTTTGCGCAGGCAGGCTTTGTAACGTGCTTTTAAAGGTTTTAGTGGTTTCAGCAATTGAATCACTTTTAAAAATATTTTGGTCTAACTGTAACCATAAATATTTTAATGTATGCGGTGAGTTATTTTTATACTCAATGCTCTGGCTTGCACTAAGACGACGCTTTTTTTCATCTAACTTCACGTCAATATCGTAGTTAACTTTTTGCTGCCAGTAATTTTCACCTGGTTCACCCGCAGCACTGCGGTAAACATTTGGTGTCGGCAATGCTTCATCTAACTGACGAAACTTATCAACAAACGAGCCTTTTGTTTGTTCAACTGAAGACGCAATAGCACTACCCGACATTACCATTGGCAATAAAAGAGCACTAAGCGTAAGACTTATTTTTTTCATTGTTAGTCCTAAAATAATTTTGTGATCATACTGTGTCAAATGTAGCCGTTTTCTTCAATTAAATAGCGACCAAACACCCAATTTTTAGGGTGATATTCACTAAAGTTTTGTACGCACAAATAACAATAATTTGTTAGCTATTTTAATTCATTTAAAAATGTAAAGGGGGTTTACAAATTTTAAACCGACTAGAGCATTAAAACACTCACGTATTAGCCAACTTCAGGTCAAGTTCATCAAATGAGATTACAGTGGAGTTAAGTGAGATTTTAAAGGTCCACGCTATGAAATTCTATATTATAAAAAAGGCAAACAAACTAGACGCAATTCCTGCTGAAAAAGAACTACTTGAGCGCTATAAAGCTGACCATTATTCTTATGTAGATATTGTGTCGGCCTGCAACAAAGAAGATGCGCTAAAGCGGCTAACCACTGAACAAAAACACAGTAAAAAACAGCTCATAATTGGCGTAAATATTGCGGTGTTTTCACTAATTTTAATTATTTGTACGATAAATTGAAATTACCGTAGTTTTTGGTTGATCTTTGTAGTCATTTGTATTTAAAATCGCCCACCTTTTTATTTGAGGCAAATAAATAACAACTATTTATCCTCAAGTATTATCGATTACAAGTAAGAAATGCGGTGGGCTCATGGATTTTTATATCCTAAAAAAACAACAAGAACTAATTGCAATCCCAGCCAACGAAAATAGCTGTAAGCAGTACCTAGATTCAGGTTATTTTTACATTGATAAAGTAGCTGCTTGTAACGAAACTAACGCACTTAAAAGACTACAATCCAAACAAACTAAAACGTTAAAAAAACCTCTACTCATCGCATTGATTGCTTTGCCAGTAATTTTTGGCATTTGGTACAGCTTAAGCTAACTGTTTAGTTATACTGAGGCTTGCATCTTTAGCAGCCTTGGGTATATTGGCGCTCTTACTGGTTTTTAAGAGCGCGACATGAAAGTCCTTCATACCTCCGATTGGCACCTTGGCCAACAATTTTACGAACACGACCGCCGTGTTGAGCATCAAGCATTTTTTACCTGGTTACTTGCCACACTTGTTGAGCAGCAAATAGATTTGTTATTAGTCGCAGGCGATATTTATCATACGGCAACACCCAGTGCCAGCGCCGAAAACCAACTTTACCAGTTTATAAAAGACGCTAAAAAACATTGCCCACACATGCACGTGGTAATTATTGCTGGCAATCATGACTCTGCAAATCGTATTTTAGCGGCTCAACCCTTACTTGCTCAATTTGATACCCACGTAGTAGGGCGTTTTGATGTATCAGCGCCTGGCGATATTATTATAGAAATAAATACTAATAATAAACGCGCTGTAATCGTCGCTATGCCTTTTTTACGTACCAGCGATATAAGCTCACTTAGTCATACTAAAAACGGCCCTAGTTACGCACAAGGCGTTGAAAAAGCCTATAAGCTTGCCCTTGATCACGCCTATAGCATTAACGCGCAAAATTCGCCGTTAATTGTAATGGGGCACTTACATGCCAAAGGCGGTGATATTTCAAGTGACTCAGAACGTAATTTAGTGATTGGTGGGGAGGAGTCTATTTCGGCCAGTGTATTTGGTAACAAGGCAGACTACGTAGCACTGGGGCATTTACACAAAGCGCAACAAGTTGCTAAAAACGAGACTATTCGCTACAGCGGCACGCCTATTCCCATGTCGTTTTCAGAACGTAACTACACACACCAAGTTAATGTTATCGAATTTAAAAGCGATAAAAAACAGAGCATTAGCACAACTGTAAACCCCCTTTACATTCCGCGCTCAGCCGACGTTATTATTTTACCAAAAGGAGAGTGTGTGCCACTGAATGACTTATGTGAACAAATTAAAGCACTTGATACATCACAACATGCTATTGCCCCTTATTTACGCGTAAAGCTTAAATCAAGTGATACCGACACCACCTTCAGAGAACAAATAGAACAAGCACTAGAAGGTAAGCACGTAAAATTTTGCGGTATCGAACGTGTTCGTGAACAAACAGCCCAAACCGACAACGACACAGTATTTGAAGATTTAAGTGAAGTTGAAATGCTCAATCCGCTCAATTTATTAGAACAAGCCTTTGCAAATGATAAAGACATGGCAGGGCAGAACGTACCCGATGAACTAAAAGTGCTTTTAAACGATGTAATAAGTGAGCTGACGGAGCAAGAGCAACTATGAAAATAACCGCAGTACGCATTCATAACTTAGCATCAATAGTAGACGCCGAAATCGACTTTACTCAAGCCCCACTAAAAGATGCGGGCTTATTTGCAATAACCGGCGACACCGGCGCGGGTAAAAGTACCTTTTTAGATGCTATTTGTTTGGCGCTTTACACAAAAACGGCACGCCTAAAAGGCGATAAAGGTAATCTGATTGATTTTAATGGCGACAGCATCAAATTAAACGATGCGCGTAACTTATTACGCCGTGGAAAGTGGGAAGGCTTTGCTGAGGTTGACTTTGTAGGGCAAGACAAACACCTTTACCGCGCCCGTTATTCTATACAGCGCACCCATAAAAAAGTAACCGGTAAATTAAAAGTCGCCGAGCACACGTTAGTTACCCTACCAGATGAAACATTAATAGCCGACAAAAGCCAAACCTTAAAACAAATAGAAAGTAAAATAGGTTTAAGCTTTGAGCAATTCTCGCGTGCGGTATTATTAGCGCAGCACGAATTTGCTGCTTTTTTAAAAGCAACTGGCGATGAACGCGCGCAATTATTGGAGTGCCTAACAGGCACCGACAAATTTAGCCTAATTGGTAAGCGTATTTTTGAACGTAACAAAGAGTTAAAAGATAAGTTTGATTTACTACAAGCAAGCCTTTCAAGTTATACCTTATTGAGTGAAGACGAATTAGCAATAAAACACACCACGCTTAATGAGCTAAAACAGCAAATAGAACACACTAAAAAAACAATAATAAGCACAGAGCAAAACTTAAATTGGTACAAGCAAGCAAATGCACTTGAGCTAGCACTTGAAGAGGCAACAAAAAGTCAGCAGCATGCTACCAACGAGCTTGCAAAAATTGCTCAACAGAGTGAGCAAGCAAAACAAGCACAAAGCGCACTTGAGATAAAAGATAACCGAAAACGACATGAGTATTTAACAGCGCAAAATAACACCCTAAATAAACAAATAAGTGACTTAAAAAATATTGATCATGCAACGCTTATTGCAAAGCAAGCCGAGGCACTTAAAACCAAACAAAGCGAATTAAAAACAGCGCAAGAGCAAAAGCACTCTGCTGAGCCAATTATTGCAAAAGCCCGCGAGCTCGACAGCCAGCTTGCTATACACGCACAAAGCATTACTAGCCTTACTCAGCAAAGTGATAAAGAGCAGCAACAACTTAGCGAATTACAAATTCAGTTTAAACACAGCCAAACCGTGCTTGATGAGGCAACTAAGCTAAATACGCAGCATCAGCAATGGCTTACTGAACATACACAGCTTAAACCGCTCGCGAATGATTGGAATTATTACCAACACAGCTTTAATACGTATTTAAGTGCTAATGAGCAACTTAATGCAACAGCAACCCAAAATAAGCAACTGCTAACAGAGCAAACCAAACAGGCTGAGCTTTTAACAGCGCAAAATAAAAAGGTAGAGCAGCAAGAGCAGCAACTAAGCCATGATCAAAAAAACCTAAACGAGCTGAACGAGCACCAACGCCAATTCAATATTGAGCAATGCGACAGCGAACTTAAAAATATTGATTACTTAAAAGAGCAGCGAATACGCTACGCTCAATTTACCCAAGAGCTTAAGCAAAGCACACAAGCGCAAAATAATATTGCAGCTAAACTTAGCCAAAGTGAGCAACAGCAGCAGTCGCTTTTACAAAACCTAGCAACGTGCGCGCAAGCACTTAAACATAACGAATATGCGCTAAACCAAGCTCGCCTGCGTGCCAGCGAAAACGTAGAGCATTTGCGCGCACAGCTTAACCCTAACGAACCCTGCGCAGTGTGCGGTGCAACCGAGCACCCCTATGCTACTAATCAAAACCCGCAATTAAACAACTTAATAGCCGATTTTGAAGCCAACTATACTAATGCTAAAAAGCAGCACGATAGTGCACAAACGCAGTTACACACACATCAAACACAACATGCCGTACTCGTTAACGAGCATGCTCAGCACGGTCAAACCATTCAAACGCTCAATACTAAACGAAATGAAATAAAAACCACCATGGAGACTGCGCGTACTCACCTAAATGCCCTCACAGCAGAGCAGCTAGATGAAACCTATAAACAGCTTAACGAGCAAAAAGCGCAGTATTTTGAATCGCAAAAACAGCAAACTACCCTACAAGCAAAAGTAAATCAGCAACAAAGCTCACTAAAAGCTGAGCAGCAAATACAGCAACAATTGCATAATTTAAATAGTGAATTAACCAATAAACTAAGCCAAGTAAATACAAAGCACGCTGAGCTAACGTCGCAAATTAATGAGCTCACTACAACGCTTAATGCACAATTTGAACAAAGCAACTTTTGGCAGCAGCTGCAAACTAGCTCGCTTAACTTAAATGATTTAAGCCAACAGGTTGAGCTGTATCAGCATACATATGCGCAACTTGAGCAAAGTCAAAAACAAATAGACACAGCCAATCAGCAATTACAGCAGCTTACGCCACAAATAACTAAAAGCGAAAGTGCACTTAAAACGCTAAAAGGTGATTTAGACAATGCTCAACAGCTACAAAATACAACACAAAGTGAACGCCTTGCGTTGTTTAATAACGAGCAAATAAGCGTAAACGACTACCAAACAAAAATTAATGCCCAGCTTGAGCAATGCCAAGCTCAGTTAACTAACAGCCAGCAAACATACGATAACGCTGTAAAAAAACGAGACGAGCATGCAATTGAGCTTAAAAACGCAGAGCTGCGTTTAGCCGAGCAAAGCACGGAGCTTAAAACACTTGAAGAGCGCTACAACGAATGGTTTAGCGACTTTAAAGCCCAGTACAGTGAGGCTACACATGAGCAGATCACAATTTTACTAACTTTAAGTAGTGAGCAAATTAAAGCCCATTTAACCCAGTTTGAGCAGCTTTCAGCTGCACTTTTAGATGCAAATGCTGCGCTTAAACAGCAACAAAGTGCGCATACAGATCACCAAAATACTAACAAGCCATCACAAAACCACGCTGAACTTAGCGAGCAATTAACGGCATTAAATACAAAGCAAACTGAGCAGCAAAATAGTTTACTTACCATTAATACCGCCATAGAACAGCACAACCAAAATGCCAAAGCACTTGAGGGTAAGCAAACTGAGCTAGCCACCCTTAAAAAGCGAGTTGAACAATGGCACTTACTTAATAAAGTACTAGGCGATGCAACCGGTAAAACCATGCGTAACTTAGCGCAAACACAAACGCTAAAAATTTTACTGCATTACGCTAATAGCCACTTAAAAACCCTTAATAAACGCTACGAGCTTACAGCCATTGCGCAATCGCTCGATATTGCCATTATTGACCGCGACATGGCCGACGAACAACGCTCGGTTAATACACTCTCTGGCGGTGAATCGTTTTTAGTATCACTAGCACTGGCATTAGGGCTTGCATCCCTTTCGTCAAACAAAGTACAAATCAACTCTTTGTTTATTGACGAAGGGTTTGGTACGTTAGATAGCGAAACACTCAGCGTTGCTATGGACGCGCTCGATTCGTTGCAAGCACAGGGCCGCAAAGTAGGGGTTATATCGCATGTGAGCGAAATGAGCGAACGTGTAGCCACGCAAGTTCATGTAAGTAAGCAAAGTGGTGGATACTCCACTATTGAAGTTTTATAAGCTGATTAAAGGAGTTAAAAATGCCGACATTTACAGGCGAGCAAGCAACACATTACGATAGTCGCATTACCCGCTTAGTACCTGGTTATGAGCTATTACACCAACTTACCAATGCACAACTACTCGCTACGTTAGCAGACAACGCGCATATTTTAGTAGTAGGAGCCGGTACAGGTAAAGAAATACTCGCCCTTGCCGCGCTTAACCCTACTTGGCAATTTACCGCGCAAGATACCTCAAGTGATATGCTCGCAATTGCTAAACAAGCGTTTGAAGAGCACGGCATAGCAAAGCGCGTTAACGTTATTGAAGGCGAGCTTGATAAGCTATCTACTAAGGCCGATTCGGCGCTATGTCTACTCGTAATGCACTTTTTAAAAGACGACGGCAGCAAAAAGCAGCTACTCAAAAACATTAAAGCTAATTCAAATAAAGGCGCAAACTTATTTATTAGCGATTTAATGAAACCCGAAACCGACTTTGAGCGCGAAGCACAAATTACTGTGTGTGCCGATTTAGGCTTAAGTGACGCAGGGCAGGCCTACACAGCTCAAAACTTAGAAAGTGAGTTTTACCCACTTGATAGAATGCGCTTAAGTGAATTACTTAACGAGTGCAAATACGGTATTCCTAAGCTTTATTTTAAAGCGCTGGGGTTTAGCGGATACGTTGTTAAATAGTCTTAACCTTAGCACCGTTCTGGCTTCAGTCGGTGTTTTATTTGAACACATTCTTACATCTTCTAACAGGTACAAACAAAGCTCTCACAGTTTTATTACTAATTAGTGAATATGATTATACTCATTACCAACACAGAGAATAATCATGAAAAAAAGTTTAATTGCCCTTTTATTACTGTCTGGCTGTGCCTCTCAGGGCGTTGATCGCGATGACCAAGGTCATATCATTAAGCATTACTATGCTACGGTCGAATCAATTGAAAAGGTAAAGCTGTCATCAGAAATCGGAACCGGAATCATGGTTGGTGCAGGCATTGGTTTAGCCGAGGATTTAGATGGTAACACCGAAGACATGATCAGCGGTGCAATTGCCGGAGCATTGATTGGCGGACTTTTTACGGCATTATTTGAAGGCGGTAACACAGCATATCAATACACACTTAACGATGTAGATAACGGCGAATTTAATGTAATTCAAAAGAAAAAACTGCCAAAAAGTACTCGCTGTGTAAGAGTAAAAACAGGAAATAAAGTAAAGCTAGAAGCGGCTAATGACAGCTTTTGCCTAAATATAAATAACACCAAAAGCTAACCTAGCTTCAAGGCTCGTATTATTAATTACTTACAAAATGTTGCAATTAAACAAACCTATTAAAATTACTTTTTGGTGTGCTTTGGTATAAGCTCTTTAGCAGTATTTTTATCCATCAAGGAAGCACTATGAAGTTTGAACAGTTATTAAATAATTTTGATATGGGCGTGTGTGTTGAGCAACTTCAAAAAGAGTCGTTATTAGACCTCGCTTTACTTTTTGTCACTGTTGATGGTTCTATTGCTGACGAAGAGCTAAATGTAGTGAGTGCTTGGGCACAAAAAATTGAATGGAAATCAGCAATAGAAATAGACAATTACATAATAGAAATGACTAAAAAATGTGTTTCAGCGGTGCAAACAAACGAAATAGAGTCATTTATTCAACACCGTATGTCGCACATTATTGACCAACCAATGAGAGTGTTTGTTTTAGAGCTTCTTAAGCAAGTAATTGAAGCTGATGGCATAACCCACGAAAACGAACTTAAAGCATTGAAAATTGTTGAATCTATAGTGTAATTAAAAATATTAAAAGCTCGGTTTCTGAACGTTAAACAACCCCGAACCGGGGACTTTTAATCAAATTAAGTTTAACCAATCTCTTTAAGCGCAGATAGCGCCGCCTGTGCTTTATCTATTTGTACAAAAATATGGTCGTGATAAAACGCAGCCACTACATTGGCGCTAATATTATGCCCGGTTAATTTGGCCGATACCGCAGCGGTTAAGCCAACAGCCTCCAGACTTGAATGCACATTAAGGGTGATTAAATTATATTTACCTTCGTAAGTAATACCGGCTTTATCAGCGGTATCTGCATTTAAAATAAGGGTTAGGCCTTCTTCTTCAACGTAACTAGCAAGCGGGTTTAAATGAACGTAGTCAGCAAGGTCGCCTGCTAAACAGCAAAATATATATTCACCCTGTTTAAGCTCGGGGTTCATTGATTTTAATAACGTATTTAGCTCTAAAATTCCCGCCATGTTGATTCCTTAAATTTTTAATTAGCTGTTTTAAGCTTAGCTACAAGCCCGCTTAATCGGGCTATTTTAATATTACTTAACTGCCTATAATCAAAGTACGGGCACACAATAATGTTATTCGTTGTATCAATTGCAAACTCATCGTCTAGCCAATTAAATTGCGCATTAAGCTTACCTTGCTGTAATAAGTTTTTAGCATGGGTTCGCCCAGCAATAATATGCAGCTGGTTTTTATTAGTGCCGTTAATAATGGGGACACTAAATAGCAGCGCTGTTTTCCTGTTTTTTTGCAGTAAAAATGTATCGCGATACGCTTGCCAGCTATCGGCTTGTTTAGCAAAGCTGTAATGCTCACTCGGTAGCGCAAACAATACTTTAGCGTATACGTTAAACACTTTACGCCAGCCATTACCACAGTGCTGGTTTATGGTATTTATTTGCTCGTTTATTACAGGCTCAACACTTTGCAGGGTTTCAAAGTAGGGCATAGGCGGTGCTTTTGCGACATACACGGCTATATTAAAATCATGCTCACCTAGGCCAATAGCTTGCTCACTCACACTAGCTCGCCTTTTTTTGCGCTAAAATACGGTCGAGGTTATTGGCAAAGTTTTGGCGGTCAGTTTGGCTAAGCGGTGGTGGCCCGCCACTCATTTCTACGCCGCTTGAGCGCATGGTGTCCATAAAGTCGCGCACGTTTAATAACGAGCGAATATTCTCTGGTGTGTAAAGCTCACCGCGCGGGTTAAGTGCTTGGCCACCGTTATCTATAACTTCACTGGCAAGGGGGATGTCGCCAGTAATAACTAAATCGCCTTTTTCTACACGCTTTACTATTTCGTCATCGGCCACATCAAACCCGCTCGAAACCTGTACGCGGCTTATAAATTTTGAAGGCGGAATGCGCATTGCATGGTTAGCCACTAAAATGGTCGGTGTTTGCGTGCGCTCAGCGGCTCTAAAAAGTATTTCTTTTATTACCACAGGGCATGCGTCGGCATCTACCCATATTTTCATGCATAAATCTTTTAATTGCTCTAGTATTTAGCTGATCCTATAGCAATTTATTTTAATCGGCTAGCAAACTTTATTTGGTTAAAGCCGTACAAACTGCATCACATTTAAAAAGGAGCTTTCATGAAGGCCATTACGACTATTTTACTTATTACAGGGTTATTTTTACTCACTGCCTGCACAAGCGCACCTGAGGGCATTACTCCGGTTAAAAACTTTGACTTAGAGCAGTACAAAGGTAAGTGGTACGAAATTGCCCGCCTTGATCACTCATTTGAAGAGGGCATGGAGCAAGTAACCGCAACTTACACAGTAAACGACGATGGAACAGTAAAAGTGCTCAACAAAGGTTTCATAACTAAAGAGCAAAAGTGGGATGAAGCACAGGGCTTAGCAAAATTTGTAGAAGGGACTGACACAGGCCATTTTAAAGTCTCGTTTTTTGGCCCATTTTATGGTGCTTACGTAATTTTTGAATTAGACCAAGACGACTACCAATATGCGTTTATAACCAGTTACAACCGAGACTTTTTATGGTTTTTATCACGTACGCCTACCGTTAGTGATAAGCTTAAACAACATTTTATAGCTAAAGCAAACAAACTAGGCTTTGCCACAGAACAAATTATTTGGGTTAAACAGTAGGCTATTTAGCTATGTAAAGGGGCTTTACAATTGTAGTGCTAATGATTGTTACAGCTGTAATAAAACGATCATCTTACTGTAAGGTAAGTTAAATATGTTCGGGCTATATTAGCTGCACTTGCAACGAGACATGCAAGTGTTGGACATACTGAATATCCCCCCTATTGTTGGCAAGCTTTATAGCTTGCCATTTTTTTTGCCTAAAATTAATGGCTTTTTTGGGATCAGATTTTTACTAACTACAGTGAGGTTACTACTAATAATAGCCCTGATAAGCCAATCAGTAACATATTTAAAAAGCTAAATGGCTTAATCAACTTTTCTATAAAATTATAAAAAATCGTTATAATTAATACACTTAACCCCATAAAACCACAAAACAGTAAAGCTCCGTATCCTTGCTGCGTAACAACACAGAACAATAAACTTAGTAAAATACTGATCCAAGCAACTATTAGCAGCAAATTACTTTGCAGCTTAGAGGGACGCGTTGTAAACACCGTTTTAAAATGCACTGGTTTTGCCAAAGCAAAACCATTAAAAGCAAACAAACAGAGGCTAAAGCTAAGTAAATCAATCATGCTTTTTGCCTCTTTTTATTATTGGTCAGGTTATTAGCTGTTTTTTTAGATGCGCTAGAAGCAGTACGTAATTTTTCGGTTTGTACTAAAAACAATATGCTAAACAGTAAAAATACCGCATCGAAAATAAACAAGGCCCATTGTTTATTAAGTAGGTAGCTCACTATATTACCCTGTGTGGTAAGCGCATTTATTGCCGGTACACTCAAACACGCGAGGGCATTTATGGCTGCCATTACACGCCATTGCAACCTATCGCGCTTTAAAAGTGCCATAACGGCAACCACTAACCATGCTAAAAAGAACACTGTAACTTCTTTTTCACCACGCCCTGCTACGGTTGGACTAAGTAATCTATTGGCAATAAAAAAGGCGCAAGTAGCCAGTGGTAAACCCATAATGGTGGCAAGGTTTAAACCTTCGACTAATTGTAAGCCAAATGAGGCTTTACCCTTATTACGCTCGCGTATGCGTTTAGCCCACATTATGCAGCCAGAGCCAATCATTACGCAGCCTGCAATACCGCCAAGTACGTATAACCAGCGCAGTAAAGGCGTAGCAAAGCGCCCTGTATGCATAGAGTTAAGTGATTCATAAAGTGCTTTACTACTGCTAAGTTCGTCATCAGTCTGTGCAACTAATTCGCCAGTAGCGCCACTAAACAAAAGCCGCGGAGATTGATCGCGAAGCGCCTTTGCAGGGCTCACCAATACCGTTACTGTTGAAGCGGCCATATTCGGTTTACTAACCTGAACACGCGTAATATCTGCACTAGGCCACTTAGTATAAACTTGATCCAAAATAGTGTTTATAGGGAGCAAATCTGCACTGCCTTGGGCGTTATTAGTCACGTTATTGCTAGGTGTTACATCGTTAAAAAAGCCACGCATACCCTTGTCGTAGGTAGTTAACGCAGGGTAGGGGAACAACATAAATATAAGCGTAATAATGCCTGTGTAGGTAATCATTAAATGAAACGGCAAGGCAAGTACCGAGCTTAAATTATGCGCATCTAACCAGCTACGAGTCCCTTTATTGCGCCTAAAAGTAAACATATCTTTAAATATGCGCTTATGAATAACCACGCCCGAAATTATTGCCAGCAGCATAAAAAAGCTGGCAAAACACACCACCCAACGCCCTGTTATGGCATCTAAATAATAAAGCTGATAGTGCAACCTATAAAAAAAGTTACCGCCTTTGGTTTCAACAAAAGCGGGCAGCGCTTGCATGGTGTTTGGGTTTAATTGGGTATTTACAAACTGGCTGCGGCGCTGTCCTGGCTCTTTAGGTTTTGCATAGCCATATACTAAATACGGTATTCGCTCTTCGGGCAAGGTAATACGCCAACTAGGGGAGTTTGCAGCGTGCTGATTTAAATAATCAAAGCCCTTTATAATTTGCTGCCTTTGCGCGGCCACTCTGTCGGTTTGAGCTTGCACATTGTGAATAGCAGGTTGATTCCAGAGGTTTATTTCGTCTCTAAAAAAACTCGCTGTGCCTGCAAAAAATATTACATAAATAATCCAACAGGTAAGTAAGCCCACCCAGGTATGCAGCCAGGTCATCGACCTAAAAAAGCTGTCTTTCATAGCCAACCCTTCAGTAAAGCCAATACAGCAACAAAAAAACCGGTACTTAGTAAAATACTGATCCATGTAGTTTTTAACGACTTAACCGAAAACGCATAAATAAACACAGCGGCGAAAATTAAAATACTGATAGACACACACAGTAATACGGCATCTTGCTTAGGAATGGGCAGCAGCACACTTAATAATGAAATACACGCTGAGGTAAACGCATAGCCACCTACTATGGCAATAATAAAACGCAAAAATACTAACACTCTATAGCTTTGGGCCACCTTTAAAAGCGCAGCTAGGTTAGTTTTTGTAAAAGGTGCTATGTGCAGAGGTGCCTGCATAGTTAACAAATCCCTTATTCAAATACGAGGATAAAAATAAGGGGTTATTATAAAGCTTACAAATACAAAAGATAGTGATTCTCATTTGTATATTATAGATAATTTTACATTAGTGCCTAGCATGTTGGTAAAATACTGATCTCTGCTCTTTTAGGGTTATTGCTTAGCTAATAACGAAGGTTTACAGTGGTCAATACTGGCAAGCCAAAGAGTAAATTTAAAATGAGCAACCACGAAAAACTAAATTATGTAGAGTTACCCGCGTGCGATTTAACAGCCACAAAAAGCTTTTTTACTAACGTGTTTAACTGGCAATTTACCGACTACGGCCCAGAGTATACGGCGTTTAGCGGCCAAGGACTTGATGGTGGCTTTTTTAAAGCACCGCTTAAATCACTTACTCAACATGGAGCCGCACTGCTGGTGTTTTACAGTAACGACATTCACGCAACCTATAAAAAAGTAGCGCAATATGGCGGCAAAATTGTAAAACCTATTTTTGAGTTCCCCGGTGGTTGCCGCTTTCATTTTACCGAGCCTAGTGGTAACGAATTTGCCGCATGGTCAGAAAAACAATAAATATATCAAGTGATTAGTTGTTATTTTTAGATGAGATCACGATTTTACCAACTAATAACTAGTTTGAGTAAAATAAACCGATTTTTTACCAACTCATTAGGTCTAAATGGCCATTTAGAACAAAATTCAAGCATTTAAGGCCAAATTTATATGGTTCCCATCAATTTAATTGAGCAAGTTAGTAAATGCGTGATCTGTGAACCTCATTTACCGTTAGGTGCTCGCCCCGTTATACAATTTAATGCCAATGCGCGTATTTTAATTGCCGGCCAAGCACCGGGCATAAAAGTACACGAAACTGGCAAGCCCTTTAACGATGCTAGCGGAAACCGCCTACGCGGATGGCTTGGGCTAAGTGTTGATGAGTTTTATGACCCGCAAAAAGTAGCTATTTTACCTATGGGCTTTTGCTACCCAGGTAAAGGTAAGTCGGGCGATTTACCTCCGCGTAAAGAATGTGCACCCGCATGGAGAGCGCAATTATTGGCCGCTCTGCCAAATTTAGAAATGACAATCGTGCTTGGTAAATACGCGCAGGCATATCATTTACCTCACACAAAAAAGAGGCCGTTAACCGAGTTAGTAAAATCGTGGCGTGAGTATTGGCCACAATATTTTGTATTACCGCACCCAAGCCCTCGCAATAATATTTGGCTTAAAAAGAACCCATGGTTTGCAGAAGATGTACTGCCAGAACTTGCTGAAAGTGTTGCTGCAATATTAAATAAAGAACCACAATGAATAGCTATAAATCAAACGGTTATATGCTTGTAAAGGGGCTTTACAGTAACAGGGAGCTAAATAAAATTAAGCTAATAATTAGGGCGTGTTGATCTTTGCGGATTGAAATTTGTTCAATCTAGGGGCGATTAAATCGCGGCGCGAAGTTTGTAACCTAGTGGGCTAAGTAAAAACCGAGCAACAAAGAGTTTATCGCCCCTAGGCAGAACCCAAAGGGCAGCGCATGTTTGGCATTTATGCTGCGTTATCGCCTATTTATGTGGAATAACCACACTTCATAGGCTCTGCCTTGCCTAAAAACCAAACATACTGCTGCAAATTCAACCATCAAAGTTCAACACGCCCTAAGCTTCCATACAAAGTGGAAAACTAATAACCATGAGTTTTATAAATCCCGTGCCATTAATAGCTCAGGCATAACAAATAGTGAGTATTTAACGGCGCAGCAAAACGAGGGGTTATTTAGTTTAATTGCTGATAACAAATTAATTAAGCATGTAGAACTGGCGATTAGTGAGCCACTGTTTTTAAATACTCAGTTATTTTTTAATCCCGTTAATGTTACACAAAAAAACTATTGGCATCGCGATATGCAATACCATTTAAATGTGCAAGAGCAACAAGCTGCGTTAAACGGGCCCGACGTAGTGCACTGCCGGTTAGCCCTTGAAGACGAGCCAGGTATAGAGCTTGTGCCCCATTCGCATAAAAATTGGGATACACCAGAGGAGCTAAATGTAGGTCTTGCAAAAAATAATAAACTGCCAAGCGATGACTTAACTACAGGCAAAGTTATTAAACTTAATGCGGGTGACTTACTGCTATTTTCAGCCAATATGATTCACCGAGGCTTATACGGCAAAAACCGTTTAGCACTGGATATTATTTTTTGCGAAAGTGCACCACAGCTTACCGCCTTTATCAATGCAGCAAACACTCCAAACTCGGCAATCGCTAATAAAACCGCTAATCCACAAGTATTTTTTAACCCACTTTAAACCCGCTATAACCCCATTTAACACAACACTTTTTCGCTTAACTATAAATATTACTAATAGTGTTGAATAAATAAACATCACTGTTATTTATTTTAAGACTCGTCAGTATGAAATAGACGCAAAATTATCCAATAAAAATAACCTCTATAATGGAGTTGCAGCTATGACAACTGAACACACACAATCACACACACGTTTAAAGCCTGCTTTATTAAAGCAAAAAGCACTGACTTTATTTACGCTCAGCGCATTAAGTGTGGGTATGGCACAAGCCGCCGAGAATAAAGTGAATAAAAGTGAGCTTGAAACCATTACCGTCACTTCGCAAAAGCGGGTGCAATCACTGCAAGATATTCCTACCTCTATTCAAGCGCTTTCTGGCGATTACCTCGAGCAAAACAGTGTTGACGATTTACTCGCCCTAAGCGAAAACCTACCTAACGTGCATATAACCGAAACCTCAAGCAGTAAACGTATTTTTGTACGCGGTATAGGCTCGGGTACTAACTCAGGCTTTGAGCAATCGGTTGCTATGTATAAAGATGGCGTGTATTTAGGGCGCGGGCATCAGGCTAAATTTCCATTTTTAGATATGCAGCGCCTTGAACTTATAAAAGGCCCGCAGTCGGTTATGTTTGGTAAAAACGCCACAGCAGGTGCCTTTAGTATGATCTCAAATTCGCCAACCGATGAACTTGAAGGCAACGTATCGGCAGAGTTTGGATCAGACAACGAAAAGCGCTTTACAGGCGTTATAAATATTCCTATTAACGATGATTTAGCCATACGTATTGCCGCGTTTGACCACTCTGTTGATGGCTTTTTATATAACCAAGCGCGCCAAAGCGATGAGCAATCTAACGACTCATCAGGTGCGCGTTTATCAATAGATTGGCAAATAAACGATGATATAAATGCATTATTTAAATGGGAACACGGTGAGTTTGAATCGCATGGCTCGCGCTACCAATACATTATCGATACTCCCGACCGCGACTTACAAATAGCAAATGACCCTACTAACCCGGGTAACGTGGGCTATCGCTCACTTTTACTAAGCGACAACTCAGGCCTTGATTACACAAGTTCGGTATCGGGCGATGGCCACCCAGGCGGGCTTAATGAGCAAAGTAAAACAACGCTTGATAACGCATCACTTAAATTAACCTATAACCATGGCGAATACGAATTTGCCTCTGTAACCACGTATAGCGAGTATGATTGGGACTCAACCTTTGATGCCGACTTTTCTGAAGTTCCGCTTATAAAACAAGACTACTTAGAAACCTATAACCAGTTTACGCAAGAGTTTAGAGTAAGCTCGCCAACAGGGCGCACGCTTGAATACGTAGCGGGCATTTTTTACATGAGCAGCGAGCTTAAACACCCAAACGATATTTTATTTGGCGCATCGTTACTTATTCCTGATTTAGTGGGTACATCATTGGGCGTAAATGCGCTGTTTGATCAAGACCAACAAAGCTACTCCGCATTTACCGCCCTTACTTGGAATGTAAACACGCAATGGCGCGCTAATTTTGGCCTGCGTTATCAAAAAGAAGAAAAAGAAGTAAGTAGCGTACAAAATGTGTATAGCGTATTTGAGCCCAACACACCGCAAGCCGTACAACAATTTGCCAATGCGGCTGCGCCCACTATTGCAGGGCAGCTTTCGGGCGCGGGGGTACATGACCTTAACGCTAAGCGTGATGAATCGCACTTATCACCCAATATTAGTGTGCAGTATTTAGGGTTTAACAACACCATATTATTTGCAAGCGCTGGCATAGGCTACAAAGCCGGTGGTTTTGATGGTTCTGGCTTAAATGGCTCACAAGGTAACACGGTTGATGAAAACTCAGGCTTTGAGTTTGACGACGAAAAAGCCACAAACTTTGAATTTGGCATAAAAGCCGAGCCAATTAAAAATACTCTGCAAGTAAACGCTACACTGTTTTACACCCTGTACGATGACCTACAAGTATCTGAATTTAATGGTAATGCATTTGTAGTTAAAAATGCCGCCGAAACCAAAGTAAAAGGGATTGAGCTCGATTCGCGCTGGGCAATAAATCAAAGTTGGCAGCTATCGGCAAACCTTGCTGTGCTTGATTTTGAATACGAGCAATACGCCAGTGCCTCGCCAACGGTTATGCAAAGCGAGCTACTTGGCCAAGCGTTTCAAGATTTAACCGGGCAAACTGGCGCGTTTGCTCCCGATTACTCAGGCAATATAGCGATTGATTACAATACCGAGGTGTTTTCAAACCTTACTTTAAGTAGCAATTTAGCGCTTAACTTTAGTGACGATTACTTTTTAGAGCAAGATCTTGACCCAATAGCAAGGCAAAGCGCTTTTGAAAAGCTAAATTTACGCATAGAGCTAGGTAGCAGTGAAGGAGATTGGTCGGTGGCGTTATTGGCTAAAAATTTAACCGATAAACACACTTTTTCGCAGGCCAACGATGTGCCAGTAATTAGCTACGCACACCGTTTTTTATCAGAGCGTGGGCGCAGTTATCACGCACAATTTAATTACCGCTTTTAAGTTTGTCAGCAGGGATAAGTTGCTGGGCTAAACCTAGCAGCTTTTCTCGCATCCAACTATTTACTAAATCGTCATCGGCTTGTTCGTGCCAATACATGTGCACGGGCATTAACGGCACATCAAACGGCAAGCTAGTTACATGCACAGGCATTTGCTCTTTTAATACCTGCGCGTACGCGTTTGGCATTGTCATTATCATGTCGCTTTGGCTAATCACTTTAGTCGCCGCAAAATAATGTTCACATTTAAGCACTACATTACGGGCAAGTGCATGCTTTGCCAGCGCCATATCAATAATATCTACCTGCGCACCTTTTAACGACACCAACGCGTGCGATGCCTTTGCGTAATTTTGTACGGTTAAGTCATTTAATATTGGGTGATCGTGCCTACAAATTAGCGAAAAATGCTCATTACAAATAAAGGTATTTTTTATATGGTTGCTCGTTGGGGTAAGCACATCAATGACTATATCTAGCTCTTGGTTTTCGAGTGATTTTTCCATATCAACATGCGACACCTGTCGGCTGTTAATCGTGATATTAGGGGTGTTTGTGAGTAGGTCGCTCATTAGCGGCGGAAAAAATATCGATTCTAAAATATCTCTAAAGCCAAATTTAATTTCGCGCTTAAAGGCGGCTATATCAAAAAGCCGCTCGTTGTTCATGGTTGCCTCTAATGCCTGCACCGACTCAATCACTTGGGCTATTATTTTTTGGCAAAAAGGCGAGGGCACCATACGCCGACCGTGGCGAATAAATAAGGGGTCGTCAAACTTATCTCTTAGGCGCGAAAGCGCATGGCTAACTGCTGGTTGCGTTAAATGCAGCTTATCTGCAGCACTGGTAATGCTCCCCTCTTGGTATACCGTTTTGAGTATTACAAACAGGTTTAAATCTATCTTTCCATGCATAGCATTTATGTTTAACCATTAATTAACATCACTTCTATTTATCTTAAGCGAGACTAAACTAAAGTCAATAGACTTTAATTTAGGATTATTATGAGCAATACACTAGAGCAGCAAGCCGCAAAAATGACCATAGGCAGCGATAAATTTAAACTTATTATGCCGCCTAAATTTAACACCCTAAACGAGCAACGCACCTACGAAAAACAACGCCTAGCCGCGGGCTTTAGAGTATTTGCTATGTACGGTTTTGATGAAGGACTTGCTGGGCACATAACACTTCGCGATTGCATAGAGCCCGATACATTTTGGGTAAACCCCGTAGGTATGCACTTTGCGCATATTAAAGCGTCAGATCTTATTCGGGTTAATCATAAAGGTAATATTATTGAAGGCAGCACACCGATTAATAATGCGGCGTTTGCTATACATTCACGCATACATATGGCGCGCCCCGACGTAAACGCAGTAGCCCATGCGCATACACGTTATGGCCGTGCGTTTTCAGCATTAGGTGAGTTACTTAAACCAATTTCGCAAGATGCCTGCGTATTTTACGAAAACCACAGCGTTTTTGATGTATTTAGCGGCGTAGTAGCCGACAGCGAAGAGGGCGACATGATAGCTAAATCGCTGGCTGATCACTGCGCTGTTATTTTGCAAAACCATGGTTTACTTACCGCTGGTTCGTCGGTTGATGCTGCAGTTGCCAACTTTGTATTGCTAGATAGCTGCTGCCAAAGCCAGTTATTAGCACAAGCCGCAGGCGAACCTAAGCTTATCTCGCACGAGGTAGCACTACATACAAAACATGCTAATGGCTCAGAGCTGGTTACATGGGGGAACTTTCAGCCCATGTATCAGGTAGTTGCTGCACAAGACAACAGTTTTTTAGATTAAAAAATGGCAATAACTTAGTTTTTGATAGACTAAATTTTATGCGGTAATGGCCCACACAACCAAAGCCGTGTTAAACACCATGCACTCACACGCAAACACACATTATAAAAATACGTTGAGAGTTTTATGACTATAACAACAATTAAAAACCACGCCGATGTTGGCAATTTAAACCTTGCTGAAATATCACCAGCGCAACTTCCTCGCTCTACTTATCATGCCATTTTACAATCGGCCCAAAACTTTGGTGATGCAACCGCTATTGAATACATTTTAGATGGCGACTGTATTAGCGAAGCGCAAATTCCGTTTGCAAAAAAGCTTATTCACCGTATTTTAATGACCTTTAAAGGCAAAAGCTTTGCTAATCCGCACCGTAAAATGAGTTACAAAGCGCTCGCAAAAAACGTAACAGGGCTTGGCAATGCATTGCACTCGTTGGGTATTACTAAAACCGAGGTAACCTCGCTGGTGTTACCTAACTTCCCTGAAACCTATGTCTCGCTTTGGGCAGCAGAGGCCGCAGGCATTGCAAACCCCATAAATCCCTTGCTTGATGAGTCCATAATGAAAGAAATTATGATCTCAGCCAATACCAAAGTAATTATTGCCCTAGGTCCAGTGCCTGGTAGCGATATTTGGCAGAAAGTAATGGCAATTAAAGAGCATATTCCCGGCCTAAAAGCGGTTATTAGCTTATTTGGTGACGACATAGCGTGCTCGCAAAATAATAAAGTACCCGTGTATGGGTTTAAAAAGTTACTGGCTGCGCAAAATACGCAAGCAGCTAATTTTACTTTGCCTGAGCAAAGCGATGTGTGCGCGTATTTTCATACGGGTGGTACCACCGGCCTACCAAAACTTGCAAAGCACTTGCACTTAAACCAGCTCACCAATGCAGGGCAGGTTAATTTACTTTCGCCAGTAAACGCAGGCGACACCATGCTAGTAGGCTTACCTATATTTCATGTAAATGCGGCGGTAGCCACGGGCATAGCCTCGGTTATGAAAGGCTGTAAAATTTTACTCGCAAGCCCTTCTGGCTTTAGGGGTAAAAACATCATTCAAAACTTGCTCACCCTAATTAATAATTACGATGTAGCCGTTATGACCGCCGTACCCACGGTTTACGCTGCTATGGTTGAACAAATTACCTCGCAAAAAATTACTGTACCACCGCTTAAAATGAAGTTTGCCATTTGTGGGGCTGCGCCGCTTTCATCAGATTTACAAGCCCTGTTTACTAAACTCACCAATACCCCACTGGTAGAGGGTTATGGCTCAACTGAGGGCAGCTCGGTAAGTACGTTAATGCCTGTAAATCCAATTAATAAAGAGGCTTCTGTAGGGCTACCAATACCGGGGATTACGCTTAAAATTGCCGATATAAACGAGCAAGGCACGCTTATTAAAATGTGCGATACACTCGATGTTGGCGAAATAATAATAACCGGTAATAACGTATTCCCGGGGTATGTAGAAGATGCGCATAACCAAGGCGCATGGGTAGTTGATGAAAACGGCCAACAATATTTTAGAACCGGGGATTTAGGAAAAATAGATGAGAGCGGGTATGTATCGTTATGCGGTAGGCAAAAAGAGCTAATAATACGCGGCGGGCACAATATAGACCCCAAAATGATAGAAGATGCCGCAACCAGCCACCCCGATGTAACACTTGCAGCCGCCGTGCCACGCCCAGACAGCTACGCAGGCGAAGTGCCGATACTTTACGTCATGCTAAGCCCACATAGCACGCTTAAACTTGATGATCTTAACATGTACGTTAGCGCCAACATACCTGAACGAGCAGCAATACCAAAAGCCATTTATATAATTGACGAAATACCACTGACCGCAGTAGGTAAAATTTATAAGCCTGAACTGGTTTGCCTAGAAATAAAACAAACCATTACAGAGGCAATTAACGCGCATTTAAAAAACAAAGCCGTGCAAATAAATGTGTTTGCTGATAAAAAGTTAGGCATAAAAGCAAATATTTTTGTAAATGAAAACGAAATAAACGAGTTACAGCCTCAAATAAAGGCGCTGTTAACCCCGTTTTCATTTAACTATGAAGTACTCGCTATAAAAACAATAACTAACGAGGTCGCCTAATTTGAATGCATCTTTTTTAACAGAAATAATATTACCCCTAGCCTTAGCGCTCATTATGTTTGGTATGGGTTTAGGCCTTACAACTACTGACTTTACAATACTTTTTAAAAAGCCCATTGCAATTGCTATGGGCTTGGTAGGCCAAATTATCGCCATGCCGCTACTGGCTTTAGGTTTATGCTATTTACTTAATTTACCCACACCAATTGCAATAGGGTTAATGATTTTAGCCGCATGCCCTGGCGGTACTATGTCAAACGTAGTGAGCCAGCTAGCAAAAGCTAATTTAGCGCTTTCGGTAAGCTTAACCGCCGCCTCAACTGCTATTAGCATTATTACCACCCCGTTTATTATTGGCTTTGCCATGCACCAATTTGCGCCGCAAGACGATGCCAGCTTTTCAATATTAACTACATCACTTGGGCTATTCGTAATCACCTTAGTGCCTGTAGCCATAGGTATAAGTCTGCGCCATTTTAAAAGCGAATTTGCGATTAAAAGCGAGCCGTTTTTTAGGCGTTTTTCGTTATTTTTTATGCTTGCCATGATAGCCGCGCTAGTAATAAAAGAACGCGCCTTACTGGCAAGCTCGTTTAACGATGTATTTTGGGCGTGTATAGCACTTAATATTGGTTCAATGATCATTGGTTTGCTAATAGCAAGGCTTTCAAAACTATCTTTAACTGATTCGCTAACACTTGGCATTGAAGTAGGGATTCAAAACGCATCGCTGGCTATTTTAATTGCTATAAGCTTTTTAAATAAGCCTGAGTATGCCGTAACTGGTGGTGTATATGGCCTTGCCATGTTTATTGGGCCGCTGTTATTAATTGCTGGGCTTAAGTTTAAAAACAAACGCCTTGTAAACGCTTAAAAAATAATGCGAAGCGCCAAATTTAGTTCACTAAATTTGGCGCTTTTTTTATAGCTATTAACGTTTAAAAATATGCTGCACTTGCCCGCGTAACCATACTAACGCGTCGTCTTTATCAGTACTTTGATGCCAATATAAATGCTGATAAATAGCAGGCATAGTGGTGGGCACAGGCCTTGCTATTAGTGTGTCATCCAACAATTGACTGGCAACCATTGAAGGTAAGGTAAGTAAAAATGGCGCGTCTTTTATTACCTCTTTCACGGCAAAATAATTTTGACAACGTATAGCCACCTGCCTATTAAAGCTCAATTGCAATAACGCAATATCTTCAATAACAGTACCGGTTGCCCGGTTAGATACCGCCACATGCTTAGCCGCTAAATAATTGTCTATATTGAGTTGGTTTTTAAGCGGGTGGTTTTTTTTCATGAGTACACAAAAGTGATCGCTTGAGAGAACAGCGTGGCTAATGGGCGCTTTTATTGGCCGTGCTACATCAATTGCCATATCTATTTGATGATTAGCTAATTGCTTATGCATATCTTCACGGCTTAATTTTACGCTCGCTAAGCTTGCATTGGGAGCATGTTTTGCCAGTGCAAGTTGCAATTTAGGCAAAACAATAGGCTCTATTGCATCGTGCAGGGCTATTTTAAAGGTTTGCGCTGTGGTCTCTAAATTAAAGTCACCGCAGGCTTGTAGCACTTGGCGTAATTTTTCGAGTAAATCTATTAGCTCGGGTGCCATACGTTGGCACGCAGGGGTGGGCAGCATTAATTGCCCTTGGCGCTCAAATAACGGATCGTTTAATACAGTGCGCAAACGTTTTATAGCATGGCTAACTGCTGAGGGCGTTATGTACAGCACCTTTGCGGTTTCGCTCATGTTTTTTTCACGGTATAGGCATTCAAATATTTTAAGTAAATTTAAATCCAACTGCTGAATATTTTTAGCTTCTATCATTATTACCCGCTCATACTATGAATGTAATTCACACTTAACTGGTAATATATTTCATTTAATTCATTGAGGCGAATGTTTTATGCTGGGTTAACTAAAAAATAAACAGGCAACCCTAATGAACTTTGAGCCAAGCCAAAAAAGCCAAGACTACCTAAAGCGTGTAACTGCCTTTATGGATGAACACATCTTGCCTATTGAGCAAGCGGTAGTTGCGCATAACCATGCTAAAAATAATTCAAACGATTGGACCACTTGGCAACTAAGTGAGCACATTGAGCCATTAAAAGCGAAAGCAAAAGCCGCTGGCCTGTGGAACTTATTTTTACCCGATGCCAATTTAGCAAAAGGTTTAACCTGCTTAGAATACGCCCCTATTGCAGAGCAAATGGGTAAATGCTTATTTGCCTCAGAAATATTTAATTGTAACGCCCCCGATACCGGCAATATGGAAGTGCTTTATCATTTTGCAAACGATGAACAAAAACAGCAGTGGTTAACCCCATTATTAAATGGCGATATTCGCTCAGTATTTGCCATGACCGAGCCCGATGTCGCTTCATCAGATGCGACAAACATGCAAGCTACCATAGATGTTGATGGCGAAGATCTCATTTTAAATGGCAAAAAATGGTGGACCACCGGCCTTGGTCATCCCAATGCACAGGTGGCTATTTTTATGGGGCTTTCCAACCCCGAAAACGATAAACACAGCCAGCATTCAATGGTACTTGTACCGCTAAACACACCCGGTGTAAACATTAAGCGTATGCTAAGTGCCTGTGGCGATTTTGATGCCCCCTACGGCCACGGTGAAATGGAATTTAATAACGTACGCGTACCAAAGCAAAACCTTATTTTAGGGTTAGGTAAAGGCTTTGCCATTGCACAGGGGCGCTTAGGGCCTGGGCGAATTCATCATTGTATGCGCGCAATTGGCGCAGCAGAGCGCTGTTTAGAGCTCATGATTAAACGAGGCCTGTCGCGCAGCGCTTTTGGTAAACCCTTACTTAAATTAGGCGGTAATTTAGAACGTGTAGCGCAAGCGCGTATGGCAATAGATCAAGCCCGTTTATTAACCCTGCACGCGGCATGGAAAATAGACACTCAAGGCGTTAAACACGCCATGACCGAAATATCGAGCATAAAAGTAGTCGTGCCTAATATGCTGCAAATGGTCTCAGATATGGCAATACAAGTGTTTGGTGGCGCTGGGGTGTCGAGCGACTTTCCTATTGCCTCGTTTAATGCAATGGGGCGTATTTTACGCCTTGCAGATGGCCCAGACGAAGTACATATGGGCATGGTTTCGCGCCTCGAACTTAACAAATACCGCTAAGGCAACACCATGAAAACACGACTAATAATAACAGGTGGAGCCACAGGGCTGGGTAAAGCGTTAGCCCTGAGTTACGCAAGTAATTTGGGCGCTAACTTACAAATTTGTATTGCCGATATAAACGCCGAGCGTGCAGCCACAACCATTAGTGAGCTGCAAGCACTAAAAGCCGATGCTTTTTTTTACGCCTGCGATGTAACCAAGCAAGCAGATGTAAAGGGGCTTTACGATATTATCCAAACCAAGTGGCAGGGCGTAGATATTGTTATAAATAATGCAGGTGTTGCCACGGGCGGCTCGCTTGAGGGCGAATCGCTTGAGCAATGGCAGTGGATTATGGATATTAATTTGCTCTCTATGGTGCGGATGTGCCAAACGTTTTATCCCGCCTTTAAGCAACAAGGCAGTGGCTACTTTATTAATATAGCCTCACAAGCAGGGCTTACCCCTATTCCGTTTATGAGCAGTTATAACGCCGTAAAAGCGGCAGTTATTGGCTTTAGCGAAACCTTAAAACTTGAACTCGCCCACGATAATATAGATGTAAGCGCAGTGTGCCCAAGCTTTTTTAAAACCAATCTTGGTGAATCAATGCGCACTAGCGAGCCGGCCATGAAAACCATGCTTAACCGTGCCTTTGAGCGCTCCCCCATAAACGCAGAGCAAGTTGCCGATATTATTTATAAGCAGTCACTTAAACGCCCATTTTTAATTTTGACCCATAAATTAGGTAAACAGGCCTTTTTAATGAAAAAACTACTCCCCGTTGAGTGGTACATTAAAAGCATGCTGAAAAAAACACGCTCTATGCAACGTTTAAAATCAAAATAATAAAGGCTAGCAATGAACACACAATTATTAGATCAAGCCAAAAACGTACGCCAAGGCGAAGAGCTCGACACACAAAAAGTAGATGCCTGGCTTAAGCAACACATTACACAATTAACTGGCGAGCCAAGTGTTACTCAATACGCAGGGGGGGCATCAAACTGGACCTACTGCTTAGAATACCCAGAGCAGTCGCTTATATTACGCCGTGCGCCCAAAGGCACCAAAGCCAAAGGCGCACACGATATGGGCCGCGAGTTTAAACTTCAGCAGGCGCTAAAGCCAGTTTACGGCTATGTGCCAAATATGGAGGCGTTTTGCGACGATGAAAACATACTCGGAACCGATTTTTACGTTATGGAAAAGCTTACGGGGATAATTCCGCGTAAAAATTTACCACGCGGATTAACGCCCGAGCGCACCAAAAAGCTGTGCGAAAACGTACTCGACTGCCTAGTAGAGTTACACAAAGTAGATTACAAACAGGCCAACTTAAGCCATTTAGGCAAAGGCAAAGGCTATACACAGCGCCAAATTAGCGGCTGGAGCGAGCGCTTTACTAAAGCCAAAACTTGGAATGTACCCAGCGGCAAAAAAGTAATTAAATGGCTTGAAAACAACATGCCAAGTAACGAGCGCATTTGCATAACACATAACGATTTTAGGTTTGATAACGTTGTGCTTGATGCAAACGACTACACCAACGTACTGGGTATTTTAGATTGGGAACTTGCCACCCTTGGCGACCCACTTATGGATTTGGGCAATACACTGGCTTACTGGGTAGAGCCAGGAGATGACTTTTTAGCCCAAGCCACCCGCCGTCAACCCACTCACTTAGAGGGTATGCTAACGCGCAAAGAAGTGGTGGCCTACTACTGTAAAAAAATGAATATAACCGTAGATGACTTTACCTTTTACGAAGTGTACGGACTATTTAGACTTGCCGGCATTGTGCAGCAAATTTATTACCGCTATCACCATGGGCAAACTAAAAACCCTGCCTTTAAACACTTTTGGGTGTTTGTACATTACCTTTTATGGCGCTGTAAAAAAGCCATTAACAACCAAGGTAAAGTCTAATGTGTATTTTATATTTTGTACGCCACGGGCAGGCCAGTTTTTCGGCTGATAATTACGATACGCTCTCAACAAAAGGGCAACAGCAAGCCACACTACTGGGTGAATATTTAGCTAAAAAGCAGCTAACACCCGATGCTGTATTTGCAGGCACTATGCTGCGCCATAATCAAACCGCAGAGCTTAGTTTAGCAAGTGTTAATAATACGCCTGTGGTAATAAACGATGCGCGTTTAAACGAGTACGATCACGAACACATTTTAGCGGTTTATAACCCACAGCTTGCCACCCCAAGCCAAGTGCGTGCTGCACTTAGCGAGCAAGCCGAGCCTATGGAATACTTTAAAACGGTATTTATCAGCGCCATACAGCAATGGGTACTCAACCCCGACAGCACTCAGTATAACGAAAGCTTTAATGCATTTACTGCGCGAGTACTGGGCGCACTTGAACAAATAGCCAATGAAAACCACGGTAAAAAAGTACTTATTTACACCTCTGGCGGGCCTATTAGCATTATAACCAGCCATTTAATGGGGCTAAAGCTCGAGCGCTTTATTGATATTAATTGGAGCTTAGTAAACGCAGGCGTAACCAAAGTAGTGGCGCGCGGCAAAGGAAAAAATCAAAAATTAACGATAAGTAGTTTAAACGAGCATCACTTTTTAGAGTGCCACCCACAACAAAAATTAATTACATACACCTAAGGATCTAATTATGCGCAAAAACATACTAATAACAGGTGCAAGTTCAGGCTTAGGCAAAGGCATGGCAAAAGAGTTTGCAAAACAAGGTTGTAATCTTGCTTTATGTGCTCGGCGCTTTGAGCTGTTAGAGCAGCTAAAAAGTGAGCTTGAACAAATAAACCCAAATATAACCATTAGCATAAAAGTGCTTGATGTTAACGATCACGAACAAGTATTTAGCGTATTTAATGCCTTTAAAGAAGAGCTAAACGGCCTTGATAGAGTAATTATAAATGCAGGGATGGGCAAGGGTGCTTCTATTGGTACGGGTTACTTTAATGCCAATAAACAAACCGCACAAACTAACTTTGTGGCCGCACTTGCGCAAGCTGAAGCCGCAATGGAAATTTTTAGAGCGCAAAACCATGGTCATTTAGTGACTATTTCATCTATTAGTGCTGTACGTGGTTTTAGGCGCGCCATGACCGTTTACGCCGCCACTAAAGCGGCTATTACCTCATTAAGTGAGGGCATACGCATAGATGTAATGCACACGCCTATAAAAGTAAGCTGTGTACATCCAGGTTTTATAAGAAGCGAAATAAACGAAAAAGTAAAAACAGTGCCGTTTATTGTTGATACCGAAACTGGCTGCAAAGCACTGGTAAAAGCAATAAATAAAGAAAAAGCCAACAGCTTTGTGCCAAGCTGGCCGTGGGCATTCCTGCATTGGATTTTACGCATAGCACCGCTGAGTACAATTCGTAAAATGTCGTGAGTGTTATAAATTTTAGGTATTAAAAAAGGTGGCAAATGCCACCTTTTTTAATTGTTTAATACTTATAAAAGTGCAAACAACTTTTTAAGCTGTGGCATGTATTCACTTACTAATGCTAAATTACTTTCGCTAACAAGTGACTCGGTTGTATCAGCAGCGCTTGACGCATTACCTAACGAACCCATTAACGATGTAGCGCCTTTATCTTTAGCGCTTTTCATGCTTTGAAAACCACCCATTAATTTGTTTGCTGTTTCTTTATTTTCATCAGACAAACCCGATTTAAGGTTTTCTATGTATGCCATAGACACTTCAGAACCCACGGTAATTAACTGCTCAGGCGTAAAGCCATAGCGAGTTGTTACGCTCGCAAAGCTTTTATACAGTGATTGCTCTTTAATCATATTGAGGGCTGTATTTGCAAGCGCGCCTTGCTCTGCTGTAGTTTGATCTGCGGTTGCACCTAGCATGCTGCCTAAGTCTACGTTTTTTAACGCGTCTTGAGAGCTCGCCCAGCTTGTTACAGCAGGTAAGGCTTTCATGTAGCTTTGTAAATCACCTTCGGTGATATCTTTAGCAAAACCAGAAAAGCTCATTGCTAACAAGCTAAGTGATACAAGTAATTTTTTCATGCAGGTACTTCCTATTATCGAAAATCGATTATTATATTAGGCCCGTATAAGGGCTGCGCAATTAAAAACTAAATAATTGCCTATGCCAATCTAAATTTATTTATTGGCGTAAATGTTTACTCAACTTTGCATAAACCGCCTATTTAGCTTATTCACCCTAAGTCAATGTACAAATGGTACAATGCATTTTTAACAACGGAAACTGAACGCAATGTTAACAATTTCAAATACAGTCACTATTGATGAGTGGGAATTAGAGCTCACCGCTATTCGTTCTCAAGGTGCCGGTGGCCAAAACGTTAACAAAGTCGCCAGCGCTATTCATTTACGTTTTGATATTAATCGCTCTAAATTACCAGACTTTTATAAAGAACGTTTACTTGCTTTAAACGATTCGAGGATCACTAAAGAGGGCGTTCTCATCATTAAAGCACAAAGCCACCGTACCCAAGAGCTTAACCGCGAAGACGCGTTAAAACGCTTAAAAGATCTCATATTAAGCGCTACCAAGGTCAATAAAGCCCGCCGTGCAACTAAACCAAGCCGTAATTCGCAGCGTAAACGCATGGATAAAAAAACTAAACACGGCCAAACAAAAGCATTGCGCGGTAATATTAAGTTTTAGCAATAAACCTAAATGGATGCGCCTAATTATATTAGTGCAAGGCGCATTACATATTAAAAGTTAAGTAGGTTAGCAGGAGAGTATTGGTCGGTTAAAATTTTGGTATTTTTAGGCCAATCTTGCTCATCTTTTGTGTACTGCATGTAATTGCTTATGGCGTTTATATCTACATCATATTTTTTAAGCTTGGGCCCAAGCGCTTTAACACGTTCGTTAAGTTGAGCCTTAGTTGGCATAGCTTTAAAACCCGCTAAAATAATACGGTTGCTCCGATTAGCACGGCTTACGTTAATAAAATCGCCAAACACGCTATGGTAAGTTGCCGACTCGTGCTCGTATAGTTTACTACTCGAAAATGTATTCGCAGCAACTACGCCGCCATCAGCCAACACACCTTTAACCTCTTCAAAAAACTCTTTGGTTAACAGGTGCTCAGGAATGTAGTCACCGTTAAACGCATCAAGAATGATCCAATCGTACTTTTTCTTTTTAATAGCCGCGCGTTTAATAAAAATACGGCCATCTTGAACACTAGATGTCACTTTATCGTTTTCAATAAAGCTAAAGTAGTCGCGAGCCACACTCAATACAGCGGGGTCTATTTCTACATTGTGTATTTTAGCCGCAGGGTATAACTCATGAATAACATTCGACAATGTGCCTCCCCCAAGCCCAATAATTAATACATTTTTAGGGTTTTCGGTTACTAATAAACTCGCAAAAGTAAGCTTTGTGTAGTTGAAAACGAGCTTGTCGGGGTCGTTTTTGTACATGCAACTTTGACTTGTTTGGCTACTTTTAGTGTTAAATTTTAAGCAGCGTAAATCGCGAGTTTCATCAACAATAATATTGCGATATAAAGAGCGCTCTTCGTGAATAACATTAGCTAAAGCAGCGCCTGAAAACACACTAAGTGCTAAAAATACATATTTAAGCATGCGCAAGCTCCTTATTATTAGCAACACTGTTTACAGCAATTGCAACAACACCTAGCACACCCAACGTAGTAGCAAAGGCACTAATAATGGTGTTTACATCAAACGCGAGTACAAAGTAAAAAGAGGTAATAATAGTGCCCAAGGCACTGCCAAGCGTGCTTACAAAATACAAAATACCTGCAACTTGGCCGCTTCTTTCGCTGTCGGTAACCAGCAACCTTACTGAGTACGGCGAAATCATACCTAATATAATGGTTGGAATAAAAAACAACGCAGTAGAAGCGAGTAACGAGCCATATCGGCTATCTTCAATATGGGTAAAAATAAATGCCATTATGGGCTCAGCAAACAACGTAATAGGCACAACCATAATGCTCGCAACTAAAAATATTAATCCGTATTTAGTCAGCGACGCATTTTTTGTACTTAGCTTACCGCCAAGCAAGTAACCAAACGACAAGCTAAGCATAAACACAGTAATAATACTGCCCCAAATATGTACACTACTGCCAAAGTAAGGCGCTAAAATGCGCCCTCCTAAAAGCTCAATCCCCATAATGCAAAAGCCACTGCAAAAGGCTAAAAAGTAAATCAAAGCGTTTGTTTTTAAAGTCATGTTTTTATCGTTATGTAACTATAAGTAGAGCACCATATTAACGTGATGCCACCAGAGTCGCTAGTGTAATAATTAGCCGTTTGTAGGAATAAAAAAAGTATTGCTTATTAATTTATTGTGCTATCGTTTTTGTTATAATATAACATAATTTACTTTGTTGTATTGTCGGTTAATTGTACTTGTACCATTTCGCTTGATTAAGTGATCTACTTAAGTGTGGAAAAACGCGTTGATAGCCAGCCAAAATATTTGTTATTTAGTTGCTCTCGGCAATTTCTCCTGCTTTGCTCTACCTTCTGCATCTGTGCAGTCGTAAATAAGAGTTTTTTTACGCAGGTATTTCCACCTTTAGCCCCGCAAAGTAATTAAGTATTGTTGCGGATTAGTATTTTTAACCACCTTGCTATTTTGTAATGTAGTTTTCATCCTAAAGCGCTTTAGTGTAGTGGCTAAAGCGCTTTTTATAACGAATACATGAGTTTATTAAGCCATCCATCGGCCTTCGATGGTTTATAAATTAACACAATGTCTTCACTGTAATGACTGTTAACCCCCTTTACAGTTAATTTTGTAAACCCTAAAACATCAATCACAAAATTTGGTAAATACGCCAACGCCAAGCCACTTTGTACTACCTCTATTAGTGCACTGTAATCGCTACATCTAAATACAATATTGCGCGGTGCAATATCGTCTTGCCAGCCGTCGGAGCCGACTCCTTGTTCAAGGCCGCACAATGGCGAAAACAGCGGGCATGCAAAAGCTGCGTGCAGTAATTGATTTTTATTAAGCGTTAAAGAACCAGTTTGTACTAGCTGATGATCAGCGGCTCCAGCCAAACTAAACCCTGTATTAAATACATCAACCGCCACTAAATTAGCGTGTGAGCTGTTATTTAATGCCTCACGAGTTACTAGCGCAATATGTGCAGCGCCCGACGCCACTTGGCTTATAGCTTCACCTTCAAATACATTATTAATACGTACCGAACAAGGCAGGTTGCCAAGAGGGGTAAGTAACTTTTTTAAGCCACTTTTAAGTAAAATGGCAGGGCCTGCAATAACTGCATTAAATTTATGATTATCGCTTTTAAAGCGGCTAGTAAGCTGCTGGTAATTATGAACTAAATCGCTACTGTGCTTAACAAACTCTTTGCCTTTATCATTAAGTACTAAGGTTTTCCCAACACGATTAAACAGCTCCGTGGCTAAGTTTGCCTCAACCTTTTTTAGCGTTTTAGACAGCGCCCCAGGGGTAATATTAAAATGTTTAGCGGTTGTGTGCAGGTTTTGCGAACTCGCCATATGAATTACTTTTTCAATGTCATCTAAATGCATAGCACCAAACCGTATTGATTAAAAGGAAACAACTAGCAACTTATTATCGATTATTTATACATATAAATCAGCTTATAGTGGCGCTATATTTATTTTTGAGCATTAACATGAAACACATACTGCTAATTTTTATTTTATTCTCGAGCGCAGCACTAGCAAGCGACCCTCAGTACAAGGCACACAACACACATAAAGCCCACAGCTATGTGGGGTTTCATGGCATGGCGCTTATATTCGCCGGCGATAAAGTACTTGCCAGCCACATGCCTTTATACGCCCCCCCACACAACTACCAAATAGTGTACGAAGTAACTACCAATGACACCCATCTTAAAATAATCAAAAAAGCACTGAACGAGTCACTAAAAAAACAAAGTCAGATCACCATTTTACCAACCAAATTTGATTTGAATTTATTAATAAATAAGCTGACACCCACATTAAATACCACTGTGTTTAATGGCCATTTTGAGCGCGGAGGTACTGCTCTGTTTTCGACAAAGCTGACTTTTAAAAACCCGTTATATGTAAAAAAGCTCGCTATAACAAAACCCACAAAAGCAGAGTTTGATTTAATAAAGTTATCTGCAGGGCAAGGGTTGGTAATTCATAAAATACAAAGTAAACCAAGCTATGACTCACTCAGTTTAGTAGCACTAACTAACGGAAAATATAATGGTAAGTTAATGTGTGATGCACCAATGACAACAGCTCTTGCCAGTAAGCTAAAGGCCTGTTTTAAAATCGCCCCAAGCTATTTAGAAACTCGCGATTTTGCAGTTAATTAATCTATAAATAACCCTATATAAAATGACAGCCACTTCTCAATATTGAAGCGTGACGTGTAGTGGCTGATACCTGAAGTTAGTGTTTAGATGGAAAGATTATAAATGCATGACTGGCTGTTATGAGCTGTGAGTTCAACCACTCGATGCAACACACTGATTAAATCGCTCCGCAGGTGTTTCGTATTCTAGTGTTTTCCGCGGTCTCTCATTAAGTTGTCTGGCAACTTGGTTTAATCTTATCTGAGAATGCTCATTTAAGTTAGTTCCTTTTGGAAAATATTGTCTTAATAACCTATTTGTATTTTCATTGGAGCCGCGTTGCCAAGGTGATTGTGGATCGCAGAAATATACTTGAATATCTGTAGCTAGAGTAAAGTCTTTATGATTAGTAAGCTCACATCCTCTGTCCCAAGTTAATGATTTATAAAGCTCTGCTGGCAACTTATTAGCTTGTTTAATCAACGCTTCGATTACTTGCTTTGTTTTATTACTAGGTACTTTCACTAACATTACATACCTAGAGTGCCGCTCAACTAGAGTCGCGATAAAACTGTTTCCTGAGCCTTGGATCAAGTCTCCCTCCCAGTGGCCTGGAACAACTCTGTCTTCAACATTTGATGGCCTTTCACTAATTGGTACAGCGTCAACTATCTTTCCTAACCCTTTACCTTTAAGAGTGGCGTGTTTTGATTTCCTGACTACCCGCTGCGTCCTTAAGTGTTTTTGTAGCTCTTTTTTTAAGGCGCCGCGGGTTTGTATATATAGGGTTTTATATATTGTTTCGTGCGACACATTCAAATCCTCATTATTGGGGTATCTCCGCCTAAGCCAACCAGAGATTTGCTGAGGTGACCATGCAGATTCTATCTTTTGAGCAATGATTAAACATAATTCTTTGTTGCCATACAGCTTACAAGGCTTAGGGCGTTTGGCATTTTCCCAGGCAACTTTGTCAGCTTTACTCGCTCGATATTTTTTAATCCCGCCGTGGCGGTTTACTTCACGGCAAATAGTGGAAGGTGAGCGATTAAGGTATCTCGCTATTTCTCGAAGTGACTTACTTGCTGCTAACCCTCGTGAAATGTCTTCTCGCTCTGCAAGAGTTAGTGTTGTTGGTGAGCGTTTGGGCTCAAGCGGCCGAACACCACCTGTTTTATGGATAATACCTAATATAGATGAATGGTATCGATCAAATAACCTTGCTATATCATGCGCACTATCACCGCGCTGATATCGATCCCAAATTAACCTTCTTTGTTCTGCATTATAATAAATACGCTTTCTCTGTTTCATGTAAACGCTCCTTTAAATAATAATAAGGATAGCGTTGCATTCACCAGTTGAACTCACAGCGAAAACCAGTCATTGCGATTGACTAAATATAATAGCTAACAGATTGGTCAATGTTGTTTGCTCATTAATTGGAGGAAATGAGCGGCGCGCGTATATTGTTTCATTTAACTTTACATAAAAACTTTAGAAAACTTAGTAATATCTTAGGTAATTTGTTAAAACTATGTAGAGATGAGCTAGCAATAGCAAATAAATACGCTATTTGCACACTATTAAATTGTTAGCTGCTTTGAGGTAAATCATTAAGAAGGTGCTGTAAATGAGAATATTGGTAACAGGCTCTGCGGGTAGAGTAGGGCGTGCGATCTATATTAAATTAATGCGAACACATAACGTAGTCGGTATTGATAAAACACCTTGTTCAACAGCCGATTACATTGGTGATATTCGTGATAGTGCTCTGATTGATGGGGTTCTTGAAAATATTGATGTCATCATTCATACAGCGGCTCTTCATGCTCCTCATGTTGGTTTAGTGCCTGATTCTGAGTTTAAATCTATCAACGTAGACGCGACTGAGAAACTGGCTTTGTCTGGCTTAAAAGCAGGTATTAAGCACTTTGTTTTTACCAGTACAACTGCGTTGTACGGTTATGCTTCGACTCCGAAAGGTATTTCAGGTTGGATTAATGAGGAGGTTACTCCGCAACCTAAGTCGATTTACCATAAAAGTAAAATTGATGCTGAAACTAAGCTAAAAGAAATTTCAAACCTGTTTCAGCTTCCAGTGACTGTGCTGCAAATGTCGAGATGTTTTCCTGAGGCTGCGGATTTAATGGCGGTATTTCGTCTGACTCGTGGTATTGATGCTCGAGATGTAGCAAGTGCTCATTTATGTGCTGTGGAAAAACGTTTAAACGGTTTTAATCGTTTTATAATTTCAGGTACAACACCTTTTCATCTTTCTGATTGCGAAGCTTTATATACTGAAGCTGGATCTGTCATCAAGCGTAAGTGCCCAGAAATCGCGCTAGCATTTAAACAAAGAAATTGGGAATTACCTCAATGCTTAGATCGCGTATATGATTCATCGTCCGCACGTGAGAAATTAGGTTGGTCACCTATACATGATTTTGAAAGCGTTTTGGAAATGTTAGATTCTGAAACAGCAGAAGTATTGCCAATTTTAAAACGAAGCTAAACGCGGTAAGTCGGGCTGTTTCTAGTAAACTCATCATTTTTGTCGGATGGCGTGGCTTCGCCACTTATCCGACCTACCCCGTACAGTAACGTCAAAAGGTAGGTTGGTTAAGCCGAAGGCGTCACCCAACAGAGTTACAGATTCACACCTTGAAGGTCCGCAACTGGCACAGACTGTGTGAAAACTCTGATCACCTTTTGGTCTAAGTATCTGCTGCTTATGATCGATTAATCTATACATTTAGTTCACTTAATATACTGATATTTATATAATAAGACTATTGATTCAGTCGAGGGTTGAGGCAATATGTCAAAGTTTATAAGCGGTGAAGATCGTAACCAATCAACGTTATTTCCAGAATCGTTGGAAGACTACGTCAGTGAAGATAATACGGTCAGAGTAATTGATGTTTTCATTGAGGAACTAAATCTAGCTGAATTGGGGTTTAAAGGATTAACCTTAAAGTCCACAGGCCGCCCTAAGTATCATCCAGCCACACTATTAAAGCTTTATCTTTATGGTTACCTCAACCGTATTCAATCATCCCGCCGATTAGAAACCGAATGCCAACGCAATATTGAACTGATGTGGCTACTTGGTAAGTTGGCACCCGACTTTAAAACGATTGCTGATTTTAGAAAAGACAACGGAGGCGGTATAAAAAATGTATGCAAAACGTTTGTTGAAGTCTGTCGTCGCCTGAATATGTTTGAGAAACCCGTTGTTGCCATCGATGGTAGTAAGTTTAAAGCTAGCAACAACAAAGGCAATAATTTTACGCCAAGCAAAGTTAAATTTCACATCGACCGAGTCGAAAAGAACATTGAACGTTATCTTGAATTACTTGATGAAGCCGATAAAGAGCAAGCTAACGTCACAAAAATTAAAGCCACAAAAGAGAGACTAGCTGACTTTCGTAGCCAGTTAAAAAAACTATACGAGATTAAAGAACAAGTTGAAGCTCATCCTGATAAGCAAATATCCACTACTGATCCTGATTCACGTTTAATGAAAACTCAAGGTTTTACAAGAGTTGTGAGTTATAACGTACAAAGTGCGGTTGATACCAAGCATCACCTCATAGTGGCGCATGACGTGACCAACGTGCCAGATAGAGGCCAGCTTGCGTCAATGACGAAACTCGCACAAGAAGCATTGCGCAAGAAAGATATACGGGTATTAGCAGATAAAGGTTACTTCAGTCAGCCTGATATAAAAGACACTATCGATTTGGGTGCAGAGCCAATCATGCCCAAGACGGATACATCGTCCTCTGAAAAGAAAGGGATATTTAACCGCTCACTTTTCAAATACGATGCAAATAAAGATATTTACTTATGCCCCGCTGGTAATGAACTTCAAAATCGAATGCAGGTATTTGAGCAAGGTAAATACCTTGATGTTTACTTCAATCACATTGCTTGTCGAGATTGTAAAATAAGAAGTCAGTGCACTAACTCTAAAAAAGACCCTAGGCGAATAAGGCGGTGGGTGCATGAGATTCTGACAGAAGAAATGCTTCAAAAGCTAAAGAATCAACCTGAATTGATGCTTCATCGAAAGCAAACTGTTGAGCACCCCTTTGGCACAATTAAACTCTGGATGGGAGCTACCCACTTACTAACACGAGGTTTAAAAAGCGTGGGGACAGAAATAAGTCTTCATGTCCTAGCTTACAACTTCAGAAGAATGATAACAATTATGGGAGTTAACGGCCTAAGTAAAGCAATTAGAGTAGCGTTGCCATAGCAGTTTCGCTCGCGCGGAGAAAATTGCGATACTGAGAAAAAATCGATCGCAACCATCTTAAATGGTTTCAAACTAAGAACATACCCAAGACAATTTATTAAAAATTAGTTTTTACACAGTCTGGGCACTATCCAGCCACTCGACAATATAAAATACTGATAATAATTGGCAAGGTATTTTACTGTGTCGGATGGCGCTTCGCTTATCCGACCCACCTTGCTGCTACATTCAATGAAGGCGACTTTATTGGCGTGATAGTATGTAGGTGAATTTATTTGAAATTTTGACAGGATTGTAAGGACGTAAAATGGTTAGCTTAATATCGGTTTTATTGGTCATTTTGTTTTGCCTTAATCTCATTAGTGCACTTAGAGTTGGTGAGATTTTTCTTCCTGGCTATCGTTTAAAAACAAATAAGAACATGAGTGTTTTTGAATTAAAGCAAGAATGTAATAAACAATTTTCACTTGGTACGTGGTGTAAGGAAGGGGAGTCTGGTTTTTTAACTGGTGGTCACTGCTATTTTTGTGCTTATGTATATCTTAATTAAAAGCATTTGAAATGGGTGTCATTTTAATTCGTAAAAACTATAGAATGTAAAAATAAGTTTGCTTTCGGCAGAAGCATACGTGATTTGCACTCCATTAAATTAAGAATATTCAAGGAGGGTTTAATGTACACAGAAAGCGATAAGGTTCTTTTAAAATATTTGGCAGAACACTTTATTAACAAAGGGGGAGACATGATGACCTCTGATTTAGAAGCACTTGATTGTTATTCCGAAGAGTCTGTAAATAAGTTACGTACTCTAAACCTTGTTAAATATGATACAGACATCACTTTAAAAATTTATCCGAGTATTGTTTCTGAGAATAATAAACTTGAAGCTCTCCCAGACCATTACCAAGATCTAAAAAAGTGGTGGTTTAGTAAAAAGTGGGCTGTTATTTTTACAGTCTTATTCTTAGTTTTACCTGCGATAAAAACATACATTGATTTAGTTGGGCTTCTATTTAAATGAATACTAGCAAGTTATTAAGCTTATGACCGTCCGCTCATGGCAATCTTTAGCCATTCAATAACATAAATACTGATAATAATTGGCAAGATATTTTGCTTTAATGATTAGCTTTTTGGCACTACCTTGGGCGCTAATCATTACTTATGGGAGGAAAAGAATATCAGCAGGCACCTTTGAGTTTAATGATAACTCTTAGTTGACCCATTTCTTTGATTGCCATTTGCATTAACAGTTATTATTGGGCTCACTTGTTTAGAAGTAACAGCCACTAAATTACCCACTAATACAGTTTGTTTAATACTCATCAAAGATAGGAGTTGCAGGATTATAGACCTACTAAGGCGCTGCGTCTTTCCATTAAAATGACATTGCGCCACACACCATTCAATTTACCTAGTTTCTCTCGATTTCCAACTTGCCTAAAACCATTACGAGTATGAAGTGTAATGCTGCTTATGTTTTCAGGGAATATACTGGCTTGTAGCATCCATATACCGTTGCTTTCTGATTCATTAATGAGTGCACAAAGCAATGCGTGCCCCAAGCCTTTACCTTGGGCTTGGTTTGCAACATATACACTTACCTCGGCAACGCCCGAGTATACCTCACGGCTTGAAACCGCAGATAATCCAGCCCAGCCAAGCACCTTTTCATCCTCAACTGCTACAAGACGACAACAGTTGAGCATAGAGCTATTCCACTGCTGCCAACTTTTCGCTTTAGTTTGAAAAGTCGCGTTGCCGGTATCAATACCTTGCTGATAAATATTTTGAACGGCTAAAAAATCGTTCTCTGAAAATGATCTTATGATCACAGTATTTCCTTTCAACTATTATTATTCCTTAAAATTAGCGGTCTACTTATCAATGAGTTAACGGCTAATTTTAATAACCGCTAACATATCGTCGTCATCCTCATCGAGGCCAACTTCTTCGAACCCAAAACTTGTATAAAAGTTTTTAGCAACAGGATTTTGCGGGTTATAACAAATCTCGATTTGTTTAAGCTTAGGAGTTGCTTTAATCTCTTCAATTGCCATAGCCAGTGCTTTGCGCCCAATGCCTTTATTTTGATGAGTTTGATCTACCATAAAGCGCCAAATAGAAACCTTTGTAGGGGTTTCTTGTACCCACATAAAAAAGCCTACTGGTACACCATTTAAGTAAATAGCTTTACAGGTATACCCGCTATTGTAGTGCGCCTCTACTAATGACCACATATTGCATGCCACGTATTCTTCTTGTGTTTTTTTAGCAACCTCTAAATCGCATATGGCTTCGTAGTTATCGGCGGTGATGTCTTCCAATGACGGATTCATGTTTTTCCTTTAGACCCACTTTGTGTAATTAGTAAGCTACCAATGAATGTACCTATAATCAATCAAATGAAGAGATTGATTTTTATACCCCCCTAAATTAGCCAAACTAATAATCTACAAGCCGATTTAACACAAAAAGGCCGCAATAAATACTGCGGCCTTTGTTTTTAGCTAAACTTTTTTTAGATTAGCTATGTTTAGTAAGCGCCTGCGCTGTAAATAAGCTCGTAGCTGTGGCTGTAAATCTCAAGGATGTTACCAAACGGGTCTTCCATGTAGATCATGCGGTATGGCTTTTCGCCAGGGTAGTAGTAACGTGGCTCTGGCATACGTTTTTTACCACCTGCAGCAACAATACGGTCCGCTAAGCCTTCAACATCTGGGTCTTGTACACAAAAATGGAATATACCGGTTTTCCAGTATTCAAAGTTGTCTTTAGGGTTTTCTTGGTCTTTAAATTCAAAAATTTCTACACCAATTCGGTCGCCTGTTGAAAGGTGCGCTATTTTAAATTTTTCCCAATTTGGACCAAATACATCGGTACACATTTCGCCAATAGGGCTGTTGTCTTCAGTGATCACGGTAGGCTCCATTATGGTGTACCAGCCCATCACCTTAGTGTAAAACTCTACGGCTTTTTCAACATCTGGTACTGAAATACCAATGTGCGAAAAACTACGTGGATATGTATGACTCATAATCTGTCCTCTTTAACGTGTGGCTTGTTTTGTATCGAGTTGATGGAGTTAGTTTACGAACCATGAGTTATTAAGTAAAATTATCATTAATCATCATTTTGAGTATGTTTTGTAATGATAAACCCGACATGGTTAAACACGTTTTGCACGTTGGTTGAGGTAAATCATTTTACCCAAACCGCCGAGCGCCTTTTTATGACCCAATCTGGCGTAAGTCAGCATATTAAAAAACTAGAGCAGCAAGTAAACTGCGCGCTATTAGAGCGCCACGGCAAACAGTTTACGCTTACCGTACATGGGCAAAACTTGTATCAACAAGGCAGCTTATTATTAAATGAATGGCAGTTTTTAGAGCAGCAATTAAAAGATGATTCACCTTACAGCGGTTTAGTAAAAATACAATCGCCTGGTAGTTGTGGGCTAAAGTTTTACAATCAACTATTAGCACTGCAAGTAGAGCACAAGGAGCTAGTTATAGATTACCGCTTTGCTCCAAATACCAGTGTTGAACAAGCAGTGGCAAACCACAGTGCCGATATTGGGTTTTTAACTCAAGCGCCAACCCTTAGCGAAGTTACTAGCCACAAAATTGGTCAAGAAGCTTTATTATTAGTAACCCCTGCACATATTAAAAACCCAACGTGGGAGGTTTTATATGAGCATGGCTTTATTGGCCACCCCGATGCAAAACACCACGCGCAGCTATTACTTAGCGAAAACTACAGTGAGTTTGAGCATGTTGATCAAATTAAGCAAACGGGGTTTTCTAACCAAATAAGTTTAATACTTGAGCCGGTAAGTCTAGGGTTGGGTTTTACGGTTTTACCTGCGCATGCTGTTAGCGCATTTAATAAACCCGGACTGATAAAAACGCACCACTTAGGTAATCCGATTAGCGAAAATATTTATGTGTGCCATCACCGTAATAGGCCAATGGCAAAGCGCATGAATACAGTAATTGAAGCAATAAAAGCAGGCTAGGCCGCGTGTAACTGCGCCCGTAAAGCCCCTTTACAGCGTTGGTTTTTGATAAGCCTCAAAAAAAGGGGCTCGTTTTTAACTTACTAATTTGGCTTTTAAATCAACTAAATCGGTTGCTGTGGTGGTTGGCTGAATTTCCCATGGATCAAAAATAGAATCCTCAGAACGCTTTATCCACGCACCGCGCATGCCATGCGAAATAGCGCCGGTTATATCAAACGGATTACTCGAAATTAACCACGTGTTTGCACCCGTTGAACTTGCCTCGCGCAAAAAGTGGCTGTAAACACCTGGGTTTGGTTTAAATGTTTTCATATCGTCGGCGCTTACAACACCTTCAAAATAATCACTTATGCCTGCCGTTTCGAGCAAAGTATTTACCGCATCAGCAGCGCCATTAGAAAATGCAAACAACCGGTAATTTTGTGCTTTAAATTGCTCAAGCCCTTTTTTAACATCGTCAAAGGCGGGTAAAATTTTATATTGCTCAAGCAATTGCTGTTTTTGTTCATCAGAGAGTGGAGTTTTATGCGCTAGGCAAGCGTAGTCTAACGCCTGTTTAGTACACACTGAAAACGGGACATAGTTTTGCATTAAGCCGCGCCTAAACGAATACTCCAACTGTTTTTCACGCCATGTATTTGAAAAGTTTTGCGCTTTATCGCCAATCATATTTTCAAGTAAAGATAGAACGCCGTGGGTGTTTATTAGCGTGCCGTATACGTCAAATGCGAGTGTGGTTGCCATGTTTGCTCCCAAAATTTAAGTTACTTGTAGCCTAATTGTTTCGAGCTTAACTTACTTTGAACAACTGCTCAACGTTGTTGATTTGTTATATAATAAGGTACAGCAACAACACCCACGCTATAAACGCTAACAGAAACCCCGCAACATTTTAATTAAAGAAACAGCGCTTTCAAACCCGAAATACTCGCTCGTTTTAGAATGGCTGGAACGGCTGTTGAGCTTATAAGTGCTAGTTATAAATCAAATTAAATAATAGCTAAAAGTAGAGGGTTACTGATTTATCTGATTGCTTTAGACTTTATCTAATAGGCAAAATAAGGATAACGGGTCAGTCAATAAATTTGATGTCTGAAGTCAAGGTTTGACCCCTTTTGTCTTTGACCCCTTTTGTCTTTTCTAAAATCGGATATTGATTACAGATGGCCATCCGCAAGTTTTAAGGAGAGTGTCTATAAGGCATTTACGCTAGGCGTGTTCGGTCAATCAACACTTGATAAATGGGATGAGTTTGGTGATGCACAATACTGGCCGTTTTCTAGCAAAGAACAGTTTGAGTCAGCAGATAAAGGGTACTTAGGTTCAACAAACACATAATCGGGTAGCCGGAGGTCTCTAACCTCCAGCCCCCACACCACCCATCATGCGGGTCCGCAATGGGCGGTTCATCTCCCGTAATGAATATTGATCCAAATATCTTTCAATGACACTAAACCTTGTGATGCTAAATAGTCATTACCTAGCGCAATGTTAATTCCTTTTGTTTTTGAGCTTCTACAAGGGCCTTTACTGGTGATACCACAGGCTATGGCGAGTCGCTCGCTAACACCCAATCTCATTAAACTGCGTACTTTAGTGCGTGGTTTACGCCATTGTCGCCAGTAGCACATTCTTATCCTGCGACGGATCCAGTGATCTAAATCCACCGTTAATTGATAAGCATTGGCTATTAGGTAATAGTATCCCCATCCGCGTAAGTATTGCGTCAGTTTATGAATTTGTAGGGTCATTGAGATCCCCCAGTTGCGGTTAGTGAGTTCTCTTACATTTGCTTTAAATTTCTTTAGCGCTTGTTCGTGGATCTGCACTTGAGCGTAACGGAAGGTAAACCCGAGAAATTTCGAGCCTGATACGGGACCGACTCGACTTTTCGATTCATTCACTTTGAGTTTTAATCGCTGAGTGATAAACGCAGTAATTTCCCGTTGGATTATGAGTCCTTCGCTTTTCGTTTTTACTAAAATGATTATGTCATCAGCGTAACGTGCAAACTTAAGGTGTTTGTAGGTTAGCTTCTTATCTAATTCATCGAGTAAAATATTGGAAAGTAAAGGGGATAATGGCCCACCTTGAGGGACTCCTTTGGTTGACTCAAACCACAGACCCGTTTCGCGCTCTGCGATCCCCGCTCGGAGGTATTTACCAAGTAGGCGCATGAGTGCTTTGTCTTTGACTTTACGACCAACACGATTCATCAGCATGTCATGGTTTACTTCATCAAAGAACTTAGACAAGTCAATATCAACTGCTGTTTTATAACCTTGTTTAACACAAGATTGAACATGATTTACTGCTTGGCTGGCTCTTTTATGAGGGCGATAACCATAACTATGTGGTGAAAATAGAGGCTCAAAGTAAGGGCTAATCACTTGAGCAATAGCTTGTTGGATCACTCTGTCGATAACAGAAGGGATCCCAAGCATTCGCTCACCGCCATCGGGTTTGGGTATCATCACGCGTTTGACTGGCAAGGGTTGATAAGTGCCGCTAAGTAATTGTTGTTTAATACCCAGCCAATGTAACTTAGCGAAGTCATTAAATTCCTCAATACTCATATTATCAATACCCGCAGCCCCTTTATTGCGCTTAACATGTTGCCATGCTGCACCAATATTGTGGTTGCTCAGTACCCTTGCCATCAGGTCACGATCTGTTTTGTTGTATTCATTCGAGGTATTATTCACAGTCGAACGCCGTTCATCACTATCACAACACGGTGATCTATGTGAATTCAAGTTCATTTGTAGTATCTCCTCTGGTTAAGATGTTCAGGCCTTCACCGTGTCCCCTCCATTACGATGGGCGTTTGGCTACTATGCCGTCTGCTGACTTCTGATAAATCACTCTAGCGATTACTCGATAAAGCGCGTCGAAACTAACGCTTGTTTACTGCTATTTCGCTCGCTGTAGGTCGCAGCAACCAAAGCGCCAAGGGTTGAACAACCAGTCCCTAACTGGTAATCTCCAAGCGTTAGCGCGGATGCGTGTTTATCAGATCTCCCCGAATAAGGTGCATCGACTTTCTCTGCACAACTGCATCATCTACGGTGGCCGTTAGATCACATGACTTCGCTATCTTGTGCTAGCTCGTCTCCAGCCTACGCCTCATATGATGTTTTTGTTCATCAGCTCACAGATTTGCTAGCGGCTTCCTCTAGACTATATCTCGCGATTTAGCCCTTGCCATTCGCTAGTAGTTATCGTTTAATAACAGTGTGTTATTTAAACGGTGATCTTCCTACAGAGGACTTTCACCTCATAAGTCAATGCCCATGTCGGGCGTACACAAGCAAGTCTTGCGGAACGTCTTACGCTTCGCTTCAGCCGTCCGCAAATTTGGACGTTGCCGTTCTCTGTAAATGGGGTACTTTCCACTCAATAATTAATACCTAGCGGCTCGGTTAAGTTTATTTAATTACGCTAGATTTTGTTGCACTCAACCCGATCAATATTCAACAAACTTAAAACCTTTGACCTTTTGCCTTGAACCTTGCATTTCAACTGTAAACCCCCGTTACATTTTGATTAAAAAAGCCACACCTAAATATTTGTTAATGGGTGGCTTTTTAATATAGGCGCAAATAAAATTAAGCTACACTCGCTGCTAATAGCTCGTTACGTACTAGCTCTGCGCCTTTGCTTAGGGCGTTGAGTTTGCCGTTTGCGATATCACGCGGCAGAGGGGCCATGCCGCAGTTGGTGCAGGGGTAGAGTTTATCGGCATCTACATATTTAAGTGCTTCGCGTAGGGTTTTTGCCACCTCTTCAGGGGTTTCTATAGTATTGGTGGCTACATCGATTGCGCCCACCATTATTTTTTTACCACGCACCAACTCGAGTAGCTCTATGGGTACATGTGAGTTTTGGCATTCTAGCGAAATAATATCTATATTCGATTTTTGCAGCTTAGGGAATACTTCTTCGTATTGTCGCCACTCGGTGCCGAGGGTTTTCTTCCAATCGGTGTTGGCCTTAATCCCGTAGCCATAACAAATATGCACGGCGGTTTCGCATTTTAACCCTTTTATAGCTCGCTCTAGGCAAGCTATGCCCCAGTCGTTTACTTCATCAAAAAACACGTTAAAAGCGGGTTCATCAAATTGGATTATATCAACCCCTGCGGCTTCTAGCTCTTTGGCTTCTTGGTTGAGTATTTTAGCAAATTCCCACGCTAGTTTTTCACGGCTTTTATAGTGATCGTCATACAGGGTGTCGATCATGGTCATTGGCCCTGGCAATGCCCATTTAATTGGTTGGCTTGTTTGCTGGCGTAAAAACTTGGCGTCTTCAACAAATACCGATTTAGTGCGAGACACAGGGCCAACCACTGTGGGTACGCTGGCATCGTAACGGTCGCGAATTTTAACCGTTTTACGGTTTTCAAAATCAACGCCATTTAAGTGCTCAATAAAGGTGGTTACAAAGTGCTGACGAGTTTGTTCGCCATCGCTGACTATATCTACGCCTGCGGTTTGCTGTTCGTGCAGAGCAATTCGCAGGGCGTCGTGTTTGCCATCAACCAGCTCATTGCCTTGTAATTTCCACGGTGACCATAAGGTTTCGGGCTCAGCAAGCCATGACGGTTTTGGCAAGCTGCCTGCTGATGATGTGGGTAATAGTTTTTTCATAATAAATGCTGCCTTTAATTTTGTTGTGTGATTAAGCGATACTTGCTGAGAACTGCTGCAGCACTGACTGATAAGGCTTAATAAAGTGCTGCTCGGTAAATTTGCCTTGCTCAACCGCTAATTGACCTCGCTCTGCGCGGTCATACACAATTTGCGTTAATGAATGGTCGTCATTTTTTAAATTCGGTTTATAACGGCTACCAGCGGCGGCATTGGCGTTATAAATTTCTGGACGATAAATTTTTTGAAACGTTTCCATAGTGCTAATAGTGCTAATTAGTTCAAGGTTGCTGTAGTCGTTAAGTAAGTCACCAAAAAAGTAAAACGCTAACGGTGCAACGCTGCTTGGTGGCATAAAGTAGCGCACTTGTAAGCCCATTTTTTTAAAGTATTGCTCTGTTAACGACGACTCATTAGGCTGATACTCTACACCTAAAATAGGGTGTAAATTTTCGGTCTGCTGATAGGTTTTGTTATCAGACACGCTTAAACAAATAACCGGTGGCTTTTTAAAGTGCTGCTTATAGGTAGTTGAGTTTACAAAGCATTTAAACAACTTGCCGTGTAAGTCACCAAAGTTATCGGGAATACTAAATTGCGGTTTACTTTTGTTATGCTCAAGCAATAACACGCTAAAGTCGTAGTCGCGCACATACGATGAAAAGTTATTTCCAACCATGCCTTCAATTCGCTCGTTGGTTTGGCGGTCAATAATATTGGTTTTTAATACCTCAATTGACGGAAATGCCTGGCCACTGCCTGCAATGTCTAAATCAACCGAAATGATTTTGAGCTCAACCTCGTAACGATCCCTTTGTGGGTTATCCCAACTGGCCAGTGTATTAAAACGATTGTTGATCATTTTTAGGGTATTACGCAGGTTTTGTTGGCGGCTTTCGCCCCTTGCTAAATTAGCAAAGTTGGTTGTAACACGTGTGTTGTTTGAAGGGTGGTAGTTTTCATCCAAGTTAGTGCTTTTAATAGTAAATGTAAGATCAGTGCTCATAGCCGTATCCTTTCAATTTGAGTGGTTACTGCTTTTATTAACTGGTTGTTAAACCGACATAACGGTTAAGCAGTAGTGATGCTTTGCAGAGTTAATGAATTTATACGCGGTATGCAGCATGAAGAAAAACGGGTTTATTTCAGGTAAAACATGAGACAGATTCACGCTTGAGTGAATTCATTAAGTTAGTAATATTGATTAGTTGCAGATGAGGGGTAAAACTCAACTTAGACGTCTAGATTTCTATTTGATAAAGTAAGCTATGCAGTTTATTCATATAAAACCTGAATAATATTCAATGCTTTTAGAACGTGCTTATCGTTTGTACTAGTAGGTCTGCTATTTAATAAAGTCTAATCAATTTAATAACTTAAAAGTCACACCCCACGTTAAAAATTTAATATAAAGCTAAATGAGGAAATGTTTATTTTTTAAATACAATTTAGTATTTAAAAATAAGGCCTTAATTAAATACATTGATAACCACGTGACGAGTAGCGCTAAGCTTACGTTGTTTGAGCATGCTTTATAAATTCATCGTAAATACTGTCTTTAATAAGCCTGTCGGGCGTAAAAGCATAATAATGCTGATAAACATTATCAATTGTACCAATATAATTAACGTCGTAGTGACGCTCTACTTCGGCTCTTACCAAAATAGGCGCAGGGAATATGCCAAACCCTTGTTCACCTAACGACTTCATTAATGCGCTGTCGTCAACATGGCCAGCTATTGTCATTTCAATCTTGTGTTCTTGCAGCCAATAATACATAGCACGCGCAACGGGGCTTTCTTTTGCAGGCAGCACTAAAGGTTTGTTATTTAAAGATTGCGGAAACTGTTTATGTAACTGCGAATGCCATGTTTTGTTTCCAAAAAGAGCGATTTGGCTTTTGCCTATTTCATGGCAAAACGCCTTAAACGATAAAGTGGTATCGAGCGGTTTATCGGCTAACACTAAATCAAGCTTATGAATCGCCATTTGTGCAAGCAACTCATCTTGTTGGCCATCAATACAGTGTAAGTTTGTAATACGCTCGTTATTAATTAAAGGCGCTAGCCACTTTGACACCAGTGATTTGGGCAACACATCTGAAATACCGACCTTTAACGTTCGTGAATAGTGCGTGGTATCACCTTGCGTGGTTTCTAGCCATTCATGGGCAATAGCAAACATATCATTGGTATACTGCTGGGTTACATGGCCAAATTCCGTTAACTGTAGGCCTCGCCCTTGGCGAACAAACAATGGTTTTCCTAGTCGTTGCTCTAAGTTAGTAATTTGTGAGCTGACCGTTTGCGGCGTTAAATTAAGTATTTTACTGGCCGCTGCAATACTGCCGTGCTTACTTACTTGCCAAAAATAATATAAGTGATTGTAGTTGATGTTGGTAATCATTCGAAAATACCTGTTTTAAAGTAAGAAATAATCAGCTTTTTCCTTTGCCTCTAAGTTAGTAGATTACAGTCATGCCTGCAACATAGGTACTATTAAAAGGTGGAATTGCATGAAGCTAAAACTTACAGTTAAAAACAAGATAATTAACGCAAGTGAAAAGATGTCGCTTTTAAAGTTGATCAAAACACAATTGGCAAAACATGCTTTAAATATTCGCAAAGTTGAGATTCAAATAAATGATCTTTCGAGTGATCGCCACGGCACTTTACAGCAGTGCAAAATTAATATTCTTTTACCTGGGCTACCCAGTATTAATGTAAATACAAAAGGACGAAGTATGCTGCAAGCGATAAAGCGGGCACTTAAAAGTTTGCAGCACATTCTCGTTAATAAGTATCAACCTTCGCAACCAAGCTCTTAATATCGCACTTGTAGTAGCAAGGATGCTACTTTTTTAATGCCTCTCTAATTCTAAGCTATGTTTAGTATTAAACGATTCAATTATTACCTATTGAGCAGTATTTCCTTGTTAGGTTTTGTTGCAATCAACCCAACGAACGCTTTGTAAACCCTCGTTACACTTTAATTAAAAAAGCCGCACACTAATAATGAGTGTGCGGCTTTAGTATTTTACTTTTTAAAGCAGTTACTTGGTTAGTAAGTGCTTTTCAAAAAAGTCAGCCATCATAGTATGGTAATGCAAGGTAGTGCCTTTGCCTTCACGTAAGCTGTGTGAGCGGTTAGGGTATGAGAAAAACTCAAACTGTTTGTTGTGTTTAACGAGCTCGTCAATTAATCGCTCTGAACCTTGGTAATGCACGTTATCATCGCCTGTGCCATGAATAAGCAGTAGCTTACCAGTTAGGTTTTTAGCAAAGGTAATCGGCGAGGTGTTATCGTAACTCTCAGGATCGGTGTTTGGGTTGCCCGCATAACGCTCTTGGTAAATGGTGTCGTACAAACGAATGTCTGGCACGGGTGCTGAGGCAATGCCCACTTTAAATTTATCACCGTGGCGGAATAACAAGTTAAGGGTTGAACTACCGCCCCCAGAATGTCCCCATACGCCAACACGGTCGGTGTCTATTACACCCCAGCGTTTAGCCATAGCATCTAGGGCGTCTACTTGATCTTGCACGGTAATTGAGCCTATTTTTTTATAAATCGATTTGCGCCAATCGCGGCCTTTTGGTGCACGTGTGCCACGGTTATCAACCGATGCCACAATAAAGCCTTTTTGCGTTAACAGTGATTTATACAAGTAACTGTTACCTTCCCAGCGGTCTTGCACGGTTGAGCCCCATGGTTCGCCGTATACGTAAAAAACAATTGGGTATTTTTTACTTTTATCCATGTTTTCTGGGAACATAATATAGCCGTCAAGCTCGGTACCATCTTGCGCGTTTACTTTAAAGAACTCATGTTTTGGTAAGCTTTGCTCAGCAAGCTTTTGTTTGAGCTTTGTATTTTCAACTAAGGTTTTTACATTACTATGATCGCTCACTTTAATGATCTCTTTAGTCGGTGGCGTACCAAATTTTGAGTAAGTATGCATTGCCCATGAGGCATCTTTTGACATGTAGTAGCTGTTTGATCCCTCAAACTCAGCAGGTGTTACTCGTACCGGTTTGCTGCTGCCATCAAGCGGTGTGCTGTATAAATAACGCTGACCAGGATCGTTTGGCGAGGCAATAAAATACATCACGTTTTTATCTTCATTGATGGTAAGCATATCAATAATGTCGTAATCGCCTGGGGTTAGGTCGATAATAGTTTTGCCATCGCGCGATACACGGTAAAGATGACGCCAGCCGTCGCGTTCGCTATGCCAAATAAAAAACTCGCCGTCTTTTGACCAGTTTGCTTTATAAAACCATTCTATAAACGCATCGTCTTTGTCTTCTAAAATTTTAGTTAGTTGCTGCTTTTGCCAATCAAACAACCACACTTTGTTATGGCTTTGTGGGCGGTTTAAGTCTTGAATCATTAATTCATTACCAGTGCCTGCCCAGCTAATACGCGGAATATAACGGTCGCGGTTATCGCCTTCAAGCTCAGCCCAACGGGTTTGTTTGTCGCTAAGGCTTACCACACCAACACGTACGGCAGAGTTGGTTTCACCCGCTTTAGGATAAGGGAATTCTTTAAGGGTAGGGTACAGTTCGTCAGTGTTGTTGATCATAGTGAAAAATTTAACGTCACTGGTATCAAGCTGCCAATAGGCGATTGATTTGTTGTCGGGGCTCCAACGAAAACCATCGGCAATAGTAAATTCTTCTTCGTATACCCAATCAAAATTACCGTTAACAATGGTGGCACTGCCATCGGTTGTGAGCGCGGTTACATCGTGATTGCCAACCGCTTGCATATAAATATTGTTATCGCGTACATAAGCCACTTTTGAGCTATCTGGCGAGAACTTAGCAAACATTAACTTAGTTGGCTCAACGTCTTTACCACCTAATTGCTGTAATTGGTTTGTCTCAAGGTTAAGTAACCAAAAGTCGCCTCTGCTGCGCGAACGCCAAACTTGCTCGCTGTTGGTAAATACCATCAACCATTTACCGCCTTTTGACCACTGATAGCTTTCGATTGCAAATGGCTCGTCTGCGCCCTCTGGCAACAGCTTTTCAAACTCAACCAGTACTTTACGGCCTGTACCGTCAGCATTGTAAAATACAATGTCGTTACCTTTAACGCCGTGCTCTTTTTCGTCATCGGCGTTGTTATCATCTGCTTTTTCTTTTTCGCTTTCGCGCTCTTCAAGTACGGTGTAGCCAGTGCCATCGTCTAGCCATTTAAAGTAAGTGCTACGCTGGGTTTTAAATTCTTTATCTTTATAAATTTGCGCTAGGCTTAATGGATTATTCACGGTACTCATCGCTGCATTATTGTTGGTTGTTATGCTGGTACTTGAACATGCTTGCAAGCCTAAGCCCGCAACAATGGCCAGTGCCAAGCCCGATGTTTTGATCAGATTCATTGTTATTGTTCCTTGGGTCTGCTGACATTTATAGATTAAGGCGCTTATTACATTTACTGTAACAAAATAACCTACACAATATCAGCATGCTTAACGCACAAAGCTATGGTTTAAACCCAAACTTTTATAATTAATTACCATGCTGGATTTTTAAATTCATCACTGAGCGTGTCGATTAGTGCTCTTACTGTTGCCGATAAATGCTGACGAGAAGGGTAAAGCACATATATTTTCATTTGGTTTAATGTCCATGGCGCTAATACACGCTGCAAGCGACCATCAAGTATATATTGATTTGCCAAATACGTAGGCTGTACTGAAATACCACCACCGGCTATGGCTGCATGAAGTAATGTGGTGGCCTCGTTTGCACTTAAATTGCATTTAACATCAACAGATTGAAACTCATCCCCGTTGTGTAAATGCCAAATATATCGGTCGAAGTTTTTATAGCCTAAACACTGATGATCGCTTAACTGTTGTGGTGTCGTTATTGGCGGATAATCAGCAAGGTAGTCGGCTGAGGCCACTAATATAGATTCACACTCGGCAATAGGTTTACCTATTAACGAAGGATCAGGATTGGCTGCAATACGTATTGCCAAATCAACACGTTGCTCTATTAGATCTGTGGTTGAGTCTTCAAGATCTATGTCTATTTGCACGTTAGGGTGACGTTTCATAAAACGTGTAAATATAGGGGCTAATTGTGCAAAACCTAACGACATACTGGTCGCTACTCGTATTTTACCTGACAACTGTTGCTGGCTTTTAGTTTGTTCAACTAAACGGTTAGCCTGTGCTAACCATTGCTCTATTTCGGGTAAACAGGCCTCGCCGGCGGTGGTAAGCGTTACTTTACGGGTAGTGCGATGCAATAAGCGCGTATTTAACCAGGCCTCTGCCGACTCAATATGACGAGTAACCATAGGGCGTGACATTTCAAGCCGATCGGCAGTGGCAGTAAAACTGCCTGAGTAGGCAACATCCACAAAAACCTGCGCTGCGGTGAGTTTATCCATAGTATTTGCACGATTTATGAAACAATGATGCTAATTATTGGTTGTTTTTCTGAACATATCAAACCTTTATTATGCTCGCATTAGCAACCAATGATGAGAATACTATGAACCTACGCACTCTTTTACTAAGCACACTATTAGCCAGCAATATCGCTATTGCAGACGAAACCCCACTAACTCTTGATGTGTATAACGCTGACAGCAATAGCTTTCATGTTAATGCCACGCTGGTTTATGGCCGTACCGATGCAATTTTAATTGATACCGGATTTACCAAAGCAGATGCACTGCGCATTGCCGCCAAAGTAATTGACTCTGGTAAACAACTAAAAACTATTTTTATTAGCCAAGCCGATCCTGATTACTACTTTGGCGCTGAAGTGTTACAGCAGTTTTTTCCTGACGTAGAGATTATAACCACACCGGCAGTGCACCAAAAAATAGCAGCAAAGCTTAAAGGCAAACTTGCTTTTTGGACGCCAAAAATGGGTGAAAACGCACCTAAAAACCCCGTCGTACCTAAGATATTTAATGGTAATAGCTTAAAAATAGAAGGCCATACCATTGAAATTCGTGGTACAGAGGGTGAGCATAATCATCGTCCTTATTTATGGATACCTGATAATAAAGCTATTTTAGGAAATGTGGCTGTATACGCTAATGTTCATTTATGGATGGCCGATGCACAAACTCAAGCAGAGCAAAATGCATGGGCAAAGCAACTTAATGAAATGAAAGCACTCAACCCTGAAGTGGTGATCCCTGGCCATATGAAAGCAGGCACCCAATTAGATGCTGCAAATATCGATTTTTCAATCCAGTATTTAAAGGATTTTGCACACGCTAAGCAAAGTAGTGGTAGCAGTAAGCTGCTGATAGATAAAATGACCAACTCATACCCTGAGGCTGTATTACCTATGGCTCTTAGCATTGGTGCTAAAGTTCATAAAGGCGAAATGAAATGGTAATTGCCGCTTAACCGCTGCAATAAATGCAGAAGAACCAAAAAACACGCCTAGTAAAGTCTGGCGTGTTTTTTATTATTGCCACAGATACATACTGGCTCGCTTATTGGCAATATTTAATTCAAATACCTCAGTGCTTGAACACATAGCAGCGCCATAGCATACATGTAGTGGTAACAAGTGCTCTTCTCTGGGGTGATTAAAGCGTGCAGCTGGAGCTTGCTGCCATGCTAATAATTGCTGTTCACGCTGCTGCTCGGTTAATGTTTGATCTGCGATTGTGCTTACCAGCCAATTTTCAAATGCCTGATTTTGCTGATTAACATCGCTTGATTGGGTAACACCAAAAGCGCGCATATTATGGAAGGTAAAGCCTGAGCCTATAATTAATAAGTTATCGTAATCAATATGTTGCAACGCTTTACCAATTTCAACATGCAACAGCGGATCAAGACTTGGATGCAAGGATATTTGCACACAGGGAATATCGGCCTCTGGGTACATAATTTTTAACGGCACAAACATCCCGTGATCAAAACCACGCTGAGAATCGAGTTTTGAGTCAATATTACGTGTTGCGAGCGCTTGCTGTACTAAATTAGCAAGTTGCGGCTGGCCAGCACAAGGGTAAGTTAATTGATACGCCTGCTCAGGAAAACCGTAGTAATCGTAAATTAATTTAGGTGTTGCTGAGGCTGTGATTGCAATAGGGGTTGCTTCCCAATGTGCGCTGATCATTAAAATAGCGCTAGGCTTTTTGATTTTAGCAGCAACGGTTTGTAAACATTCCACCATATCTTTATGGCTTGGCTCTCCTAGCAGCGGTAATGGACCGCCGCCATGAGATAAAAAGAAAACATTTGCTGGTTGCGGCATACTTAACCCTTAATTGTTCGATGTGGTTATTATAATGCATGCTCAAATCACAATTAACTAGCCACAAAAATGCACAGCTAAAGTGCAAATTCTAAGAAGCTCTAGCAGTCATCAACCAAACCACAATACTGGCAGGGGTAACACCTTTAATACCTTGGTTTAATTTTTCGCAGCTGAGCATTTTTAAGCTGTACTGCTTTGCATAAATACTCTGTACCTCTGCCGCAGGCACACTGTATGGCGTGCCACTACGTTGAGATTGGTCGTAAATACAGGTGATCAATAATTGCGGTGCAGCATCACTTAGGCTAATCAAGTGTTGGGCATATTGACTGCGAATAGTGTAGGGTAGCGCGACTAAGGCACCGCGATCATATATTGCACCAACATGACCTAAATGCTCAACCGTTAAAGCAAACACATCACCGACCCAAATACAGATCCCCAGAGCCTGATACGCAGTAAGTAGACCATGTGTCGTTATTTTTGGCGTAAGTGCTAATTCATCAAACAGTTGTTGAACAGCAAGCTCACTAAGTTCTACACCCACAACTTGCATGCCCTTATTGAGCAAGTAGTGTATATCAACTGTTTTGCCACACAAAGGTACAAACACACGACTATCTAGCGGTAAATTTAAATTAGTAAAATAACGATCTAAACTCGGGTTTACATTATCGCTATGAAAGCCAACATCATTATTTTGCCAGCGCTTTAACCAATATTCTGCTTGCATAATAACCTCTCAAAAGAGTGACAGCGCTAATGCGCTTAGGTATAAACCCACACCAAACACTGCGTGCGATAAAATGCTTTTAATTCTAGCTGTGATTGGCTTTGATGTTTTAGCCGCAGCAATACCTAGCCCGAGAGCTGGTTGCATCAAAAAAAAAGGTATAACAACCGTTAGCACGCCAAAAAATAGAGCAGGCATTAAGCTTGGCGCTGTTAACCAATGATTTGGCAACAATAGTATAAATACCAATGCAAAAATAACCCCTATGAAGTAATGACTAAACCAACCAATTGCGCATTCATTAGGTTGTGCAGCGGTTTTACTAATAGCAAGGTGTTTCCACTTGCCGTAGCGCATTAAACATAGCCAGCGACCCACTATACAAAAATTTAAAGAGTTAATACCAAACTTACTAAGTAGTAGCGCCCATACATCAAGTAATGCCGTAGCACCTATACCAATAATTATGACCGCCAACCAATCAATTGTTGAAAACATAATGTCACCCTTTGCTGAAAACTTAAGCACTATGATATACACTTGCAAAAACGTTAAATACAAAGATTTAATCAAACTTAAATTGCAAAAGTGGAATCATGTTAGACGATATAGTGTTGTTTGTGCACATAGTTCAACAAGGGGGCCTGTCTCAAGCAGGCGAGTATTTATCGCTCCCTGCGGCAACCGTTACAAGGCGATTACAACGCCTAGAGTCTCGACTGGGCCAAAAGCTGCTGCACCGCTCTGCGCGCCAATTTACACTAACCCAACAGGGAGAGGTTTATTACCAAAGCTACGCAAGTTTAGTTGAGCAGTTTGAACAAACCAGTCATCACCTCAATCAACAAAAAGAGCAATTAAGCGGCAAACTTAAAGTGCTTGCGCCGCTTAATATTTGCCATGGCTTTTTAAAGTCAATGTGGTTGTCGTTTACTAAAGAGTATCCTGATATCCAATTGGAACTTGTTTTAAGCAATCAACTTGAAGACATAATTAAAAGCCAAGCCGACTTAGCATTAAGAATCGGCCCACAAGCGGATTCACTTTTGCAACAAAAAAAACTCGGACAAGCAGATTCGATTTTGGTGGCTACCCCAATTTATTTAACCAATGCACCAGTGCTCACAGAACCAAGCGACCTTAAACAACACCGCTTAATTGGCACGACACTAAGAAATAAATGGCCACTCACTCACATTACTTCACGCGCAAGCTATACACACATGTGTCGATTTAGCAGTATTTATAACGATACTGGCTTTGTTAAATACCAAGTGGCTGATCATCAAGGAGTAGGCTTATTACCTAGATTTGAAATTATAAACGAGTTGGCAACAGGAGAGTTTGTAAGGGCATTACCAAACTGGCAAAGCCATAATCGCGAAATCTTTGCTATTTGGCCAAGCGGTCGTTTACTTAGTAAAAAAGCGGTTTGTTTACGTGATTACATACATAATTTTATTCAGCAACAGTTACCAGGGAGTTAACCATTTTTATGCCATCGGTATTCCATTTGCTTTGCTGTATGCTCAGCGTGTGATGGGCTTATTAACTGCGCAACTAATGCCAAACTCATATCAACTCCCGCAGAAATACCACCAGAGGTAGTAAATTTACCTTGTGACACCCAACGCTTATTTGCAACTACGTTTAGGCTTGGGAACATAGCAGCAAGATCGGCTTGATCTTCCCGATGCGTAGTCACCGTTAAGCCATCGAGCTAACCCGCTTTGGCTAATAAAAAAGCCCCTGTACACACCGAAGCAACGTGATTTGCAGAATCAGCCGCTTTTTTTACCCAGCTAATTACTTGCGACTTACTTAGCTCACCAGTATGAACACCACCAACCACAATAAGCAAATCAATAACCGGATGATCGGCAAAACTGTAATGGGGGTTTACACTAAAACCCCTCGCGCATTGACAGGCTGATTATGTTGCGCGACTAAAAATATATTCCACTCGTTTTTAGCTAAACGTTTAGCAGTACTAAATACTTCAAATGGGCCTGAAAAGTCGAGCACTTCAGCATCATCATATATATAAATACCTATGTTCATTTAACGTTCCTTCTATTTCAAACGTTTAAATTAGCATGTTTTACATAAAAAAAGCCCACTATTTAAGGGGAAAAAGCGGGCTTAGGGTAGTCATTTAAAGCTTTATGTATAGCTATTTTTTAGCGTTTAACTTAACAGCTTCAATTTTATAGCTGTATTTGTAGTCTAACCATGGGAGCTCATATTCGTACAAGGGTTTACTACCCCACGAATCCGTTCCACCCACACCACGCTGCTTGTAATCTATATTTACAAAAATGTACGGGGCTTTGGTTAAATCTGATGGGTGCATATTGCGCCTATTAACTTGTTCAGTACTCTTATCGTAGTCGTGCATATCGTAGAAAGATGCATTAAAGCCAATTAAGGGATCGCCAGAGAACTTAACACCAATTCCTTTATCATCATAAAACGTAACGTACCGTACATCCGTTTTGTGACCGTTTTCTTGCGGGCGAACATACGGTACACGTAAAGAGTCAACGTCAGATTGATATAAGCCAACAAAAGCCGATGACTTACGATCGTCGTAGTTTTCGTGAGGCCCTCGGCCATACCACTGTACGTTTTTAAAGTTCTCGTTCACAACAAACTGCATACCTAATCTGGGTAAGGCTGAGTACGAATTATGAGGTGCAGCATAAAAGTAAACATCTACATCAACTACGCCATTGCCATTTATTGTGTATGTTGTGAAGTACCGACTTTCAACGTTATTTAATGTGTGCTCTGTTTCGACTTTGTATTGTGTTGAGGATACTTTTTTACTACTAAAACTAGTCAGTGTTGTATTTGATCCCGCGTGTTGCCACACAGCAAACGAGTCACCATATCCCTTTTGCGGTAAATCATTATCGGTAGGCGCACGCCAAAAGTTAGGCTGCACAGGTTGGTCTACACTATTGGCTAGTAATGGCTTTCTAAAGACATTAATTTCATTTAATAAGCCTGTTTTTTTGTTAAACGTAAATTGAGCGTTTTTAGTAGAAAAAGCTAAAGAATTTTCAGAATCCTTTACTTTTAACGAGGCTGATTTTGTATTATTAGTCAGTGCAAAGCCTGTTAATGCAAGTTGCTCTGACGCAACCACATGACCCGTTGGCAATGTATTTTTAGCGTTTTTGAGAACGGCTTGTACATTTAAAAAATATTCAATTCCTGCTTTTAGTTTTGTTTTAATTGGCAAACTAACACGCTGAGATGTTTGTGGTTTGGCATTAATACCAAGGTTAGCACCTTGCTCTACTTCAACACCGTTGGCCATTAGCTGCCATGACAAAGTAAAGTCAGACAGGTCGGCAAAAAACTGTTTGTTAATTACATTTATTTCGTAAGGTGCTTTGCTCGTTAACTCAAAGTCGATGTTTTGCTGTACTTGTTTAACCTCCCACAAATAAGGGTAGGGCGTTCTGTCGGCGTAAACTAACCCATTTGCAGCAAAACTTTTTGCGCTTACTGCAAATGGAGGCTCTAAGTCGCCACCATATGCCCAAAAAAGCTCACCTTTACTGTTTTTCATGGCAAAAGTTTGATCGACCCAATCCCAAATAAAACCACCTTGTAACTGTGAGTATTTTTCAAAGGCCTGCCAATATTCTTCAAGGTTACCTAACGAATTACCCATTGCGTGCTCGTATTCAATTAAAATCATGGGTCTTGATACATCATGCATTGTTTTAGCATAGCGAATAGCCGATTGGATTGGCGCATACATTTGACCGTATACGTCGGTGTGGCGCCTTAACTGTGCTTGTTCAGATACAACTGGAAACCCTGGGGCTTGACGCTTTAGCCAATCGTACGACGCCTCTAAATTAATACCATCGCCCGATTCATTACCCAGTGAGCGCATTACAACCGATGGATTATTTTTAGAACGGTGATACATGTTTGAAATGCGATCTATGTATGCATTTTGCCAACTAAGCTTATTTACCAAGTGTGCCGAGGGGTCGTACTTACCTTGGTTTGCGGCTCCCATTCCATGTGACTCAATATTAGCTTCGTCCATAACGTATAAGCCATATTTGTCTGCAAGGTGATAAATGTACGGATCTTGCGGGTAATGAGCCATTCGTATTGCATTAATATTAAAGGCCTTCATTAATGCAACATCTTTTTCCATAGACTCTTTAGAAACGACGTGCCCTGTTTCTGGGTCGTGCTCGTGTCTATTTACACCTTTAAATAAAACTGGTTTGCCGTTAACTAAAATATTACCATTTTTTAATTCACTGCTTCTAAAACCTATTGATTTCCCAATCCACTCAACAACCTTATCATTACTATTACGTAAGCCTATTTTTAATTTATAAAGGTTAGGAATTTCAGCACTCCAAGGCAGTACATCATTTACTTTAAACACTGTTTTTACTTGCGTACTTTGTTGTTTTTTTATTTTAGGAACTGACAATGTTTTAGTACTCATTACCTTATCGTTTGCGTCTAAAAGTGAAACGAGTAAGTCAAAGTTAGTTTGGGTTTGCTTAGTGTGGTTTTGTACTGTTGTGGTTAGCGTTAGTTCACCGTTTGTGTAATTGTCAATCAAAGTGGTATTAGCTTCAAAATCACTTATACGCACTTTTGGCGCTGCATATAAATATACATCGCGCTCAATACCACTCATACGCCACATGTCTTGGCATTCAAAGTAAGACCCTGTTGAGTAGCGGTAAACTTGTAATGCTAAAGTATTTTCACCTTTAGAAACGTATGGCGTAATATCAAATTCGGCGGCAGTTTTAGAATCTTCTGAATAACCAACTTGCTGACCATTTACATAAATATAGAACGCAGACTTTACCGCCCCAAAATGAATAAGGATTTGTTTCTTATTCCAGCTTTCGTCGATGTTAATTATTTTTCGGTATGAGCCAACAGGATTATAGTAACGCGGCAGCTCAATTTGCTCAGTATTAGGTATTAAACAGTAGTGAGAGTGATAAAAAGGAGAACCGTAACCATTTAGCTCCCAATTGGCAGGGACGGCTATTTCATCCCAGCTTGCGTCATTGAAGGTTACTTTTTCAAATCCATTTGGTTTTCTACTAGGCGAGTCAACCCAGTTAAACTTCCACTGCCCATTTAGTAATTTATAACTATCTAACTGCCAAGGCTCTAGTGTAAATGCGTTTTGCTCATTTGCTGTAGGATAATAGAACGCGCGGGGTGGGAGTTTATTTACTCTAAATATACTTGGATCCTGCCAAGCCTGAGCAACTTGCTGTTCTATTGCAATGCTTGGCAAGCTAGTTATTAATAAATAAAGTCCCCCAAAGCATAGAAGCTTTTTTAGATAACCTTTAAGCCGCAT